>NZ_FODL01000003.1:224360-404233 GCF_900110355.1 Pseudomonas sp. NFACC39-1 | reverse complement strand
TGTGCCTCAGTCATCGCGAGCAAGCTTTGCTCCCACAGGGGTCTTGTGGAGCGTGCAGCTGCCCCGGTGAGCGCTCACGGCTTGGGCACACGATGGATAAAGCAGCGGCCGAACAGGCCCAGGGTCACCTCGACCCGCTGCTCGATCTGCTCGTCGGACCAGCTCTGTTGCACCCCGAGGGTGAACAGTTTGAGCGGCTGGGAGATCAACAGCGAGTCGATCAGCTCCACCGCTGACTCGACATCTTCGTGAGCCAACAATCCCTTGCTGGCGGCCTTGCCCAACCAGCCGCGCAACAGGCTCAGGCAACGCCCGGCACCCTCCTGATACCAGATCCTGGCAAGGCCCGGCGCCGTCTCGCGTCCCTGGGCAGCCAACAGGTAGAGACCCAGCGCCAATGGCGAGAGGGTCAGACGCGCCCATAACGTCAGGTACATGCGCAACTCGCTGAGCAGATCCTCGGCGCAGTCGATGCCGCTTTCCAATAGCAGTTCCAGGGTGGACAAGTCCCTGGCCACCAGTTGCGAGAGCAACGCCTCCTTGCTCGCCACCAACTGGTACAAGGTCTTCTTGGAGATTCCGGCGGCGCGGGCGATGGCATCCATGGTGATGTTGGCGAAATTGCCGCTGCCAAGCGCCTGCGCCGCGGCATCCAACAGCGAGGTCATTTGCTCCTGGCGGCTGCGTATCGGCGGACGACCGCGCCTAACGGGCTGCTCAGTGGTTTCAGTCATTACGGAGCCTGTTGATCGGCATGGTGCACGTGTTCCGGTGGTGGTTTCACAGAGGTGCCCAGCTTAGCGCAGCCCGCCCCCGCAAACGCTTCACGCAGGGAATCCTCGATGAGCTGCCAAGCCTCCTGCGCCGTAGCATCAGGCCCTAGATGGGTGAACATGTGGTCGCAGTCGGTGAACATTTTTTCGTTCACCACGACACCGGCCTGGCGCAATTTCTGCGCGTAGGCCTGACCCTCAGCACGCAGGATATCGTGCTCGGCGGTGATCAACGTTGTCGGGGGCATGCCCTGCAATTGCTCAACCGTCGCCAGCAATGGCGAGGCCAGAGGGTCCCGGGCCTGGGCCGGATCGCTCAGATAGCAGCTATTGAAAAAGCGCACCAGACCCGCACCGAGTAAGGGTTTGTCGATGGGAGAAAGCTTCAGTCCGGGATCCTGGGCCAAGTCCAGTACCGCATAGTCAATGACCTGATGTACCACCCGCAAGCGCTGATGCCCCCGTGCCAGATTGGCCACGCCGGTGGCCAGGTTGCCGCCCGCGCTGTGCCCACCGACCGCGATGCGTTGTGGGTCGATGCCCAGGGTCGTGGCCTGTTCGGCCAGCCACTCAAGCACCGCGAAGCTCTGTCGCAAACCTGCGGGAAAGGGAAACTCGGGGGCCAGGACATAGTCCAGATTGACCACCAGGCAACCCAGGTTGTGAGCCAAGCGCCGGCAATAACTGTCGTCATGCTCCGGCACCCCGGCCACAAAGCCGCCGCCATGCAGGTTCAGATACACGGGCAGAGGCTCAGTGGACGACGTATGGGGCCAATAGAACAAGGCCCGTGCCGGGCCCCACGCTGTGGGGATGAGTGTTTCGTCGAGCAAGCGCAACGGATACTGCGTCGCGTCGTAGGTGAATTTGGCTTTCATGCGTTTGGCAAAGGCGCGCAGCAGCTTGGCCTTGAAGGTTGTCAGCATGTTCATGGTCATACTCCTGAACGACTCAGTGGGCAGTCAGCAATTGATCCAGCAGACCGTGGATCATTGCGCCGTAAGGCGCGCGCATCGCCAGGTTGGACTCACCGACCGGGCTCTGCACCACCACCGCCTTGGCATGACTGAACGTACGGAAACCGTAGACACCGTGATACGCCCCCATACCGGAGTGACCGACACCGCCAAATGGCAGCGCCTCGAACACCACATGACTCATGACGTCATTGATCACCACACCGCCCGAAGTCGTGCGCTCCAGCACCTGCTGGCGCTCACCGGCGTCCTCGCCGAAGTAATACGCGGCAAGGGGTCGCGGTTGACCGTTGACGTAGTCGATCGCCGTGGCGAAATCGCGATAGGTCTTGATCGGCAACAGCGGGCCGAAGATTTCCTCGCGCAGCACCTGCATCTGCTCAGTGGCATCCAGCACCAGCGTCGGAGCGATCTTGCGGGTCTGGCGATCAGCCAGGTCTTCCTGCGCTGGGTTGATCTCGATCAGCCGCGCCCCTTTGGCGCGAGCATCGACCAGATAACCCTGCAGGCGGTCGAAGTTGCGTGGGTTGATGATGGAGGTGTAGTCCGGGTTGCTGTGCAAGGAGGGATACATGGCAGCGACGAAGCGCACCGCCTCGGCGACGAAGTCTTCCAGGCATTCTTCCGGTAGCAGCACGTAGTCCGGGGCCAGGCAGATTTGCCCGGCGTTGAAGGTCTTCACCGTCATGACCCGCTGCACCACCGTCGCCAGGTCGGCGCTACGGGACACCAGCACGGGTGACTTGCCGCCCAGCTCCAGGGTCACCGGCACCAGATTGTCCGAGGCGGCACGCATGATGTGCCGGGCCACTGCCGTCCCCCCGGTAAAGATCAGGTGGTCGAAGGGTTGGGCACTGAACAGCGCGCCGACTTCGGCATCGCCCAGCACCGTGGTCAGTTCATTCTCGTCAAAATATCGGGCGATCAATTGGCCCATCAATAACGAGGTTCGCGGGGTCAGTTCCGAAGGCTTGAGCATGGCCCGGTTACCGGCGGCGAAAATACTCGCCAGCGGCCCGAACGCCAGTACGATGGGAAAGTTCCAGGGGCTGATCACGCCCACCACGCCCAACGGCTGGCACTCGACCCGCGCCTCACTGCCGGGGAAGGGTGACGGATGCGATTGCGCTTGCATCCACTCGGCCAGATGCTCACGGCAATGCTTGAGGCTTGCCACGGAACCGCCAATATCGGAAAGCAGCGTCTGTTCGCGGCTGCGATTGCCGAAGTCCGCCGATACCGCCTCAACAATGGCTTCACGGTTATCCAATAGCAATGCAATGGCCCGGTCCAGTCGGTCGCGCCGTAGTTCCAGGCTCGCCGGCCCGTCGGCCAGGTGGGCCTGCTTCATCTGTGCAAGCCTGGCAGTGAGTTGTTCGGTGCCGACGGGCGCCGCGGGGTGACCGGGAATGTTCATGGCGTAGGTTCCTGCTGGTTATTGTTATTGAACAGCACTAAATACCCTATGAGCAGGCGCACAAACCTACTCGCAAGATGGAGTATGCCTAAAAATCCAAGAAAGGAAACCGTTAGGTTTCTTAATTTTAAAGAATCGTTCATGACATACACTCCTTGTAAACAGGCGTCAAAACCGATAATTCAGGGCGGGACAGGAAAAAAATGTGAGTCCCTCGGTTGGAGACTTTCGTAGCGTTTTTAGCGTTGCTCGCGCACCGACCTCTCGAAAACTGATTAATTTTTATAATTATTTTCTTCGTAGCCTTTCATGCGCCGCCGCGATTGCCCTAACGGATGAAGTGCATTTGACTCTCCTGACTTAATGGTCCAGTTTTTAGCTAACGGGAGGTTTCGCAGCTTTGTGACAGGCATGACCTCCCCCGCTGTTCAACTTGAATGGGCGTCCCAGTGTCAGTGATCCCCCTCGTGGTGTGTGACGACTCCAACATGGCACGCAAACAGGTGCTCCGTGCATTGCCGGCGGACTGGCCGGTCTCGGTCACCGAGGCCAGCAATGGGCGCCAGGCCATGGACGCCATACGCCAGGGCCTGGGCCAAGTGGTGCTGCTGGACCTGACCATGCCGGAGATGGATGGTTATCAGGTGTTGAGCGCCTTGCGCGCCGAAGGCTTGAAGGCGCAAGTCATCGTGATCTCCGGTGACGTCCAGGAGCAGGCGGTACGCCGCGTGCTGGAGCTGGGCGCATTGGCATTCCTGAAAAAACCATTCGATGAAAACGAGCTGCGCCAGACGCTCAGTGAGTTGGGGCTACTGACAAAACCGGGCCAGGCGCCGCCGCAAAATCGTTCGCTGACGAACACGGCCATCAGTTTTCACGATGCGTTCCGCGAGACGGTCAACGTTGCCATCGGCCAGGCCGCCGCCCTGATTGCCAAGGTGCTGGGTGTGTTTGTGCAGTTACCGGTACCGAACGTGAACATCCTTGAGGTGGGTGAGCTGCATATGGCGCTTAACGATGCCGGCAGCTCCCAGCAACTCACGGCCATCTGCCAGGGCTTTATCGGCAGTGGTATTGCCGGCGAAGCCCTGCTGATATTTCACGAATCGGAAATCGCCGACATCGCGCAACTGATGCAGCGCCAAAGCAGCGATTATTCGGACCTGGAAATGCTGCTGGACCTTTCCAGCGTTCTGATCGGCGCGTGCCTGAGCAGTATTGCCGATCAGATCGACGTGGTGTTCTCGCAGGGGCATCCGCAGATTCTCGGCCAGCACGCGGCCATCGAGGAGCTGATTCACGTCAACCGCAAGCACTGGAAAAAGACCCTGGCGGTGGAAATCAGCTACAGCCTGGAAGGGCACGATATTCGTTTCGATCTGTTGTTGCTGTTCACGGAAGACTCGATCGAGCGGCTGACCCAAAAACTCACCTACCTGATGACCTGAGCCATGCCTGATTCCATTGATCTGAACGAGTTCCACTGGTTGCTGGCCATTGTTCAGAGCATCGATGTCGGTGTGGTGGTGCTGGACCGCGACTACCGCGTACAGGTCTGGAACACGTTCATGGAGAACCGCTCCGGCGTGCAGCCGAAGGACGCCCACAACCAGCATTTTTTCAGCCTGTTTCCCGAAATCGATCGCCAGTGGTTCAGCCGCAAGGTGGAAAGCGTCGCGGCCCTGGGCACTCCAGCGTTCACTGTCTGGGAGCAGCGTCCCTATCTGGTGCGGTTCAAGAGCTACCAGCCCATCACCGGCCAGGAAGAGTTCATGTACCAGAACACCACGCTGTTACCGTTGCGCTCGCCCGACAGCAAGATCAGTCACATCTGCCTGGTGATCTATGACGTCACCGACGTCGCCACCAACCGGCATCAACTACAGGCCGCCAATGCGCAATTGCAGCAGCTCTCCAGCACCGATCGACTGACCGGGCTGTACAACCGTGGTCATTGGGAGGCGAGCCTGAAAGCTGCCTACGCGCGGCATCAACGCTACGGCAATGCCTTGAGCCTGGTGATGCTCGATATCGACCACTTCAAACGAGTCAACGACACCTATGGCCACCAGGCCGGGGATCAGGTCATCGAGCAGGTCGCCCGGCTTTTGCACGAACATGTACGCGACTCCGATGTGGCCGGGCGTTATGGCGGCGAAGAGTTCGGTGTGGTGCTGTCGGACACCGACAAGGTCGGCGCCCGGATGTTCGCCGAGCGCCTGCGCCATGCAGTCGAGGAGCTGCAAGTGCTGTTCAACGACCAGAGCATCCGATTCACCATCAGCCTGGGAGTGGCGGACCTGAGCCAACCCGCGACCGGCCACGCCGAACTGATCGCCCGGGCCGACCAGGCGTTGTATACGTCCAAGAAAACCGGGCGCAATCGGGTGACGGTGTACACAGGTTGAATGCGGTTTTTTCGGACCCCGCTCAGCGCCAGGGCGCAAACCAGCCCAGGCCATCCTCGGTCAGACCGCGGGGGTTGTACTCGCAGCCGATCCAGCCCTCGTAACCGGCTTCGTCGAGCAGTTTGAACAGGTACGGGTAGTTCACTTCTCCCTGGTCGGGTTCGTGCCGATCCGGCACGCCGGCGATCTGGATATGCCCGACGCCGGCTTGGAAGCGCTGGAAACCGGCAATCAGATCGCCCTCCATGATTTGTGCATGGAACAGGTCCAGTTGCACGCGCAGGTTCGGCTCGCCCAGTTCAGCCAGGATTGCATGGCCTTCGGCCTGGCGATTGATGAAGTAACCCGGAATCGAGCGGGTGTTGATCGGCTCGATCAGCAGTGTCAGTTGGTGCTCGGCCAAACGTCGGGCGGCGTAGCGCAGGTTTTCCAGATAGACCTCGCGCATGCGCGGACGCTGGCTCTCGTCACTCACCAGCCCGGCCATTGCGTGCAGTTTGGGGCAGCCCAGCGCGTGGGCGTATTCGATGGCACGGTCGACACTTTCGCGGAATTCCACCTCGCGCCCCGGCAACGCCGCGATACCGCGCTCGCCCGCGGCAAAATCCCCCGGCGGCAGGTTGAACAGCACTTGGCTAAGCCCGTGCTCGGCCAAACGCCCGGCCAGCTCGGCCGGTGCGAACTCATAAGGAAACAGGTATTCCACGCCCTTGAAACCGGCCTTGGCCGCCCGGCCGAAGCGATCGAGGAAGGGTGCATCGTTGAACATCATGCTGAGGTTGGCAGCGAAACGTGGCATTGCAGTCACCATTGGGCGCCGAAGGTCTGGCGCAGTTCGTCGATTTGTTCGTCGTCCAGCGCCCGTACCGGCTGCTGGCGCAGCAACAAGTAGAGCTTGGCGGTTTCTTCGAGTTCTTCGATGGCGTATGTGGCCGCCTCCAGGCTCTTGCCGGAAACGACCGGCCCGTGATTGGCCAGCAACACCGAACTGTGCTGCCCGACCAGTCCGCGAATCGCCTCGCCCAGCCGCGGATCACCGGGCCGGTGGTACGGAATCAGCGGCAAGCGGCCCACGCGCATGACGAAGTAAGGTGTCAGCGGTGGCAGGCACGACGTAGCGTCCAGGCAGTCCAGGCAGGACACCGCCGCCGAATGCGTGCAATGCAGATGCACGATGGCCCCCGAATCTTCGCGACCTTCATAGACGGCACGGTGCAGGAACGCTTCCTTGGAGGCGGGTTTGCCGGCCAGGTGGTTACCTTGCCAATCGAGCTTGGCGATGTCGGCCGGGTCCAGGCGACCTAGACAGGCGTTGGTCGGGGTCAGCAACCAGCCATCGTCCAGCCGCACGCTGATGTTGCCGGAAGAGCCAGGGCTGAGCCCACGAAGGTAGAGTGAGCGGCCGATCTCGACGATCTCTTCGCGCAGTTGACTTTCCTTCATCTCAGCATCTCCCAGGCCTTGATCATGAAATCGGCGCTGCCGAAATTACCGGACTTGAGCGCCAGGGTCAGCGGCCGCCCGGACTGGCCGAGCGTCTGGGTCCAGGGCACGCCGGGGTCGATGCTCGGCCCGATGCGCAAACCTTCGATGCCCAGCGCGCCGACCACTGCGCCGGAGGTTTCACCACCGGCGACCAGCAATTGACCCACGCCCTGCTGTTCGACCAGCGCACGGGCAATCGCCGCGAGGGCCGCTTCAATGCGTTCACCGACCTGCTGCGCGCCGAACTGTTGCTGCACCCGGCGAACCTCGTCGGCTGGGCTGCTGGCATAGATCAGCACCGGCCCCTGGTAGCCGGCAGCCCAGGCCAGAGCCTCGGCCACCAGGGCGTCACCGCGGGCCATCAGCTCGGCCGCCTCCAGACGAAAGGCAGGATAGACCGCTGCCGCCCGCTCGATCTGGCCGAGGGTCGCTCGCGAACAGCTACCGCTGAGAATCGCCTGACGTCCCCAACCGGCTTCCAGCCGACTGGCCTCGCCATTGGCCTGTAACAAGCCTCTGGCCTGCCAATCCTGGGCCATGCCCAACGCCAGCCCCGACCCGGCCGTAACCAGCGGCAGGTCGGCACAGGCGGCGCCAAGCACCTGCAAATCTTCATTATCAATAGCGTCGCTGACGGCGATGCCCACGCCTTCAGCGCGCAACGCGGCGATCCGCTGACGGGTCGCCTCGACGCCCGCGCGCAGGGTCCGGTAGTCGATCAGGCCGACCGGGTGGCGGGTTTGCGGCTGCAACACGCGCAGCAGATTGGCGTCGCGCATGGGCGTGAGTGGATGATCCTGCATCCCGCTTTCGTTGAGCAGCACGTCATTGGCGAACAGGTAGCCGTTGAACACGCTACGGCGGTTCTCCGGAAAGGCCGGACAGGCCACGGTGAAGTCGCTGCCCAGGGCTTGAAGCAGCGCATCGCTGACCGGGCCGATGTTGCCCTCGGCGGTGGAGTCGAACGTCGAGCAATACTTGAAGTAGAACTGTCGGCAGCCCTGCTGGCGCAACCACTCCAGCGCCTGCAGCGACTGTGCGACTGCCTCCTCGGGCGCCAGGTTGCGCGACTTGAGCGCCACCACCAGCGCGTCGGCTTCGCCCAGCGCCAAGGGTCCACGTGGAACGCCAATGGTCTGCACAGTGCGGGCGCCGCCGCGCACGAGCATGCTGGCAAGGTCGGTCGCTCCGGTGAAGTCGTCGGCAATGCATCCAATCAGGGGCATGGTCAAATCTCCTCGTTGGCGGCGGCAGGCAGGTTGATACCGGGGAATATCTTCACTACGGCGATATCGTCCTCGCGCCCCAGCCCGGAAGCCGACGCTTGCTTGAACATCTGGTGGGCGCTGGCGGTCAGCGGCAACGGGAAGACCGCCTCCTGGGCGCTGTCGAGCACCAGCCCCAGGTCCTTGACGAAAATATCCACCGCCGAGCGCGGTCGATAATCACCCGCCAGCAAATGCGGCACGCGGTTTTCGAACATCCAGGAATTGCCGGCGCTGTGGCTGATCACTTCGTAGAGCGCCTCGGGATCGCAGCCCTGGCGAATGCCATAGGCCATGGCTTCGGCCGCCGCGGCAATATGGACCCCGGCGAGCAACTGGTTGACCAGCTTGATCTGCGAGCCTTGCCCGGCCTCTTCACCCAGCCGGTAGACCTTGGCGGCCACCGCAGCAAGTGCCGTTTGCGCCCGTTCGAAGGCCGCTTCCGGCCCCGACGCCATGATGGTCAACTCGCCCGCCTCGGCACGCACCGCACCACCCGAAATCGGCGCATCGAGCATCAGCACCTGGTGCTCGGCCAAGCGCTCGCTGATGCGCCGCGCAGCCGCCGCCGAGATGGTTGCACAGGCGATGACCACGGAACCCGGACGCAGCCGCGCGGCAATTCCCTGCGCGCCGAACAGCAGTTGCTCGGTCTGCGCGGCGTTGACCACCACGATGAACAGCAGATCGCTGAGCGCCGCGCTGTCACTCAGGCCGCTGACCGGCTGGCCGCCCTCAGCGCTGAAGGCCTGGCGCACGTCCTCGCGGATGTCGTAGCCCCACACGGGCAAACCGGCACGTAAAAGGGAACGCGCCATGCCCAGGCCCATGGAGCCCAGGCCGACCACACCAATATTGGATATTGCTGTCACGGGTGAATCCTCTTGTGGTTGTTATCCGGACGCGTCGGCCTCGCTTCGCGCTTCACGCAGGCGGACTTCGGCGTTACGCAGGTGCGAGGAGGCCGCGGTACGTGCCGCCTCACTGTCACCGGCGGCGATGGCGGCGAGCAGCGCGTGGTGCTCCTGGTCGACCTGACGCATGTACTGGCTGTTACGCGCCTCATTGCAACGGGTCACTCGGATCGCCTGTTGCAACAGTTGGTGCAGAAAATCGATGGTTTCGAGAAAGTGCTGGTTGCCGGTGGCGGCCACCACCGAACGGTGGAAGGCGAGGTCTTCGCGCACGCCGTCTTCACCCCGCTCAACCGCTTCGTCGAGCTCGGCCAAGGCGTTTTGCATCGCCCGCAATTGCGCATTGGTGCGCCGCGCCGCGGCCAGTTCGGCGGCTTTGATCTCCAGCGCGCTGCGCAACTCGAGGATTTCCACCACGGCCTCGAAGTTGCCCTGGGGCGGAGACAGGCGCAACGCGACACTGGGATTGGGCACGACAAAGGTGCCGCTGCCCTGGCGCGAAGTGAGCATGCCCTCGCGCTTGAGCATTGAAATAGCCTCGCGCACCACCGTGCGGCTGACACCGTATTGCTCGCACAAGGCCTGCTCGGTGGGCAGGCGGTTACCGGCGGCCAACTGGCCCTCATGGACCGCCGCACTCAGGCGTTTGGCCAGCCGTTCGGCCAGCTTGGGGGTAACGTCGTTCAGACTGTCCACTCAGATTCTCCCGGCAATCGTCGCGCTGCCTTGCCACTCGCTGTGAGCAAGAAGAAAACACGCAACGGTTGCGTCCACGTTAAATTCATCATACAACATGACAACTGCTTGTCACCTGGTTCATCAAATAACAAGAATACGGGGCGTTCGGCACGCTGCCCCGAATATTCTCCTTAAGCGGAGTGCAATACATGAAGATCCTGGTAACTGGCGGCGCTGGCTTTCTCGGCGCCCGCCTGATCGAAGCGCTGCTGGCGCCCACTGCGAGCGACCTGCTGCCCCCCGGCGCTAGCCTTGTCTCAGTCGACCTGGCGCCCTGCCCCATCGATGACCCGCGTGTGGTGTCGCACACGGGCGACATCTGTGACCCGGCCTTTATCCAATCACTGATCGGTCCAGAGACCTCCCTGGTCTATCACTTGGCCGCGATCGTCAGTGGCCAGGCCGAAGCCGATTTCGACCTGGGCATGCGGGTCAATTTCGAGGCGACCCGCGCCCTGCTCGAAGCCTGCCGCCACCAGGCCCAGGCCCCGCGTTTCGTGTTCGCCAGCTCCCTGGCGGTCTTCGGCGGGCCGATGCCCGAGCAGGTGCCCGAAGAACTCGCACCGCTGCCGCAATCGTCCTATGGCGCGCAGAAGGCAATGGCCGAACTGTTGATCAACGACTACTCGCGCAAGGGCTTCATCGATGGCCGGGTGTGTCGCCTGCCGACCATTTCCGTTCGCCCCGGCAAACCCAACGCAGCGGCCTCGTCATTTGCCAGCGGTATCTTGCGCGAGCCCCTGGCCGGCGAGGCGAGCAACTGTCCGGTACCGCTGGATACCCGCATGTGGCTGTCTTCGCCGCAGACCGTGGTCGACAACCTGGTCCATGCCGCGCGTCTGGACGGTCAGGCGCTTGGCCTGCGTCGGACCCTCAACCTGCCCGGCATCAGCGTGCGGGTCAGCGAAATGCTCGACAGTCTCGCCCGTGTCGGTGGCGAGGCGGCCCGCGCGCGGGTCAGCTTTGAGCCGGACGAGCGGATCCAGCGCATCGTCTGCAGCTGGCCCGGCGACTTCGACATCCAGCGGCCGCTGCAACTGGGCTTTCGCGGTGACGCGGATTTTGACAGCGTGGTAAGGGCGCACCTGCTCAGCATGAATCACTGACCCAGGCGGCGCCTGGCGGTGCCGTCGTTCCATCCAATAACAACAAGAGTGATTACCCAATGGACGCAACTTCTATCGCCGGTCCACAGCTGATGGTGAGCCTGGTCCTGGCCATCGTCATACTCATCGTGCTGGTTCTCAAGACCCGCATCCACGCCCTGCTGGCGCTGATCATCGCCGCCTCGATCGCTGGCCTGGGCGGCGGCATGGCGCCGGACGCGCTGGTCAAATCCATCACCACCGGCTTCGGTGCCACGCTGTCGACCATCGGCCTGGTCATCGGTTTCGGTGTGATGATGGGTCGCCTGCTGGAAGTCTCCGGCGCCGCCGAGCGGATGGCCTATACCTTCGTGCGTTGGCTGGGCAACAAACGCGAAGAGTGGGCGATGATGGTGACCGGCTACATCGTCTCGGTGCCGATCTTCTGCGACTCGGCGTTCGTCATCCTCAACCCGTTGGTCCGTGCGCTGGCGCGCAACAGTGGCAAATCGATGCTGACCCTGGGTATTGCCCTGGCCAGCGGCCTGATGCTGACCCACCATGCGGTTCCGCCAACGCCGGGGCCGCTGGGGATTGCCGGGATCTTCAATATCGACGTGGGCTTGATGATTTTCTGGGGCGTGGTGTTCACCATTCCCGGCACCTTCGTGCTGGTGGCCTACGCGCGCTTCATGGGCCCGCGTATCGAGGCGATGATCGCGCAAAGCGGCCAGCAACCGGTCGAACCCGCCACCGCCTACCGCGAAGTGCTCGAACGCGCCGATGCCCGCGAGGCCGAGCTGCCGCCGCTGTGGCTGTCGATGCTGCCCATCGTGCTGCCCATTGTGCTGATCTTCGCCAATACCCTGGTCGTGGCCCTCGGCAAACTCAACGGTGACACCACCCTGACCCAGAGCCTGTTCGGCCAGACCATCGCGTTTGTCGGCAACCCGGTCATTGCCGTCGGCCTCGGGGTCGTGGCAGCACTGTATGGCCTGGTGCCGCGGCGCCCGCGTGAGGAAGTCATCGCGCATATGGAGAAAGGCGTGGAAAGCGCCGGCATCATCCTGCTGGTCACTGGCGCCGGTGGTGCATTGGGTGCTGTGTTGCGCGACAGCGGTGCGGGCCAGTACATGGGCGAATGGGTCGCCACCTTGCCGCTGCCGGCGGTGTTGATCCCCTTCGTGATCGCTTCGCTGGTGCGCCTGATCCAGGGCAGCGGCACCGTCGCGATGATCACCGGCGCCTCGATTTCCGCGCCGATCCTGGCCTCGATTCCCGACGTTAACATGGTCTTCGCCGCCCAGGCGGCGGCCATTGGCTCAATGGTCTTTGGCTACTTCAACGACAGCTATTTCTGGGTAGTCAACCGCATGCTCGGGGTCACCAACGCCAAGCACCAGATGCTGACCTGGTCGGTGCCGACCACGATTGGCTGGTTCACCTCTCTGCTCACGCTGTTGCTGTTCAACGCCATTCTCGGATAACCAAGCGCCGGACACCTGGGCAGGAATTGATGAATCCTGCCCAGGTTTGCCCTTGCCCTTAGCGCCATATTTGTTCAACGCTTCAGCGTCACGCCATTCATTCAGCCAAAACCGTACTGCAACTCATATTCGCCACCTCCCCCGCCATCTCCCTGCCCGGATACGTCGTACTTCTCTGCCAGTTTGTTTTCCTTACGGCGAAACGAACCCGCGTTCATTAAATGTCGCCGAATCGACAGCTGGAAAAAGACAGGCCACACTCAAGTTTCCCATATGATCTGGACCGCCCGCCCATGCTCAATGCCCCCCGGTTCGACGGATGACACTCAAGCCTCCATAGGCCCAGCCGATAACACATTAAATCAATGCCCCCCAGGCCACGCCGGCACTGCTGGTTGCATAGGGTAACTCTCGATGATTTTGCCGTTTAACCGTCTTCTGATGCGCTGCGTCCTGATGTTCCTGGGTGCAAGCGCAACCCTGCCAAACGCCGCCGCAGAGACTGCGCTGCGCATCGTTACGGAAGAACTGCCGCCCTATAACATGACACAGAACGGGCGAGTGACCGGCATGAGCACCGAGGTGGTCCAGGCAGTGCTCAAGGAGGTCGGCGTAGAGGCGTCCATCCAGCCCATGCCTTGGGCGCGGGCCTACGAACTGGCGCTCAATGAAAGTAACGTATTGATCTATTCAATCGTCCGGACACCTGCGCGCGAATCACTTTTCCAGTGGGTCGGAGCCATCGCCCCAACCCAGTGGTACATGTACTCGCTGGCTGAGCGCCCGGTAAAACTCAACTCGCTGGACGATGCACACGGTCACCAGATTGCCACCGTCAATCAGGACGTGGGTGAGCAATACCTGGTGTCAAAGGGTTTCCGCATTGGGAAAGACCTTCAGTCGAGCAACAAGTACGAACACAACTACCGCAAGCTCAAGGTCGATCACGTGGAGCTATGGATTTCCAACGAGCTCAACGCGCTGTACCTGACCCGCCAGAATGGTGAAGACCCGGATAAAGTGTTGATCCGTTCACTGCCGCTTCCCGAATTGAGCAGTCAGGATGGCTTGAGCATGGCGTTCAGTCGCAAGACGCCGGCCGCGACGGTCGAGAAATTCCGCTCAGGCCTGGAGACCATCCGCCGCAATGGCGTTTACGACGCCATCATGCGCAAGTGGTTATGACATGGCCGACGATTTTCGAACGGTCCCCCTTCACCCGCCAAAGACCAGAACATTCAGCTCATTGGGACGGCGTCTGGTTTTGGCCACGCTGGTGTTCTGCCTGTGCTTTACCTTGGCGATGGTCACGCTGCGTACCTGGCAGGCCTGGGAAAACAATCTGGCGCAGATGAATTCGGAGCTGCTCCTGATCGACCAGGTGTTCCAGAACACCTTGGCCCATGCCATTTGGGAAATGGACCGTGAGTCGCTGGACAAGCAGATCACCAGCGTCGCGAATGCGGCGCCGGTGGGACGCGTGGTACTCAATATCCTGCGACCCGGACAGTCGCCAGAAATCATCGAGTTCAATCGATATGCCAGCAATCCATCCAGCGTGGCGCCGGTGCTGCATCGTCAGCTCGTCGCGCAGCCCTACCTTGGCGCCAACGAAAAGGTCGGTGAACTGACCATCGAGGGCGATAACAACCTGCTTTGGGAACGTCTCTGGGACGAAGCCCGCAGCATCGTCATCACGCAGGTGATCCAGTCGTTGCTGCTGGCCGGGCTGGTCATGACCATGTTCAACCGTCTGGTGACCGTACACGTTGTCCATATCGCCCGGCATCTGGGAAAACTCTCACCACAAACACTCAACTTCCACCTCAAGCTGCAACGTTCGGTCCAGCGCCAGGACGAGTTGAGCCTGCTCGAATTCAAAGTCAATGCACTGCAAGACAACCTCCACGCCCATTTGGAGCGCCAGCACTCGGACGAACTGGCCCTTGCAGCCAGTCGCGACCAGTTGGCCGAACTGGTCGAGGCGCGCACCTCGGAGCTCAAGGCTGCCAACCAGGCCCTCGAAGCGCTGTCGCGTCACGATGCCTTGACCGGCTTGGCCAACCGTCGTTACTTCGATGAACTGAAGGATGTCGAATTCCGCCGTGCGATTCGCCACAACACCCCGCTAGCCGTACTGATGTGCGATGTGGATTTCTTCAAGATCTACAACGACACCTACGGCCACATCAAGGGCGACGAGTGCTTGAAACAGATCGCCGGAACCCTGCGCAGTGTCTTCGGCCGCTCCGGCGAACTGACGGCTCGCCTGGGGGGTGAGGAGTTTGTCGTGGTATTGCCCAATATCAACGCCAGCCAGGCATGCGAGGCCGCCCAGCGGTTTCGTGAAAGCCTGGCTGAACTTGAACTGCCCCATGGCGGCTCAGCGGTTTCCCCTTTTGTCACCCTGAGCATCGGCGTCGCCGAGCTGGACACCAAAACCATGGACCACTTCGATCAACTGCTGCAACGCGCCGACCAGGCGCTGTACCGAGCCAAACGCCAGGGGCGCAATTGCGTCGCTTTATAAAACCATCATGTGCAGCGAGGTTTGTATGCACTATCGTCTGAAGCTCTGCTCGTGCTTGCTCCTGGCCTTGATCAGCGTGAAAAGTCACGCCGAGGCGATCGAAGTCGTGACCGAAGACTCGTTATACGCCTATCTGCGTGAAGGCGCGCTCGTCGGGCCGGGCACTCGAATAGCCGACGAAACCTTAAAAGGCGCAGGGATCAGCGATTATCGTATGTTGCTGTACCCATGGGCACGCGCTTACGAAAAAGCACTGCATGAACCCAATGTAATGATCTTCCCGCTCGATCGCACTCCGGCCCGTGAACAGATGTTCAAGTGGGTGGGTGAAATACATCGGGCGACGACCAAGCTTTACAAGCTGCGTGGACGTGACGGCATCGCCGTTGACAGCCTTGAAGACGCCAAGCAGTACACCATAGGCGTGGTGCGAAATGACGCCAAGCAGGTTTACCTGCAGCAGAAAGGCTTTACCCGGCTGGTGGTATCGGCGGACAACCACGATAACTTTCAAAAGCTGTTGAATCAGCAGATTCAGTTGCTGCCAATGCCCGAGAACACTGCGCGCCTGATGAGCAAAGATGCCCAAGTGGATTTCACCTCCCTGCAAGAGGTCTTTTCCCTGGATGAACAACCCCACCGAGTTCACATGGCGTTTAGTCTGAGCACCCCGGATGAGATCGTCACCCGGGCTCAACAGGCTTTCGCGAAGCTCAAGGCTTCAGGCGAAGTGGATCGGATCATGACCCAAGAGCGTTAGCCGGTGAGGCTAATGCTGTGCTTGCGCGCGGGGTGATTTGCTGACGCTGACCTTCCTATGGCAGGCTTGAGCCAGAGTTTTTTTCGCGGTTCACGCGGTCACTAAACGTCGGCAATGAGGCCCCTCCCATGAGCAAAGCGCCCTATGTACCGCCCAGAGTCTGGAAACACAACGCCCCGTCTGGCGGCCAGTTCGCCAACATCAACCGCCCTATCGCCGGGCCGACCCATGAAAAAGTATTGCCCGTGGGCGAACATCCGTTGCAGCTGTACTCACTGGCCACGCCCAATGGCGTGAAAGTGACCATCCTGCTGGAAGAGCTGTTGGCGCTGGGGCACACCGGCGCCGAATATGACGCCTGGCTGATTCGCATCGGCGAGGGCGACCAGTTCTCCAGTGGTTTTGTCCAGATCAACCCGAATTCAAAGATCCCAGCGTTGCTTGATCGCAGCGTGGAGCCAGCGATCCGGGTTTTCGAGTCCGGTTCGATCCTGCTGTACCTGGCGGAAAAATTCGGCGCCTTCCTGCCCACTGATCCGGCCGGGCGCACCGAAACCCTGAACTGGCTGTTCTGGCAGATGGGCGCAGCCCCCTATCTGGGCGGAGGCTTCGGTCATTTCTACGCTTACGCGCCCGATAAACTTGAATACCCCATCAATCGTTTCACCATGGAAACCAAACGCCAGCTCGATGTCCTGAATCGCCGTCTTGGCGAAAGCCAATACCTGGCCGCAGACAGCTACACCATCGCCGATATCGCGGTCTGGCCTTGGTATGGTCAATTGGTTCGCGACAACGTGTACTCGGCTGCCGAGTTCCTGGCTGCCCACGAATACACCCATGTGCAACGCTGGGCCGAGGAGATCGCCAACCGGCCGGCGGTGATCCGTGGGCAACGAGTGAACCGCACCTGGGGTGATGAAACGAGCCAAGTGCCGGAGCGGCATCGGGCTGAGGATCTGGATTAAAAGGACTGGGCCGGTCTTTCCCCGTCAGCGCCGGATAGCAACCGCGGTAGGCCGGGCGCTATCCGATCGCTGAACGCCGCGCAGATTAAACACGAATCGTGAATCCATGATTGGCTTTTCAGCCATTGAACCTGCAATCGCATTCCCTATGCTGGCATGACTGCTCATCGAGCGCGGCGCATCGTGAGGCCCTCCCGACGCGCCTTCCGATCACTCGCGAGAACCGTCATGAAAGGCCCCAGAACGCTCTACCAAAAGCATATAGATGCCCACACCGTCTGTACGCTGGATGACCACGGCCATGTGTTGCTCTACATCGACCGCCAGGTCGCCAATGAATACACCAGCCCCCAGGCCTTCAGCGGCTTGAGAGAAGCGAACAGAACGGTATGGCGCCCGTCATCGACGTTGGGCGTGGTCGATCATGTCAACCCGACCACACCTGATCGCGTTGCGACCATGCCGGATGCGGGTGGCGCACTTCAGGTTTCTTACTTCGAGCAGAACTGTCGAGACTTCGCAATCGAGCTGTTCGATGTCCTGGACAAGCGACAAGGCATTGAGCACGTGATTGCCCCTGAGCAAGGCTTCATTCTTCCCGGGATGGTCGTGGCCGCAGGTGATAGCCACACAACGACCTATGGCGCGCTGGGCGCTTTTGGTTTCGGTATCGGCACCTCGGAGATTGAACACCTGCTCGCCACACAGACGTTGGTCTATAAACGTCTGAAGACCCTGCGCGTGAATGTGCACGGGCGGATGGGCGCAGGCGTCACCTCCAAAGACATCATCATGGCCTTGATCCGCGACATCGGCGCATCCGGTGCAACGGGCTACGCCATCGAGTTCTCCGGCCCCACCATCGAGTCCCTCAGCGTCGAAGCGCGCATGACCATCTGCAACATGGCTGTAGAGGCCGGTGCCCGTGGTGCTTTCATGGCACCGGACGAAAAAGTGTACGCCTATCTCAAAGACAAGCCGCGGGCCCCCAAAGGGGCGCAATGGGAGCAGGCTGTCGAAAAATGGAAAGCGCTTTATTCCGACCCGGGAGCGCATTTCGACAAGGAAGTCGAACTCGATGCCAGCGCATTGGAGCCGATGGTGACGTGGGGAACCAGCCCGGACCAGGCCGCGCCGATTGGTGAGTGCGTACCGGATCCGCGTTTGGAGAGCGACCTGATCCGCCGCCAGGACCTGCAGCGGGCACTGCGCTACATGGGCCTTGAGCCGGGAACCCGACTGGCGGGAGTGCCGATCAGTCACGCCTTTATCGGCTCCTGTACCAATGCACGCATCGAGGATCTGCGGGATGTCGCGCGCATCGTTCGAGGCCGCAAAGTAGCGGCGAGCGTGCGCGCGATGATCGTACCGGGCTCCACGCTGGTGCGTGAGCAGGCGCAAGCGGAGGGACTGGCGCAGATCTTCAAGGATGCAGGCTTCGAATGGCGCCAGTCCGGCTGCTCGATGTGCCTGGCAATGAATGATGATGTGCTGTCACCGGGCGATCGCTGCGCCTCCAGTACCAACCGTAATTTCGAGGGCCGTCAGGGCGCCGGAGCAAGAACTCACCTCATGAGCCCGGCGATGGTCGCCGCCGCAGCGATTTGCGGCCACCTCACCGACGTTCGCCAGCTGTCCATGGAGACCTGAAATGCAGCCATTCACCATCGTTCGCGGTACCGCCGCGCCGCTGCCCGCCGCGAATGTGGACACCGACGTGATCATGCCCAAACAGTTTCTCAAGGGCATCGATCGCAATGGGCTGGACCGCGGGGTCTTTTTTGACTTACGTTTCCTGGCCGATGGCGCCCCTAATCCTGCCTTCATTCTCAATCAGCCCCCCTGGGATCACGCCAGTTTCCTGATCACCGGGCCAAATTTCGGCTGTGGTTCCAGCCGCGAGCACGCGGTTTGGGGGCTGAAGCAATTGGGTATACGCGCACTGATCGGCACGAGTTTCGCCGGTATTTTCTACGACAACTGCCAACGCAATGGTGTTCTTCTCATTCAAGTGAAGGAGTCAGAACAGCAGGAGATCAGCCATCTCGTTGGGTCACCTGAAAACTCGCAGATCACGATCGATTTGCATGCCCAGCAGATTCACCTTCAAACCGGAAAGATGATTGGGTTTGAGATCGATCCATTGCGCAAAAAAGCGCTGCTGGAAGGTCTCGATGCGATTGGCACAACGCTTGAGCATACGTCACGAATTCGCGACTTCGAGGCACAGCACCATCGTTCGAACCCCTGGCTGGCCTGAGCCTCAAGCGAACAAGGGCCTGCATCACGCGGGCCTGCGCAGCCGGACCGGGCCGTCGTCAGGGGTGGGACGCCTCAGGTAGCCGCAGCCTTTTCAGATAGCTCTCCAGAAACTCCACACAAACGCGAAGTTTGGCCGAGTCCGCCAGCCTGGTCGGATACACCGCCCAGACGTTCGCGCTTTGGGTGTAGTCGGGCAGCACGCGGACCAGCTTGCCTTGATCCAGCAGGGGCTGAACATCCCACAACGACCGCAGAAGAATCCCGCGCCCAGCCAATGCCCATTGCAGTACGATCTCTCCGCTGTTCGACGACAGCCTGCCATTGACCCGGACGACCTCATCACGGTGGGCGTGATTCAAGTGCCAAACACCGAACGGGTTGTTCCGCTCCTTCAAGACCAGACAGTCATGATGAGCAAGATCCTTGAGCGTCATCGGGACCCCTCGCCGCTCCAGATAATCCGGCGTGGCACAGAGCACCCGTTGGTTACTGAGCAACTTGCGGCTGATGTGATGTCCCGGCAAGTCGTCACCCACCCGGATCTCCAGATCAAAGCCTTCGGCAACGATGTCTACCACGCGGTCGAACACATCCAACCGCACCTCCAGTTCTGGATAGATCGATGACAGCTCTGCGATCGCAGGGGCGACATGATTACGGCCAAAACCAAAGCTGCTGCAGATGTGCAGCAGGCCGCGGGGAGCTTGGCGTATCTCGGTGAGCTCGCCTACGAAATCATCCATGTCGTCGAGAAAGCGCATCGCCCAGCGCCGAGTTTTTTCCCCCGCTTCTGTCAGCGCAATGCGTCGAGTGGTGCGGTGCAAAAGTCGCGTGCGCAAGGTTTGTTCAAGCACTCGAATCCGTTTGCTCACAAATGCAGGCGAGAGCCCAAGCTCATCCGCGGCACCGGCAAAGCTGGATTTGCGAATCACGGTCAGGAAAACCCGAAGGTCCTCCGGCAGAGGAGTTTGAACACGAAACGTGTTTTCTGGGGTCATGACCGCCCTGCTTATTCCGCTTTTTGCGCAGAATAGCACCTATGAATGCTCGCCCGCCCGCTCGGACCTGATCAGTGCGGCGGGCCCAGGTCAATCGCGGGCCGCCACTGAGGCTCTTTCAGTTGGATTGGTTGGCCGCCTGGGCCGCTTCGATCAATTCAGTCCCGATCTGGGCTTCGAAGGCTTTCCAGGCAGGACGCACGGCATCGCGCCAGGCATCACGTTGCTGCGGGGTCAGGCTGATGATCTCGCTCTTGCCCGAATCGATGATACCTTGCTTGGCCTGCTGATTGAGTGCCTCGGCCTGCTTGTTCACTTCGACGGTGACCTCATCGATGATCTGCTCCAGGTCATCGCGCACATCCACCGGCAAGCCATTCCAGAACTGGGTGTTGGCGATCAGCAAGTAGTTACCGATGGCATGGTTGGACTCGGTCATGTACTTCTGCACTTCATAGTATTTCTGGGAATAGATGTTCGACCAGGGGTTGTCCTGCGCATTCACCACACCCGTTTGCAGGCCCTGGTAGATCTCAGCGAAAGCCATCTTGCGCGGCACGGCGCGCAACGCGCTGTATTGCGCGGCCTGCAGGTCAGACGGCTGCACGCGAAACTTCTGCCCGCGGGCATCACTTGGCTTGACCAGCGGTTTGTTCGCGGTCAACTGGCGCATGCCGTTGAGCCAGTAGGCCAGCCCGGTGATGCCTTTGCCTTCCATTGATCGGAGCAGCGCCTTGCCTTTGTCCGACTGCTGAAAGCCCTGCGCCGCCGCGACGTCATCGAACAGGAACATCAAGTCGAACAACTGCAATTGCTTGGTGTACTGCTCAAGTTTAGAGGGCGCCGGCGCCAACATCTGCACCTCGCCGAGCAACAGGGCTTCCATCTCCTTGCCATCGCCGTACAACGACGAATTGGAGTAGACCTGCACTTGCACTTTACCCGGCAGGCGCTCCTCCACCAACTTCTTGAACATCAGGGCGCCCTGCCCCTTCGGCGTGCTGTCGGCGGTGATGTGGGAGAACTTGATCAGAATCGGTTCGGCGGCCTGGACAGACAACGCACCGACCAGGGCAAAGCTGGCAAGCACCCCGGTCAGGCCACGACGCACGGATGGATACTTCATGGTGAGCTCCTATTGTTTTTGTGTGAGCGTTGGGGACGCATCCCCCTCAGTCCGTTTGGACTCTAACCCCCGTCCCTGCGCGACTGAAATTCATATTTGAACAATGCTGCCTTCGGCTTTCACGAAGGCTCGACCATGGAAGCTTCCCGTTGCTCGCTGCTCATCAGGTGTTCAAGCATCTGGCGTGCTGTCATCGACAGCGCTTCCAGGCTGCGCACGGCAATCTTCAACTCGCGACGCGCCCAGGGATCGTCCAGCGCAATGACCTGCACATCGAGCGCCGGCAAATAGGTCCGCACGGCAAGCTCCGGCAGGATGCCGATCCCCATGCCGGTGTGGATCATCCGGCAAATGGCTTCGAAGCTGCGCACCTGGATCCGCAGGCGCAATGGCGTGCCCAAATGACGCGCAGCCTGCTGCAGCAGGCCGTGTAACGAGGCGTCCTGCTGCAACCCGATGAAGTCGTAGCTGACCGCTTCGTGCAGGCTGATGCGGCTGCGCTCGGCCAGCGGATGCGCGCGTGGGGTGACCAGCACCAAACGGTCGTGACGGTAGTTGAATACCTGCAGCTCGTCGGCGGGCACATGGCCGGCGAAAATGCCGATATCGGTAAGCCCTTCGCGCACCGCGCGAATGACTTCGCTGCTGACCCGCTCTTCCAGGTCGATTTTGACCTGCGGGTGCAACCGGGTAAAAGCACTGAGGTCCTCGGGTAAAAACTCGATCACCGCCGAGGTATTGGCGTGAAGGCGCACATGTCCCTTGACCCCTTCGCTGAACTCGCTGAGATCAGCGTTCAACTGCGCAAGGTTGTCCATCATATTGCGGGCGTGATGCAGCAAGGCATGCCCGGCCGGCGTCAGTTCGACACCCTTGGGCTGGCGGTAGAGCAAGGCGATACCCAACTGGTTTTCCAGGTCACTGACCCGTTTGCTCACCGCCGCCAGGGCCAGGTGCTCGCGCTCGGCAGCCTTGGTCAGACTGCGCTCATCGGCGATGGCGACGAACAGCTTGAGGGTGACGAAATCGATACGACGCATAGGCGCAGCCTCCTGTCAGTCGTGTATCACGACGTGCAGCACGATAAAGAACAGGTTCAAGGTTCTCACAGGTGGTACTTCGCAAGATACGAAGCCTGGCTTGGTCATTGATCAATTGTTCAGCTTCAGGGCCTGAGCCATCCTGCCTGACAAAGAACAGCGCACGACCCGAAGGTGCAGACATGACAGAACAACACGTAAGCAGCATGGCGCTGCAAGGCCTGAAGGTCCTGGAGATGGGCCAACTGATCGCCGGCCCGTTCGCCAGCAAGATGCTCGGGGAGTTTGGTGCCCAGGTGATCAAGATCGAGCCGCCGGGTGTTGGCGACCCGCTGCGCAAGTGGCGCAAGCTCAAGGATGGCACCTCGCTCTGGTGGCATGTGCAATCGCGCAACAAGCAGTCGTTGACCCTTAACCTGAAAGCAGCGGAAGGTCAGGAGATTGTCCGCCGACTGGTGGCCGAAGCCGATGTACTGGTCGAGAACTTTCGCCCCGGCACGCTGGAAAGTTGGGGGCTGGGCTGGGACACGCTGTCGAAGATCAACCCGCGCCTGATCATGCTGCGCATCTCTGGCTACGGGCAGACCGGTCCCTATCGCGACCGCCCCGGCTTCGGTGTCATCGGCGAGGCCATGGGCGGCCTGCGCCACCTCACCGGTCACCCGGGTCAGGCCCCGGTACGGGTCGGCATCAGCCTGGGCGATTCGTTGTCTTCCCTGTATGGGGTCATCGGCGTGCTGCTTGCTTTGCAGGAGCGCCACACCAGCGGCATGGGCCAGTTCATTGACGTGGCGTTGTACGAATCGGTGTTTGCCATGATGGAAAGCCTGGTGCCGGAGTACGACGCCTGTGGTTATATTCGCGAGCCCGCCGGCAGCGCCCTGCCGGGTATCACGCCGTCCAACTCCTATCCCTGCAACGACGGTCAATACGTACTGATCGCCGGCAACGGCGACAGTATTTACAAACGATTGATGCAACTGATCGGCCGCCCGGATCTGGCCGACGACCCGCGCCTGGCGCATAACGACGGGCGTGGCGAACACGCCGAGCGTATCGATGCGGCCATCGCCGAATGGACCCGGCAACACGATCGAGATCAGGTCCTGGAGGCACTGAATCAGGCGTTGGTGCCGGCCGGATTCCCCTACACCGCCGCCGATATCGTCAAGGACCCGCACTACCTTGCGCGCCAGATGATCGAGACCGTGCAGACCAGCGCCGGCGCGCTGAAAGTGCCGGGCGTACTGCCCAAACTCAGCCGCACCCCGGGGCGTCTCGGCGCCGGCGGCCCACAATTAGGCGAACACACCGACGACCTGCTGGCCGGTCTGGGCCTGAGCGGCGAACAGGTCCGCGGCCTGCGCGAGCGCGGCATCATCTGAACAAGGAGGCGCCTGCAAAAAAGGCTTGCGCCCCCTCACCGTCACCCGGAGAACCGCCCCATGAGCAAACGCCTGTACATCCAGGAAGTCGTCACCCGCGACGGCTTCCAGAGCGAAGCCCAGTTCATCCCCAGCGCAGACAAGATCGCCCTGATCGATCGCCTGGCGCAAACCGGCCTGGCGAAAATCGAAGTCACCTCCTTCACCTCGCCCAAGGCGATTCCCAGCCTGCGCGATGCCGAAGAGGTGATGCGCGGCATCCGTCGCATGCCAGGGGTGGAATACAGCGTGCTGGTGCCCAATGTGAAGGGCTGTGAGCGGGCATTGGCCTGCGAGGTTGACGAGATCAACCTGGTGATGTCGGTCAGCGACAGCCATGGCGTGGCCAACCTGCGCATGACGGCCGAGCAATCGCTCGAGCAGTTCCGCCAGATCATCGCCGTCAGCCAGGGAAGCGGCGTGTTCATCAACGCCTCGTTGTCGACCGCCTTCGGCTGCCCGTTCGAAGGCCAGGTCGCCGAAGCGCGGGTCCATGGACTGATCCAGCGCTTGCTGGACATCGGCGTGCAGGGCGTAACCTTGTGTGACACCACAGGCATGGCCGATCCGGCACAGGTCGCGCGCATCTGCCGTGAAGCCCTGGTGCGCTGGCCGCACACCCCGTTCACCCTGCACTTTCACAACACCCGAGGCATGGGGCTGGCCAATGCCCTGGCGGCACTGGACGCCGGCATCGATCGTTTCGATGCCTCGCTCGGTGGGCTGGGCGGCTGCCCCTATGCGCCGGGTGCCAGCGGGAATATTTGCAGCGAGGATCTGGTGCACATGTTCCAGCGCATGGGACTGGACACCGGCGTCGACCTGGACAAGTTACTCGCGGCGGCGGCCACCCTGCCAACGCTGGTCGGCCACCCGGTGCCTGGGGCAATCCTCAAGGCCGGCAAGTCCGACCGACGCTATGCAAAAGCTCAATAGAAGCCAAGCCGGCAGCCTCGGCCCGAGGCTACCGCACCGATAGGCAAGCGCCTCAGCGCACGCTCCAGCGTCCGCCAAAATTGTTATGGCGTCCTGCACAGACCATTCAAACCTGCTGGCTTTATCGCCAGCGCACCTGCCTTGTAAGCTCCATCTCGATCCCATTGACGACAAAGCCCACGAGTCATTGCCGATCATCGATCGGGGTTGAGCGCGATGGTGTCTGTCGCCATCGGTGTTTTCAATGTCGCCACGGATCTTTTCTTTGCAGACTGGGAGTCAACGATGAAGCTACAGGTCAATGAACGCGAACTGGAGGTGGATGCGCCCGACGATATGCCGCTGTTGTGGGTCGTTCGAGACCTGATGAACATGACCGGTACCAAGTTCGGCTGCGGGATGGGTTTATGCGGCGCCTGCACCGTGCATATCGACGGCTCGCCCCAGCGCAGTTGCATCACGCCTGTCGGTGCCCTGGCCGGTAAAAAGATCACCACCATCGAAGGCCTGTCAGCCGATATCAGCCATCCGGTTCAGCGTGCCTGGACCGAACTGGATGTCGTCCAGTGCGGCTATTGCCAGTCCGGCCAGATCATGGCCGCCGCGGCATTGCTGACAAGCAACCCTGCCCCCACCGACGCCGACATCGATCAGGCCATGGCCGGGAATATCTGTCGCTGCGGCACATACCAGCGCATTCGTTTGGCCATCCACCGCGCCGCCGACTTGAGCAAGGCCTGACCCCATTCCATCAGCCACCTTTCAGCCAGGGAGTGCTCTGCAATGAATGCCACGATTGTCTCTTCTCGTCGCAGTTTTCTTAAGTCTGGTGCCGTGCTTGGCAGTGGCCTGATTGTCGGTTTCACGGTGCCCGCTGGCAAACGCCTGATGGCGCAAGACCTGGAGTCCGCCGAATTCGCGCCCAATGCCTTCCTGCGCATAGCACCGGATGACAGCATCACCATTTTGCTGGCTCATGCCGAAATGGGCCAGGGGGTCTGGACCACCCTGACCCTGCTCATCGCCGAAGAACTGGACGCTGACTGGAGCACACTCAAGGTCGAGCATGCGCCGGCCGCCGCCGTCTATGCCAATCTCCGGCGGGGGTTTCAGGGCACGGTCGGCTCTTCCAGCATTCGTGATGAGTTCGAGCGTTATCGCCGGGCGGGCGCAATGGCGCGGACGCTGTTGATCCAGGCGGCGGCCATTCGTCTCGGCCAGGCACCCAGCTCATTGAGCACAGAGCATGGCGAGGTCATCGCCGGCAATACCCGTCTGCGCTATGGTGAACTGGCCGAACAGGCCGCCACGCTGCCGTCGCCAGATCCGGCGACGCTGCCCCTGAAAGATCCGGCGGCGTGGACGCTGATCGGCAAGGGCGCCTTACGGCTGGACTCGCCAGAAAAGATCAGCGGGCGCGCGAAGTATGGCATCGACATCCAGTTCGACGGCTTGCTCTGCGCCGTGGTTGCACGGGCGCCGATGCTCGGCGGCAGGGTCCGCACCTTCGATGCGACCCAGGCCAAGGCACTGCCTGGCGTACGCCATGTGGTTCAGATCCCCAGCGGCATTGCGGTCGTCGCTGATCATTACTGGGCGGCCAAGCGCGGGCGCGATGCGCTGCAAGTGCAATGGGAGGCTGCAAGCGGCGCCGTCATCCTCGACAGTGATCAGCAACGCCAGGATTTAACCGCCCTGACCCACACACCGGGCCAAGTCGTCACGCAACACGGCGAGGTCGAGTCAGCACAGAAGACGGCCCAAAAAATAATCGAGATGACATACACCGTGCCCTACCTCGCGCACGCCACAATGGAGCCACTCAACTGCACCGTGAAGCTCAGCGACGACGGCTGTGACATCTGGGTCGGCAGCCAGATGCAAACGTTCAATCAACGAACCGCCGCGAAGATCACCGGTCTTGCCCCTGAGCAAATACGTATTCACACCACCTTCCTGGGCGGCGGTTTTGGCAGGCGGGCGTTGCAGGATTTCATTGCCGAAGCAGTGGAGGTCGCCAAGGCTGTGAACGTGCCGGTGAAAACCCTCTGGAGCCGCGAGGATGACATGCAAGGTGGATACTACCGTTCAGCCTTCGCACAACACCTGCGTGTTGCCCTGGGGTCGGACGGGCGACCGGTGGCCTGGTCGCAAACCTCGGCGGGGCAGTCGATATTTCCGGATGCGCCGAGCATTCATCCGACGTCTGTCGAAGGCATGAGCGACTCGCCCTACATCATGCGCAGCCCGGCGTATCGGGTCGAAGCGCACTCCCCCCGGTCGAACATTCCCGTGTGGTACTGGCGCTCCGTTGGCCATAGCCACAACGCGTTCGTCATGGAGAGCGCGGTGGATGAACTGGCACACGCCGCCGGGCAGGACCCATTGGCGTATCGACGCCTGCTGCTTGAATCGGACCCACGGCACCTGGGCGTGTTGAACCTTGCCGCCGAACGCTTCGGTTGGGGGCGCACGCCGGCACCGGGGCGCGGCCATGGCCTCGCCGTGCATCAATCATTTGGCAGCTACTGTGCTCAAGCGGTGGAGGTTTCCATCGAAGGTGGGAATATCCGCGTACATCGCGTGGTGTGCGCGATCGACTGCGGCATCCCGGTCAACCCTGACAACATCAAGGCACAGATGGAAAGCGCTATTGTCTTCGGTCTCAGTGCAGCGTTGTTCGGGCAGATGAGCATCAAGGAGGGCCGGGTCCAACAGTCCAACTTTCACGATTACCGGGTGCTGCGTATCAACGAAATGCCGCAGATCGAGGCGCATGTACTGCCCAGCACCGAGAGCCCTGGCGGTGTAGGCGAACCGGCAACGCCCCCTATCGCTGCGGCCGTGGCCAACGCGGTTTTCGCGCTGACGGGTCAACGCTTGCGTGACCTGCCGTTGCGTCCATCGAGCAGCGCATGAAGCGAAGGCCGTCAGGTCAGGGGGCCAAAACGTTCGACATACAGAGCGCTCACCCACTCGACAAACACCTTGAGTCGCGGGGAGAGCTGGCGGTGATACGGATACAGCACCGAAATCGGCAGTCCTGGACTGGGCCAGTCACTGAGGACCTCGACCAACGCCCCTGACGCCAGGTATTGCTCCACGCGAAAGCGCGGCACCTGGATCAGTCCGCAGCCGTTCAACGCACAGCAGCAGTAAGACTCGGCGTCATTGACTGAAATCCAGCCGCCCGGCTCCAGCTCGACCACTTGGCCGTCAATGACGAAGGTGAAGGGGTAACGTATGTCGTGGTTGCTGGCAAAGAAGCCCACGGCCTGATGTTCAGCAAGCTGCTGTGGAAACATAGGCGTGCCGTGTTCGGCCAGATAGCCGGGGCTGGCACAGACGACTTCAGGCATCAACGCCAGCCGCTTGGCCACCAGCGAAGAATCACGCGGATTACCTGCACGGACCACGCAATCGACGCCTTCGCTGACCAGGTCCACCAACCGGTCACCGCAGCTGATGACCAGATTGATTTCGGGATAGCGCCGATGAAAATCCTGGATGTTCGGGAGGATGATCCGGGTCGCATGGCTGCCGTGCAAATCCAGACGCAAGGTGCCGCGTGGATTCGCCACGACCGTGCTGAGTGAAGACTCGGCATCCTCCAGATCGGCGAGCACAGCCTTGCAGCGCTCATAGAAGGCCTGGCCGTCGAGTGTCGGCCGCACCTGCCGGGTTGTACGCTCGAGCAGACGCGCCCCGAGCTGACGCTCCAGTTGCTTGATGGCCAGCGTCGCAGTCGCCCGCGGGATATCCAGACCATTGGCTGCACGCGTAAAGCTGCCTTGCTCGATGATGCGGATGAACAGTTGCAAGGCATCGAATTTGTCCATCGTTGACGCCTTTTATGGGTGAGGGATGAACAGTCTTACCTGCGATACCTGACTAATCCAGCCCTTTGAAGCAATCAGTATTACTTTCACGACGGCGCAAGGGGGCCACCGTACGCCGATTGTTCATGGGAGGTGAATTGTCATTGCAGCCCGGTCGATTTATCCATCGACAGGAAGACACCACAATCTTCTCGTCAGCCTTTTGATAAAACCACCCCAGGACATCATTCAGATGAAACCGACCTCTCATGCTCCCCATGCTGAACAGCCCTCGAAGCTGCTCCTCCCGGCCCTGGGTATTTTTTACCGATCGGGCGAGCCTCTGGCTTATGCAATGCTCAGGTTATGCCTGGGCATCATCATGGTGACCCATGGCTTGCCCAAGCTCTTGGGAACTTCACACGGGTCGATGGCCGATCCCATGGCCGGTTCGATTCACTTGATCGAAAACGTGCTGCATTTGCCATTCCCCCAGCTGTTGGGCCTGTTCGTCGCCTGGCTTGAAGGTTTGGGTGGGTTGCTGCTGGCCCTAGGATTGGCGACTCGGCCATTGGCGGTGGCGATGGCCATACAGATGGCGGCGATCGCCTACATCCTTGGCCCGAACTGGCCCTGGATAGACCGAGGCATCGAATACCCGGTATTGATGGGCTTTCTTTTCACGTATATCGCCTTCAAGGGGGGCGGTCGTCATTCACTGGATCGCATTCTGGGTCGTGAACTTTGACGGCTGCGCAGCGCTTATCGACCGGCATCGGCTGACAGTCGATAAAGGATTGCGGTAAGACGATGCGCAAAGGGCTCACCCTTGTTCAATCATCGTTAAAGGGAGCGCTCGGATCCCTTTCACCCGGTGCTCCAGGTTTCTGGATCGTGGCGCAGTTCGAGTCATAGCGCTGCCCCTCGAGCTGGGAACGTGCAAACGCAAACGCTTCATTCAACGAGCCATGCATCACCCCGTCATGCCCCAGTCCCTCATAGCGCTGCCAGGTGACCTGGTTTCCAGCAGCGCACAGTGCCGCCGCAACCGCATACTGTCGTACCGGAGTGATGGTCTCATCCGCCTGGCCGGTGGCAATCAGCAATGGAAAAGCAATCGTTGCCTGGGGCATATCGGTGGTGGGAGTGCGCAGAGCGCTCAACGATTGCGCACTGATGGTCAGCAGTTGCGAAAATGAACCGATTTTCAGCTCCCGCGACTTAAGGGCAATTTCCCGCGTACAACTTCGTCGGGCAACGTCGAGAAGCTCAAGCCCTGCCGGTGTCAGCAGGTCATCAATTCGGGGCGCGTTTTCGCGTAAGCCGCCCGTCGCCAATGACAGGAACACGGTGTTGGAATGGCGCGCCTCTAGCGCGATGGGCCCGGCGGGGAATGTGCTGTTGGGCGCCGTGATGACCGCGCCAAGGATCCTGAGCTCCGGTGCATAGCTGGCGGCGAGTATTGACGCGCCCAGAGCAGCACCTCCTCCCTGGGACTGCCCTGCCAGGATCGTGCGGTTGGAAATGACACCAGGCTCGAGTGCGCGGGCGGCACGAACCGCATCCAGGACGGAACTTCCTTCTGCCTGCCAGACCGTATACGGGTGAGGCCCCGGACCTCCCAGGCCTTGATAGTCCGTTGCCACGACGGCAAATCCGCGCTCCAGCCAACGATTGAGGTACGCAGCGTCACGCGCTCTGAACCCGGTCCACGAGGGCGCGCATATGTCGGCGATCCCCAGCGTACCGTGCGCCCAGGCCAAGAGTGGCCAACCTTCTGCCGGAGCAGGACCGGTCGGCAGAAACAGCGTGCCGCTGACAGGCACCTGACCTGAGTTCCAACGCTGGTCCGTGGAACTGTAGAGCATGCGGATAGTTTGCGCCGCCGCGGGCACCCTCTCCTGCGCCTTCAGCGTTTCGCTCCTCAGCAAAACACCGGGCGCAGTGGGCATTGGATCCTGCCAGCGATAAAACGGAGAAAGATCCATATCACCGGCGGCACGACCGACCGGGAGTTCACCGGCAGCCATTGCGTTGAACGCAAGGGTTACGATGCCCCCAAGACAAATCCGCGTGAGAAGTGAAGAAGCAAGGGCTCGAAAAATCAGCATTTAGCGTTCGCCTCATGATGAAGAAGGCGCCAGAGCAAAACCTGGGGCCACGGGGATCAATGTTCAGAGTCAGGTTGATTGACCGGACAGCGATCTACGCGAGTGCCTTACGCAACGCAGTGGCTTGCGCAAAAATCACATCCCGTACGACCGGTGCAACTTCGTTGAATCGCATGAAGCCGTGGGTCATGTTCGCTAGGACTTCCAGGCTCGTAGCCACACCGGCAGCCCGCAATTTATCCGCCAGTTCACAGTTCTCGTCGTACAAAGGATCAAGGCTTCCGACGATCAAGCGCACAGGCGGGAGTCCAGCCAGGTCAGCGGTGATCGGCTGCACGCGCCAGTCATCTTCATCCTCAGCCAGGTAGCTCGCCCAGTAGCCGCTCATCGTTTTGGCAGACAAGCTCTGCCCTCCATATCCACTCAGTCTCTGCCACGAATCGGAAGAAACACGTCGAGAATAGGAGCCGTAAAACAGCACCAACTGTCGCAGCGCATCCAGTTCGGCGTCGCGCAGGGCAAGGGCGGTACCCAGGGCCAGGTTGGCGCCTGCCGAGTCTCCACCCAGGGCATAACCGCGCACCGGACAATGAGTGATGGCCCCCAGGTTGATGACCCTGCTGACAATCGACACCACCTCGTTAAACGCCACCGGAAAACGGTATTCCGGCGAGAGGGCATAGCCGATGGACAACACCGCCATACCGCTGTCACGCACCCACTGACGTAGAGGAGCGTCCCAATCGGCGAGCGTTCCGTGCCGGAATCCTCCGCCGTGGCAATAGAACATCAGCAAAGGCGTGTCATCGTCCTCCGGCCAATACAGCTTGCACGGAACAACCCGACAATTGACCGAAAACTCCAACATGCGCTCGCAGGACAGAGGCACGCTGGGTCGCGACGCCCATGCGCCAATTCGTTCCAACTGAGCGCGGACCTTGTGGATCTCCCCTTCGACCACAGGGAGCAGACCCAATTGACGTAACGTACCCGCGACGCCAACCAAGTCTGGATGAACCTCATTCGGATCGACGAGCACACCGTCGTTCCCCTCGCCGCCCACTTTCGGGTTTTCGCACTTCCCACCGAGCCTGGACATCGTCACCCCTGATTATCTGTTGTCTGGCGCCGCGTTGAATGACGGCGCCATTTGGCACCGGCCTTGATGACGGGCTCAGGCTGATGATTGTTCGGCTGCGAGGAGTGCGTCCCTCACCATGAAGGCCCATTGCGCGCCATGCATATCACGATCCTGAAGCGCCCCCTGTATCACAGGGCGCGGCAGGCTGATCTTGATCACATTCAATGCCTCGATTCGAAAGACGCTGATCGATTCGACGCCCCGGCGAAAGAGCCGGGCAATGGCCGGTGCTTGCAGTTTTGGCTCGGCAGCCAGCCGGGCAAAAACGTCCGAGTCCCGACAAAACACATCAATGGTCAAAGAAAAGGGCCCGGCGTTCTTGGAGCGGATTTCGTAGCCAAGTGCTTCCATGGTATTCATTTCACGCTGCCTCAATGGTTTTCATGTCAAATCGAAAAGGTGCCAACGGATTTGCCACGACCATCACATGGCTGAGCACGAACTCATAGACCACCCCGCGATCCATCGAGGCCGGAGAGAAAGGGAACGCATGGGTGGGCAGGTCTTTGTCACCTGGCAACGGGAAGTGCAACAGGTAAGGATTGAGCAAAGCGACGATGTCTTTCGTGCGCTCGGCCGTCGCGGAAGTCGCCATGGCCATGACGCCTATTTCCACTGGGGTGGCGGATCGCGATTCAAACTCACCTAATGCCGCGTTCCTGCCAATCGCACGAAACTGCAGGTCGTAGTCGCCCGATCCGATGTTCAGATGTTTTTCTATTCGCTGGCGCATCACTGCATCGAGACAGGCCAGCCATTCATCGAAGCGCTCAAGGTATTCGGTGTCCCGGACAATACTCATGACAACCGATTGAAACCCGCAAGGCGCCGCACCTTCCAGCTTGACGGTGTAGTCTTCACTGGGTTTCCAGATCGAGCCTTCTACCCGCACGGTTCGCTCGTCGATCGCGGTGTACACTGCCCCCTCGACATCCAGCACACCACCGGGCTCGACGAGCACGTAGGGATTGCTGTTCTCATAGAGCATATGAGCCATCACCGATCGTGGCGTCAGTCGGGCACCCTCGCCGATCGCCTCGATGGTGAACCCCGTTTCGTCAATGGTTGCCATGACCACGGCCTGGGCGGGTGTGGTGGTGCAGGACGCGCCGCATTCTAGAATCTTTCCGGCGTGCCAGGCGGCCCCTGGATGCCCCCCTCGCATGATCGGTAGGGAGGCCATGACGGCGGTGTCCGTGGAGCGGCCGGCCAGGATAATATCCGCGCCTTCCTCGAGCGCATGAATGAACGGCTCCACGCCCATGAGTGCGACGATTCGGGAACAGCGATCCACCAGGGCATCATCAATAAAATCAAGCTGCAACGGTTTGATCCGTTTCTCCCATAACGCTGTTTTCACAACGCTTGCTGGCTGCTCGCTGTAGATACCCGCAATACGTACGGTCTGCCCCAGTTCTGCGGCGACCTCCTCACAGAGCCCGCGCATCAAATCGACACCGGCGTCGGAACCACAGGTCCCACAACTGCCGATGATTAGCGGGATCCCCAGTTTCTCCCGGGCCTGCATGAAGACCCGAAGCTCTGCGCGCAATATCGAAGCGGAAGACTTTGTCGTGCCGGTCCCGAGATAGTGAGGGCCCGAGTCGGTGGACCCGGCATCCATTGCAATCACATCGGGACATTCCAGAAGCGCTTTCTCAAACGCCTCCCTTGGAAATCCAGTGCCGATTGCACCCGTTGGCGTAAGTACCTTGATCTTGGCGTTCATATATTTTCCTTTGGAACGGTCTGTCGACGTCCGTCTGCAATGACACAGTGCTCAGGCGGGCTACGGCCTTCCAGAACCGCCACCACACACTGGGCTGCAATTAGATTGGTGCGATTCAAGCCCTCCACCGTAGAGGCGCCGGCATGGGGGGTCACAACCACGTTGGGCAGTTGGATGAGCTGCTCTGTCACTGCCGACAGCGAAGGATCGGACTCGCTTTCGAACACATCGAGTCCCGCTCCCGCGATTTCTTCCTGTTGCAGGGCTTGCAGCAGATCCGCGTCGCGCACCAGCCCACCTCGGGCGGTATTGATAAGTACCGCAGAAGCTTTCATTGACTGCAAAGCGCGGCGGTCAATCATTCCCCGGGTGTGCGGGTTAAGGGGGGCATGAAGCGTAATAAAATCACTTTCCTGAAACAGGGTTTCCAGGTCTACGAAGCAGCTTTGCCCCCCGTTGGATTTTTCCGAACTGTCTGGACGGGGGGCATAAATCAGGGGTTTGACTTCGAACCCGGCGAGACGCAGCAAGACGCCTTTACCGATTCTGCCCAACCCGACGATGCCGACCGTTTTGCGATACAGGTCACCGCCCAACGGAATGCTCCAATCATTGGCAGCCAGGCCCGCCTGACACTGTTTCAGCTTGCGGCACACCGCGAGCATCAGCGCGATCGTATGGTCAGCAACGCTTGCATCATTTCCACCGACGGCGATCGTGGCGACCTTGCCGGCCGCCTCCACCGCTGCCGTATCGATGCGCTCATAGCCCACGCCACGACGGGAGATCACTTTGAGCCGAGGAAGCGCGCCGAGCAGGCTGGCGGTCACATTTGCGTGCCCTAAAATCCACCCGTCAGCGTCGACCAAGAGGTCGATCAACTGACGCTCATTTAAACTTCCGTCCGCAACGCCCGGCGCAAGTTCTGCGAGGATGACTTCGCAACCGCAATGCGTGAGGAAATCAATGGTCGCCGAATCAAAAAAACGCTGAGTGACCACGACCCGATGACGAAATCTAGGCATCGCACACCTCTCGACAGGGTTTGAATAACCCGTATTCCATGAACACACTCCGCTCAAAACGCATAATCCAGGTACACCCGGGCTTCTGAGCCATTGACCACGTTATTGGGTTGGGCGGAAACAAGCGCAACGAAGTCCTGGTCGATTCGGTAATCGATATAAATCAGTCCCACGGACAGGCCGGCGTATTCTTTTTCATCGAACCGATAATAAACGCGGTATTCGTTTTGCCTTTCCCACACATCCGTTTTCTGGCCACTGAAAGGGTTCACGGCGTCAAAGTTTCCTTGCTTATAGAGCGCCATGATTTTAAACCCATCCAATGACGCCCCGAGGAGTGAAATACCGCCCAGGTCGTACTCGGCGCCTACTTGCCAGGTTCTTTCACCATGATTGTTGAAATCGTTGCCGGAACGGGTCCACGCATCCATTCTTCCATCAACATTATCTGCATGATCAAAGTAGGCATAGCCAAGGTTGCCATTGCTCAGCTCGGCTTTTGTTTCGGAGAAGGAAACACCCACGCGCAACTTATCAAGCAATAGACCGAGATTGACGTTTAACCACGTAGCCTCTTTATCATAGGCCGCATCACCGGCGGACCAATCTTGCTCCCACAATCGTCCGGCTTTCTGGAACCGATAATACTGGGTGTCTAAAATGACCCCTGCCGTTTCACCGATAGGTGCCTGCAGGGTCAAGCCATAACGGGTATTTTCATTGAAGTCCTTTGACACACCACGGGCATAGCTCAACTCAACGGCCTTTAGATCGTAGTTGACCCCATAGGTGTAGACGTTGCTTATTTCCTCACCCGACTGGCTGAGCAGCTTTCCGAACGCCTGCCTGTCCCGGGGAGAACTTCGATCGATGTAAGCCGCTTCGAAAGCCATCGTTCCGGGCAACGGCCCGATGCCCATGTCAGTCAAGTTGAAATGGGCACGCGCGCCCTGATAGGAACCTGGCACGAGTCGCGTGTCATTGCTGACCAGGGTGCCGGCGTCAAATCGGCCTCGACCTATTTGCGAATCCGCGTTCCATCCCTCGCCGACGTGGCGCAACTTCAAGTAACTTTGCCCGATTTTTGCAAAGCCACCGTTAGAACCGTCGTCATTATCGAACAGGTCACGGCTGTCCTGCTCGGAATCAATCATGGCCACTCCGTACAGGGACGCATCAAAGCCAACGACGCCGCCCCAGTAGTTAGAGTTGTAGTCCAGGATCGCGCCGACCCCTAGCCCACCCAACTCGGAACCGGTCGAAAACCCACCGAAGTTATCCTCAATCAGATCGTTGGATATTCGAGTATTGATATACGCAGATCGGAGATAAGCATTCAACTTGCCTTCATGCTGAAATCTGTCCGGATAGCTAATACTTGCGGAGAAACAACTGCCCGATGCCAACAGCGTAGCTAGATAAGTCGTTGCGACGGCTTTAGTCGATTTCATGATCACCTCAATTATTATTTTTATTTTCTCAATGAGCAGGCGTGAGCTGGCACTGCTTCAAATAAGCAGCGCGGGCGTACAGGTGAATCTTTAAATAATTGCTCTTGTAACGATGGCCGTTGCAATGAGCGTGAGGCTGCTGCCGATTGCCCACAGCAAGCAGTATCTTTGCATCTCCCCCATGTCCCGCTGGATAATCCCACTGATGAGATAAACAGCGGCAACGAGTGGACTTAATGCGTGAACCGGTTGCCCCAGCACCGAGGCGCGGGCGATGTGCATCGGGTCAATGCCATATTCGGCGCCCGCCGCGCCAAGCACTGGCAAGATCCCAAAGAAGAACGCGTCATTGGAAAGCAGGAAATTAAGAGGCAAGGCCACAAGGGCGGTAATAATACTGAAGTACTGTCCGCTACCGTCAGGAACCATCTGCACGATCCGCGCCGACATCCCATCGACCATTCCCGTGCCGGAAAGAATGCCCGTGAAGACCCCTGAAGCGAATATCAGAGCAATGACCGTTAACACACTCTCAGAATGCGCTGCGATTCTCGCCTTCTGTTCCGCCAAGCGCGGATAGTTGATCAGCAACGCCAGGGAAAAACCAACCATCATCACCAAAGGCAAAGGCGCCAATCCTGTTCCCATGGCGTACATCAGCGCAGCCGTGAGTGCGAGGTTCACCCAAAACAGCTTTGGTTTGTGCGTGGCTGATTCAATAATGGGCAAAGGCGGTTCTTCTGAGGCGGTCCCCTTTGCAACAGGCGTCCACCCCAAGCGACGCCGCTCTTTTCGGCCTATCCACACAGCGACGACGAACGCGTATGCAAGGCCTGCAAACATGGCGGGGACAAGCCCCAGGAAAATTTCACTCACATCCAGATGCAGAGCACTGGCCGCCCGCGCTACCGGCCCACCCCAGGGAATAATGTTCACAACGGTATTGGTCAATAAAAGCATCAGCGCAAGGATCAGCGGATTTATCCCGAGGCGAAGGTAGAGCGGCAAAAACGCCGTTGTTACGATCAGCACCGTCGTTGCCCCATCCCCATCGAAAGAGATGACCGACGACAGCAAAGCGGTGCCGAGCACCACCCGAAGGGGGTCATTTCCCACATAACGCAAGATCCGGCGAACCGCGGGCTCGAACAGCCCCGCGTCGAACATGATTGCGAAATACAGGATTGCAAACATCAACATCAGTGCCGTTGGCGCTACTTGCTGGACGCCGTCCATCACCATGCCGCCCAGCTCCGGTCCTGCACCGCTGGCCAGGCCGAAAGCAATCGGGATGAGGATGAGCGCCGTCACAGCAGAAAGTCGCTTGCTGATGATCAACGCCATAAACGTGATGACCATTGCGAAACCTAACCAAGCCATGCCTATCACCTTTTCTTGTTTTTTTTATCAATGTCGTAGCAAATCAATGTGAACGACCGGCCACTCCCGAAGAATCTACATAGGGGAGAAAACACTGTAAATCTTGATTTTTTTCGTCAACATCCAGCAAATGCTGGGGCAAAGGTGCCGGTGGCACGGCATCGAAGCGACACGAGGCAGATTTTTGATTCCCGCCTCCGTTGGGCCCTCCTGGTAGACCGGCTATTGTTCCCCCCATCGAAAGCACGGCGAAATGGATATCCTGGTAGACATTGACGCAAGGCGGGTATATTTAATGAATATGTACAAACCGCCATCAACCTGTTCGGATCCATCATGCCTGATCAAGAAGACCTTTACCTTTCGGCAGAAGAAGCGGCTGGAATGCTGGGGGTCAGCCTGCCAACGCTTTATGCCTACGTCAGCCGCAAGAACATTCGGTCCGTCAAGATCGCCAATACGCCCAAGCGGCGCTATTGGGCCGAAGACATCCAGCGCTTGGTGAAAAGCCCCGCGGGGCACGCGGCAAAGCGCTCGTCTTCATCGGACAGCGCCATTACCTTGATCACCGATGACGGGCTCTTCTACAGGGGGCACGACGTTGTCGAGCTCGCCGACCACGCCACGGTTGAGGAGGTCGCCGGATTGATGTGGCAGGTGCCATCGGCGTTCGGACCGTCGCTACCTCGCGCGCCGAAGGATAGCGCCAAACTGCTGAAGATCTATGAGCATATGTCAGCGCCGGAAAAGGCCATTGCGCTTTTCCCTCTGGTACAAAGGGAGAACCCCAAAGCCTTCGATCTTTCCATCGACAGCTATGCACGCACCGGCGCCGATGTCGTGAGATGGTTCGCCGCGCTGGTCGTGGGCGCGACCCAGCCAAGCACGCAGCCCTTGCACGAATTTATTACCCAGGCCTGCGGAGCCCCGCCGGCCCACGCCGATCTGATCAGGCGCCTTCTGATCCTCAGCGTCGATCATGAACTGGACCACGCCACTCACAGCGTTCGCGTTGCGGCAACGACCGGCGCCACCCCCTATTACGCGGCGATCGCAGGACTCGCGGCCGCCAGGGGGCATAAGATCGCCTATGGCAGAAACGAAGCCGCCAGCAGAATGATCGAGGAAATATGTACAGCCGCAGATCCCACCCAACCGATCTTGCAACGCTACAGCCAGGAGGGGCACATCATAGGGTTTGGCCCTAATGTCCACTCAATCAGGGACCCACGCGCGACCAACCTGATGAAGGCGTTGACCGCCGCCTTCGAGGGCGACAGTGAATTTGCAAAGCTACAGAAAGCTTTTTCCGTCGCCTCGGAACTCGTCGCCTACCCACCGGAGTTCATTCTCCTGGTGAGCTTCATCGGCAGAAAGCTTGGGTTGCACCGGCAGGAGATCGCACTGGCCGGTGTCGGAAGATTGATCGGCTGGATAGCCCATGCCAGCGAGCAATACAATCAGCATCATGACGCTCGCCCCCGCGCTCGTTACACGGGGACTCTGCCAAGAGCGACCCATCTCGCCAGTGACTAACCAGAGACGACCATGGCTGCAAACAGCGCTGTAAATTCGGATTGGTGTTGAAGTTCAGCAACATACCTCAGCACCTTGGCCTGTGCCGACTCATCAAGATGCGGTGAGGCCATCCTTCTGAATTTCCGTTCAAAATCGCTATCGGTCATCGGTGTTTCGACGGACCCAGGACCGCTGATCATCTCGCTCACGACGATTTCACCTGACACCAGCGTGACGCTGACCCGGTTGGCAAGATGACGCGGGAACAACGCGGTGAGCGCACCGTCCTCCACCACGGTGATCTTACCCATCAGAGCAATCACCGCGGGGTCAGCTATTTTTGCGGACGAATACGAGCCCAGGGTAATGTCACCGTCGAGCAGCGACCGGGCCACGTTGTAGGGCAAACTGTGGTCCGCCGTCTCCCGCGTCTTGGGCAACCATTTTTCAGGGGTGTCAGCCAACACTCGACGGTTGAACTCGGAGGTTTCGATAACGATGCAAGCGATATCGTCGAGATCGTCAATCCGAGCCCGTATATCCAGGGCTGCCCACACGGCGGTGTGCAACTCGCCGTTGGTGGGAAAGGTCTTGGTCAAGGAACGCCGTATAGCGTAATCACCATTTTCGGGCGTACCAAAACGATCCGTATCCAGGTCGAACGGGCCTGAGACCAATTTGAAAAAACCCATGTCACCCTCAAACACTGGCGACGGGCCTGTCATGCCGTGACGCGACAGTTGGGCAGCGAAGATCGCATTACGGGCAGCGTTTGCGGCCGAGCAGCCCTTCCAGTCCGACAGGGAGCCACTGCGAACCTGGCGCATGGCCAGATGAGCGCTCAACGCTATATTGATTGCCTGTTCGGTCTGCGCCACATCCAGCTTCATCAAGCTGGAAGCCGCCGCGGCCATCGCCACATTTATATAGTTGACGTGGTCCCAGCCGCGCTTGTTCAGACTGGCCGCGTCCTGCAGTCGCATCTGGATTTCATAGGCCAGCACAATGGCCGAAATGAGTTCTGCCCCAGTGGCCCCCTCAGCCTGTGCAAGCGCGAGGCAGGCTGGAATATTGTCACTCGGATGGCCCGGCTCCAGCCCCATGTAGCCGTCGTTGTAGTCCAGGAAACGCACCATCACGCCATTGGCAAACGCCGCGATCTCTGGCGTCGTTTGGATTGTTGTTCCGAATACGCTGGACGACTTCGCGGAATTGGCAGCGGCATAACACACGGCGGCATTCACAGGCCCCGCTCCGTAAGCGCCCAATATGCATGCCAGGCTGTCAATGAAGCGCTGTCGCACGAGCGCGGTGATTTCTTCAGGCAGACACTGATGCCTGAACTTATGCGCGTACTCTGCAAGTTGCAGCGCAATAGTCGTATCGCTCATGGTTGCCTCTGTTCTGTACAGGGGTTGGGTCTTCGCCGGTGACGGCGACGGCGTCACCTATTGCAAAGTGACGCGTGAGGTACTCAGTCCAGAACGACGTCGAGTAAACGCACATATTGCTGGCCGGCATGCATGTCACGCTCCACCATCCCGCCTTGCGGTGTAGCGCGCGGGTAGGAAATCTTGACCATTTCCAGGTCAGCCACGGGAATATGTTTTACCCGCGCCGGATCGGTGCCATAAAGCCTTGCGAATTGTGCCGATGAAAGTGCAGCACTTTGCGAGTAACGCTCGAAGTTTTCGCGTCCGTCAAAAAATATATCGAAGGTGATCCAGAACGGCCCGGCTTGTTTGGATCGAACATGCCGACATACATCACGTAATTTAACCATTATCCCAGCCCCTTCTCAGCCAATACCGATTTGCAAAGATCAACCCATTGAATACGTACCAACTCAAAGGGATCCTCCAACTGCACCACGTGGTTTAATTTGAACTCATAAATCTGGCCGCGGGGTATATCGGCCGGGGTGAAAGCAAAGCCGTAAGAAGGCAATTCCTTGCCCATTACGCTGGGGTAGTGAAAAAAGTAGGGATTGCACGCTTGGGCAATTGTATTGGCCATTTCTTGAGTCGCCGCAGTGGCGACAAATAGCATGCCTATTTCCGGCGGAGGCAAAGTTCCAACGGGGGGTTGTACGCCGGTGACGCCGTTCCAGCCGTACATTCGCAGAGAGATATGAAACTCGCCCAACTCCTGCGGCGGGATGGATTGACGTGTCCGGGTGTACAGGGCTTCTAACAGGCGGTCGTGAAACCCATCAATATCATTGAGTACATCGGGGTCCTGGATACCCACTAACATGATTGTCTGATAGAGACCGGCCGCGGCGCCCTCCAGCTTCATGGTGTAGGGCATCGTCTCCCATTCAGACCCTATGACACGAACGGCTCGCTCATTCAGCTTCTGGTAGCGCGCCTGTGAGACGTTGAGGATACCGCCCGGCTCCACCAAGCGAAACGGGTCGCTGTTCTCATAAAGCATGTGTGCAGAGACGCTATGGGGCGTGCACTGATTGTCTCTGCTTAATGGCTCAACGTCGAAACCCTGCGCATCAACACTGAGCAATATTCCCGAACCCAATGTCGGGTTAACGGCGCACTGGACACCACACTCCCCCGTTTTGCCGGCATGCCAGGACGGGCCCCAGGGCGCGCCCTTCCAGATCGGATAACAGGCGATTACAGCAGTATCGGTCGAACGCCCCGCCAAGATGATATCGGCGCCCGCCTCCAGCGCGGCGATGAACGGCTCCACGCCCAGGGCCGCCACAATGTGTTCACAGCTGTCCACCGTAGCGTCATCGAGCTCACCGTGAGGCGGGAGCGGTTTGATCCGCCCCTGTGCGTTCAACTTCTTTACGGTCTCCCTGTCCTGCTCACAATAGATGAGCGCAATCTTTGGCGTTACGCCCAACTCTCCTGCCACCTCCAGGACTATATCGCGCGTCCAGTCCAGGTTGAGATCACCACCGGCCTGCCCTGCCGTGCCGACAATTATCGGTACCCCGGACCACGCCTGCGCCTTCATTAATATCGTCAAGTCGCGTTTGACCGCCCCTCGGTTATTCTTCGACTTTCCAAGTGCGAGATAAGCGGCGCCGCTGTCGGTAGAACCGGCGTCCGTGGCAATTGCTTGCGCACCGGCCACCAGCCCATAAGTAATTTCTTCTTCACGAACGCCCGCGCCCAATGAACCACAAGGCACTATCACCTTGACGCAACCTTCAAATACCTGCCCCATACAACCCTCTTCCCATTCGCTTAGTCAGGCAATAATAAGGGCTGTAATCGTGCTGACAAGTGGACAGAAATTATCAATATAGGCCGGCCTTCCAATTGTCTATCGGGTGTTATTTCTGGCGTTCCCCACCATTAATTCGGCGACGGAAATATACTTTAGCGCTGTAACTCAACGCCGCTGAAAGTTCGTTTAACCCTGCACACTTCCCAAGATAGAACTTCAATTTTCGACGTGATCGAGCAACGCGATGAGCGGCATTGCTGATGATGAACAAGCACTCTCGCCGCGCGCCCCTCTTGCGCGCCTTGGGTTATGTTTCGACGGCGCTGGCGCTGGCACCCACGCCCAGCGCCTGCTGTCGATTGTCGGCACGCTGTCCCAGCTGCCAGCCCAGGTAGGCCCATAACAGCGCGCAACCGGCGCCAATCAGCGCCGCCAGGCCGCTGCCCTGCCCCAGCATGTCGAGCAGGCTCTTGGCCCAACCGCTCACGGCGTCACCCCCGCGATACACCACGGTGTCGATGAAGTTCTTGGCCTTGTATTTACTCTCGGCGTCCAAGGGTGCGAACAACATTTCCCGACCCGGTCGGACGAACGCGTATTCACCGATTCGTCGCACGATCATCAATGCTGCAAGCAGCGCAAAGCCGGGGGCCAGCGCAAGGCCGACGAACCCGATGCACATGAGCAGCGGCACGATCGCCAGCAACGCACGCACCCCCAACTTGGGCGCAATGCGTCCGGTGATGAACAACTGAGACACCAGGGCGCCTGCCTGCACGATGAAATCAATGGTGCCGAAAATCCGGACTTGCGCCTCGCGACTCGGGAAATGCTCGGCCACCAGGCGCGCCTGCTCGAAGTAGAGAAAGGTGGTGACCGTCGCCAATAGCACGACGAATCCGGCAATCCCCAACAGGTAGGGTGACCTGAGCACCGCCGTCAAACCGCTGAACGGGTTGCCCTGCAGTGGCTGCCTGGGGCTTTGCGTCGGTGCCGCACCGGGTCGACCAGCCCCGCCCTTCTCGCGCCAGCCCATCAACGCGCGCTTCAATATCAACGTGACACCGAGCAACAGGGCCGCCAGAAACATCAACCCCGATGCGCCGATGGCGTCAATCAGTGCGGCGCTCAGGGCCGGCCCCAGCAGCCCGCCGATGCTCGCGCCGGCCGCGATGAAAGCAAATAAACGCTTGGCCTGCTCACTGTCGAATACATCCGCCATCAGGCTCCAGGCCACGGACACCACGAACAGGTTGTAAACCGATATCCATACGTAAAAAGTCCGGGCCAGCCAGACACTGTCCGATTGAAACTCAAACAGTTCGACGAACATCAGCAAGTTGATCCCGAAGAAGCCATACACCCAATCGACGAGGCGCAGGCGCGGGACCCTTGAGCTGACCCAGGCAAACAGTGGAACGGCCGCCAGCATCACCAGGAAAGTCGCCGTGAACAACCATTGCAGGTTCTCCACGCCCGCCGCGATGCCCATCGATTCACGTATCGGGCGCAGCATGAAGTAGCCGGTGAAGAGGCAGAGAAACAACAAGAACCCGCACAGCGCCGGGCGCAGCTCATCATCACGGGCGTTAACGGCGTGGCTCAGCCGATGCAGGTAGGAAGGCGTACGCATGGAAACTCCTGGAAGGCGCAACAGGCCAGAGGGGCTGGGCACGGAACGGATTGCCGTGCCCAAGCGTTGATCAGCGGTAGGTAACGCCGGTCAGTTGCTCGGAGATGCTCCAGAGCCGTTCGGCATCTGCCTCATCGGTGGCGGCCGGCGGCATCCTGGCGAAGCCCAGCGGGCCGCGTTTTTCATCGTCACCGGTCGGCCCGTAATAGGCACCACCCACCGCCTCAGGCGCGGTGGCGGCATACAGAGTGGGCAACGCACCCTGTGCAGCTGAATGGTAGGCGTCGCGATCCTTGGCCCATCGCTGGCCGAACTCGCTGTTCAGACCCGGTCCACGCGCGACCAACTCGGTGACGGCGACGCCAGGGTGCGCAGCAATACTGCGAATGTCCCAATCTTCGGCCTCGCTGCGCTGCTGCAAGGCCAATGTCCAGTGGAGGATGGCCAGTTTGGATTGCGCATAAGCGGCCAGTGGCTGGTACTGCTGCTCGGCTTGCAAGTCGTTGAAGTTCATTGTTCCGCGAGCCGCGGCGATGCTTGACAGGCTCACCACGCGGGCGTCCTGGCTTTGACGTAACAACGGCACCAGCAAGCCGGTCAACGCAAAGTGCCCCAGGTAGTTGGTCGCCAACTGGAGCTCGAAGCCATCCGCAGAAACTCCCCGCTCAGGAGGCGCCATGACGGCGGCATTGTTGATCAACACATCCAGGCGCGGCAGTCTCTGGTTCAGACGCTGGGCCAGGTCGCGTACCGATGAAAGATTGGCCAGATCCACGGCCTCGAACTGCACCTTGGCGTCGGGTACGGACTGTTTGATTTGCGCAATGGCCTGCGCGCCCCGCTCCGGGTTGCGCGCAGCAATGATCACGTCGGCACCGGCGCGCGCCAGTGCCAGTGCGTCCTCGTAGCCCATGCCGCTCGTGCCGCCGGTGATCAGGACAATTCGACCTTTCTGGGAAGGCATGTCGCGGGTCGACCAGTCCGGTTTCGGCTCGGCGCGACTGGACGCATCGATACTGACCGCGCTGAGCAGCACGGCACCAACGGTGAGTGTTCGAGCCAGCTTCACCAGTCGGCTCAAATGATTCGATAGGCCAGTTTCGGTTGCTGCTGTTCTGATGCTCATGGTTTTAGCCCTTTATTTGGATGAAGAACCAGCACCGCCGGACGGTCACTGGAGCGTGCACACCTCAGACTGCTGCAGAAAGCTGACGCGCTTGGTGACCCCCTGGGTATTCACGTAGGTCATCTTGGCGCGCACGACCTCGCACACCTGCGACTTCGGTTCTTCAATGCGGATGACCCTGGCGATGTCCAGCGGCATGCCATATTCGTAGGCGGGAACATCGTTTTTTTCTTCGGCAAACAGAGGCAAACCGCTCAGAGTGATAAATGCCAGAAGACTGGCAATCGACACGTTTTGAATATTCATAGTGGACTCCACGACTGTCCTTACCGGGATGGTCGTAGCACTCTAAGGAGGGGCGACTGACGTCAAGGTGACTGCTGACTGACAGGAAGATGTCAAACACCGGCGAGCCACGCCGGGCATCGCGTGACGATGACTAGCGGGCTGCTTGGCTGATCAGGGAAAATCCAAAGGTATTGAAGCCATCCTTGCTGTGGGCGAACACTCGTCCACCGTGCATGGACGCTATTGCCCGCACAATGGACAGACCCAGGCCATGGTGCGCGTCGCTTCGCGCCCGGGCGACATCGGCGCGATAGAAGCGCTCGAACAAGCGCTGCAGGTGCACGTCGTCAATGGGCTCCCCGGCGTTGGAAACGCTCACCTCAACCTGCATGCCGTGGCTGACCAGATTCACCGTGATGGTGCTCCCCGGTACCGCGTAACGTGCTGCGTTGTGCAGCAGATTGGCCAGGGAGCGATGAAACAAGCGTCGGTCGATGCGCACGCACATGTCGCCTTCGATCGTCACGTTCAAATGTTTGTCGAGCAACACGGGCTCAAGGTATTCCACCGTCTTTGACGCCTCCTCGTAGAGCGAGACATCACTGAGCTCGGTTGCACGCTGCCCGCTTTCCGCACCCGCCAGGAACAGCATGTCATTGACGATGGTGCCCATGCGTTCAAGCTCTTCCAGATTCGATTGCAGCAGATCCTGAAGCTCAGCCACATCACGCCCGTGGGCCAACGCGACCTGGGTCTGCCCGATCAGGTTGGTCAGCGGCGTCCTCAGCTCATGGGCGACATTGGCATTGAACCCTTCGAGCTGGCACCAGGCGGCCTCCTGGCGAGCCAGGGCGCCGTTGAACGACACCGCCAGTTCCTGTAACTCGTCGGGCAGTGCCTCGGTGTCCAGTCGCTGCTTTGAATCACCCGGCGGCAGGCTGTTGGCCTGACGGCTCAGGCGCCTGACCGGCCCCAGGCCGAAACGCGCGATCCAATAACCCAGCAGCGCGACCAGTACCACGCCCAGCGCCGATGTCAGGATCAGCGTCTTGGTGAAATGGTCCAGGGTCTTCATGAACGGCGTTGAATCGAGCCCCACGATAAAGCGCAACTCCGGGCGATTACCCATGGCGGGGATGGTCTTGACTTGCAGCACCATGGGACGATCCCGTTCGGGTATCGCCATGCTGAAGAATCCATCCGGGCGCTTCGACCAATCCTGGCCGTCCGGCATCCCCCCGCCATAGCTGTAGGCCGGGTTGTCCACCAGGACCCAATAACGCACCCGCTCATCCGTGGGCGTCAGGCCGTCCAGCTTTTCACGCAAGCCGATCCAGAACGCCGGTGAATCGTATTTTGCGAGCACCGGATCAAGGACGGAATGACGCAGGATCAACTCGTTTTGCATCTGCTCTTCGAGCGATGTCTTCAAGGAACAGCGCAGCAGCGTCGCGCTGATCGCGGTGATCAGCATGACCGAAAGCGCAAACATCAGGGCGAGCCGCTTGGATATCGATCCTTTCATCATGACGTACCATTTTGTCTGCCGTCGGCTTCACGGCTTTCCAGTACATAGCCCATGCCCCGCACGGTATGCAGCAGTTTGCGCGAATAAGGCACATCGACCTTGGCCCGGACACGCTTGATCGCCACTTCGACGACGTTGGCATCACTGTCGAAATTCATGTCCCAGACCTGCTCGGCAATCATCATTTTGGAAAGAATCTCTCCTTGATGGCGCGCCAGCAGGCTCAACAGACAAAACTCCTTGGCCGTCAGATCCAGCCGCAGGCCGGCCCTGGTCACCTTGCGCGCTTGCAGGTCGACCTCCAGGTCGTCGATGCGCAGATGGGTCAGGTCAGCCGAGTCTGCGGTGCGCCGACGGATCAATGCCTGGACGCGGGCGACCAGTTCGGCAAAGGAAAAGGGTTTGCTGAGATAGTCATCAGCGCCTTCGCGCAATCCGCGAACGCGATCATCCACCGTGCCCCTGGCCGACAACATGATGACCGGGGTTTTTTTCTGCAGGCGCAAGCCCTCCAGTACGCCATAACCGTCCTTGCCCGGTAACATGACATCAAGGATCACGACGTCATATTCCATTTCCAACGCGTAATGCAGCCCATCGATACCGTTACTCGCCACATCAACAATGTAGCCGAGCTCACTCAGGCCACGATGCACATAGGAGGAAGTCTTTTCTTCGTCCTCGACGATGAGCAGGCGCATCAGGTAACTCCTCTCGGGAAGCGGGACAACCGGGCAAACAGGAGCCCGGTTTGGGTTATTTTTGCACACGACCTGCAAAGTAGCCTGTAGCTACCCTCCGCCAGTCTAGACAATGAAGGTGTCCGCAAACTGACCGTTTCCTGACATTTTTGTCAGAATCGGCTGACAAGCTTGTTCAAAGGCCTGTAGAGGTGGCCCGCTCGGATCCCTTGCGGGTGTGTAGATGGATCCATTGCTGGACATCATCCAGGCAAGTAAACACCACCGGCACCACCAGCAGACTCAGCAAAGTCGAGGTCACCAGCCCACCCATCACCACGATAGCCATGGGCGATCGAAAACTCGGATCGGCGCCCCAGCCTAGCGCGATTGGCGTCATGCCCGCCCCCATTGCCATTGTCGTCATGATGATCGGTCGGACCCGCTTGCTACACGCATCGATGATCGCTTCCCAGCGATCCAGGCCATGGTGACGGCGTGCCAGAACGATGTAGTCGATCAGCAGAATCGAGTTCTTCGTCGCAATGCCCATCAACATGATCAGCCCGATCATCGATGGCATTGATAACGCCGACTGGCTGGCGAAAAGCGCCAGGATCGCACCAGGGACGCAAAGTATGAGTGCGACGAGGACAGTCAGCGGTTGCACGAAATCCTTGAGCAACAGCACCAGCACCATGTAGATGCACAACACGCCCGTGAGCATGGCGATACCGAAACCCGAGGCAAGCTCGCCCATTGCTTCGGCATCCCCCCTGGCAGTCTGCACAACACCCGGCGGCAGGTCCCGCAAGCTCGGCAGGGAAAGCACAGCCTGCTCGATGTCACCCAGCGGCTGGCCGCTCGCCTCGATTTCGAAATTGATGTTGCGCATGCGGTCGTAACGCACTATTTGCGCCGAGCCACTGCCGATTTCGAGGGTCGCAACGCTTTCCAACGGTACAGGGCCACGCGCGCCGGGTACCGGCAGACGCTTGAGTATTTCGATGTCCTGACGAGCGGCAGCGGACAGGCGCACGACAATCGGCACTTGCCGCTCGCTGAAATTGAGCTTGGCCAGTTCCTGATCATAATCACCAAGCGTTGCAACGCGCAGCGTGTCAGCGATGTCTGCCGATGTGACGCCAAGGTCGGCTGCGCGCGCAAAGTCGGGCCGCACAACCAATTCAGGACGTAGCAGGCTGGCGGTCGAGGTGACCGCGCCAATAATCTGCGGGAGGGTTCGCAACTCCCGCTCCACCTGCTGCGCGTGCCGGGCGAGCGCAAGCCCATCCTCACCGGCGAGGACAAGCAGGTAGCTTTCCGACTCGTCCATGGCGACCTTGACGCGCGCGCCGGGAAGGATGGCAAGTGCCTCACGAAGCTGGTTTTCGATCTGCTGCCGGGTCAGCCCTGGTCGCTCATTGCGGTGCGTCAGTTCAAGCGTCAAGACGGCCGTACGCACATTGACGCCAGAACTGTCGGCGTGCTCGGTCGGGCCGGCTCCAGCATTACCAGCGCCGATGGCGGTATAAACCTTCTTCACATGCCGGTTTTGCTCGGCAATCCCTCGCGCCCGTTCGGCAAGCAAGAGCGTGTCATCGAGCTTGCTACCGGGAGCGAGCGTCAGCGTCACTTGCGTTTGCCAGTCGTCGTCGGGAGGGATGAAGGTGCTCGGCAGCAAGGGTACAAGCAGCAGCGCGCCGACAAAAACCAGCGCCGCGGTGGTGAGCGTCAATGCGCGATGGCCCAGGCACCAGCGTACCCAGCACAGATACACGCTCACCCATCGTGACTGCTGGCGGGGTGGGTGCTTCGGTGTACGAAGCAGGTAGGCTGACATCATCGGCGTCAGCAGGCGAGCCACTACCAGGGAGAAGAACACAGCGGTCGCCGCCGTCCAGCCGAATTGAACGAAGAACTGACCGACCGTGCCGCTCATGAAGGCGGTGGGCAGGAATACGGCAATGAGCGTGAACGTCGTGGCGATCACCGCCAAGCCGATTTCGTCGGCAGCGTCCATGGCCGCCTGATAGGGTTTCTTACCCATCTGCAGATGGCGGCCGATGTTCTCGACTTCGACGATGGCATCGTCCACCAGAACGCCGATCACCAACGACAGGGACAGCAGCGTTACGGTGTTGAGGGTGAACCCCATCCAGTGCATCACGGCAAATGTCGGTATCACCGAGAGTGGCAAGGCGACCGCCGAAACGAACGTCGCCCGCCAGTCCCGCAGAAACAGGAACACCACCAACACCGCAAGCGCTGCGCCCTCGTAGAGCAAATGCAGCGACCCGTCGTAATTCTCGATCACCGGATCGACAAAGTTGAACGCCTGAGCGATGACGATACCGGGATACTGGGTAACGAGCGTATCGAGCGCTGCGCGTACCCCCTTGTCGACCTCCACTTCGCCAGCCCCTCTTGCGCGGGCAATTTCGAAGCCGACCACCGGCTCGCCATTCAGAAGCGCGGCCGAGCGTGGTTCGGCGACGGTATCGGAAACCGTGCCGACCTGGTCGAGCCGGATACGCCGGCCATCGTTCAAAGTGATCTCAAGCGCGGCAACCTCTTGCGCCGACTGCACAGTGGCAAGGGTGCGCACTGTCTGCTCGGCCCCGCCCAGGTCGACCCTGCCGCCCGATGCCTCTTGCTGGACGCGGCGCAGTTGGCGAGAGATGTCCAAGGCCGAGGTGTTTAGCGCCAGCAGGCGAACCGGGTCCAGATCGATGCGTATTTCCCGGGTTACACCACCAACGCGTGTGACGGCACCGACCCCGGGAACCGCCAGCAAGGTTTTGCTGAGGGTGTTGTCAACAAACCACGACAGCGACTCCGCATCCATGTGGCTTGCCGAAACCGTGTAGGTCAGGATCGGAGAGCTGGCAAAGTCGACTTTTCTGATCACCGGGTCGCGCAGATCGGCTGGGAGATCGGCCCTTACCCGTGCAACCGCGTCGCGCACGTCGTCGAGCGCTTCCTGCAGCGGCTTCTCCAAACGAAACTCGACCGTGACTTGCGCATTGCCATCCGTCAACGTGCTCTGGATGTGCTTGACGCCCTGCACCGTCGCCAGGGAGTCCTCGATCCTGCGGGCGACATCGTTCTCCAGTTGTACCGGCGAAGCCCCTGGCAGCTCGAGCGAGACGGTGACCATGGGAAAATCGATGTCGGGGAAGTTCTGGACCTTCAACGCCGAAAATCCCATCAGGCCTGCAAAAGTCAGCAAGATAAACAACAGGATTGACGGCGTCGGATTGCGGATCGCCCACGACGATGCATTAAGGCTCATGGCGCGCTCCGGCTTGCTTCGCTGACGACAACCGAACCGGAAGCGGATGCTGCTCGCGCCGGGTCCACGGCGGGCGGTTCCTGGACGACCCGGACCTGATCGCCGTCGCTGAGAAAGCCAACACCGGCCACGACCACCTGGGCCGTCGCATCGATCCCGCCGCTGATTGCGATGCGCTCCCCGGCGCGCGGCCCCACCGTCACCCGCTTCTGGATAACCCTGGATGCCGCCCCTACTTGCCATACATAACTGAAACCGTCGCGTTGCAACACGGCGCTCTGCGGTAATGTCAGCAGGCGCGCCACACCCAATTCGAAGTCGCCCTGAGCAAACATGCCGGCACGCGCCGCGCCGTCCGCAGGCAGGTCGACGAACACCAACCCGTTGCGAGTTTGCATATCGACTATGGGCGCGACCTGTCGCAGCGTGCCCTCAACCGGCGCGCCGCTGGCGAGGGTCACCCGTGCCAGCTGACCCGGCTTGAGTTTCACCAGCTCAGCTGCCGCGACTTCTGCGCGCCATTCAAGCCGCGCGTTGCGAATCAAACGAAACAGCTCTTCCCCGGCAGGCAGTACGGCGCCAACCGTTGCGCTGCGAGCCGAAATCACGCCGTCGTCGGGCGCCAACACCCGAGTCTGGGCGAGGCGCAGGCGTTGCACCCTCTCCACTGCCCTGCTCGCGTTGAGTCGCGCCTGAGCCCTACGCTCTGCCGTCACATACTGCTGAACCTGCTGGGCCGACAGCGCACCGCCGTCTTGCAACGCCCGGGCACGCCGGGCGTTAGCGGCGGCTTCAGCGAGTGTCGCCCGCGCTTCGGCGCTGGCGGCGCGACTCTGCGCAAGCTCGGCGGCCACGGTGTCGGATGCGAACACGGCGAGCACCTGGCCACGCCGAACCAGGTCGCCGACATTCACATTGACCTCGGCCAGTCGCAGGCCATCCGCCTCGGTCCCGATACTCGCTTCCTGCCACGCCATGATGTTGCCGTGTGCGCGGACCCGGATCGGTAGCATGGCCGGCTGGAGCGTCGTGACGGTCACCGTGAGCGCCGGCCTGGACGACGTTTGCACCTTGGCGCTGTCGAGCGTCTCACCCGCAGATCCGATCGCCAGCGCTGTCATCACACCCATGATCGAGCAAAGCGTCGTCACCACAATCAGTAAGGCGTGCCGTGTTTTTCTTTTCATGGAGATCGAATTCCTGCGCAAGGTATCGCGTGATCGCAACGCTCGCGGGGTGCTGGTCGGCGCGTCGGGCGCTGAAGCGTCACACTCCCATTGGCGTGGTTGCCTCGGGGTGCCCACTATCGGATAGGGAATCTTTCGCGATGCTTACCAGCCAGAGAATCGGTGTCGGTTGATGGGTAAGTGTCCAGTAAGAAGAACTTTTCGACGATAGGGTCGTTTTCATCCTATTGATCTGGAGAACCCCATGCATTGCACGCCCCTGCCAACCTCTAAAGCTGCAAGTGCAACCCGGCTGACCGCCACCTCGTCAGCCTTGGTGCTCGGTCTGTGCTCATCCATGACCGTCCTCGCCGCTGAGTCGGCAAACGCCGAGCCCTCTTCATCCTGGGGCCTTGGCATGGGGGCGGTCAGCAGCCAATCGCCGTACAAGGGCGTCGACCGTGAAAGTCAGGCCATCCCGTTGATCTACTTTGAAAATGACTACGTGCGCGTATTCGGCCCTACCGCCGAGATCAAGCTGCCGGGTTTCACTATCAACGACTCCCAGCAACTGGATCTGAGCATCGTCGGTGAATACGATTTCAGTGGGTATGACGACGACGATGCCCGTTTCCTGGATGGCATGAGTGACCGTAAAGGTGGCTTCTGGGCTGGCGCCAAGGTGCAGTGGCGCAACCCGCTGGCCGATGTCAGCGCCCAGTGGCTGGCGGACGTATCGGGCAACAGCAAGGGCCAGCGTTTTACCCTGGGTCTTGAGAGATCCTGGCAATGGGCTGAGCACCTCACGCTCACGCCGCGAATGGCGGCGATATGGCAGGACCAAAAGTACGTTGATTACTATTTTGGCGTTCGCGAAAGTGAAGCTCGCATTGATCGAGCAGCCTATGATGGAAAATCCGGCCTCAATACCGAACTGGGCGTTCGTGGAAACTATATGTTCGATGACCATCACTCCGTATTCCTTGACATCAAGGCCACGAACCTCGCCGATGAGATCAAGGACAGCCCGCTGGTAGACCGTTCTACCGAAAACAGCGTGCTCTTCGGCTACCTGTACCGCTTCTGATGAGTCGTATTCTGCTGGTCGAAGACCACGAGCGATTGGCGCATCTGGTGTGCAAAGGCCTGGCGAGCGCCGGCATCGCCGTCGATGTGGTCAATCGCATCGATGGCGCGTGGGCGGCTATCGGGCGGGTCCCCTACCAGGCACTGATTCTTGATCGCGGCTTGCCGGACGGCGACGGGCTCGTCCTGTTGCAGCGCTTGCGCAACGCCGGGCTTGGCGTGCCCTGCCTTGTCCTCACGGCGCGCGACGCACTGCATGACCGTGTCGCAGGCCTGGATGCTGGAGCAGATGACTATCTGCCCAAGCCGTTCGCCATGGATGAGATGGTCGCGCGAGTGCGGGCGTTGCTAAGGCGTCCGGTGGACTGTCGTCCACTCGCGCCGAGTCATGGTGACCTGAGCCTGCAACCCGATACCGGCGTCATGAGCTGTGCCGGCCAAAGCATTCCTCTGGCGCCGGCGGAAATGCAGATCATGCTGTTGCTGTTGCGAAAGCCAGGGGAAATCGTGCGGCGCACCGCGATAGAAGCGGCAGGCTGGGGCTTGAGCGAAGCCGTGACGCCTAACGCCCTGGATGTGGCCCTTCACCGGATCCGCCGCAAGCTGCTTGCCATCGGCTCCCGCCAACGAATCATCAATCTCAGAGGTCTCGGTTATGCCCTTCGTCAAGAAGACGTGGAGCAATAGCATCAGCTTCAAGGTGCTGCTCGCCTACGTGGTCGGCGTGGGGTTGAGCATCCTGCTGATTGCGTTGGGAGCGCTCGCGCTTATCACGTCCAAGAGCGATATCTTGTTGACCACCGACGTCGCCGAGCGCACCCAGGATCTGGCCGGCAAGCTCCAGTTCGATGCCACTGGCCGACCCATCGGATTCGACAGCACTGAGAGTGACCGAATCTGGACCTTCGATAGTCTGAGGCGGGAAATCGGCCACCGCGTGCTGGACTCAACGGGCAAGGTGGCCCTGACCTCCACCGACGCGACGTTTTGGTCTTCAGTGGCAACGGCTCCTCCATCGCAGCAGCCGAGATTCAAGTTCGAGCGTGAAGGCATCGTCATGTACGCCGCCACCGCGGCTGTCGAGCATCAAGGCAAGACCTGGTATCTGCAATTTGCTGCCAGCGAGAGGCTCATGGATTTGCTCCATGGAGGATTTGCCTGGCCATTCATGGGGGCCGGGATCGCGCTGTTCAGCCTGGTGCTGCTGTTCGTCTTCGGCGCCTGCGCTTATTTCACGTTGGGCTACACCCTCAAACCCTTGCGTGAAGCGTCGGAGTCAGCGGCTGCCATCTCCCCTCGTTCCCTGCACTCGCGGTTGCAGGTCAAAACCGTGCCGTCCGAGGTCGAGCCGCTGATCACCAGCTTCAACCAGGCGCTTGCGCGCCTGGAGCAAGGTTATCGTATCCAGCAGGAGTTCCTTGCAACCGCAGCGCACGAGTTGAAAACACCGCTGGCGCTGATTCGCGCGCAAATCGAACTGATGCAAGACCATCACCCCCGCAACGCCCTGCTCAATGACGTGGCGCATATGACCCGGCAAGTCCAGCAACTGCTGCTCCTGACCGAAGCCAGTGAGGTTCAGAATTACAGTTTTGCCACGGTGGAAATCGCCGGTGTCGCCAAGGAAGCCTGCGGCTATCTGCAGCGTATGGCCGAGGCCGTCGACGTACGTCTTGTTCTGATTGACGAGACGCCCGCCGGCGGCCAATGGCAGGCCGATCGAAGCGCACTCTTCACGTTGCTCAAGAATCTGCTGGAAAATGCCATTCAACACGCCCCCCGAGGTACTGAGGTCAAGGTGCACGTCAGTGCGGATACACTCAGGGTGCGCGATTGGGGGCCGGGCGTTGATCGCGAGCAATTGCCGCACTTGTTCACGCGCTTCTGGCGCGGGCCGCATCGCCGTGACCATGGCGCAGGACTTGGCCTGACGATCTGCCAGGAAATTGCACGGGCCCATGGTTGGATGCTGTCTGCAAAGCGAGCCGAGCCGGGCCTGCTGTTTGAGTTGTCTTGGCCGGAGCGGTTGGATGCCCCTGCCCGGCTTTGAGTACCCGCGCTCGTGCGAACACCCCGCCCTCGCCCCTCAGATAAACGCCAGGGCAGCCCGTGCATCCACGACAGCAGCCAACATCAGTCACCTCGTCAGAGTATAAAACGGCCCGCCCCCCACTCAGGGCGGGCAGCAACTCAGTTGTGATAGGTCGGATTCTCGATCAACAGCGCCATGCCCTGGCCACCGCCGACACATGCCGCGGCTATCCCGTAACGCAGATTGTGCTGACGCAACTGCCTGGCCAGGGTCATGACCAACCGCAAGCCGGTAGCAGCCAGTGGATGCCCGACCGCCAAGGAGCCACCCTGGACGTTGAGCCGGGTCTGATCCAGTTCCAACTCCTGCGCGACCGCCAGTACCTGCGCCGCCTGGGCTTCGTTGATCTCGAAACGACCAATGTCATCAAGACTCAATCCACTGCGTTGCAGCAACAGATGAATCGCGGGTGCCGGGCCGATGCCCATGAACTCAGGCGCCACCCCGACCACCGCGCTGGCCAGCAAGCGAGCCAGGGGCCTACGCGTGCAGGCTGAGCCCCGTCCTACCAGGGCCGCCGCTGCGCCATCGACGACCGCGCAGCTGTTACCGGCGGTTTGTACGCCACCCACATGTAACGCCCGCAGGCGCGACAGCGCCGAGAAGTCAGTGGGTCGTGGATGGCTGTCCTGGGTGACGAGACTGGTGCGGCGCGGCAGCTTGATGCCCCTTGGCTGATAGCCTTCCAGTTCGAACACCTGGTTATCGATGGGTACGATCTCCTCACACCAGGCGCCTTCGCGCTGTGCCTGCAAGGCTCGCTGATGGCTGTCGCAAGCATAGCGGTCCACCGCCTCGCGACACAGATCATAGCGTCGCGCCAGGTTGTCGGCGGTGGCGATCATATCCAACCCGGGGGCCGGGTCGTACAGGGCTTCCCAGAGAAAATCCTTGAATTGCACCCCGCCACCGAGACGAAAGCCATCCCGGTGTGTGTAGGCGGCAATCGGATTGCGTGACATCGACTCACTGGCCACGCATAAGGCTAATTGAACGCCATCACGCAACTGTTCAGCAGCCTGGCGCAACAGTTCAAAGCCGGTGGCGCAGATGCGCTGCACCCCCAGCGCAGGAACCGTTTGCGCCACGCCGCTGTACAACCCGATGTGCCGCGGCAATAAATAGGCATCAAAGCTGGCTTGGGCCATGGAGCCGGCCAGCACGCTGTCTACGGCCAGAGGATCGATGCCGGCCCGGGCCAGCACCTCCCGACCGACCTTGATCCCAAGATCGATAGGCGAAACCTGAGCCAAGGCTCCTCCAAGATCAACCCAGGGGGTGCGCACCGCATCGAAAATGGCCACATCGACAAAAGCGGAATATTGCCCTGCACTGCTCATGCCCTGAGTTCCATGGTTTTTGCTCTCTCTTTGCGCACTTGAAGGTGAGCAAAAACCTAACCCGTCATTTTAGTTAATTCAAGAAACAATTATTCAAATTAACTAAATATGCTTCGGGTCGGTGGGTGAGAAGTCGTCGAGCAGTTCGATGAAGGATTGTCGCAACCAGCGGTTGGCCGGGTCATGATGGAAACGCGTATGCCAGTAAAGGTGTATGTCGTATCCGCAAATATCCCATGGCAGCGGCACCAGGCGCACATCGGTGATGTCGGCAAACCTCCGTCCGACTGCCAAGGGTACAGTGGCGATCATGTCAGATTCGGCCACCAGAAATGGCACGCCCATGAACCGTGGCAGGCTGAAACGCACCCGACGGGTGATGCCGTGGCTTGCCAGCTCACGATCCAGTCCGCTCATTCCACGCCCGTCAGGCTGGACCGCGACATGCAATGCGCTCTGGTATTGCTCGGCGCTCATGCTGTCACCGATGGTCGGATGATCGCGACGAACGATGCAGACAAACGAATGGCGATACAACGCACGATGCCGGATCGAGGTATTGAGCAAGCGCGGAAAATAACCGATTGCCGCGTCCACCTCGCCGGCATCCAGCCCCTCCTCCAACTGCTCCGAGGACAACGCCAGGGTACGAATTTTTAAATGCGGCGCTTTACTGTCGAGCATTCGCATCAATCTGGGCAGAAACACCATCTCACCGATATCCGACATGCACAGCACCAATTGGCGCTCGGAGTGTTCGGCAACGAAACCGGTGGAAGGCAACACCTCGCTGCTGACCATCTCCAGGATCCGTTGCACCGGCTCGGCGATCTGCAGGGCCCTCGCCGTAGGTTGCATGCCACGTGACGTGCGAATGAACAATGGGTCATCGAACAGCGTGCGCAACTTGGACAACGCGAAGCTCATGGCCGGCTGACTGAGCCCCATGAGATCACCGGCCAGGGTCACGCTTTGCTTTTTGCGCAGCGCATCGAAGACTTTCAGCAGGTTGAGATCGACGTCCTTGATATCCATATTTTGGATTTTATCTATAAGTAAAATAAGGTTTTCGGATTCTAGGTCGAAGCCTAGACTCGGTACAAGATCGTTAAGGTAATTAACCGAATCGACCTCTAATAAAAACAACGGAGCGAATCATGCCCAAGAAGCTACGCAGTAATTTCCCCTACGGATCCTACTTGTGGGCTGTGCGTGCCGCCCAGTGGCGCGCCTTGGGAATTGAGGAGAGCGAGCTGGAAAAACCGAAAATCGCCATCGTGAATTCGTCGTCGAACCTGGCGATCTGCTTCAGTCATCTGGACGGGATCGCTGCCACCCTCAAGCAATCGGTACGCGATGCCGGTGCGCTGCCCTTCGAAATTCGTACCGCCGCGCCCAGTGATTTCATCACCGGTGCCGGTGCGGGAGGAGCCTATATGCTCGCCGCCCGAGACCTCATCACCAATGATATTGAAGTAGCGGTCGAAGGTGCTCAGCTCGACGGCATGATCTGCCTGGCCTCTTGCGACAAAACGGTACCCGGCCAATTGATGGCTGCCGCCCGGTTGAACATCCCGACGCTGATCGTCGTGTGCGGGTATCAGCCAAGCGGCGAATATAAAGGCCAGCACGTCGATATCGAAGATGTCTTCATCAGCTCCATGCACGTGGTCACCGGCAAACTGCCGGTCGAGGAACTGGCCGGCATGGCACGCAATGCCATCAAGGGGCCCGGGGTCTGTTCGGGCATGGGCACGGCCAACTCCATGCACCTGGTATGTGAAGCCCTGGGCATGGCCTTGCCCGGCAGTTCCCCTATTGCAGCGAATAGCCCGCAGATGTTCGATTTCGTTCACCAGGCAGGCAAGCGCATCGTGGAAATGATCGAGGAGGATCTGAAGCCTCGCGACATCCTGACGCCTGCTGCGTTTGCCAACGCCGTTGCGACCATTCTCGCCGCGGGAGGCTCGGTCAACACCATCAAACATATGCAGGCGGTGGCGGCTGAAGGTGGCATTGACGTAGACGTGTACCAACTCTTCAGGGAACTGGGGAAAAAGATACCGGTGCTGGTCGGCGTACGACCCGTGGGCGAACACAGCATTGAGCAAATGGAAGCGGCAGGTGGTGGCCGCGGGCTGCTCAAGCGCCTTGAGCCGTTGCTGCACGGTGACGTGCTGACCGTGACCGGCAAAACCCTCACGCAAAACCTGGTGGGGGTAACCGTCAGTGACGACGAGGTGATCCGCCCGTTGCACACCCCATTTGCCACCCAACCGGCCATCGTGATGCTGCGCGGCAACATTGCGCCGCAGGCCGGCATCGTCAAATACGGCATCGACCCACACAAGCCACGCCGGTTCAAGGGCCCCGCGATCTGCTTCGAGCGCTCCGCCGATGCCATCCAGGCATTGCAGGACGGACGCATTCAGCCCGGCCATGTCGTGGTCATGCGTGGTTCCGGCGTCCAGGGCGGTCCGGCCATGGGCGGCGGTGCCTCGAAGGTCGTGTTCGCCATTGACGGGGCCGGGCTGGGTGACCACGTGGCAATGCTGACCGACGGTCACCTTTCGGGGCTGGTGTGCAAAGGTTTGGTCGTGGCTGAGGTGGCTCCCGAAGCAGCCGTCGGTGGCCCCCTCGCACTGGTGGAGGACGGCGATATCATCGATATCGACCTGGATCTCAACACCCTTGACGCCGATATCAGCGAAACCCAAATGCACGCCAGACGCGCCCGCTGGCTGCCTGCACCCTCCCAGTTCGGTGGTGGCTGGCTGGATATATATCGCCACAATGTGTCCTCCATGGAACACGGTGCGGTGTTGATAAAGCCCCTGGACATCACCCCTCCCGGGGAGAAACCGCAATGAAGTTGCGCGACGACGAAAAAGCCATGCTCGCTGGCGATCAAGGTCCGGCGGTGCAAAAAGCCATGGATTTACTGGTGCGCTATGGCGCAGCCCTGGATGCGGAGTGTCTGGTGGATACGCGAAATGTGGCCGGTACCATCGGCGCCACCACGCCCTTTCTGCGTCAGTACGCAGATCAAAATGGCGGTATGGATGCAGTGTTCAGCGAGTTCAACCTCGACAGCGCCGAGTGGGTCAAGATTCCTCCGGTCAAGGTCTCGAGCAGCCACCTGCAGCAAGGCATCGACCCCCGGCACGCTGTACGCCAAGGCGTCTCGCAAGACGTGGTCCGCATCTATGAAACAGGACAGGCCTACAGCAGTGGTCTGGGGGTCCAACCCTTGAATACCTGTACGCCTTATCAGGTCGGCAACGTGCCGGTAAAGGGCGAACACTGCGCATGGATGGAATCCTCTGCGGTGATCTATATCAACTCGGTACTCGGCGCCCGCACCAATGCCGAAGGCCGGGAAAGCACGGGCGCGGCGATGCTGACCGGCAAGATCCCCTATTGGGGCCTGCACATCGAGCAGAACCGTCGCGGCACTCACCTGATCCAGCTGGACATAGACGTCAGTACCACGGCTGACTGGGGATTGCTCGGCTACTGGGTCGGTGAACAGGTGCAGGACCGCATCCCGGTCATCCAGGGCTTGAGTCACCAGCCCAATCTGGCTCGCCTCAAGCATTTCGGGGCGGCGGCGGCCTCCAGTGGCGGGGTGGAAATGTATCACCTGGTTGGGGTGACACCTGAAGCCCAAACCCGCGAGCAGGCGTTTGGCGCGTCCCCGCCCCTGGCCACAATGCGCTTCGGCGAGGCCGAGCGGCGCTGGGCCTATGAGCAAGTCAATATCACCGCGCGTGATGACGAGATTGACTTCGTGATGCTCGGTTGCCCGCACTACAGCCTCGAACAACTCTGGGAGGTCTGCCAATTGCTGGAAGGCCAACGCCTGAGTCCGAATACCGAGCTCTGGATATTTACGGCGGCGTCGATCAAACAACTGGCCGATGTCGCCGGCTACACCCGCATCATCGAACAGGCCGGCGGGCATCTGATGACCGATACCTGCTCGGCCATTGGCAAGGTGGTTCCCACGGGCACACGGGTGGCGGCAGTCGATTCGGCCAAACAGGCGCACTACCTGCCTGCGATCATGGGTATCCAGACCTGGTTCGGTAGCACCGCCGAGTGCGTTCAGGCCGCCATTGAGGGCCGTTGGAAAGGAGTATTGAGATGAGTACAACCTTCACCCTCACCGGCCGCAAGGTCGTAGGCGGCTGCTTCGAAGGCGAAGCCCTGGTGACCCGGGACCGCATCTCTGGCTGGGGCGGTATCGACCCGCGCACCGGCACCGTCATCGAGACCCGTCACGAACTCAAGGGCATCAGTTTCGCCGGCAAAGTGCTGGTATTTCCCGGCGCCAAGGGCTCGTCCGGCTGGTCCTCGCAGTTCCATATCGCCCGTCTCGCCGGCGTAGCCCCGGGCGCCATGCTGTTCAACGAAATGACCGCAAAAATGGGCCTTGGCGCCGTGGTCGTCCATGCGCCGGCCATGACCGACTTCACAGAGGATCCATTGAGCCGTATTCAAACCGGGGATTGGGTCCGAGTCGATGCCGACGCTGGGACCGTTGAAGTGACCCCGCGTCAACGGCAAACCGATCCGTCGCAACACCCGACCGGGTCGCAGCGAACGCGGGCGCCGTCGTAAGCGAAATCTGCCAGCCGCAACAACCGCTCCCGTGACCTTTGGTCATCGGGCTCGGGCTCGGCTGCCCTTATTACATATCCAAAGGTAGTTTTATGGCTCATGTCATTCGCACGGTACGCCGTACCAGCGCCCCCACCCCGCAACGCTTGCAGGCCGACGTCTGCATTGTCGGCGCTGGTATCTCCGGTATTTCCGCCGCTCTGGAGGCCGCTGCGCTCGGCAAACGCGTCGTGCTGTTCGATGCCCTGCCGATGCTCGGCGGCCAGGCGGTCGGTTCGATTATCGGGACCTTCTGCGGGTTGTTTTCCAATGGTCCGAACCGCCGGTTGCTGACCCACGGTATCGCCGCCGACATCCTTCGTGACCTGGGTGCCTCAGGGGACTTGCACCAGGCTATTGGCCCCCTGACGACGGTGGTTTACTACGACGAAGTTGCCTTGGGCCGATGGATTGGCCAGAAAATACTCGACGCCGGGATCACCGTGGTGCTCGGTGCGGTGTTACGCAATGTAGTGCGCGAAGGTCCGCGGATCCGGGAAGTGGAACTGGCCACCCGCTACGGCGATGTGCGTGTCGCGGCCAACGGCTTTATCGACGCCAGCGGAGACGCGGCATTAGTCTGGAATGCCGGGCTTGCCTGTCGCGAGCCGGACACACCCATCTATGGCACCCAGATGTTCGTCCTTGAGCACATCAATGAAGCGTACTTGCCCACCCGCGCGCAATTCACCGAACGGGTCAAACAAAAAGCCAAAAGCTACGGTATCGAACGCGACGACGGACTGTTCTTTCAGTTCCCCGGGCGCGGCACCGCAGCGTTCAACATGACTCACATCGAAACGCCTCTGGATCCGGTGGCCGCTTCCCACGTCGCGATCGCCGGGCGCCAGCAGGTGGACCAGGTGATCAACTTCCTTCAGTCGGAGTACCCCGAGGCTTACAGCAAGGCCAAGGTTCGGGCATACGCGCTGCCCGGTATTCGCCAGACCCGCTGGATTGTCGGACATCATCATTTGACAACCGACGAAGTACGGGCGGCGACGATCTTCCCGGACGCGGTAGCACGTACATCCTGGCCAGTGGAATTACACGGCAATACCAGTGGCTATCAGTGGGAGCCCTTTGGTGACGATCACATTCACAGCGTGCCGTTGCGCAGCATGCTTGCCGAGGGTAGCGATAACCTGGTCGTCGCCGGTCGCTGCATCGATGCCGACGCGGCCGCGCTGTCGAGTGTTCGGGTGATGGGCCCCTGTATCGCAATGGGCGCCGCTGCGGCCCATGCGCTGGACCTCGCAGGCCCCGATGGCAGGTTGAGTGACATACCCGCCCCGGCATTGCGCGAGCGGCTGGCGTTCAATCTGGAATAGTGCTTAAAGCAGTTCGACGCGCCACCCGCCAAACGGGGGGCGCCACTCCAACAACAATAAAAAAATGCAGTGGAGAACGCACATGTCACAGTCCCGCACCCTGGACGTAGCGGCACTTATCGAAGGTCGCAAACTTTCACGTTTCAACTACGTGGTGATCCTGGTCTCGGTTCTGATCACCTTCCTCGATGGCTTCGATTTACTGGTGCTGTCGCACACGGCCTCCTACATCGCCGATGAAGTGGGTCTGGACAAGATCCAACTGGGCGAGATCTTCTCCATCGGCCTGCTGGGCATGATGCTCGGTGGATTCTTCTTCGGCTACCTGGGTGACCGAATCGGACGGCGTCCCACCATTCTTTTTTCCACCTGCTCATTTGGGGTGTTGACCTTACTGTTTGCCTTGGCCAACAGCTATGAGTCGCTGATGGTCTTGCGCTTTCTCAACGGCTTCGCCCTAGGCGCGATGCTGCCGTTGTGCTGGGCCTTGAACATTGAATTCGTACCCAAGCGTTATCGCTCGACGGTGGTGACCATCATCATGGTCGGCTTCAGTCTGGGCAGCGCGATGGCTGGCCCGATCACCGTCTGGCTGGCGCCACATGTCGGTTGGCAGGGGGTGTTCGTGTTAGGCGGCGTACTGACCCTGGCCGCCAGCATGCTCCTGTTTTTCACCCTGCCCGAATCGGTCCGGTTCCTGGCCAGCAAGCGTAAAGGCCCGGAAAAAATCCTGGCAACGCTCAAGCGCATGGATTCGAGCCTGGATGTGCGACCTGGCGACCAATTCGTTCTACTGGACGAGCCGGATCTGGGCCGCAAGGCATTTCGGGTCAGCCAACTGTTTATCGGCCGCCTGAAATGGGTCACCCCAATGATCTGGCTGGGCTACTCCGCCAGTTCCATGGCCATGTACTTTCTCGCCTCGTGGAGCCCACTGGTCTATCAGTACGCAGGATTTGACCGTGCGACAGCTTCGTGGGTCAGCTCGATCGCCTCGTTCAGCGGCGCAATGGCGGGCTTGGCGATGATGCGTTTCGTCGATACCCGCGGCCCTTACATGGTGATGATCTATCCGCTGCTGGCTTTGCCTTTCCTGCTGGTATTGGGCATCTCCGGCATGCAGGGCACCGCATTCCTGATGTTGAGTCTGGTCGGGGCCGTGTTCGTCAAAGGCTCCCACTACGGCATCCTCAGTATCGCCGGGGTCTTCTACCCCAGCGCTATTCGTGCCAATGGCGCGGGCTGGGCAACCTCGATCGCCAAGATCGGCTCGATCCTCGGCCCATTGCTGGGCGCTTATGTACTGAACAGCGGAATGCCAGTGGTCAAGAGCTTCCTGGTCCTGGCCATATGTCCGGCCATGCTGGCCGCCTGTGCGTTCGGCATCGGTCACCTGACCCGCCACGACCTTGCGGTGGATCCATTGCCAGCCCCGTCACAGATGTGACCGCCGGCCTCTGACTCACCACTTTGCCCCATGCCTGCTGCGCCGCGTCGTCACCGACGCGGTCAGGCAAAACTCGCCCTGAATAATCGTCTTCCCTCTCCTGAGAGCAATAAAAAAATGAACAGGAATCTACCCTTCTTCACCGCGTTTGCACTCTTCTGTCACGGCACCTACGTCCAGGCAGACTTTTTCAAGGACAGCAGCGCGACCTTGACGACGCGCAATTTTTATCTCAATCGCGACTTTCGCCAGAGTGGCGCGCCCCAGGCCAAAGCCGAAGAGTGGACCCAAGGCTTCTTCGCCGAACTTCAGTCTGGCTACACCGAAGGTACCGTTGGATTTGGCCTCGATGCCTTGGGCGAACTGGGGATCAAGCTCGACTCGGGCCGAGGTCGACGGGGCAGCGGACTGTTGCCCTACGGGCCCGACAGCAACCAGCCAGTTGACGAGTACAGCGAATTGGGGCTGACCGCAAAAATGCGTCTGTCCCAGACCCGGCTCAAGGTAGGAACCCTGATGCCGATTCACCCGCTGGCGTATTACAGCGATACCCGACTACTGCCCTCGACCTTCACCGGTGCCTACCTGACGTCGAACGAAGTCGAGAACTTGACCTTCACCGCAGCGAGGTTGACAGCGGCCAACGGCCGCGACTCTTCCAGTAATGACGACATCAGCTACGCCGGCCAGAGCAGTGATCATCTGGACCTGCTCGGCGGCGACTATACGCTGGGCAAGAACCTGACCCTGCGCTACCACCAGGGTGAGCTGCAGGACATCTACCGCCAGCATTTTTCCGGCGTGATTCACACACTGCCACTGGGAGAAGGCGTCAGCCTGCGCTCCGATTTGCGCTACGTCGACAGCAGCGACACTGGCGCCGCAAAGGCCGGGAAGATCGACAACCGCAACTTCAATGGCATGTTCACCCTGACCGTCGGAGCCCAGCGATTTGCCGCGGCGTTTCAGCACCTGTCGGGAGACAGTGTGTATCCCGTGATCGACACCGGCACTCCGTATGTGGCGAACCTCGTCACCTATAACTCCTTCACCAAAGCCAACGAAAAATCCTGGCAGTTGCGTTACGAATATGACTTTGCCGCGCTCGGCATACCAGGCCTGACGTTCATGACCCGTTATGTGAAAGGCAGCGATATCCGCACCAGTATGGTCAACGACGGCAGTGAGTGGGAACGTGATACCGACCTGACCTACGTCCTCCAGAGCGGTGCCCTGAAAGGCCTGAACCTGCGCTGGCGCAACGTCACGTACCGGTCTGGGGATGGCCTGACCCAGCAGCTCGATGAAAACCGCCTGATCGTCGGTTACACCTGGAAATTGTGGTGAGCCCGGCACACCGGAACACGCTCACTTGGGTCTTACTGTGTGGAAAGCAATCATGATCCCATCACGCGCAATTGATGTCGCCGCCTTGATTGAGGCGCGCAAACTGTCGAGTTTCAACTATCTGATCATTTGTGTGTCGGTGCTGATCACCTTCCTCGATGGCTTTGACTTGCTGATGCTCTCCCATACCGCCGCCTACATGGCCGAGGACATTGGCCTGGATAAACTGCAATTGGGCAACATCTTTTCCATAGGTTTGTTCGGCATGATGTTGGGTGGATTCTTTTTCGGTTATCTGGGCGACCGGATCGGCCGTCGCCCGACCATCATCCTGTCCACCAGCGCCTTTGGCCTGATGACCTTGCTGTTCACCCTAGCCGATAGCTACGCCTCGCTGCTGATCTTGCGCTTTCTCAATGGCTTTGCCTTGGGCGCCATGCTGCCACTTTGCTGGGCTTTGAATATCGAGTTTGTGCCCAAGCGCTACCGTGCAAGCGTGATCACCATCATCATGGTTGGCTTCAGCCTGGGTGGCGCGGTTGCCGGCCCCCTGACCGTTTGGATGGCTCCACACTACGGCTGGGCCAGCGTGTTTGCCCTGGGCGGCATCGCGACTTTGCTTTCCAGTGTGTTGTTGTTTTTCACCCTGCCGGAATCGGTGCGATTTCTGGTGAGCAAGCACAAACGGTCCGAAACCGTGGCGCGAATCCTCAAGCGCCTGGATCCTGGCATCGATCTTCGCACCGGGGACCGCTATTTTCTGGGCGATGAAATCGACCTTGGCCACCGACCCTTCCGTGTCGGACAGTTGTTCATCGGCAAACTGAAATGGATCACGCCCATGATCTGGATGGGCTTCGGAGCAAGCTCCATGGCCATGTACTTTCTCGCTTCATGGAGCCCACTGGTGTACCAGTATGCAGGCTTCGACCGGGCTACCGCGTCATGGGTAAGCTCCTTCGCCTCGTTCAGCGGAGCCATGGCCGGGCTCGTGTTGATGCGAGTGGTCGACACTCGTGGGCCCTACGCCGTAATGATATACCCCCTGTTGTCGTTACCCTTTTTGCTGGTCCTGGGTATCGGCGAACTGCAAGGCGACGCCTTTATTGCACTGAGCCTGATGGGCGCTATTTTCGTCAAGGGCAGCCACTACGGCATCACCAGTATCGCCGGGGTTTTCTACCCCAGTGCCATTCGCGGCAACGGCGCCGGATGGGCCGCGTCCATGGGTAAGATCGGCTCTGTATGTGGGCCGTTACTCGGGGCCTATGTGCTCAACAGCGGCATGCCCGTGGTGAAGAGCTTCGCCGTACTGGCCCTGTGTCCTGCGGTACTTGGCGTGTGCGCCTATGTCGTGGCCCGCATTGATCGGCGCGCAACCGTGAACACCGAACTTCTGACCACGTCGCAACCCTAGAAAAAATCAACGCAGCAGCGACGCAGAATCATGCAAGTCAAGGAAGCACGTCCACGACTTGCATGTACGCTATTGGCCCGAACAAGGGATCACTCGTTTGACCAGCTTACCTATGGTCATCCCCTGGATCAGAATCGAAAACACCACGACCAGGTAGGTCATCCCCACCACAACATCACGTGCATCCCCCGGCGGCAGCGACAACGCCAGGGCCACCGATATCCCGCCGCGTAGCCCACCCCACGTCAGCACACTCCAGGAGCCTTCAGGTAACCGGAACCGCTGCCCCAGGACCGCTATCGGAACGCCTACCGTCAACAGGCGCGAGAACAAGGTCAGCACGATCACCATCAACCCCGTGATGATGAGTGGACTGCTGAAGTGGATCAGAATCACTTCCAGACCGATCAGTACAAACAGGACGGCGTTGAGTATTTCGTCAATCAACTCCCAGAACATGTCCAGGTTCTTCTCGGTCTGCTCAGACATCGCATAGGAGCGTCCGTGGTTACCGACGATCAACCCCATCACCACCATCGCCAGCGGGCCGGACACGTGCAAATGAGTGGCCAGGGCATACCCGCCGAGCACAGCGGCCAAGGTGATGAGCACCTCCTCTTGATAGCTGTCGATACTCTTGAGCATGCGGAACGTGACATATCCAACGACCGCGCCCAGAACCGCACCGCCGCCCGCCTCCTCCAGCAAGAGCCTCGAAACGCCAGTGACGGTGGGCGCGTCGCCACTGGCGATCATCGCCAGAATCAGTGAAAACAGCACAACGCTGACGCCGTCGTTAAACAGTGACTCTCCGGAAATCACCAGCTCCACGCTACTGGGAGCACCGGCGGATTTCAGAATGCCCATGACCGCAATCGGATCGGTGGGGGAAATTAGCGCGCCGAACACTAAGCAGTAGGCAAGCGGCAACTCCAGCTCGGAAAAAGACAACAGCCACCATAGCCCGAAGCCGATGAACAACGTCGACACAGTCGTGCCGACCACAGCCAGGGATGCCACCTGCCATCGATAGGCACGCAGTTGCGACAAGTCAACGTGCAGGGCCCCCGCGAACAACAGCAATGACAGCATGCCCTCCATGAGCAACTCGGAGAAGTCGATGGACTCCACCAGTGATTGCTCAAGTGTGTGCAGGGCGTGAAAACCCAGCGCATCGGAGGCCATGTTCAACAACGATAAACCCAAGGCGATGCCCATCACGCCAATGGCCGGCGGCAGGCCGACATAGCGCCGATTAAAAAAAGCGAGTACTGCGGTGATGCAGAGAAATATTGCAACGATGTCTAGCATTGGCTGAGGGGTCCGTTGGAATACAAAACGTTAACGTTGGACAATACCGTCATCCCCCATTCCCAACCATCTGCCACAACGACGCCCCCACCCCGGTAATGCTCTCCCCGGCAATCAACCCCGCCGCCGCGGTGATGGCAAAGCGTTCTGTAAGGCTCGGCCAGCGGCAGCTCACCAGCCAGGTGAGTACCGCGCCGAGGGCCATCATCAGTGACACCGAGGCCGGCAAGACGAAGGCCAGGCCCAAAGCCGCCGTGCTTGGCAGGTAACGGGCCCGGTGCGCGGGCAGTACGCTGTCGAGGATCCCTAGCAGCAAGCCGGCCACTGCGCCGATGATGACCGCCCAGCGAATGCTCGCTGACAGTGAGTCCAGCCCCAGGGTCAGGGTTTGCGCCACGGCTTTCCAGGTGGCGACCGCCGGGGCCGGCCATTCCTGGGTGAGCAACATCCCTTGCGGGTCCGGAATCAGGGCCAGGTAGGCCAACACCCCGACGATGCTGCCGACGAAAATCCCCAGGGTTTGCGCGATCAACTGCTTGCCCGGCGTGGCGCCAATCGCCCGGCCCACCTTGAAGTCGTTCATCAAGTCCGTGCATTGCCCAGCCGAACCGCCGGCGGTGTTGGCGCTCATCAAGTTGATCGGCACCTGTCCCGGGGCGACGATGCCAAAACTCAGTTGGGACAATTGTCCGATGGCGCCGATGGGGGCAATGCCCGTGGCGCCGACCACACGGGCGGCCACGGCCGCCAGGCAGATCGCCAAGGGAATGGTCAACAAGGCCATCCACGGGTTGATGCCAAACAACAGTGCTTGCAGGCTCACCACCAATATAATCGCCAGCAGGAAACCGGCGGCGGGCCCCGCCTTGGGGGCCGCCCAGGTCGCCCCACCACCTGCCCTGGTGGACTTGTGCAAGGCCCACAAGCGAATCGCCAGAGAGGTCAGGGTCGCACAGACCATCAGGCTCACGCCCGGCCACAGCAACCACTCCACCAGCGCCGCGAACTGCGGACCACTACTGTCCGGTGGCAGTTGCACCAGACCCTGCGCCAGCAGCCACGGCGCCAACCCGCCCCATGCCAGCAAGGCGCCGAGCAGCAGGGTCAGGCCGACGCGAATCCCGATGATCGCGCCAAAACCCACCAACAACAGTGAAGGGTCAGCGGTAAACGTCAGGCGTTCCAGCTGCGGAGTTGGCGACCAGCGCGGGAAGGTCCACAGGAAGGTATCAACCCCTTTGACCCACCCCGACAGCAACGCAGCGCTGAGCAACACCTTCAAGCGCTTCGCCGCTTCGTGGCCGTGGTTGTAGATGTGCAGAAGGGTTTCCAGGGTCGCCATGCCCTCGGGGAATTTCAGCGCCTTGTCGTTGAGCAATGACGGCCGCAGGTACCAGGCGATCCAGATCCCCAGGAAGCTCACCGAGAACACCCAGGCAATCATTGGGATGGCGTCCAACTGTTGACCAGTCAGCAAGGTATAGGCCGGGATCGGCGCAACCAGCCCACCGGAAATGATTGATGCAGCGGCCGAGGCCACGGTCTGGTTGATGTTGCTTTCGTGCAGCGTCCAGGGCAGTTGAGCGGCCGAACGCTTGGCCAGGCCTTGCCAAATGCCATAGCCGATCAGCAAGGCAATGATCGACATGTTGAACGACCAGCCAATCTTGAGGCCGGCGTACACATTGGAAGGCGTCAACAGGATACCGATTACGATGCCGGTACTGACCGCTCGCAGGCTCAGCTCACGTTCGACAGGGTAATCCAGGGCGATGGTTGGCGAGGTTGGGTGCATGCGAATTCCTTATCGGCAATGAGACAGCGCGATCACTCAACGCGGCGACTTAACAAATGAGCGCTGCATTGGCGGAAGGTTCACATGACTGCGAGAAGCCCCTGCCAGCACGGGACATTCCTGTCCAGGCGTTCGCGGGGTGGTTGAGGGCTCAAGCCAACAGCTCGCTGATCCACTGGGTTTGCCGAGCCATCTCTTGCAACTTATCCTCTGGCACGGCCTGTCGCGCCCGGGTGAAGTGGGTCAAAGTGCGCTGTTTGAGGCGCAGCATACGCTGCCACTTGGCCAGGAACGCCGGGCTGCGGACGCGCATCTGCAATGGCCCGAAGTACAGCTCCTGCGCGGTGTACGTCACGGGCCCGGCGCGCTCGGCGACGATGATTTCGTAGTAGAAGCGGTTTTCCCGCAGCACTTCTTCGAAGCAGATGCGATAACCATTTTCCATCAGCCATTGACGCAGTGGCTGCTCGCCGCCATTGGGCTGCAGGATCAGCCGTTCCTGGCCGCTCAGGCGCGCCTTGCCGTCGGCGAGAATGTCGCGGATCGTCTCGCCGCCCATGCCGCACAGGCTGACGGCCGTGATCCCGTCTCCGGGCTCGATCGCCGCCAGGCCGTCGGCCAGGCGCACGATGACCTGCTGGGTAAAACCGTTCTCGCGCACCGTGCGTCCAGCCGAACGAAACGGAGTCAACGCCACCTCGCCAGCCACCGCCGCCGCAATTACACCCCGGCGCATCAATGCCACCGGCAGGTAGCCGTGATCCGAGCCGATATCGGCCAGGCGCGCACCGGCCGGTACATGCGCCGCCACACGTTCCAGGCGCTGGGACAATGTCTGTTCGTTCAACTGCTGCTCCTGTTCATCACCCACGTCTGGATCAAGCCTGAGCAGGTGCCCAGCCGAGGGGCAATCACAACACTCATCGCGCAACGGGTCAAACCGGCTCACTAACCAGAGCTGATGGCTGACCTCAGATCCTTTCCCTTGCTACGTTTTCCATAGGGAATACCCGCTCGACCCGCGAAAAACGCCAACGAATTGGCGCCGATATTTGAAATCTGAAAAAAACTGAACAAACGACGTTTTTCCGACGATTGGCCCATGCGGGCCATTGCTGAGGCTTTGAAAGCAGGCACATCATCCGACTGTCACCGCCAGCATTTCAGGGCCTGACGGCAGAGCAATTAATCGCATCGCTCTAATAGGAGCATTCAGGATGATGACCGTTTATTTTGTGGTTATGGCTATCTGCAGCGGCGTTGAAGGTTGTGTAGAAGAGCGAAAGCCGGGGCCAACTTTTGCCTCCAGGGCGGTGTGCATGGACAACGCCCGGGCGATGGCGCCGCGCAAAGGCGTGAAATTCAAATGTCGCAGTGAACGCCTCTGGGTGCCGGTTGAGGCGCGGGGCGTAGACGGCAACGAAAGCGTTGTTTCAACCGGCGCGCACACCCAGCCTTAGCACGGTGACCGATGAGCGGTGAGCCATCAGCCACTCAACACCGCCTTAAGCAACGGGTCATTCAGGTACGCGACATTCAATCGCGTCCAGGGATTGATACGCGACTGCTCCGGTGAAAATATGTGACCGGGAGCAATCATGAATCCCTTCGGCAGCAGTTGCCGGGTCAGCTCCCTGGCGTCATCAATGTGGGCAAACCGGGCCCACAAATACAGACTCTGCTCTGGCCGAAAGAACACCTCGGCGCCTATCTCATCAAGCATCTGCAAACCTGACGCAGTGGCGCTCTTGAGCCGCTCCTGGAGACGGATCTGATGCCGCAGAAAATGCCCCTCCGTCAGGATGACATCAATGGTTCGTTCACACAGCTCCGAGGTGCTGGTGTGCAGGAGCATTTTCAGATCACCCAGTTCATCGATGACGTCCTTGCTCCCCGCGATAAACCCCACCCTCAATGCCGCAGAAACCGACTTGGAAAAACTGCCCACGTACAGTGAACGGTTCAATTGATCCAGCGCAGGCACCTTGATGGCCGACGCCGGTTTGAAATCAGCCAACGCGTCGTCGTCCACCAGGATAAAGTTGTGCTCATGGGCTAACTGGACCAGTCGATGGGCTTTGCCGGGGGAGATATCGGAGCCCGTCGGATTGTGCCCAACCGACTGAATGAAAAATAATTTCGGCTTGTGCAACAGAAGATGCTGCTCCAACACGTCCAGGTCCGGCCCGTCCGGCAATCGAGGTACGGATAACATTCGCGCCCCTTGCAGTTGCAGCTTGCCAAACAGCGGGTAATAACCCGGATCCTCGACAAAAACGTAATCCCCCGGGGCAATGAAGCGGCGGATGATCAGATCCAGTGCGTGATTGGCCCCATGGGTCGTTACGATTTGCCGCGCACTGGCGGTAATCGAATAGCTCGCCAGTTTTTGCACCAGGTGTTGGCGCAATGCAGCGTTACCCAGCCGGTTGCCGTAGCGAAAAAGCGTGGTGACCCCCATGCGCATGATCTGGCGCGTGAACTTGTCCAAGCGCAGATCCATCAGCCACTCTACGGGCGGAAAACCTTCCCCAAGCGGCGAGTGCCCCGGCTCTCGGACAAACTGCTGACGCATCAGCCAGATGGTGTCCATCGCCCGGGTAAAGGGCAGTGGCTCTTCCGGTTCGCTGCTGCTCGGCGCGCCTCGTGTCACGAAGAAACCCTGCCCGTGACGCGCCTCGACCAGTCCTTGGGAGGCCAACGATTCATAAGCGTTGATCACCGTATTTTTCGAATGACCAAACAGACGCATGCACTCGCGCAGGGACGGTAAACGGTCACCCACTCGGTAGGTGCCGTTGCCGATCTGCGCAACCAATGATGCCGTCAGCTCCTGGGCAAGCGTCAGTCGTGCCATTGTACGAAGTCCTGGAGGAATGATTCGCAGAGGGTACAGCTTAGGTACTGTCTGTCCAAACTGTACCTTTTTTGCCAGGACACATACGCATAGGGTGGCAGGCATTGAAAAACAATAACTGCAACCGGATGCCTTCCATGAGTATCGACTCCCGCCTCCCGATGTTCCGTAGCCTGTCGCCAGCCGAGCGCCTGAACCACTTGCAACAGCTGCTTGAGCTTGCAGAAGATGACGTTGCCCTGCTCCGCGATGCTGGCGCCCTGCCCCTGGAAATAGCCGATGGCATGATCGAGAACGTCATCGGAAAATTTGAATTGCCCTACGCTGTCGCGAGCAACTTCCAGATTAACGGACGCGACGTCATTGTGCCGTTGGTCGTCGAGGAGCCTTCGGTGGTCGCCGCCGCCTCGTTCATGGCCAAACTGGCGCGCGAAGCCGGTGGTTTTCAGACCTCCAGCTCGCTGCCGCTGATGCGCGCGCAAGTGCAGATCGTGGACATCGACGATCCCTTCAATGCCCGTCTGAGTCTGTTGCGCCGCAAGGACGAAATCATCGAACTGGCCAACCGCAAGGATCAACTGCTGAACCAGTTGGGTGGCGGTTGCCGCGACATCGAAGTGCATACCTTCGCCCAGAGCCCTCGCGGCCCCATGCTGGTCGCCCACCTTATCGTGGATGTACGCGACGCGATGGGGGCCAATACCGTAAACACGATGGCTGAAGCCGTGGCCCCGCTGATGGAGCAGATTACCGGCGGCAAGGTCCGGCTGCGCATTCTGTCGAACCTCGCCGACCTGCGGCTTGCCCGAGCCCAGATCCGTATTGCACCGGAACATCTCACCACCAAGGCCTACAAGGGCGAGGACGTCATTGAAGGCATCCTCGATGCTTACAACTTTGCAGTGGTCGATCCCTATCGTGCGGCCACCCACAACAAGGGCATCATGAACGGCATCGACCCATTGATCGTCGCCACCGGCAACGACTGGCGCGCAGTGGAAGCCGGAGCACACGCCTATGCCTGTCGTAACGGACATTACGGGTCACTGACGACCTGGGAAAAAGATGGCAGGGGCCATCTGGTGGGAACGTTGGAGATGCCCATGCCCGTCGGCCTGGTCGGCGGCGCGACCAAGACGCACCCGCTGGCCCAACTGTCGTTACGCATCCTGGGCGTGAAAACCGCTCAGGAACTTGCCGAAATTGCCGTGGCGGTCGGCCTCGCCCAAAACCTGGGGGCGTTGCGTGCGCTGTCTACCGAGGGGATACAACGCGGGCACATGGCTTTGCATGCACGCAACATTGCGCTTTCGGCGGGGGCCAGGGGCGATGAGGTCGATTGGCTGGTCGCGCAGATGGTCGAAGCCCGGGACGTGCGCTCAGACAAAGCCGCTGAACTTCTTGGGCAAAAACGCGCGCAGGCGTCGGACTCATAGCCACGAATTCAAGCACATCTCTTCACGTTCATAACAATAAAACCCTCCAGGGGCAGTGGGAGAATCCTGATGAAATCCGAACTATTTGAAGTATGGGGCGACACGGTTGATGGTCGCCACTTGCTCTACTCCATAGGCATCGGTGCAGCCGTCAGCCTTGGCGCTTTTTTTATCGCCCAGCACCTGCTTGTCGGCTGGGTGGACTCCGCGCAGATGGCCCGCGCCTACGCGATGCTGGTAGGTATTGTGGGCTGCCTGGCAGGTGGCGCCATCAGTGCGCTGCTTTTCAAACCCAAGCGCCATGTCATAGAACATCTGGCGGATCCGGCTTGGCGCGCAAAAATCCTGATTGAGTTGCAGAACGAGTACGGCCCACTGGGCAGTCTGGCTGATCTGCCGCCGGCGACGATCGCGGAACTGCGTGAAATGGACCTGTATGAGCTGTTCGCCGATTACGAGAAAGGCCTTGGTGCGCCCGCGAAAAGCCCCGCTGCAACAGCCACCGTGGGTGTCGGCGCAGTCAGTGGCAATGGAGGTCAATCATGATCGTTCCACTGATGGATCAGATCCTGGTGGCACTGGGCATGGGGATCCTGGGGGCGGTGATTTTTGCCGGGATCGGGCTCATCTCCGGAAGCGATGAAACCACCACCCTCGCCCCTTTGACCTTGCTGGTCGTCCTGCTGGGCGTCCCGGCCCCCGGCGTGCTGACGTTCTTTCTGGCCGGCGCCGTCGCCAAACATATGACCCATGCCGTCCCGACGGCGTTGCTGGGTATTCCTGGCGACACCATGGCGACGCCATTGATGCGCGAGGCCAACTTTCTGCGCAACTTGGGCGTGCCCCACATTGCCCTGCGCAAGATGATTTCGGGCGCTGTCATTGCCGCGTTGATCGCCGTGCCAATGGCCGTATTGTTCGCGCTGATGCTGGCGCCGTTCGGGGACATGATCAAGCAGGCTGCGCCTTGGGTGTTCCTGCTCGCGGCGGTGGCGATCGCGTGGTTCTCCAAAGGTCGTCTGGCCGCCGTGCTGACGCTGATTCCGTTCGTCATGATCATCGTTGGCCTGCAAACCATGACCGCACAGTTCGGGGTCAAGCTCAGCGTCAGTTACTTTCTGGGCATCGCCATTGGCCCGTTGATCGCCGCGCTGTTCTCACTGCTCGCGCCCGCCGAGCGGGAAACCATGCGACGCCAGCAAGTGCGCACGTTTTCCCTGTCGCCCGACGTAAAAAGCTGGGGTGGCTTTTTTCCTAATCCGCTCAAGGTGCTGGACAGCAAGCAGAGCCTGTGGACGGCCATTACGGCGGTGATCTCCAGCGCGACCTTTGTGTTCAGCCCAGTGGCCATGACCGTCATCATGGGCGAGCTCGTCGGTTCGAGGGTCAAGCATGTCTATCATCGCCTGACCACGGTCATCACCGCTCGAAACGGCGTTACGGAATCAACCTACCTGGCCGAAGCCTTGATCCCGCTGATCGCCTTCGGCCTGCCACTGAGCCCTGTCGCAGCGGGCCCGGCAGCGCCACTGTTCAACGCTCCGCCGCGCTTTAGCGTGGACGCGGCGACAGGCGAGGTGAACAACTTGCATTCACTGCTCAGCACCTGGGAGTTTTTTGGCTACGGGTTATTGGCGGTGGTCGTCGCCATCCTGATCGCTTACCCCTTCACCATGAATTACGCCCACAGAGCCGCGTCCTACGTGTCGCGCAAGATCAGTCACGAAGCGGTGATCTCGACCTTTGTCGGCCTGATCCTGGTGATCGGCATTTGGGAAGGTGGCCTGCTGGGGTTGCTGGTGATCGTCACCATCGGCCTGCTGGGCGGTTTCCTCTCACGCTTTTTGGGGTTCAACATCGGTGTGCAGTTCATGGGCTATTACACAGCCGTACTGTCTGTTCCCGCCCTGGTTGCCCTGATGAATGCGTGATGTTTTTAACCCTCTACAACAGTGTTCAGATAACCAATAACGGTGATGCGAATGACTCTGAAAATATCGGTACTGGCAGCGGGTGCGATCATGGCCTTTTCGCTTTGCACCGCAGCGTTTTCCGCTACGAAAAACCCACTGGTCGGAACATGGAAAATGGTCAGCGCAACCATTGAACGCGATGGCATCCGATCGGATGCGTACGGCCCCAATCCACATGGATGGCTGGTGTTCACTGAAGATTTGACGTTTGTCGAGGTGCTCACCGATCCGCGAGTGCCTGCGTTTCGATCCAGCGTTCGGGGCGAAGGAACCGATGAGGAAAACCGGGCAGCGATGGCTGGGAGCATCGGTTTCTTCGGACGATATACCGTCGACCAGAACGGTGAATTCACCGGCAATACCGTCGAAGGATCGACGTTCCCGAATTGGGTGGGCGCGACACGTACTCAAGATGACCTGCAACTGAAAGTCGACGGCAACCGGATGGTGGAAAATTTCCAGCGTCCCGACGGAACGAAGGTTCATATCATCTTTGAGCGGGTGAAGTAGCTGTGCGTCGCGAGCAGCCCTGACCGGGCCGGCTCAATCCAAGGTGAGCTGAGCTGAGCACAGCTCAGCCCACGCTTGCGCAACGCGGGTATCCACTCGCCCCACGGCTTACCAGATCGGCACCGTGTAGAGCACCAGGAAGCGGGTCTGGTTTTCATCGCGAAACGCCGCGCCGGCCGGGAAGTCGTTGCGATAGATCGATTTGCGCACCATCAACCCGACATTCTTCAGCGGACCGCCCTGGATCACATAGCCCAGTTCCATCTGGAATTCCCGCTCCTTACGGTCGTCGGCATTGAGTGCCGCCAGTTCGATATTGTCACCGCGCACGTAACGCAGCCGGCTCTTCAAGCCGGGCACCCCGGCGGCGGCGAAGTCATAATCGTAGATCGCCTGCCAGGTCCGTTCCTTGGCGTTGAGAAAGTCCGAGCTCATGGTCAACTCGCTCATGCCCATCAACTCAGTGCCTGACACATAAGGCGTCGCCGTGTCGCCGCTGGCGTGCATGTAACCCAGGCTCAGGCGATGACCGCCAACGCGATAGCCGAACAACGCCGAGAGGTTGCGGTTGTCCACCTTGCCGCCCTTGGCACTGCCCTCTTCGTCGCTGAAAAAACTGCGCAGGTCAGTGCTCAACGTGCCTTCGCCCACTTGCACGTTATGCAGCAAGGCCAGGGTGTTCTGCTGGTACAGGTCGGCTACTTCAGCGTGATAAACCCGCAGGCTGAGGTCTTTGTTTACCTGATAATCGCCACCGACATAGGCCATGTGCGATGAGGTGGCCGCACCGTTGAAACGTCCGTTCGGCGAAGCGATGCTCATTGGCTGGTAGTCGGTGGAGTCACGCTTGTTGATGCGATCGATGTAGCCGGTATTGAGCGTCAGTCCGTCGATGTCCTTGGAACTGAGCGTGGTGCCGCGAAACGTCTGCGGCAGCAACCGCGACGGGCTGGCAAAGGCGAACGGCAGGAAGATCGACACATCGCCGCTCTTCACCGTGGTTTGCGCAAAGCGCATTTTGGCGGTCATGGCCAGGCGCGAATATTCGTCCGCCGCGCGCTTGTCGCCGCTGGACACCGGCAGCAATTCAGTGCCGCTGCGGTCCGGTGAGGAGTCCAGCTTGACCCCCATCAACCCACGGGCGTCCAGGCCGAAACCGACAGTGCCCGGCGTAAAACCCGACTCCACATTCATGATAAAGCCCTGAGCCCACTCCCGAGCTGCGGTTTTCGCCCCCTCGTCCTTGTAATCCCGATCCAGGTAAAAATTGCGCAAGGTCAAGGTGCCGTGGCTATCGTCGATGAAACCTTCCGACAGTGCGGGGGTGGTGACCGCATATAAGCCCAACAGGACGAGGCCCCGTGCGCAAAGAGGTGAGACTGAGGTCGTCGCAAGGACGCCCCGGGGTGAATTCGCCATGTCCGATGTCCACTTATTGTTGTTGTTTTTTTTGAACGTGATCGACAGCCATATAGCCGCGATCTCGGGCCAGAGAGTGGGAAAAGGCGGAGGCGCCGTCAATCCATACTGGCCGATAATCGAACATTAATATTCATATCTATTTTCAAGAAACCCCCAAAAATACATTACATGCCATTGATTTAAATAAGCTTATAGCGATTATTTTGGGCTTCTTCTGTGAGCGTTCATTTTTTAGTTATCTTTGTTAATCTTAATTTCGGCTTGGCATTGCAGGATGCGAGCAAGCCTGCGTGCGCCCGTCAGTACACTCACAAAAATAATAAAGAGGTTTGCCATGGACACCCCATCACGTCGCACGACGCTGACCATTGCCCTGTGTTTTATCGTCGCTTTGATTGAAGGCTTTGACCTGCAAGCTGCCGGCACTGCCGCCGCAGGGCTGCGTCAGACCTTCGCCCTGGACCCGAAAATGATGGGTTGGGTGTTCAGTGCCGGCATTATCGGTTTGCTGCCGGGCGCCTTCTTCGGTGGCTGGATTGCCGATCGCATCGGTCGCAAGAAAATCCTCATCGCAGCGGTGTTGCTGTTTGGCGTGTTTTCGCTCAGCACTGCCTATGTCGGCTCTTTTTCCAGCCTGCTGCTGGTGCGCTTCATGACTGGCCTGGGCCTGGGCGCCGCCCTGCCCAACCTGATCGCCCTGTGTGCCGAAGCCGTGGGCGAGCAACGGCGCGGTACGGCTATCAGCATCATGTATGCCGGCGTGCCATTGGGTGGGGCTCTGGCGGCGGTGGTCGCCATGCTGTTTCCCGAACACTGGCAGACGACCTTCATCATCGGCGGGCTCGCGCCGTTGCTGGTGGTGCCACTGATGATGGTATTGCTGCCCGAATCCAGCGCCTTTCGCCAGCAACAAGACACCGCTAACCCCATGCGCACGTCAACCGGTCAAGCCTTGTTCGGCGAAGGCCGGGCCAGCGTGACCCTGGCGTTGTGGTTGAGCTACTTCTTCACCCTCACCGTGATGTACATGTTGCTCAACTGGCTGCCCTCGCTGTTGCTGGAACAGGGCTTCAGTAAACCCCAGGCAGGCCTGGTGCAGATGCTCTTCAATATCGGCGGTGCCCTCGGTTCCTTGCTTGGCGGACTGTTGCTGGATCGCTGCAACGGCATCAAGGTGGTGCTGTTCGTGTACACCGGATTATTGGTGGCGCTGGGCGGGGTCGGCCTGTCTGGGGGCATCGTCCCCATGGCCATCGCCGGCTTTGCAGCCGGGTTGTTTGTGATGGCCGCGCAACTGGTGCTTTACGCCCTGGCTCCACCCTCCTATCCAACGTCGGTGCGTGCCACCGGCGTTGGCGCAGCGGTAGCGATCGGTCGTTTAGGCTCGGTGGCCGGGCCTCTGGCGGCCGGGCAGATTCTGGCGGCCGGAGCCGGCACCACCGGTGTCTTGCTGGCCACCTCGCCCGGTTTGGTGATTGCGGCATTGACCATCATCAGCGTCATTGTCCGCTCTGCCCCACCGAGCCTATCGATGGATAAGGCCAAAGCCTGATAGCAACGGGGTGCAACACCGATTAATAAGAGCGTCCAAGTGTTCGCCTTTATATCGTTTTTCGTTAACGTAATTCGATTATTATCGCGCCACACTGCCACAGCCCCAGGTGTGACCATGGCCGATACCGCTGGAACTGACCGCAGCCCTTGGGCGGTCTTTCTGATCTTCTTACGATTGGGCTTGACCTCTTTCGGTGGCCCCATTGCCCACTTGGGCTATTTTCGCGAAGAGTTCGTGACGCGGCGACAGTGGCTAAGCGAACGCAGCTATGCGGATCTGGTTGCTCTGTGCCAGTTCCTGCCAGGGCCCGCCAGCAGCCAGGTCGGGATCGCGCTCGGGCTGTCCCGGTCTGGCTACGCCGGGGCGGCGGCCGCTTGGGCGGGCTTCACGTTACCGTCAGCGATTGCCCTGATTCTGTTTGCGCTGGGCATCGCCCGTTACGGCGATGCGCTGCCTTCCGGCGTGCTGCACGGTCTGAAGGTGGTGGCCGTCGCCGTGGTGGCCCAAGCCGTGTGGGGAATGGCGCGCAATCTTTGCCCGGATGCACCGCGCATCACCCTCATGGCGGCGGCGGCCTGCTTCGTCCTTCTGATGCCGACGGCATGGGGACAGGTGGGGGTCATTGCCATCGCAGCGATAATCGGCCTCGTGCTGTTCAAGCCTCAGCACGATTCAACCCATGATCCCCTGCCAATAACGGTCAGGCGTCGAGTTGGCCTGCTCTGGTTGACGCTGTTCTTTGCCCTGCTGATGGGATTGCCGCTGCTGTCGGCCATGTTCCCGAATCAAACGCTGTCGATGGTGGACGCTTTCTACCGTGCCGGAGCACTGGTGTTCGGTGGCGGGCATGTCGTGTTGCCGCTGCTGCAAGCCGAGGTCGTGCCTACCGGGTGGGTCAGCAATGACGCCTTTTTGGCCGGCTATGGCGCGGCGCAGGCTGTTCCTGGCCCCTTGTTTACCTTTTCAGCGTTTCTCGGCGCCTCGATGAACAATGCCCCGTCCGGCTGGTTGGGCGGCCTGATCTGCCTCTTGGCAATCTTCGCCCCCTCCTTTCTGCTGGTCGTCGGCGCATTGCCCTTCTGGGAGCGCCTGCGCCGTAACGGGCGCACCCAAGCCGCACTGTTGGGCGTCAATGCGGCGGTGGTTGGCCTGTTACTGGCTGCCCTCTACAACCCTGTCTGGACCAGCGCAATTCACGCACCACAGGATTTCGGACTCGCTCTGGTGGCACTGGTCGCCCTGATGTTCTGGAAGTTGCCGCCGTGGCTGGTGGTGATCGGAAGCGGCGTCGCGGGTGGGCTGTTGAGCGCGGTTCTGTCCTGATCGCTGGCAAAAAACTCGAACTCACGCCATGCCGCTGCATCCAATGTGTAGGCCAACAGAGGTGAGCGATATGAACAACGATGACGATCTGGAAAAAACATCGCACAACCCGTCTACCGATACATCCGGCACACAGGTTGAAAGCGATGTTGAGGACAGCCCCACTTCAGCCCAAACCGAGGAGGAGGAAGCGGAGGCACTGAGACGAAAAATAGCCGAGATAGAACGCAAGGTGGCGGATGGTCACTAACCCAATGCACCAGCCCCTTGAGGTCAGTTTTACGGTTTGCTCCATTTCCCTTGGAAGTCGCTTGAATGCGCGAAGTGTCGCGCATCAACATAAAGCTGTTCATTCAAGAAAAAACGGTGCGCCTTCCCAGCTCGGAAGAAACACCGTTTTCTCTTGAACGAACAGCATTACACGCATCAACGGGCGTTTTTTCAGATCCATTCCGTGTGCACCTGTTACCCCCCGATCACGCCCGCATACACCGATCGATCGACATTGCCACCCGACAGAACCACCCCCACTGTTTCCCCCGCCCTGGCTTCACGCTCCTGAATAAGCGCCGCCAAGGCCGCGGCGCCGGCCCCTTCGGCGAGGTTATGGGTGTCGGTGTAATAGACGCGCATGGCCTCGGCAATTTCCGCCTCACTGACCGCTACGATCCATGCGGCCCCCGCTGCGTAGAGGGCGAACGCCTCGGGAATCGGTTTGCGCACGGCAAGGCCATCAGCAAAGGTATCTGCCGAGGCGGTTTCGCGTATTTCGCCGGTCTCAAACGATAACTTTGCGGCCATGGCCTCAGTGGACACCACCCCCACCACCCGGGTTTTCAGGCCCAGCGCATCGCGAGCGGCGATCACGCCACAGATGCCCGACCCACAGCCAATCGGCACATAGACCGTATCGAGCTGCGGCGCGGCGGTGAACAGTTCCAGTGCGTACGTGGCCACGCCTTTGACCAGCTCCAGGTGAAACGGTGGCACCAGGAACAGCCCATGCACTTGCGCCAAGCGGGCTGCCTCTTCACGGGCTTCATCAAAATCCCGGCCACACTCAATGACCTCACCGCCAAAGCCGCGCATGGCATTGTTCTTTTCCAGCGAGTTGCCCTGGGGCACGACTATCAACGCCTTCAAACCCAGCGCACTCGCCGCCAGCGCCAGGCTCTGGCCATGGTTGCCACGGGTGGCGGAGACGATGCCTTTTACTTCTGGATGTTCGCGCTTGAGCCAATGCATGAAGGTGATGCCGCCGCGTATCTTGAAAGCGCCGGTGGGGGTGTGGTTCTCGTGCTTGACCCACACCGTGCAGCCCAGACGCTGGGCCAGCAAGGGCCAGGAATACTGGGCAGTGGCGGGCATCACTTGGTAAACATGGCGAGCAGCCTGTTCAATATCGTCACGAGTCAGTCGGTGCATGAGGTTGTCTCCCTGAGTGGCTAGCCAGTCTAGACACCGCAGCCTTGGGTCGGCTTTCAAAAAACCGACCTGACTTTTGCGCCCTGTCTTGACTACTATGACGCTCATGAGCCATTCAAATAGCCGACCACCCGCGCCCTTGTCTGAACCGGTCCGCCGTGTCGAGACCGGGGCCTGGGTGATCGAATTACTGCCCAGCGCTGCTTACTCGACCCGCTATGTGGCAACCCAGGCGTCGATTGGTTTTGCCTTCGACAGCCAGCGCGGCGTGCACGCCCTCGGCAGCGATCGAGTGCTTCCCTTCGAGGCGATGCCCAACGGCCTGGCATTCGTCCCGGCCGGGTGCGACGTGTTCTCCGAATCACGCAAAGGCGGCGAATACCTGCGGGTGATGCGTACCGACGGCGCCCTCTTGACCGGGGATCGGGCATTCAACAATCGCATCGACCAGCGGGCCATTCATCTGGCCCTGCGAATGCGCGGCGCGCTGTTACGTGCCGGTGTGGAAGACGACTGGGAAACCTGGGCATTGGCGCTGGCGCAACGGGCGACGGGTGACGCGGCGTTGTCGACACCCAACCAAGGCACTATCACCCCCCGGCGCATGCGCCAGCTGGATGAGTTTATCGAGGCGAGTCTTGACGAGCCGCTAGGCGTATCGGCGATGGCCGGTTTACTGGGGTTGTCCGAGGGATATTTCATGCGCGCCTTCAAGCTCGCCACGGGTAAAAGCCCACACAGCTACCTGATCGACCGGCGCCTGGCCAAGGCCCGCGCACTGATGCGTGACTCCACAGCCAGGCTGTCGGAAATCGCCCTCGCCTGCGGGTTCAATTCCCAGGCGCACATGGCAACCACGTTCAAGCAACGGCTTGGGGTGAGTCCGGTGCAGTTGCGCTGAGCTCAAGACTTCTGACGGCGATAAAAAAAGTGCCAACCCAGCGGCACCGGCCATTGGTCGGTGCGTCGGCACGAACGATCACCAAAGGGCAATATCGTAGGTCAGGTAGAGCCGGTTACTGTCCCGGCCCCTCGAGAATTCAGAGCGGTAGACGTAATTGCGCAACTTCACGCCCACCCCTTTGAAAGTGCCCTGCTGCACCACATAAGCCAGCTCAGCATCGCGCTCCCACTCTTTGATTGTGGTGTTGGACTCTCCATCGTCGCCGCTAAGGTAACGAGTGGAGAACGTCAGGCCGGGGACGCCCAGGGCGGCGAAGTTGTAGCCGTAGTTGAGCATCCATGTCTTCTCGTCTTCCTCTATGAACTTACCTATGCCGGCGTTGCTGAAAGAATAAACGGACGCCCCGCTGATGTAGGGCAGCCCAGCGTCGCCCTTGAGTGTTTGATAGCCGCCGCCTACGGTATGGCCTGCGACAGCGTAAGACAGTTGGCCGCTGAGCATATGGTTGTCGATTTTACCGCCATAGGCAGAACCGCTATCAACGCTGCGGAAGTAGCGCAGATCACTGGTCAGCACGCCTGAGCCGAGCGGCAGATCATGCTGGATACCCGCGAAGTTCTGCCGATAGAAGTTCTCCAGTTCGCCATGGAAGTAGCTAAGGCGAATCGTCTTGCCCAACTTGTAATCGGCACCGAGGTAACTGAAGTCCCCTGACTTATCGCCACTGTAGCCGTCTGGCACGATGGGCATACTGTCGCTCGAATCTCGCAACTTGAAACGATCAAGATAGCCGCCCGTCAGGCTAAGGTTGTCAATGTCGGTGCTCGTGAACTGGCCGCCCTGGTAGGTCTGAGGCAGCAATCGGGCATCGTTGTAAATGAGCACCGGCGTTTTAGGAAGCAACGTACCGTATTTGACGGTGGTCTTGGCAAATCGGGCCTTGGCGGTCATCCCAAAGCTCGCAAATTCATCGGCGGCACGGCCGTCATCATGCAAAGGCAGCAGGCCGGTGCCGCTACGACCGCGGCCAGAGTCGAGCTTGATCCCCAGCAGGCCCAGAGCATCAATGCCCAGGCCGAGGCTGCCAGATGTGAATCCCGACTGATAATCAAGCAAAAAGCCTTGGCCCCATTCGGTTCGCTCGCTCTTGGCGGTGTTGGCCGCTCGCGCACTCATGCCATGTTCATCGCGGAAATTCTCATTGATGTAAACATTGCGCAATTGCAGCTTGAGTTTGCTGTCGTCGATAAAACCTTGCGCATTGGAATTGGCCAGCGGCAACAAAGCCAGGAGAGTCAATAAAGCTCCACAGGTATAAACAGAGGTCATATCAAACTACTCATTGTTGTTATTTGGAATGCAGCTAGCCGTCCACCCCACTGGCGTGGGGCGTCAGGTCCTTAAAAAGACGTGGGGGATCAGGAGAACAGGCTTATTGCCCCCGTCAGCAATGCCAACGCAGTCACGACCAGGGAAGTGAGCACGGCCCACTTGACGGTGGCTTTCTGGAAGTCGCCCAGATCACGGTCCACCATGCCGACCAGCAGCAGGGTCGAGGCCACCAGCGGACTCATCAGGTGCACCGGTTGGCCGAGAATGGAGGCCCGTGCAATCTCGACCGGATCAATGCCATAGGCCGCTGCGGCGTTGGCCAGGATCGGCACGACACCGAAGTAGTAGGCATCGTTGGACAATACGAAGGTCAACGGCATGCTGGTAATCGCAACCACCAGCGGGAACAGATGGCCCCAGGATGGCGGAATCCAGTCGACCAGGGTTTGCGCCAGCGCATCGACCATTTTCGTCCCAGAGAAGATCCCGGCGAAGATACCCGCGGCGAACACCAACAGAACCACGGTCATGGCGTTGCCCGAATGAGCGAGGATCCGTTCTTTCTGAATATCCAGTTGCGGATAGTTGATCATTAGCGCCAGGACAAAACCGATCAGGAACAGGATCGCCGAGTGCATGAGCCCCATCACCAGCGCAACCATCACCGCAGTCACCAGCAGCAGGTTGACGTAGGCCAGTTTCGGACGCTTGTGCGGCGTGTCTTCAATAATCGCCTTGATGTAGCAATTGCCCCCACCGCTTTGCAGATGGACGTTGCCGATGCGCTTGCGTTCGGCACGCCCCAGCAGGAACGCCGTGAACACCACCCACATCGCACCGCCGATCATGGTCGGCAGCAAAGGTACGAAATACTCACCGGCATCCAGGCCCAGCGCTGCAATCGCACGGGTCGCCGGGCCGCCCCAGGGCGTCATGCCACTCATGATGCTCAACGAGAGCATGGAAATGGTCGCCAGGATCATTGGGTTCATGCCGATACGTTTGTACAGCGGCAACATCGCTGCACAGGTGATCATGTACGTGGTCGTGCCGTCACCGTCCAGCGCCACCAACAGTGACAGCAGCGCCGTGCCGATTGCGATTTTCATCGGGTCACCGTTGACCCGCTTGAGGATCTTGCGGATCAGCGGGTCGAACAGACCGGCGTCGATCATCAGGCCGAAAAACAGAATGGCGAACAACAGCAACGCCGCCGACGGCGCGACCATCTTCAGGCCGTCCAGCATCATCTTGCCGGTGGTACCGCCAAAACCGCCGATCACGGCGAAGACGATTGGCACCACCGTCAAGGCGACGATCGGTGACAAGCGTTTGGTCATTATCAGGAAGGTGAAGACCACCACCATGGCCAAGCCAAGTAAAGCGAGCATATGTCAGATCTCTTGTTGTTATTGAGTCGCTGATGCAATGACGAGGTCTGCCTGGGCTATCCTGCCAGGCGCTGGGAAACCGTGGCGTAGACGTAACCTGAGAAAAGCCGGCGGGCGGTGCGCACTACCGAGGCACGAATGGTCTCACCCTTTTCGCCGGTATAGGACAGCACGACATCGATACCGCCGCTGGGGTGTTCGATGCGAACCTGCTGCAGACGCGGCTCGCTGATGCCGCCAAGCAACTGCGCCACGACGCTGCCTTGCGTCACGCAAGCGGTGGCCAGACCGATGGAGCCAGTGATGGCCAGGGCACGGTGACAGTTGTGCGGCATGAAGTAGCGCACCTGGACCGTCCCGCCCGACTGGGCAGGCGACACCAGCACCGGCTTGGGGATGACCTTGTCACTGACATCACCCAGGCCCATGGCCAGGCCGGCTTTGAGTCGCAGGGACTCCAGGCGCTGCAGGAACGCCTTATCGGCGTCCAGTTCGGCGGGGCTTTCATCGCCGCGCTTGCCAAGCTGACGGGCCTCGACAATCAGCATCGGCATTGCCATGTCGATACAGGTCACCGGGATGCCATCGATCAGGTCCAGAGATTGCCCCGTCGGGAAGAGCTTGCCGGTCTTGCTACCCGCCGCATCCAGAAAGGTCAGTTGCACCGGAGCGGCCGTGCCAGGCACGCCGTCGATGGCGGTGTCCCCTTCATAGCTGACCTTGCCCCCAGGGGTTTGCACCTCTGAATTTACGAAGGTCCCGGTATTGAGGTTGCGAATACGCACGCGGGTCAGATCGCCGCAAGCCTTGACCAGCCCTTGCTCGATGGCAAACGGACCGACGGCGCACAGCATATTGCCGCAGTTGGGTGCGGTATCGACCCGGCGCTGGGAAACCATGACCTGGACGAACAGATAGTCGACATCCGCGTCCGGGTGCAACGAGGGGCTGACGATTGCCACTTTGCTGGTCTGCGGGCTGCCGCCACCGATGCCGTCGATTTCCAGCTCATGGCCGGACCCCATCAGGTTGAGCAGCAGCTCATCACGTTCGGCGATGGCACTGGGCAGATCCCAGGCAAGAAAGACGGGTCCTTTGGAGGTACCACCGCGCATCAGCACACAAGGAATTCGCTGCATGAACACTAACTCTTGTTGATCAATCTGGATAATTGATGTTCTGGACACAAGAGTGGCAGGGTTTTAAAAGTGTTTCCAATGCAAAGATCAGAGCAATTATTGCGTTTCACGAATGAATTAATTTACGATGTTTTTCCCGGCGCATTGCTCTTGCCCCAGTGAGAAAGAACATGGAATACGAGCTTCAGGACATACGATCTTTCGTGAAAATCGCTGAACTAGGCAGTTTCCACGAAGCCGCCGATGCGTTGCATCTCTCCCAACCGGCCCTGAGCCGGCGCATGAAAAAACTGGAGGAAGGCCTGGGGACCGCCTTGCTCGATCGCACCACCCGAAAGGTCAGCCTGACCAGCGTCGGGCGCGACTTTCTGCCCAAGGCGCGGCGCCTGCTGGATGATTTCGACGACTCGATTCTCAACATTCGCGAACTGGCGGAGCGCCAGATCGGTCGGGTGACGTTGGCCTGCATCCCCACCGCGGCCTTCTATTTCCTGCCTTCAGTGATCCGCCTTTATAACGAGCGCTACCCCAAAATCCGCATCCGCCTGCTCGACCTCAGCGCCAACGAAGGGCTCGAGGCGGTACTGCGTGGCGAAGCCGATTTCGGTATCAATATGATGAGTGGCCAGCACCCGGACATCGAGTTCGTGCCATTGGTCAACGAACCTTTCGTTTTAGCCTGTCGACGCGACCATGAACTGGCCGGACGCAGCTCGGTAAGCTGGTCTGAGCTCAGCGATTATCGACTGATCGGTGTCGGTCGTCTGAGCGGCAATCGAATGCTGCTGGACCACGCCTTGTCGGGCTTGAGCTGGCGTCCGCAGTGGTTCTACGAAGTGCAGCACTTGTCCACGTCGTTGGGGTTGGTCGAGGCCGGCCTCGGGGTGTCGGCCATGCCCAGCCTCGCAATGCCAGCCGAGGATCACCCGACATTGGTCAGCGTGCCGTTGATTGATCCGGTGGTAAACCGATCGCTGGGCCTGGTCTATCGAAGGGGCGCATCGCTCTCCCCGGCAGCGGAAAAATTTGTCTCGATATTGCTCGAGCAATGGGAACACTGATTTTTCGGTGTCCATGATCAGGACTGGATGAGAAACGGGCCGATCTCAGTCAACCTCCGTGCTCATTGCAAGCGCTTGATATTGCTCCAGCTCAGCCAGCCGTTGGACCAGGGCATTGCGAACACGCTCGTAAGCCCCGCTGCCTAGCAGTAGACGCCTGGGTGCGGGATCGACATCGACAATCTCGAGCATGATCCTGGCCATTTTCTGCGGGTCTTCGGTAAGCGGGAAAGTACCCTCGGCGATTGCTTTACGCACTTCACCGGCAGGCGTTTGCTCGTACTCAACCATCGCGGGCGGGCGAACCAGCGCGGCGCCGAAATTAGTCCGTGTCGGACCCGGCTCTACCAGGGTGAACTCGATCCCAAAAGGCGCGACTTCCAGAGCGACCGATTCAACGAATCCCTCAATGGCCCATTTGCTTGCGTGGTAAAGGCTGAAGTTCGGGTAAGCGAGCTGCCCGCCCTCCGAGGACACTTGAAGAATTCGACCGCCCCCCTGTTTGCGCAGAAACGGTAGGCAGGCACGGATGAGTTGAATAGAACCGAGCAGATTCGTTTGCAACTGCTGGTCGATCTGTTCATCGCTGACCTCCTCCGCCGCACCAAACAACGCGTAGCCCGCACTGCTCACCACCACGTCAATACGTCCTAGCTCGGTGAAGGCCTGATGAACCACAGCGCGGATCGCCGCTGCGTCATTTACATCGAGCATCGCTGTCCACAGTTGCTCGCCGTAGCGTGTCTTCAAGTGACTCAAGGCCTGAGGCTTACGCAAAGTGGCCGCCACACGGTCCCCCCGCGCCAGCAATTGTTCGACCACCGCCAGACCGATGCCGGAGGAACTTCCAGTCACTAACCAGGTTTTGCTCATGTGCTTGATCTCCGAATGAAGGGTGAGTTGCCATCGATGTGAGACCAAACTACGTCAGCCGGACTGCTGCTACTATGGGGCGGAATTCGGATGAGCTAATGAAATATAGCCATGAATCATTTACCCCTTTCGCTTGCCGATTTACGGGCACTGACCCGCATCGTTGCTCATCGCAGCTTTCGTAAAGCGGCCGATGAGTTGGGCCTGTCAGCCTCTACCCTGAGTCATATGATGAAAACGCTGGAGGCCGGTCTTGGGGTGCGTTTGCTGCACCGCACCACGCGCAGCGTTTCACCGACGGCAGCGGGAGAGCGTCTGCTAAGACGACTGGCGCCTGTGTTGCGCGAATTCGAGCTAGCGATTGAGGAAGTCAATGAATACCGGGATCTTCCCAGCGGCACTTTACGGATCAATGCCAGCGAACAGGCCGCGCGCGTTTTGATGAAGGCTGCCCTGCCGATATTCCTGGAACGCTTCCCCCAGATGTCGGTTGACCTCGTGACCGAGGGCCGTCTGATCGATATTGTGGCCGAGGGCTTCGACGCCGGTATCCGTTTAGGTGAAGCGATCCCCCAAGACATGATCGCCGTGCCGATAGAAACCGATACGCGATTTATTACCGTGGCGTCACCCCAGTACCTGAAGACTCATCCTGCCCCTCTTACGCCGGATGATCTGCCAGGACATCAATGCATCTGCATCCGGATGCCCAGTGGTAAACCTTATAGATGGGAATTCTCCAGGAACGGCCAATCCTTGGTCATCGAGCCCAAAGGACAGCTAACCCTCGATAATGCCGAAATCATGGTCGATGCAGCCATATCCGGGCTCGGCATCGCTTACGTGCCAGAGCAGACGGTATCGCAACCTTTGGCAGACGCTCGTCTGGTCGAGGTCCTGGCGGATTGGTGCCCCAGAATTCCGGGGCTCTGTCTGTATTATCCGGGGCACCGCTATATCCCATCAGGCTTGCAGGCCTTCATCGAGGTCTTGCGCGAGTCTCATTGATTGTCCGCGACTGTGCATTCGAACATAACGGCGTGCGCCCTTGCGAGGTGAACGCGCGACGGCCTCAAGGCCGACGCGTCGGTTGCGATCCGGCCCTTGTTTGAGCTGACTCAGGCCTTCTGCTCTTGCTGCAAGCGCTTGAGCAGCGCGTTGGCGGCGGCTTCGGAAGAAGCCGGGTTCTGGCCGGTGATCAGATGGCCATCCTCGACCACGTAACTCGCCCAGTCCGCCGCCTTTGAATACTCGCCACCTCTGGCTTTGAGCATGTCCTCCACCAGAAACGGCACCACCTGGGTTAATCCCACGGCCTCTTCTTCAGAGTTGGTGAACCCGGTCACTTTCTTGCCCTTGACCACTGGATGGCCATCCGGCGAGTTGACGTTCTTGAACACCCCAGGCGCGTGACAGACGGCCGCGATGGGTTTATTCGCGGCGTAAAAGGCTTCGAGAAGGGTCTTGGAATCAGTGTCCTCGGCCAGATCCCACAGCGGCCCATGGCCTCCGGGGTAGAACACGGCATCGAAGTCGTAGGGGTCAATTTCGCCCAGCGGCACCGTGTCGGCCAACGCTGCCTGGGCCCGGGTATCGGCGCTGAAGCGGCGAGTGGCATCCGTCTGGGCCTGTTCCTCGTCGCTCTTGGGGTCCAGCGGCGGTTGCCCTCCCTTTGGTGAGGCGAGCGTAACCGCCACGTTGGCGTCGACAAACACGTAATAGGGAGCGGCGAATTCTTCCAGCCAAAACCCCGTTTTCTTGCCGGTATTACCCAACTGATCGTGGGACGTCAGGACCATTAGAATGTTCATGTAAACCTATCCTCCAAGACGGAATGAGCGGCGTATGTTCGCCCTGCATTACGTCAGAGGCCGCGTGGTAGTAGACGTTCAAGTGGGTGAAGCGAATCCTTATGAAACGGTCGTTAATCCCAGCGTTACTCGCCCCAATCAGCCCCGCTGCCGAGGAGTTCGGGGCCCGTTATTGAGTTGCCGAACCGGTTCACCGCTGCTAGAAATGAAAGACCTTGGCCTTGTCTCTGCCAGCGCCACAATCCAGGACAGCCTCGCGGGCATCATCCGTTGACCCCATTCATACCTCACAGGGAGCTTCACCGTGTTTCCGATGGATATCTGGTTCACCTACACCGCAGCCTGCGTGCTGCTGGTCTTGTCACCCGGTCCTGACAATCTGCTGGCCATAGGACGGGGGCTGAGCCAGGGTCGCCTGGCCGCCATCGTGTCCGGCCTGTCCTCTGGGCTGGGCATTTTGTTTCACGTCACCACCGCTTCGCTCGGGCTGACGCTGTTGATCCAGACCTCGACGGTTGCCTTCTGGGTCGTCAAATTGGTAGGGGCGGCCTATCTGGTCTGGCTCGGGATCAAGGTGCTGCGCTCCAGAAGCCTGATAACCTTCGCGCCCGCCGCACGACAGCCACTGCGAAGCATCTTGCTTACAGGCTTTCTTTCGGCGGCGCTAAACCCCAAACCCGGGTTGTTCGTCCTGGCGTTCATCCCTCAATTCATCAACCCCGCGCTCGGCTCGGTCACCGTACAGATGTTGGTCTACGGGTTCTGGTTCGCCCTGCTAACGGCCGTGGGGTTCTCGTTGATGGGGATCTTCGCCACGCGCCTGTCGCAATACATCTGTCAACGCCCACGCCTTACCAACGGACTGAACCTCGGGGCAGGATTGACCTTCATCGTGTCAGGACTGTCCATCGCCGCCCTCAGGCAGAAGTAGCCGCCTCAGGTTTGATCGGCGCAATAAAAATCGAGCCGCGTTCAGTGATCGCGGCTTTTCTTCAAAGATTCAGAGGCAATTGAAGGTAGAACGAACGGCAGGTCCCTATGCACCTAGCCACCGACCAACGAAGTCGCCAGCAATGCCTGCAGCCCCATCGGCTTGGCAAAATAATAACCTTGGGCCTGCCCTGCCCCCATCTCCCGCAGCAAGAGCAGCGTCTCTTCATCTTCGACACCTTCGGCCACCACGCTGAGGTCCAGTGATTCGGCCATACGCACGATCGCCCGGACGATCGCCCGGCTACGAGGGCTGCTGGTCAGCTCGAAAATGAACGACTTGTCGATCTTCAAACCGCTGAAACGGTATTGATGCACATAGCTCAGGGAGGAAAATCCTGCGCCAAAGTCATCGAGCACCACCGACATGCCGTTGTCGGCCAATTGCTGCATGGTCAGTCGGGCAATGGCGGGTTCGGCCACCAGCGCACCTTCGGTCAACTCCAGGCAGATCCGCGACGGCGCGACGTTGTAGCGGGCCAACAGTGCCAGCACATCATCGGCAAAATCCGGGCGCGTCATGCTGTAGCTGGAGCAATTGACATGCACCGGTGGCCAATTGGCGTGTTGCGGTTGTGCGAGGATCGCTACGATGCTGGTGAGCATGTACAGATCCAGTCGACCGATCAGGCGCAACCCCTCGACATCGGGCAGAAACTCGCCCGGCGCGATGATCCGGCCGCCCGGTTGATGCCAGCGGATCAGCGCTTCAAGGGCCACCAGCTCACCGCTTTCGACGCTGACAATCGGCTGGAAATACGGCAGCAGTTCGTCGGTACGCTTGAGCGCATTGCGCAGGGCCGCTTCGCGCTCGACCTGGTCCGAGACCTCGCGACGCACTTCCTGGTTGAACACTGCGTAACTGTCGCGCCCGGCACTCTTGACCCGGTACATCGCCGCATCGGCATCGCGCAGCAAGTCAGCGGGTTCGTGATGGAACTGACTGTCGGCGCTGACAATACCGATGCTGCAGGACGAAAAAACTTCGTGATCATTGATGAAAAACGGTAGGTCGAACACCGACAGAATCCGCTCGGCGATTTCGATCACCACCGCCAGCGGCGCCTCCGGCGCCAGCACTGCAAACTCATCGCCCCCCAGGCGGGCCAGCATGTCGGTGTCTCGCAGGCAACTGCGCAAACGGTGAGCGGCCTGCATCAACAGCAGGTCGCCAAAATGGTGGCCGAAACTGTCATTGACCATCTTGAAACGGTCGAGGTCGATGAACATCACCGACAATTGCCCGCCGTCGCTCTCGAACCGCGCCCAGGCCAGATTGAGGCGCTGCTGCAGGTAGGTGCGATTCGGCAGCCCGGTGAGTGCATCGTGGGCGTTTTCGTGTTGCAGCTTGGCGTTGGCGTGATCGAGCTCACGGGTGCGGTCCTGTACCCTGGCTTCGAGCCTGAGGTTGGCGGCATGGATCGCTTCTGCGGCGGTACGGCGCGACAATGCCGTATCAATGTGCCGTGACACGAACGTCAGCAGTTCCTGGTCGCGCAGGGTGTAGCGCACTTGGGCGGTATAGCTTTGCACCGCCAGCACACCCCGTACCACATCGCCATCGAACAACGGAATGCCCAGCCAGGAATGGAATCGGACCGACTCGTAGGCCACTTCGAGTTCACCTTGCGCAGACAACCGATCCGCGTCAAAAGGGTCAATCAGGCAAGGACGGCGCTGGCGGATAACGTACTCCGTCAGCCCCCGGCACCCACGTCTTGCCTCCGGCAGGGTGGTTCTGCGCTCATCGACATAATACGGAAAGGTGACTTCATCGATCGTGTCGTCGAACAGCGCGATGTAGAAGTTCTGCGCGGACAGCAAATCACCGACAATGCCATGCAAGGTTTGGAACAGCTCCGCCATGTCCCCAGGCTGGCTCGACAGTTCTGCAATCTGGAACAGCGCGCTCTGCAGGTGCTCGGCGCGCTCGCGGTCCGCCACTTCCTGTCTCAACGCGGCGTTGACTGCCGACAGCTCCAGCGTGCGACGCATCACCGTCTCTTCCATGCCCTCACGGTGCAGAATCCGGTCCAGCGCCATGGCCACGTGCCGGGCCACCACCAGAAACAGCGCGCGGTCTTCGGCGCTGTAGGTGCGTGCAACGTCGTAGACCTGCATGGCAAGCATGCCAAACACTTCATCGGAGGCATTTTTCAGCGGAGCGCCCATCCAGAATTCGGGACGATCACCCACGCAATAGAAACGACCCTCAGCCTGAGCGGCGCAAATACCCGCGGCGTCGATCAGCAACGGCTGACCTGAGGTCAACACCTGGCCGGTCAACGACAGATGCGAAGGATCAAGGTATTCGTAGTGTTGGGCCTCCACGGCATCGACATCGATGATGTCGACGTAATACGGGTAGTCGATCTTTCCGCTGTGGGGGTCATACAGCGCGAGATAAAAGTTCTCGGCATCGATCAGGCTGGCGAGCAACCGGTGAACCCCCACCAGGAACACGGAGCGGTCGCGGGTGGAACTGGCCAGGTAGGTAATTTCATACAGCACACGCTGAGTAATCTGGGCGCGAGCCAGGGTATTGGTCTGTATCTGGATACCCAAACGCAGGGCAAACTCGGCGAAGGCTGGCTCTTGGGCAGCGGTGACTGGCGCCAGTAGCCAACCCAGCACATTTTCGCCCCGACCGGTCGGCCAGCGGCACAATCGTTGGGTCCGGCAGAAGCGCTCGAACTCTTCGTTCGCAACGCTGGCCGGCCACTGCGCCCGAGGGTCGCCCTGCCCCACCCGATGCAGTTGTTCACCGGCGCGATAAACCACCCACTGGGTGGTGTGGGCCCAGGTGCGCGCTGATTCCAGCAATTGTTCGATCGCGTCTTCGTTGCCAACGTATGCCATGCCGGCCGCATCCGGGTTTTCTGGCGGGTGAGTTGCCACACCGCAATGATTCGATTGCTGCGGGGGATCGCTCAATGGGCGAAAACTCATCAGCGCTCCCTGCGCCGCAATGGCGAGATTGAATAACTGATTGCCGGGCAGTATGCCAGTGAGCCTTCGGTGTATAGCGTCCGGAGGGTTTTTTCAATCGTTTTATTCACTTGAGTGCTATCACGACGCAATGTGTGTTCATCGGTCGTGGAGTGGTGCCTACCACACCGCAATATGAGAATCCGCCCTCGGCTCGGTGCCGCCACACAGGACACCGCTGACCGGGTCGCGGAGGATGATCTGGCCTCGTCCGTAATCAGTCAGGTCACTGGCGATCTGCACTTCATGACCGCGCCGCGCCAGGGCATTGGCCAAGTCACCGGAGGCACCCTGCTCGATGCCCACCTTCATCTCACCCAGCCACTGCCAGCGCGGAGCGTCCAGCGCCGCTTGCGGGTTCAGGCCGAAGTCCACCAGGTTCATCACCATCTGCACATGGCCTTGGGGCTGCATATAGCCGCCCATCACGCCGAAAGGGCCAAGGGCCTGGCCATTCTGGGTGAGGAAGCCGGGGATAATGGTGTGAAAAGTCTTCTTGCCCGGGACCAGGCAATTGGCGTGGCTCGGATCCAGGCTGAATTCCTGTCCGCGATTCTGCAAGGCAATCCCGCTGTCAGGCAGCACCACGCCGGAGCCAAATCCGTGATAGTTGCTCTGGATGAACGAGACCATGTTGCCTTCCCCGTCAGCGGTCGCCAGGTACACCGTGCCGCTGGCGTGGGGATCGCCGGGTTTGGGTGCCTGGGCCTGTTCGCCGATCTGGGCGCGACGGCGGGCGCTGTACTCCTCGCTCAACAGGTCAGTCACCGCCACGCGCATATGCAAAGGGTCGGTGATGTAGTGCAAGCCATCGCTGTAGGCCAGCTTCATGGCTTCCAACTGGCGATGCCAGGTCTGCTGGCTGTCGCGGTAATCGAAGCTGAAGCCTTCGAGTATCTTCAGCGCCATCAAGGCCACCAGACCCTGGCCGCTCGGCGGGATTTCCCAGACATCGACCCCACGGTAATTGACGTGGATCGGTGCCACCCATTGGGCGCGATAATCCTGCAGGTCCGTGGCGCGAAGGTAGCCGCCGCTGGCCCGGGAGTGGGCATCCAGGCGTTCGGCCAAGGCACCGCGATACAGGCTCTCGCAGCGGGTGGCGGCCAGCTCTTCGAGGGTGCGGGCCTGGGCCGGGTTGCGGAAAATCTCCCCCGCCCGTGGCGCGCGACCGTCAATCAGAAAGGTCTGGAACCAGGCATCCAGGACCTGATCACGATGAGGCGTGAATTCGTTCAAAGCGATCTGCCATTGATGGGCAACCACCGGCGACAGCGCAAAACCGTCCCGCGCCAGGCTGATCGCTGGCTGCAGCAACACGGCAAAGGGCAGCTTGCCGAAGCGTTGCGACAACTCGGCCCAGGCCGACGGGCAACCCGGGACGGTCACCGGCGTCCAGCCATAGAGCGGCATCTGTTCATGGCCGGCCGCCTTGACCGCCTCGATGCTCAGGGACGCCGGTGCATGGCCGTTGCCGTTGAGGCCATGTAACTGGCCCTTGCACCAGACCAAGGCAAAAGCATCGCCGCCGATGCCGCACCCCGTGGGCTCGACCACCGTCAGCGCCGCCGCGGTGGCGATGGCGGCATCAATGGCATTGCCGCCCTTTTGCATGATCTCGATGCCCGCTTGGGCAGCCAAAGGCTGAGAAGCCGCGACCATGCCCCGGCGGGCAAAAACGCTCTGGCGTTGTGATGGATAAGGGTACTCGTGAGCAGAAAATTTCAGCATGGCAAAGACTCTTCAACACAAGAATTCATTGGCGGGACTCAATTGACGGGGCTCAGGGCGAACACCCTTGGAACGGTCATAACACGCGACTGAGAAAAGCCCGGGTTCGAGGGTGCGTGGGGTGACTGAAGATCTGCTCCGGCGGGCCTTGTTCGATAAGCTCACCTTGGTCCAGCACCACCACACGGTCAGCCACTTCCCGGGCAAAGCCCATTTCATGGGTGACCACCACCATGGTCATGCCCTCCTCTGCCAGCGCTTTCATCACTTGCAGCACCTCGCCAACGGTTTCCGGGTCGAGGGCGCTGGTGGGTTCGTCGAACAGCATGGCCTGGGGTTTCATCGCCAGGGCACGGGCAATCGCCACCCGTTGCTGTTGCCCGCCAGAGAGCATCGACGGGTAGTGGTTGGCCTTGTCCGCCAGGCCGACCCGCTCCAGCAGGTTGCGGGCCTGTTCCAGCGCCGCGGTGCGAGGAATCCCGAGTACCTGGATCGGCGCCTCGATGATGTTCTCCAGGGCCGTCATGTGGGGGAACAGGTTGAAACGCTGAAACACCATGCCGATGTCCCGGCGTTGGCGGGCGATGTTGCGCTCCGACTCACGCACCAGGCTGCCGTCCGCCCGCTCGCGATAGCCCATGGCCCGGCCATTGACGCGGATGCGCCCGCCCTGGATGTCTTCCAGCAGATTGATGCAGCGGATAAAGGTGGTCTTGCCCGAGCCGGAGGCACCGATCAGCACCACCACTTCGCCGCGCCGTACTTGCAGGGAAATACCTTTGAGGATCTGCAGGTTGCCAAAGGATTTGTGCACATCCATCGCCTCGATGATCAGCTCTTCACTTTTGTGCGCCATGGTTAACGAGCCCTCAGCAAGTTCAGGGTGCTGCGACCGAACATCCGCGTCGACGCCGGCGGCGGTGACGAGGGCCGGTCCGATTGGCCGAAACGGGCTTCCAGCCAACGTTGGAAAAAGCCCCACAAAGTGGTCAGCAAGAGGAAATAGATCGCCACCACCAGATACAACTCGAACACCCGGAACGTCGCCGACGTGACCATCTGAGTACTGAGCAACAGTTCCTGTACGCCGATCACACTGACCAACGTGGTGTTCTTGAGCATCACGTTGAACTCGTTGCCCAGTGGCGGGACGATGACCCGGAACGCCTGGGGCAAGACAATGCGGCGCATCAGTTTGGCGAATGTCATGCCCAGGGAACGCCCGGCTTCGTACTGGCCCTTGTCCACCGCGCCGATGCCGGCCCGGATGATCTCGGCCATATAGGCCCCTTCGTTGAGCCCCAGAGCAATGATCGCCGCCTGGATATTGCCGGGGATCACCAGGCCGAACAGATCGATGTCTTCGAAGCGGAAAATCCCCCCTGCCGCCAGCGCTGTATAGAGAAAGACAATCTGCACCAGCAACGGCGTGCCGCGCATCAGCCACACATAAAAACGCACCGGCAAATGCAGCAACGGGTTGCTCGACAACCGTAGCAACGCTGCGGCCAGTCCCAGGAAGCAACCCAGCAGCATCGCCAACACGCTGATCACGCAGGTCAGCCAGAGCCCGGTGAGGTAAACATCACTGGGCTGCAACAGGTACTGCCAAAACACATCCCAATTGAAGTTCATCGACGCTCACCTCAATCAAGAGTGTCACTGGCGACATGCCATTTGCTCAGTAGCTGGCTGTAGCTGCCATCACTGCGCATGTCGTTGATCACCTGCTGCACGGCGGCGGTCAGTTGCGCATCGTCCTTGCGGATGCCGAGGCCGGTGAGAATCCGGCTGAAGGCCGGCACCCCTTCCTCGAACAGATCGGGCGCCATGGCGGCGTAATAACCGGCGGTTTCCACCGTGGTGCCATAGGCGTCGACCTGGCTGATACGCAGGGCCTGGAAAGCATCGGTGTCGGTGTTGTAGACCACCAGCTTCATCGCCGGCTTGCCGGACTTGGCCAGGGTTTCGTTCTCGGCGTCTAGCAGGGTCTTGATGGTGGAACCGTTGAGCACCGCGACCTTGTGTCCGGAGAGGTCCGGCAGCGTCTTGAGGCCCTTCGGATTGCCCTTGGGCACGACCACCGCCTGGCTGGAATACATGTAGTTGACGATGTCGATCACCTCGCGGCGCTCGGGTTTGTCGAACAACTGGTCGACGATCATGTCGCACTGCTTGGCGAGCAACGCCGGGAGCAGTCCGGAAAAGGGAATCACCCGCCACTCGACTTTCTTGCCGCCCAGGCGCTCGGCGATCTCAAGGCCCAGGTCAACGGTCAAGCCCCTGGGTTTCTGCGCTTCATCGAAGGACACCAGGGGTGGCGAATCCATGCCTGAGCAATAGACGAGTTTTTCGACCTTGAGCAAGCGCTCCGGAACAACGGGCGCGGCAACCGCCCACTGAGCACAGAATCCCAAGGATAGGGCGGCAACCAACAGGCGAGGCTTATGCATGACCAGACACTCCAGTTCAGTTAGTAACGGGCAGTACTCAAAGTCAAAACAACGGCAGGCTCGGGGCCCGCTCTGGTTAATTTTTCGATTGCAGAAACTGGATCAACTCAGGAACAGTGCCTTCGATGTGCGCGCGCACCACGGCCTCGGCCTTATCGGCGTCGCCAGTACGAATCGCGTCGAGGATCACCGCGTGTTCCTGGCGCGCACTCAGGGGTTTTTCCACGTGCTCAAGCCATAGGCGCATGGGCGCCTCGATCAGGGAATAGAGGGCACTGATCTGCTTCAGCAACCGGGGACGACCGCTGAGGCTGCACAGGTATTCATGAAAGGCACGATGCCGGCTGACCCACTCGGCGCTTTCCTCGCGGTAATCGTCCATCTCGTCCAGCAGACGCTCCAAGGCAGCCAATTGGCGCTCGCCTATCCTGGCGACCGCGACACGGATCGCCAGCCCTTCGAGGACGCTGCGCATCTCGAAGACTTCGTGCAGCTCATCGATATCCAGGCCACTGACAATGGCCCCGCGATTGGGCCTGAGGGTCACCAGGCCTTGGGCGTCCAAGCGACGAAACGCCTCTCGTACGGGCATCCGGCTCATACCGATCTCGCTGGCGATGTCCTCGGCGATCAGCCGGTCCCCCTTGCGCAATCGTCCGCCACAAATGGCGTCCAGCAGGAAGTTGTAAGCCTCCTCCTCGGCCGTCATCGGCGGGCGTTCAGAAAAAGTCGGAACGAATTGCATGGCGGCACCTTTTGAATTTTTGTATCCAATTATCCATAAATTCAAAAATAGCAGGATGCGTGCCAACAGCATTTGACAAGGCGCAAGTGATTGATTCAGGAGACATCCTCGCCGAACCCGGTTTCGGGACGTCGCTGAAAAGGACGAAAAGCGCACAAAAGTGCTACCAAACGGCTCACGCCCTGCCCATTCATGTGCATAGCGGTAGCCAGGTAACACCGTAAGGATGTGGGAGACAAAAAAATGCTCCGGATCATTCGACACGGAGCATTTTCTGCGCGTGATGCAGGTTACTGGCGTTTCACACCGCCTGGTGCCCCAATGAGCGGAACCGCAATGGCGCCGTGGTGCGCAAGCGCGCCGCCAATATCACACCAATGAGGGCCGTCAGCGGGATGATCGAGCACAACACGATCGACAGCTCCTTGCTGGCACCGGTGAGTACATCGAAATGCATCAGCGCCATCAGCCAGATGCCGGCCAGCGCCAAGCCGGAAAAGACTGGCAAGAACAGGCACCGCAACTTGCTGGTAGCCAGATGCGGATTGGCCCGGAAGTAGAAGATGACCGCGAGGGAGGTCATGGCCATCAACAGGATCAGGCACAGCGTTGCCAGGTTGGAAAACCAGGCGAACAGCTGCATCACCGGATCAGCGCCAAGCAGGGCAAAAACCGACACGATCAGCACGGCGATCAGGCTTTGCAGGCCGGAGCCCACGTGCGGGCTTTGATGGAGCAAGTGAGTGGTGCCCAGTTTCCGGGGGATCAGCCCGTCGCGGCCAATGGCGAAGAAATATCGCGCGGCGGCATTGTGAAAGGCCAGCAAACCAGCGAACAGGCTCACCATGAATAACAGCCTGATCAGGTTGGTCAGGCCGCTGCCCACGTATTGATCCGAAAGCGCATACAGGAAAGTGGTCGGATCCGACATGGCCTGGAGGCGCGCAACGATCTCATCGCTGCCCGCACCAATGACCATGGCCCACACCGACAGGGTGTAGAAACCACCAATCAACAACACGGAGGCATAGGTGGCAATGGGAATGGTGCGCTTGGCGTCCTTGGCCTCTTCGCCATACAGGGTGGTGGCTTCGAAACCGATGAATGCCGCAAAGCAGAACAACAGCCCGATGGACGGATTGCCCTGGGTCACCTGCGTCGGCGTAAAGGCGCTGAAATCGACACCGTGGGCGCCGCCGTGGCCGATGATGACCACATCGAGAATCAACACCACGGCGTACTCGGCGATCACCACCACCGACAGCACCCGGGCGGACAGATCGATGTTGCGGTAGCCGAGAAAAGCGATCAGCCCCAAGGCCGCGAACGAGCAGCTCCACCACGGCACTTGGACACCCAGCGCCGCTTCCAGGTTACCGGCGACCACGGCGCCGAACAGCCCATACATGCCGGCCTGCAGAATGTTGTAGGCCACGATCGCCAACACCCCGGCCGCGCCTCCCGCCAGGCCGCCGAGCCCCTGGGAAATGAAGGCGTAGAAGCCCCCGGCATGAACAACATGACGGGCCATGGTGGTGTAGCCTGCGGCGAAACACAGCAACACCAGCAAAGTGGCCAGCAACAGCGCCGGCATGCCGGCACCGTTGCCCAGCATGATACCGATGGGAAACCCTCCCGCCAGGACACTGAGCGGGCTGGCTGCAGACACAACGAAGAAGATAATCATGGCGGCACCCAGGGTGCCGCGGCGCAGTTCCGTGGCGGAACTGCCGCAGGTTGATACGCTCATTTTATTTACCTTGTTTTATGAGGGCAGTCGTTGCGGGAAAAGCCACCGTGACAGGCAAGGCAGGTGGCGAATTATTATTAGGTTCATCCATTGAACCGGATGTTAGGACGCCGTGCGCCGCGGCGGCTATCCCATATTGGCCTAGTTTGCGGGACCTGCCGCCGGCACGAGCGCACCGTTCAGCTGGCCCGGCATTGCGCACGGGTCAACAGGCCTTGGAGGCCTCGCACAGGCGGTGATAGGCCCGGTTGAAATACACCAGGCCCTCGTCCGCGCCGCTCTGGCGAATGGTCTGGACTTCGCAATAGAAGATGCTGTGGGACCCGACCTCATGCACCTGAGCGATACGGCAATCAAAGTTGGCCAATGCCTCGAGCATGACCGGCGCACCGCTTTGCAGCGTGGTCCAGTCGGTGACCGCGAAGCGCTCATCCATCGTCAGCGCTCGATTGGCGAAGGCGCCGGACAGCTCGTGATGATTGCCGCATAAAATGTTGATGCAGATTGCGCCGTTGCGCTTGAAATGCTCGTTGGAATGCGATGAGCGGTTCATGCACACCAGCAGCGTTGGCGGCGAGTCGGTCACACTGCACACCGCAGAAGCGGTAAAGCCAAAACGACCCGCCTTGCCATCGGTGGTAATGACCGACACAGCGCCACCGAGCATGGCCATTGCATTGCGGAAAGTGCTTACGTCTACCATGGTCGTTCCCCTCAGATATCCAGCACGAGTTTCTTGGATTTGGCGCGCGAACAGCACACTAGAATTTGATCGTTGCCGGCTTTTTCATCGTCCGTGAGGTACACATCACGATGATCCGGCTCGCCTTCGAGCACATCGCACAAGCACGTCCCGCAGACGCCTTGCTCGCAGGAAATCTCGATCTTGATGCCCACTTGCGCCAGCGCGGCGAGAATGCTCTGTCCTTCGGCAACCTGTACGGTCTTGCCACTGCGCGCGGCCACCACCTCGAAGCCGGCGCCGGAACCGTCCACCTCCACCTGGAAATACTCCTTGTGGATGTGCGTCTCGGCATACCCTTGTCTACGTGCGCCCTCGATCACCCAGTCCATGAATCCGCCAGGCCCGCAGGTGTACATGTGCACGCCGTCCTCTCCCTTGCCCAACACCTTGACCAGGTCGAGAGCCTGCCCGGGACCTTCGTTGTCAAAATGGGTGGACACATTCGCGGCGAACGGCGCACAGGCCAGTTCATCGAGAAACGCACTGCGGCTGCGCTCGCGCCCGCAGTAGTGAAGTTCAAAAGACTTGCCGGCCTGGTGCAGGGCATACGCCATGGCGATCATCGGCGTAACACCGATGCCCCCGCCCAGCAGGATCGAGTGCCGTGCCTGCGTGGCCAGCGGAAACAGGTTGCGTGGCGCGCTGATCTTCAATTCACAGCCTTCGAGCAGCGTGTCGTGCACACTGATCGACCCGCCACGGGAAGCCGGGTCCTTGAGTACACCCAGCCGATAGACGCTTGGGTCGGCGGGATTGCCGCACAGCGAATACTGGCGTACCAGTCCCTGGCCCAGGTGAATATCGATGTGCGCCCCAGCGTCGAACACCGGCAGGGCGGCGCCGTCGCGACGACTCAGGTCCAGGACGACGACGCCGTCCCCTTGCAGCTCGCGCTTGCGCACGACTACGTCCAACAGTTCTTCATTCATGACCGTTATTCCAACGAGTTCGAGAAGACCGCCCGTGGCGGCCCGGTATCAGTCAACGCATGAACAGGCCGCCATTCACGTCCCAGGTCGCCCCGGTGGTGAAATAGGCTTCGGGGCGTGCCAACTGCACAATCAAGTCGCCCAGGAAATCCGCATCGCCCAAGCGTTGCACCGGGATATTGGCGAGCAGGCCTGGCAAGCGCTCCGCCGGCACCGCCGAGCGGACCGCCGCCGAATCGATGGGCCCCGGCGCGATGGCATTTACGGTGACGCCCTGCGCCGCGAATTCCTTGGCGAAAATCTTTGTCAGGGTGACGATGGCGCCCTTGCTGGCGGCATAGTGCGCACCGGTGGCGGTCCCGCCGTTCTGCCCCGCCAGGGAGGCCATGTTGATGATGCGACCGTAACCGGCCTCGGCCAGGTGCGCGCCCAGGACCTGGCAACTCAGGAACACGCTGCGCAGGTTCAGGCACACGACGGCGTCGAATTCCTCGGGGCTGATCTGCATCAGCGGCGTGGTCTTGGTGACGGCTGCGTTGTTGACCACGACATGCAAGCCGCCAAAATGCTCCAGTACCTGGACCAGTACGCGCTCGAAATCAGCCTTGTTGCCGACGTCCAATTGCAGCGCCAGGGTGGACTTGCCACCGGCGTCCAACTGCAGGGCACAGGCCTTGGCCGCCTGCAGCTCGATGTCGGTGATGACCACGGCGTAGCCCGCCCGCAGCAAGCTGGCGCAAAAATGTTGCCCCAACCCCTGCCCCGCGCCCGTCACCAATGCGATATGGCTCATGTCAGCCCCCCTTAGAGGATGTAGCCGATACCGGCAAGGGCATCGTCACTGTTGATCAGGCTGACCAGCTTGCGCTGGATCTTGAAGCTGCCATCGGCACGCACCAGCTCGTAGGTCAGGTCGGCGCTGTAGAACTTCAGGCTCTCCTTGCGGAATTCGCGCACGTTCTGCGCGCAACGTACGGTGACGGTCATGCCGTCATCGCGCAGCACCCGGAAGCGCGATTGCGTACGCACGGTACGCGGCTGCGGGCTGGTGGAGATCGACTCCCCGCCAATCAGGCGCTGCACGCGCAACTCGCGCATGTGGTGATCGTCGTAGGCGTAGTTGAGCGTGTTCTCGAAGTCGGTTTCCTTGGGGTTGATCGGGATGATGTAGGTGCCTTTTTCGGTCCACATCTTCAACCAGGTGTCGTATTCGCCGTGGTCCAGCATGTCGCCTTCCTGCCAGATGAAAGCGGTGACTTCTTGCAGCAATTGCAGGTTCATAAGGTTCTCCACAGGTCAGGCCGACATCATCTTTTTCCATTGCTGGTAACCGGCGCGCATGCCGGTTTCGGCACTCACGTCAGACACCCGCCCATCCTGGCTGGACTGCTCGCCGGGCAGGCCACGGTTGAGCATGATCCACAGGTCTTCACCAGCATTGGCGCCCTTCTGGACGCGTTCCCAGGCTTCGGAGTCATCCGGCGTGCCAAAACCCATCGGCCCCTGGAAATGCTCATGCAGGCGCAAGCGGTAGCGGTTGGCCACGGCCGGTCCGCCGTCCATGGTGATCACCGAATGATGGATCTCGGTCTCGTTGACGGAGATCGGCTGTAACACCCGGAAAAACGCCATCGAGCAGGCGACGTTGGGAAACAGGTTCAGGTTGAAGCCGGTGCCGCCCACCGCACGCACGATCCGGCGCACCTGCTGTTCTTCGATGCCTTCGGCGCGCAGTTCGGCGGCCAGTGCTTCAAACCGCTCGGGGATCGGCCTGTCCAGGTCAGCCTCCAGGTCGATGAGATCGGGGATCATCACCATCACGCTGTGGCCGTTGCCCAGGTCCTCGACATAGCCAGGCCCTTTGACGAAATCGAACAGTTCCATGGTCTGTTCGTCCACCGACGACAGGAAGCTCTTGTGAACCAGTGGGAAGTGATAGGCGTCGGTGGTGTTTTCCAGCTGGATTTTCCAGTTGCCCGGGAAGCGGAAGCGATGTTCGCCCGGCACCTTGATGCCATAACCGGCACCTTGCTTCATGAACAGGTCCATCCATTTCTTCGCCGCGCCGAGGTAGTCCTCCAGCGGTTCGATGTCGTCTTTGAAGGTGGCGAAGATCATGCCCGCATAGCGCTCGGTTCGCAGGCTGACCAAAGGCAGCTCGGCCTTGTCGATGCAATCGGCGTAGCTCTCTGGATGCGGAATGCCACGCAGCGAGCCGTCCAGGGCGTAGCCCCAGCCGTGGTAAGGACACACGAAGCTGTTGGTCTTGCCCTTCTTGTGCTCGCACACCGTGGCACCACGGTGACGGCAACGATTGAGCAGCACATGCACGTCCTTCTTGCGGTCGCGGACCACGATGACCGGCTGCTTGCCAATGTAGGTGGTCTTGTAGCTGCCGCTGTCTGGGATTTCACTTTCGTGGGCCACCCAGATCCAGGTGCTATAGAAGATTTTCTCGAGCTCGGCATCGAATAGCTGTGCATCGGTGTACATCGAAGTGTGTACACGATCAGCCTGCACTAGGTCGGCAGGATCGATGGCAAGGTTTACGGCTGGAATCAACTGGGTCACGGTATCTCCTCGTCGGCGCAGGTGCCGACAGATCAATAGCGGGTCGCGTGGGCGCGACCCGGGCAGTCAAGGGCGCCTCGCGCCGCTCGCGGTCATTCGAAATACGCTCGCGAGCGTCAGGCGCGCTGGATGATCAGTTCGCGTCCAACCCGGGCTTCGACCTTGGCGTAGCGCCACAACTTGTAGAGGCCCTCGCCCACCGGCGTGCTGCGGAACAGGTTGCACGCCGCGTGCACCGTTTCGATATCCGGTACGTCGGCCAACAGGTAGGTGGTCCAGGGGAAGCCATCGGAAGGCCCGACCATGCTCTGGTCGTCGTCCATGTTGCCCAGCACCTTTACGCCGGCGAGGTCGTGAATGCCGTTCCACATGGCGCTGAACGCTGCCCACACTTGCAGTTGCTCGTCGCGGGGGGCGTCGAAAAAGTTCTGGTTGATACCCATGCAAAACAGCACGCGCAGCATTTTTTTATCACTCATTTTTTGTTCTCGACGGTTAGAGATAGCCAGGCAAAGGCTGTTTGCCGAAGAACATCGCCCCGGCGTTCTGATAGGTGATATCGCCCATGAAAGCGTGCTGGGTCACGACTTGAGCATCGTTGACACAGCGCGCCAGCGGGCTGTCGTTGTACACACCGCTCATGCCCGAAAGCATTTGCGCAGTGCGCGCCACATCAGCGGCAACACGAGTGGCATGGGTCGAAGACAGCCGCAGCAGATTGGTAATCGACACGGGAACCGCATCGCCGGCCAGGACGAACGCCCAAGCCTGCTCGATGGCTTCGTAGAAGAAAGCGCGGGCCGCCCGCAGGTCGGCTTCGGCCTTGGCGATGTCCACTTGGGCCAATGGCCGGTCGGCAATCGCGGGAGCTCCGGTCACCGATACCCGACCGCTGGCCATGTCGGCCAGCGCATCCAGCGCGGCGCGCGCCACGCCCAGGCCGACCACCGATAACACTTGGGTGGCGAATGACAGTGACGGGTAGCGAAAGAACGGTTCGTCCAGGTTCGGCAGGCCACCGCGCACGAAGGTCCACTCCTCGGCAACCATTACGTCCTCGGCCACCAGGTCATGGCTGCCCGTGCCCAACAAGCCGACCGTGTCCCAGGTCTGCTCGATACGGATCGCACTGCGCGGCATCACAGCGATACGCGGCAGCCCGAATGTGTCGCCATTTTTTGGCGCGATGCCCACACCGACGATGTCGGCGCCCATCGAACCACTGGAATATTTCCAGCGACCGTTGACCCGGAAGCCACCCGCCACCGCCTCGGCCGGTTGCGGCGGGAAGATGCCACCGGCGAAGACCAGGTCCGGGCCATTGGCGTACACCTTGGCGATGCTTTCGATCGGCAGCGCAGCAAGGTAGACCGGGCTCATACCGAAACTGGCCACCCAACCGGCGGAACCATCGGCCTGGGCAATGCGTTCGATCATCTGGCAAAAATCAGCGGGCGAACATTCCAAGCCACCGAAGCGTTTAGGCACCAGCGAGCGGTAGACGCCATGGTGTTTAAACGCGTCGATCACGTCCTGGGAAATATACCGTTGACGGTCAAACTCACCGGCGCGGGCACGCTTGCGGACATCGTCAAGCAGCGCATCGAAAGCGGGACCACTGGCAAGCGCGCTCGGGGCATCGACCGCTGAGGCATTTAGCGAATGCATACGTCTACTCCGTCATCAGGAACGGTATTGGGCTTGGCCTGGAATCAGGACCCGGGCTTGGGCGAAAAGGCTGGCAAATCGAATGGGCGCTGCTGGCGAAATCGAAGGGTCTTCATCTTGAAGGATCGCGGCGCAAGCCAAGCGAACGGACTGGATCGGCATGGTGATTACCTTTGTTTTTATGGGGTGCCGCTGGGATAAATCTGGGCCGAATTACGTGAATTGTCAATTGATTAGTCATGCAATATAGTTCGATTATCGGACATCATAAAAAGCAGTAAATACTTTAAATTCAACACTCAACTAACTGTTTAATAGGTGTTTTTTATACAATACGATCAGTTTCAACCACTGGCACCACAACCAAAAATCACAAAAATTTATTGATATTTTTTCAGCTAAATACCGACCTGCATCGACGTGAGTAAAACGTTGAAAGCCCGGCCGAAACGCGAACGGCCGAATGCATCGGCCACAGCTGCGGTGCGGGGTTTTCCAGTAGGCAGGCGCCATCGACAGCGCGCCCCGGACCGAACCGTGAAGGTCGGTCGAGGCGCTCAGGCGAGGAAAAGGATTGACGAACGGATCAGTGCGCTACTGCGCAGTGGATTGGGGCACTGGCAGGTCGGCGTCGCTGTTCCAGGCCTGCACCGGGCGACTGAACAGGTTCTCTGTCTGGAAATGCGCCATCCGCCACTGCCCGTCTTCCTGGGCGAATCGCACGGTCAGGCGCGCCGCATTGAGATGGGACGCACCGCTGTTGAACGTAGACGTCTGCAGCATGACCCAATGCCCCATGGCCGTGTCGTCCTGCACCTCGATCAACTCGCTGGTGAGAAAATGGACATTCAGGGCGAAGTGCGCCGGCGACTTCATGTACCCGGCGAACATTGCGGCAATCGATTCGCGCCCGCGGTAGCCACCCAAGCTCTTGGCGTACTTGGCGCCTTTGCCCTCCCACAGGGCTTCGCGGGTAAACAGAGCGGCCAATTCATCCAGCGGCGTCTGCGCGTCCAAGGCATCGCACAACACCATGTAGCGATTCATGCAGGCGCGTACGCAGGATTCGATCTCGAAGCGCCGCAGGCGTCGCTCCAAGGCTTCAATCGTTTTGGTTTCGCTCATCACCGCGCCACCGTGTCGAGCCTGGAATAAAGCCGTTCAAGCAGGCGACCGGCGATGGCCAGCAGTTGCTCATCGGCGCCTTTTGCCCCCACCAGTTGCAGGCCCACCGGCAAACCCTCGGCGCTGCCCAGCGGAATGCTCAACGCCGGGTGCCCGGAAAGATTGAAGGGCCGTACGAACGCCGTCATGCCCAACACTGCGCGGGTGTCGGTAGCATCGACCAGCGCCAGTGGAAAATCGGGCATGGTCGGCAGTACCAGCACGTCGACCTCACTCAATGCCTGGTCGACTTCAGCCGTGAACTGCGCCCGGACCTGCTCGGCCTGCGCCAGGGCCTGCGCCGTGGTGGTACCGGCTGCGGTCAACCGCGCGGCGATATCGGCCCCCACCCGGCCCGTCTCCAACAAATGGCCACAGGCGTCGTAGGTTTCCCGATTGATGACCACCATCCCGGCCTCATAGGCGGCTTCAAGGCCGGTCAGCGTCATGGCTTGAGTGGGTAACCGGCTGTCAGCGACAGCGGCGTCGATAACCCGTTGCACCGATGCACTGGCAGGTACCTTCACCACACCCAGGCGTGGTGCGTCAGGCGCCGCCACCGGGACGAAAGTCGGGTCGATGGCTTGCATGGCGCTGACCAACATCGGCAGGCTCGCGGCAAACGGGCCCACACAATCGAGGCTGGTATGGGTTGGCATGACGCCGCGGCGGCTGACACGGCCGAACGTCGGCTTGAAGCCGAACACCCCGCAGCAACAGGCAGGAATACGCACTGAGCCCCCCGTGTCGGTGCCGAGGGAAAAATCCGCCAGGCCGGCGGCCACGGCAGCCGCCGAACCACTGGAAGACCCGCCGGGGATCCGGCCGGGATAACGTGGGTTGGGCGCCGTGCCTGTCCAGCGATTGATCCCGGTGGTGCCGAACGCCAGTTCATGCAGGCTGGTCTTGGCCACCAGACGACAGCCCTTGTCCAGCAGTGCCTGCACCACATCGGCGTGGGCGGTGGCGGGTGCTGCGTCAGCCAACGCCTGGCTCGATGCGCGGGTCACCAGGCCCGCCACGTCGATGGTGTCCTTCACCATCACGGTGGGCCCATTGCCCCCCAGGGAAAACTGCTCGATCACTATGGTCATGTCACGTCCACCTCTGGGCCGAATGCATTCATGGGCGCATGATGCGCTTTTCTTTTTTTCACACTCACCGAAATTTACGTGAATTGTCAATTAATTTTAAGCCGATCCCATCGCGCTTTTTCCGTTCTCCCTGCCTACCGGAAACGTGCCAAAATCACGAGAAAAGTCTATGATTGCCGGCCGTTTCCGACATGAGCCCGCCATGAACCTTCCAAAAAAACACCCAGGCCGCTACGACCCTGGCAGCGAAGACTTCCACAAAGAAGATTTCCCGTTCTATTGGCTGGCAATGGTCCATGGCCGCTACAGCCAATACATGGAAAAAGCCCTGAAAAAAATCGGCCTGGATATCCCGCGCTGGCGGGTGTTGTTCATCCTCAAGGAGAACGGCCAGTCGAGTATTTCGGAGATCTCTACCCACGCCATTGCCAAGCTGTCGACCATCACCAAGACGGTCTATCGCATGAAGGAGGATGGCCTGGTCGATACCGCGCCCAGCGAGGAGGATGGTCGCGTCACGCAGGTACGGATCACCGAGGAAGGCCGCGCGGCCATCGAACGGATCCAGGTCGCGACCCGCGATGTGTTCAAGCGCAGCTTCACCGGCATGACCGAAGCCCAGATCCAGCGCCTGAACCGCATGCTGGAAACCGTGTTCGACAACCTGGGCGAGCCTTAGCCGTTCCGATAGTCGACGGCGACAGGCACTGTCAGGCACATCCAAGTTTCAGGCAGGCAGAAGCAAGCAGTCACTGATGCGCACGGTTCTAATGCAAGGGTCTTTCGAGCGCGCCACGACCTGAGTTGGTCGGGTGCGACGACCCCTTCATTGGAGCGCTGCCATGCACATCACCTTACTGCCCTCGGTCGTTGCCTTCCTGGCTCGCGACCACTCCAACTTCATCGATGGCGCTGCAAAAATCAGCGCTGGCGAGGAGCGCATCGCCGTGATCGATCCGGCCACTGGCGAAGCGGTAGCCCACCTGCGCGATGCCCAGGCCCACGACGTCGACCTTGCCGTCGACAGCGCCGTGAGCGCGTTCCAGAACGCTTGGGCCCGCGTCTCGCCGTACCAGCGGGGAATCGCGCTGAATCGCCTGGCAGACCTGATCGAGATCCACGGGGAAGAACTGGCCCAGCTGGAAACCGTGTGCTCCGGCAAGTCGATCAATCTCGCGCGCCATCTGGAAGTGGCCCAGAGCGCGGTGTTCCTGCGTTACTTCGCCGGCTGGGCCACCAAGATCGGCGGTCAGACCATGACGCCGTCGATTCCCTCGATCGAGGGCGAGCAGTACACCGCCTTCACGTTGCGCGAACCGGTGGGCGTCGTGGCCGCCATCGTGCCGTGGAATTTTTCCCTGATGATCGGTGTATGGAAGTTGGGCGCCGCCCTGGTCACCGGCTGCACCGTGGTCATCAAGCCCAGCGAATATACGCCCCTGTCGCTGCTACGCCTGGCAGAACTGGCCATCGAGGCGGGCATCCCGGCCGGCGCCTTCAACGTTCTCAACGGACGCGGCCAAGTGGGCCAGCAGTTGATCGAGCATCCGTCTGTACGCAAGGTCTCGTTCACCGGTTCGGTGCCGACCGGTATCGCCGTGGGCAAGGCCGCCATGGCCGCCAACCTGACCCGCGCTACCCTGGAGCTGGGGGGCAAGAACGCCGCGGCGTTGCTGGCGGACGCCAATGTCGACGATGCGGTAGCACGCCTGCTGCAGTCGGCCTATGTGCACCAGGGGCAAGTCTGCGCATCGCCCGAACGACTGTATGTGCACCGCTCCATCGTCGAACAGGTGACACAAAAACTGGGCGCGGCCTTGTCACAGATGGTCATCGGTTCACCGTTGGATGAACAGGCCCAGTTCGGTCCGTTGGCCAACAAGGCGCACTACGACAAGATTCTGGGTTTCTTCCAGCGCGCCCAGCAGAACAACCAAGTGATCTACGGCGCCCGCGCTGTCGAGCGTGCCGGTTTTTATGTGGAGCCCACGCTGGTCCTGGCGAGCGGCAAGGATGACCCGCTGCTGCACGAAGAGACCTTCGGCCCGGTGGTGTGCGTACTGCCCTTTGACGATGAGCAGGAACTGGTCGCGATGATCAACGACAGTCCGTTCGGGCTGACTGCCAGCATCTGGACCAACGACTTGTCCAAGGCCCTGCGGCTGATACCGCAAATCGAAGCCGGGACGGTCTGGGTCAACATGCACACCTTCCTCGACCCATCGGTGCCATTCGGAGGCACCAAGGCATCGGGAATCGGTCGTGAATTTGGCAGTGCATTCATCGACGACTATACCGAGCTCAAATCGGTGATGATCCGCTACTGACGGGACTCTGGCCTGAAGCGTGCAAGGTTTGTTCGACCCTACGATTACTCAGATAATCACGTGAAAAGTGCATGTATTTACGCACTGTAGTGTGTACGGAGGTTGCATGATCGAACAAGCTGATACCCGCCTTCACACCTGGTCGCGCAAAGTCGAGGCGGTTTGCGGTGCGTTCACGGCTCGGTTTGCCCATGACAACGCCCTGTTCATCGGCGACATCGAGTTGCGTAATCTGGCCGGTACGGAGATCGCCCATATCCGCAGCAATGCCCGGTCCATCGTGCGCCATAAAGGCGCGAGCGACCGCGCCGAAGACCGCTTCTGCTTCCTGGTGTTGCAGCGCTCGGGGACCATGCAGGTGCGCCTGGACGATGAGAGGATCGAACTCTCCGAGGGCGACATGGCCTTGCTGGACTCTTCCCTGGACATCGAGATGCTGCCCAAGGGCTTGTTCCGCCACGTGTCCATCCACTTGCCACGGGAGAAGCTCAAGGCCGGCACGCGGTTTGGCAAGGTGTCGACCGATGGCATGAGCGGCCACCTGCTGCGGACATTGCTGCTGCAGGTCAGCTCAGGTGAACTCGATCACTGGGCGGACACCGAGGATGAAGGCGCCCTGGAAGACGCCCTGATTGCCCTGCTACGCCCCGCCCTGGGTCGCCAGCCGAACCTGGGCAGTAGCGATCCGCTGCGCTTGCAGGCAGAGCGCTTGCTGCGGGCACAGCTCGCTTCACCGCACCTCAATCCGGCGCGCCTGGCCGAGCAGATGGGCATTTCCAGTCGCCGACTGTATCGCCTGTTCGAAGGCGAGGCCGAGCCGGTTTGCAAATACATCCAGCGATTGCGCGTGGAAAAGGCCGCCCAGGCCCTGGGCGATCCAAACCGTGCGCACAGTTCGATCACCGACATTGCCTTCGAGTGTGGCTATCAGGATGCCGCGCACTTTTCCCGGGTATTTCGCCAACAGTACCAACAGTCCCCGCGCAGTTATCGCAGCGCGCAGGGCCGCTGACTGGAGCACGATGGCCTGGGACTTGCTCTGGAATCCAAGCGTGAAATAAGCCATGGGTGGAGCGCAAAGATCATGCAAACGCGAACCGAACGTTTTGACGACATACACCTGCATGCCTGTGCGATCACCGGTTGGCAGCAAACCTATGACCAACTGAGCAACGGCTGCGCCCACACCCTGCTCAGGTACATCAACGGCGAACGCTTCCAGATTTTCCACGAAACCCTCGATAAGCGTGTAGTGCAACAAGGCACCGCGCCGGCGGGTCGACTGTGCCTGGCCATGCCGATGTCACTGAATGAACCGCTGTTGTTCCAAGGCAAGCGTCTCAATGCGCAATCCGTGTCGCTTCTTCACGGTGGCCAGGATTTTTCCGTGCAGGCGGCCCAAGGCATGGAGTTGCTGGCGATCACGGTAGCCAGCGACAGGTTCGGTTTTTTCGCCGAGCGCGAGTTTACCGAGAGCGGCCTGCGCAAGCTCGGCCGCATCACCCATCTGGCGCTGCCGCAACCCTCGTTGAACGCCATCCGCCAGCGCCTGTTGGCGCTCGTCGCCGCCGCCCAGGCCAATCCTTGCTTTCCAGAGAACGTGGTCGAGGATGCCACCCTGCAATCGATGCTGGACTTGTTCGAACAAGGCTGCGAACAGGATCGCACACGCTTGGGCAACCACACCGTCAGCGCCTACCTGGTCAGGCAGAGTCAGGAACTGGCCCTCGCCGATCACGAAACGCCGATCACGGTGCTGGATATCTGCGAGCAGCTGAGAGTCAGCCGCCGCACGCTACAACGCAGCTTTCTCAGCGTAACCGGCATGCGTCCGGTCGAATACTTGCGGTCAGTCAGGCTCAATGCCGTGCGCCGACGACTGCACGCCACATCTGCCGACGACTTCACCATTGCCCGCGTGGCGAGTGATTTCGGCTTCACCCACCTGGGGCATTTCTGCAGCGCCTACAAGGCGCTGTTCGCCGAGCAGCCGTCAAAAACCCTGCGTTCGCAATAATCCCTATCAAGGCTGGAACGGCACGCACGCGTCATCCCCCGCGATGCCGGGCTCGATGGGCGTGCGGGTCGAGAACCCGCACGCGACCAGGCAGCCCAGTCCGCAGATTCCCATGACCAGGCACATCGGCCACGACGTGCCATCGGCCAGGTAGCTGACCCACAGGCTTGCCAGCGCGCCGACGGCAAACTGCACCGACACGCCCAACGCGATACTCGCGCCCGCCTGGTGCGGGAACATCGCCATCAGGCTCGCCGTGCAATTGGCACCCAGCAACCCCGTGACACCCATGTACATCACCGTGCAGCCGACGATAGGCCACAAGCCGCCCCATTGCGTGAACCCGATCAGCAGCATCGCGCCCCCGGCCCCGCCCGCCAGTACGGCCCCCACCGCCAACATGCGCTGCGGCCCGAACCGGCCGACCCAGCGGGCGTTGATCAGGGTCACCACGATGATGCCGAGAATGTTCAAGGCGAACAGGCCACTGAAGGTCCGTGGCGAGACGCCGAAGAACACCACATACACGAATGGCGAGGCGGTGATGAAGGCAAACATGCCGCCGAATGACAGGGCCATGCAGCCAATCAGCGCCACGGCCCGAGGCTGCCTGGCGATGGCAAGGTAGGCGGCAAAGGCCCCTTTCACCGAGGCGCCATTGGCCCGTGGCGCAAGGCTCTCTTTCAGACCGAATGTCACCATGATCAGGCACAGGCTGGAGAGCATGAACAGCGCGGCGAAGATCGTGCGCCAGCCTTGGATCAATACCAGCCATGTACCGATCATGGGCGCGACCAACGTCGCCATCATCGTCAGCAAGTGCATCCAGGACAGCACCTTGGCCGCTTGCGCCAGGCCAAACAGATCCCGGGCAATGGCCCGGGCCAGTATCAAGGCCCCTGCTCCGCCGATCGCCTGGAGAAATCGCCAGGCAATCAGATGCTCGACGCTGTCGGCAAACAGGCATCCCAGGGTCGCTGCCCCATACACGACGAGACTGCCCAACAACAACGGACGACGGCCATAGCGGTCGGACAGCGGACCATAAAACAGCATGCCCAGGCACAAACCGAGCAGAAAAGCGCTGATGGTGTGTTGCACCTGGGCGGCACTGCCCGACAGGTCGCGAGCGATCTGCGGGAGACTGGGCAAGTAAGTGTCGATTGAAAACGGCACGAATGCCGTAAGCGATGACAACAGTGCAATCAGTCGGGCTCTGGATTTCATCGAGCCGGGATCGCCAGGCTCTTCAGGAAGCCTGCGACCAGTTGGTTGAAAACCTCGCCCTGGTCGTCGTGCACATAATGGCTGGCCCCGGCGACTTCCGCTGTCTGGACATGGCGGTTACTGGCACTCATGGCCTCCAATGTCGCCGGCGGCAGGAAGTCCGAGCGAGCGCCGCGAATGAACAGACTCGGGCAATCCAGGGCGTGGACGGCCGGCCATAGATCGGTCGGTTCAATGCTCAGGCGCGCCTCGGCAATGCCTTGTTGATCGTGGCGCCAGGTGACCACTGGGCCGCTCTGTTTCATCGAATGGGCCAACCTGGAGGCCAGGGCCTCTTCCGACAGGCCGGGACGCGAAGCCCGCCAGAAGGCACGAGCCGCGTCCCAATCATCAAACTGCAGGGGCGTCTGGCTCATTTCCCGGCGAATGCGCGCCGCGCCATCACCCTGACTTGAAGAACCGGGACCAATGTCCTCGATGATCAGCCCTATCAGGCGTCCCGGGTTGAGCCGCGCATATTCCAGGGCGTTGGCGCCTCCAAGCGAGTGCCCCAGCAACACGAAACGTTGCAGGCCTGCATGAGCGACGAGGTCCTCGAGATCCTCCACATACGACCGGGTGTGGTAGCTGCTGGGTTCAGCCCAGTCGCTCAGGCCACGACCACGCTGGTCCAGTGCATAGATGCAGTAGCCATCACCCAGCGATTGGGCCAACGACGTCCAGGTCTGGGCGTAGGCCCGCAGCCCGTGCAGCAATACCAAGGGCACCCCGGTCGGCTCGCCCCAGCGCAGATAATGCAAGCGCAGGCCTGAGCGATTGGAAAAGAAACGACTCTGTGTAGGCATGGGTTGGCTCCGCACAATGAAGGTGCTGGACGGTCGATTAGAATCGATCAAAGCGATAAGGGCTCGGATCGATGATAGGGGCATGGCCACTGACAAGATCCGCCGCAAGGTGCCCCGCCGCCGGCGAGGTGCCGAAACCATGCCCGGAAAACCCGGTGGCCACGGTCAGACCGGGAATTTTCGCGACCGCGCCAATCACCGGATTCGAGTCAGGTGTGACATCGATGGTGCCGGCCCATGCCTGGGCGATGCGGGCATTCTCGAAGACTGGCCACGCGGCCTTGAGGTTATTCATCGCATCGTTATTGAGTCGCTGGTTCGCGGCCGGGTCCTGCACCCGCACACGTTCGAACGGACTCACAGAGTCGGCCTGCCAACGCCGGGCGAGCGCCAGGTCATTGAAAAAAGGTTTGCCCAGGGACACTTCCAGGACACTGCGTTGCGCCCGGAATTGCGGCAGGTACTGTTTGGCGAGCAACAGGTGATCCAGGGTCAGGAAAGCGTCCAACTTACCGCGCTGGGTGATGATGAAACCGCCGTCCTTATGCTTGCGAAAGGAAAAATCAGGCGCGCCCACAGCGATCTCCGTGGGACCTTCCATCGGCAGGGTACGCAGCACCGAGCAGGTCAGTGGCAAGGTTGGCAACGATACGCCGAGGTTGCCCAGGAACCGCCGCGACCACATGCCACCGGCCAGCAGCACGTGTTCGCAGCGGATCTCGCCGTTTTCAGTGACCACGCCACTGACTCTGCCAGCGGACATCTGCAAGGTACGCACCGCGCACTGCTCGATAATGATTACGCCCTTGGCCATGGCGGCCTTGGCGATAGCGCTGCTGGCCAACGTCGGCTCGGCCCGCGCATCGGATGGGGTATGGATGGCACCGGCCCAGTCACCCACGCCACCGGGCACCAGTTTTTCGATCTCACGTTTGCTCAGCAATCGCGAGTCCAGGGACAGATGTTCGACCGACTTGAGCCAGCCGGCATGCATCGCCATCTGCGCCTCGTTGCGGCCCAGGAACATGATGCCCGCCTGACGATAGCCGACATCGGCCCCTACCCGCTCAGGCATCTGTGCCCACAAGCGATCCGCCGCGAGGGCCAGCGGGATGTCATCGTGGTGACGATTGGTCTTGCGCACCCAACCCAGGTTACGGGAGGACTGCTCGCCGGCAATACGCCCTTTCTCCAGCACGACGACCGAAATGTTGCGCTCAGCCAGCGTCAACGCAGCAGTCAGGCCAATGATCCCACCGCCAATGATGACGACAGAGGTCGTGGAAGGAAAAGCGGTCGACGTGTTCACGGGCTCTATGGTCGGTGCCATGATTAAAACTCGATAAGCGGTTGAGGACGACCGCGCGCGTGCGCGGCCGTGTAACAGTCACTGGGACAGGCGAATGACTTCGACTTGCGCCTTCGAAGCATTGCGATAGGCCGTCACTTCCAGTTCCACCTTGTAGACCGTCGAGCCCAGGGGTGGGCAGGTCACCGTGCTGGCTGGATCGACACCGCGAAACTTCTCGCCGATCAGGTTCATCACGACCGGCACATCCTTGGGATCCTGAATGAACACCCGCGAGCAGACGACATCAGCCAGGCTTGCATCGACGGCTGCCAGGGCCGTCTCGATGTTGGCGAAGACCTGGTGCGTCTGTTCGAGGATGTCCTCGGGAATCAGTTTGGTCTGTGGGTTGCGGCCCGCGGTGTTGGAAACGTAAATCCAGTTGTCCACGACCACGAGGCGCGAATAACTGGCCTGTTCTTCGAACGGGGAACCGGTCTTGAGCTTGATGATTTTGGTCATGTCGAAAGTCTCTTCAAAGGAATGGAGGCGTTAGCTGAGGACGGGGGTTTCCCACAGATTCAATTTGACGCCGATGCCCTGTTCGATGGCATTGCGGTACACGACCGTGCCCCAGGCGACGTCTTCGACCGGCATGCCGCCCACCGACATGATGATGATCTCTTCATCGTTCCGCCGGCCTGGCGCTTGGCCGGCGACGATCTTGCCGATGTCTTCGAGCTCTTCCGGGTGCATCTTGCCTTCGGCAATCATGTCCATGAAGCGCACGCCGATCACGGGAACGCAGTGGTGCGCGGGTTTGGGCAGTTCTTCGAACCAGGCTTCGTAGAGGCCGGTGTTGTCCAACACCTTGCGCACGTCGGATCGCTCCATGTCGGCGTCGATGTTGCAGCAGGCAGGCATGGCCATGAAGGCGCCCGGCTTGACCCACTCGCGCTTCACGATTGGGTAGGTTGCGGGGTCGCCCACCTCACCGGAGCTACAATAAGTAACAAGGTCGGAATCACGGACCACTTCTTCGAGGGTATCCACCACCTTGATCGTGGTCACCTGGGGGTAGGTTTCCTTGACCCAGGCAATGAAATTATCGAGGCTCTTCTGGCCGCGACCTTTGATTTTCAATGTGTCGATTTGCGGACAAACGGCGATGAATGCCGCCAGGGTGGTCTTGCCCATGACGCCGGGGCCGAGCAGGCCAACCACCTTCGAATCCTTGCGAGCCAGATGACGCGCGCCCACGCCGGGAATCGCGCCGGTGCGGTAAGCGGACAGCAGGTTGGCGGACATGTGCGCCAAAGGCGCTCCGGTGTCGGGGTCGTTCAGGGTGAACATCAGGATCGAGCGCGGCAGGCCTTTTTCGCGGTTGGCGATGTTGGAGCCATACCACTTCACGCCCGCTGTGCAGAAGCTGCCGCCCAGGTAGGCCGGCATCGCCATCATCCGGCGGTCAGCCGTGGGCTTGGGCATGTTGGGAAACGGTGAGTCCTGCGGAAAGGTCACCATTGCGCCGTGGGAGTCGTTGTTCGGTCCGGCCATGCGATAGTCGCCGATGTACAGCAGGCCGAACATCTCCTCCATGGTGTTGACGCAAGCCAGCATGTCCGTGACACCGGCGCGGATCATGTCCTGCTCGGAGAGGTAGATGAAGTCGATTTTTGTATTATTAGACATAGTTTTTCTCGGGCTGAAGGTGACATCGCTGCGGTAGGCGCAGCTCCACGCTGTCAACGTCGAGTATCACGCTGGGGTGTGCGGCGGTATTGTAAATTTCGGACATGCCGCGATTGGCCAGGCGCACGAGTTGGCGCGATTAATGCGTGAAAATTCTCGTAAGTTGCCCATTGAAGGTCTCACCATGGCCAAACTGTGCGCGCCGACTCCCCGGCACCACACTGCGTACGAACAACCCTGGTTCGTGCTCAACTCTTCGCGGTATTCGGTCATGCCCTCCGAACACCCGGCGATCTCGCATTTCTATGCCTTCGATGTGGCGCTCTCCAGCGACATATTGGCCGTACCGGACGGTTGCGTGGACATTGTCTTTGACTGTGATGCCACGCGCCCGACCGCCAGGATCTGCGGAACGCCCCTGGCGGCCCAGGCCGTCGTGCTGCACCAGGGTCACCATTATTTCGGCGTGCGTTTTTCGCCGGGTATCATTCCCGGTTTCATCAATGTGCTGGCTGAGGAGTTGACCGAGCAGGAACTCGATCTGCTGGAAGTTTCAGGGTTCGCCCAGCGCATCTTCGAGCGCATCGTCCAGACCCCGTTGCTGGCCGAACAGATGCGGCTCTTCAACGATCATCTGGCGCCGCGCCTGATGGGCAAGACCTCACAACTGACGAGCATGGTCATTCAACAGGCGCTGCGGCATCGCGGCGATATCCGCATCCAGCACCTGGAGGACCTGAGTGGCTACACCAGCCGCACACTGCACCGCCAGTTCAGCCAGGACACCGGCCTGTCGCCCAAAACCTTTTGCCGGATCATCCGCTGCCAGGCCGCGTTGGAAACCCTCAACACCCATCAGGACGTATCGTTCTCGGAGCTGGCGCTCGACCTGGGCTTTTCCGACCAGTCGCATTTCCTGCGGGACTTCAAGAAGCTGGTCAGTACCACGCCTTCGGACTACCAGCGCAAGATCGTTCAGAATGCCTACGCCGATCGGATCAGTTTTGCCTGAGCAGCCTGCCGGCAAATCGCACATCAGCCCCCTCCATACGGACATCGAGCCCTGAACGACAGCACGCAGGCATGGGCGTCAGCGCTTCGCCCTGGGTGTATCGGAAGGGGACTCGCCAAATAGCTCGCGATAATGCGCGGCGAAATGGCTCAGGTGAAAAAAGCCCATTGCCACCGCGACCTCGCCGATGTTCATGGCGCAGGCGGGCGTAGCGATCAGGCGCCGACGCACCGCGTTGAGGCGCAGGTTGCGCAAGTACTCCACCGGACGCATGCCGGTCACTGACTGGAAACTGTTCTGCAGGGTCCGTCGGCTGACGCGCAATTGCTCGCACAGGTCGAGGATGCTCAATGGGGTATCGCCACTGGCGACGATCAGTTCCTGGCAGCGCTTGACCAAGTACGCACTGACGGAAAAGTTGCTCCGGCGTGAGCGTGTGTCGTCGGTCGCATGGCTGAACAAATCGAGGAAGGCATTGAGCATGACGTCCTCGAGCATTTTCTCCGAGGCCGGGTTGATGGCGTCCGCATGTTCCAAAAAGTGACGAAACGCCGGGAGGATACGTTGCCGTATACGCAACAGTAACGCCTCATCCACACTCACCTGTGACACCGTCTTCAAGCGCCTGAGTTGCTCGCTCGATAATTCGAACGCCGCCAGTTTGGCAAAGCGTACGGTGTCGACATTGAGCGCCAGGAAGTGCGTGCCTTCCGGTGCATGCAGGACGAACTCTTCGGCGTCACGCAACAGCACGACACTATGTGCCCCCACCTGCTGCCCTTGAACGACGGGCGCACCGCCCAGAGACATGGCCGCGCACAACCGACCTTTGGGCGCAAAGCCGCGCTGCACCACGCGTTTGTCCAGCACCTCCTGGAAGATCTGGAAGCGATCAGCGGACAACTGCCGCAGTTCGCTGGTCAGGCAACCACGCCCCAGTTGGTCATAGACTTGCTGCCAGCCCTGGATGGAGCCGGCATGTTGTTGCGGGTCATTGAAGGTCCGGACTTCAGCGAGCATGTTCGTCGTTCCTCGGTGGCCCCATTGTTTTTATTGGTCTGCAGGGGCTGGGTCATCCGTGACGACAGTGATCGTTCACGCGGGGGCAGGCTCCGCGACGAAAACCAAAGCCAGTTCCGTGCCAAGCATGTGCAGCCGGTAAGTGGCAGGCTGGACATCCAAGGGTGCCAGCAGCGATCCGGACAGCACGACCTGGCCTGCTTCCACCCGCTGCCCGTCGGCCAGCAGGCGCCGGACCAACCAGCACAGGTTGCGCAACGGGCTGTCCTCCCGGTCGAGGGTATCCCCTACACCGCAAAGCACCCCGTCACATTCCAGCCGATAGGCGACACAGGCATGGCGCAAGGCATCGAACGCCACGCGTTGCCCGAGGCTGTAAAGCCCCGCCGCGGCGTTGTCGGCGAGAAATGCCCCAGCCCCGAAACGCCATTGCTGCCATCGACAATCGGCGATCTCGAACGCGGGCGCGACCTCGCCGATGGCCGCCAGGATGTCTTCGTCTCGACAGTGGCCGGCAGGCAAGCTGCGGCCAAAGACAAAGGCCAGTTCAATTTCCAGCTTGGGCTGTATCAACCGTGGGAGCGACACCGGATTCCCCGGCTCGACGGACATGGCATCGGTCAGGCTTCCATAGGCCGGTTCGTCAAGACCGAAACGCGCCTGCGCGGCACTACCCGCGAAGGCAATCTTCCATCCGCTCAGTTGCTCCCCCCTCGCCAGACGCTGCTCCAGGGCCTGGCGCTGCAGCGCATAGCCGGTGGACACGTCGAGCGCTTCCGGGACGAGCGCCGGCAGCGCCTGGACGCTGCGCGTAGCGTCGAAGAGCTGGTCGAGTATCTCCTGGCCGCCCTTCACGACAGTTGCCCCGCCAGCTTGCGCAATACCCCATCGAGCCTTTCCGGTGTGGTAATGGCCGCGACAAACCGATCCGGACGCACCACCACGATGCAGTCACGCACCCGGGAGAACCATTCGCCCAATCGGTTATCGACATCCTCCACGCTGATGGCGTCGACAGCCGTCAACGGCTGGTTGCGTCCAACGCCGCTGCGCGAGCGATTGACCTGGATGAAGCGCGCTTCCCAGCGTGCCCAATAGTCAGCCATCTCTTCGCTCACCTGTTCGCGCGGATTCACCCGATACCCCAATATCGCGTAGGACGATCCCATAACGCTGTCCAGCCGTTGACGCTGCCCCTGGGCATCCTCGACGTAGGGCTGGACGAACAACTGCCCGACCAGGTCGTCCTCGCGCAACTCGGCACGCTCGTGATACACGAGCCCTTTGGTGATGGTCGCCTTGGGCTTGAACTTGAACTCCAACAAATGAGAGCGCAGGTTGTCGACGCTGTTGACGGCCTGGAACAACCAATCGCGCACGCCGGCCATCAAAGGGTTGGTCAGCCCCAGCACCGCGCCCATGTTGTCGGCCAGGGCCACCAGTTCGGTGGCGTGACCGCGCCGCTCCTGGTCGTAGCTTTCAAGAATCGAGGCTGACGCACGGTCCTGAATGATCGCTGCCAGCTTCCAGGCCACGTTGGCCACGTCGCGCAAGCCGGAGTTGAGACCCTGCCCGGCCCAGGGCGGGGAAATATGCGCCGCATCGCCCACCAACACCACGCGCCCTTCGACGAAACGCGCCGCGACCCGGGAATGATGGGTGTAGGCGCGGATACGGATGATGTTCAACTGATCGACCGCATCGCCGATGTGCCCACGGATCAGCTTGCGAATAGTGCCCTCCTCGCACATCTTCGCCTCATCCTCTCCCTCCAGGAGCATAAACTCCCAGCGGCGCTGCTGGTAAGGCAGATAGATACACACGAAAGGCCGTTGCGGATCGGCATGCAGTGCGGTGTAGGGTGCGTCCAGGGTGTCATTGGCCGTATCGACCACCACCCATTTGCGCGGATGGGTCAGCCCCAGCAACTCGATGCCGAGTTTTTTGCGCACGGTCGAGCGCCCGCCATCGGCGCCGATCACATACTCGGCCTGCAACTGGTAGAGGGTGCCCTGGGCATCGCGCACCTGCAACGTCACCCCTTGGGCGTCCTGCTCCAGCTCGAGCATTTCATGGCCTTGACGCAGTTGTACGCTGGGGTGCTGCCCCAGTTGCTCGCGCAACGTGCCTTCGAGCAGTTGCTGCATGAAGATATTGCGCATCGGCCAGCCGTAATGCGCAGTGCTCGGCTTGACCTCGGCGAAGCACACGCCACGCGAGTTGTAGTAGCGCAGCGGCACGTCGCAAATCATGTCCCTGGCCGCCAGCTCGGCGATGCCAATGCCCTGCAACACTCGCAGCGCCTCGTCATCCATGCCCACCGCGCGCGGGTAAGGCAGTATGCAGTCGGCAAGCTCGAGGACCACACAGTCGATACCGTACATGCCCATATAGTGCGCGGCGGTGATCCCGTTGGGGCCGCCGCCGACGATGACAACCTGGGTCTTCTCCTGCTTCATCACTGTTCACCGCTTTCTTGTTTTGGTTTAGCGTGGGCTGAGTCAGTCATGCCCTGTGGGCTTTGCCTGCAGCCTAACCCTTGGAGTCAATGCAAGCCATCGACGCCCTTGACGTCCGCCGCCTGCAGGCCACCCAGTCGTGCATGCAGGCGACCACGCGTGGCGAAGGCCCAGATCACCACGACTTCATCGGGTGACGGGCCGTCCCCCAGCGTCAGGGAAATACTGTCGTAGTGAGAACGCACATAGAGCGCATCCTTGTGTGCCAGCGGCACGTCTATGGTCGTGCCAGGACCGCCGCGCTTACCGGTGGAAGGCACCCAGGACTTGCCGCCGCCCAGCGCCACGCGAACCGGATCGGCAGCCGGGTTGGTCAGAAACGCATTGCCGTGCTCGTACTCACCCAGGCTGCCCACCAGGCATGCCTTGCCGTAACTGACAATCTCCCGCGAGCCGGCCAGTGCCTGGATACGCCGACCGAACTCCTCGCCCAGCAGCGGTGATGGCTCGATCAGTTCCGACAGCGTCTCGCTATAGCGGCTTGCATAAGGGTTGGCGATCACGGCCGCGATCGCATACTTGAACAACGGCTCGCCATCGGCCAATTGGCCGCTTTCGTTGGCCAGTGTCTCTTCGATGAAGCTGTACCATTTACGGATGTGATAAGTAGCGAAATTCGCGGTTTTCATCAGACTTGCCTCATGTTCAAAGTGGGTCCAGATCGAAATTCCTGCTCGGGGCGCCAGCGGCCCTGAACCGTGCCTTGCCCCGGGCATCGTCATGTTCGGTCTCGAGGAAGAACTCCATGCGATTGCCATCGGGATCGTGGAAATAAACGCCGTTGCCGATTTCGTGGTCGGTGATCTTCACCACCTCCACGCCCTTGCGCAGCAACATGCCGTAGAGCTGGCGCAGGGTGGTCATGTCACCGGCGATCTCCAGCCCGTAATGCTGCAAGCCCAGCCCGCCCTGATGGGCACCCGGCTCTGCACGGATCAATGCGATGTCGTGATGCTTGGCACCAAACGCCATCATGATCCAACTGTCGCCTCGTGCACTTTCATGCATGCCGAGGATGTCGGCGTACCAGCGTGCCGACACTTCGGGGTCACTGACCCATAGCGATAAATGAGTACGAAGGACTTCGACTTTCATCGCGCCATACCTCAGTTCTTCTTGACGATGGATTGGTGTCCGGCCTTGATCTGCGCCACTGCGGGGGTCCAGAGCACATCCGCGATCTCGCTGAACTCGCGCCACTGTTTTTGCCACCCGTCCCCGCCGTTTTCCGAGGTGAACAGATGGCCGTACTTGGTGCCGGCGACGATTTGCCGAGGATTGGCCGGGTTGAAGGCGATGGCCCAGATACAGGAGTTGGGCTGTTGCGCAAGAGGCAACACTTCCCAACTGAGCGCGGCATCATGGGAAACGAGGACCTTGCTGGTGGTACCGGGCGTGCCGTCGGAAATGCTCAAGTACAGGCTGCTTTGCGTATCCAGCGGCGCGTTCATGGCTCTCACGTAGTAAAGGCCGAACGCTTCGCGGGCAATGATGCCGGTCCATGTCAGCCCTTCATCCAGGCTGCGGTAGACGGCGTTGACGCAGACCACCACGATGACCTTCTGGCCATGGTTGGGCAGCACCAGGATGTTGTGGATGTCGGAGTTGTAATCCCACAGCAGCCGGTCATCGACCCGTGTCCAACTGTCGCCGCCGTCGCGCGAATGAAACAACCCGCCCTCCTCCAGGCCAAACCATAACTGGTTGCGGTCCGTTGGATCGTAGGCGAAGGCCAGTAGACGGGGACGGCTGACGCCGTCACAGAATTCCGGGATCTCCACCGGCGCACGGTCCCAGTGCTGGCCACCGTCCAGGGTCCGCCACAACACAGCGCGCGAAGGTGCCCCGGTGCCGACAAAAATACGCTGGGCGTCCTGCGGGTCGACCGCGACTTTCCACACGGTCTGGCCATTGAACGGAGAATCGACCCGCTCCCAACGACCGCCGGTGTCGTGGCTGACGCACAAGCCCACGTCGGTACCGGCATAAATCACTTCGGGGGTGCCCGGGTGGACACTCAAAGACCGCGTGATCGCATCGAACTCCAGGTCCTGGCCCAAGCCAAGGCGATGCCAGGTCCGGCCATCGTCGGCGCTGCGGATGACGGCCTGACCCACCGTGGCGACCAAAAGGGTTCCGTTACTCATCACTGATGCTCCTCAAATGAAGATGCCACGGGTCAAACCACCGTCGATGCCGATGGATTCACCTGTCACGGCTCCGGCCTTGGGTGACGCCAGGAAGCCGATCAACCAGCCCATCTCGATGGGTGCCAAGGTGCGGCGGATCGGCGTGACATCGATGTAGCCTTGCTCGACCTGTTCCGGGGTCTTGCCCTGCTTGATCCCTTCACGCTCGTACAACTCCTGGATATGGGGGGTGTCCACCACGCCGGGGTGGATCAGGTTGACGGTGATGCCGGCAGGGCCCAACTGGTCGGAAAGGGTCTTGGTCATGTGGGCGATGGCCAGGTTGCGCATCCCCGACAGAACCTTGCTGCCGCGGCCGGTGAGACCTCCGATGTTGATGATGCGACCAAAGCCGCCAGCCTTCATGTGCGGGGTCACGGCCTTGGCGCAACGGAAATAGCCAATGACCTTGGTGTTGAGGTCCGACAGCAGTTCATCGTCGCCGGCATGCTCGATGTCGTTGCGCACGACGCCCGATGGCGCCGCCGCACCGTTGACCAGGATGTCGATGCGACCGAAGTGCTTGTGTGCCGCTTCCACCATGTCCGATACGGCCGACATCTGGTTGGTGTCGCAAAACAAGGGCAGCACTTCGTTGCCGGTCTGGGCCGTGATCTCCTCGGCGGCCTGCTGGAGATACTCCATGCGGCGCGCGCAGATCACCACCTTGCAACCCTCTTCGGAGAGAAAGCGTGCGACCTCCTTACCGATACCCATGCCGCCGCCGGTGACGATGGCCACACGACCTTTCAATTCCAGATCCATAGCGATTCCTCTTGTAATGATTCGGTTCAGGCGAGATCGACGAAGACACTCTTGGTCTCGGTGTAGGCATCGATCACGTTCTTACCCATTTCCCGGCCCCAGCCGGATTGCTTGTAGCCACCGAACGGCGAAGCCGGATCGACGACATTCCAACAGTTGATCCAGACCGAGCCGGCCTTGAGTTGCGCCGCCACCCGGTGGGCCGAGCTGAGGTCGCGGGTCCACAGGCCCGCCGCGAGGCCATAGGGCGAATCGTTGGCGCGCAGCACCAGGTCGTCGATCTCGGTCCAGCTCATGACGGTCAGCACTGGACCGAAAATTTCTTCGCGGGCGACGCAGGCCCCTTCGAAGCGGTCGAGGAATACGCTGGGCTCAATGAAGTGACCGCGCTCCAGGTGCTCGGGTCGCCCTCCGCCGCAGACCAGTTCGGCGCCCTCTTGCTGCCCGCGTTGCAGGTAGCCTTTGACCGTGCTCAGTTGGCGCGCGGAGACCAGCGGGCCCATGCTGCTGGCCGGATCCAACCCGGGCCCGAGGACATGGGCGGCGGCGTGACGCTGGAGCTCTTCGAGCACCTGGTCGAGTACGCTGGCATGCACGTATAACCTCGATGCGGCGGTGCAGACCTGCCCCTGGTTGTAGAAAATGCCATCGGCGGCCCCTTTGGCAGCCCGCACGATGTCAGCGTCCGGCAAGATGATGTTCGGTGACTTGCCGCCCAATTCCAGCGACACCTTCTTCATGTTGCTGGTGGCGGCCTGGGCGATCAGTCGACCGACCTGAGTCGAGCCGGTAAAGGCGATCTTGTCCACGCCAGGGTGCTTCGCCAGCGGTGCACCGGTCTCGGCACCGAGCCCGGTGATCAGGTTGACCACCCCCGGCTCGAAGCCCGCCGCTTCGATCAACTGCACCAGCCGGATCGCCACCAACGGCGTCTGCTCGGCCGGTTTGAGCACCGCCACACAACCGGTTGCCAGCGCCGGACCGAGCTTCCAGACGCACATGTTGAGCGGAAAATTCCACGGCACGATCAACGCACAGACCCCCACCGGCTCGCGCAGGGTGTAGTTGAGCATCGGCGCCCCGCTGGCGGGCGAAACCGGCAGCGTGCTGCCTTCGATCTTGGTCGGCCAACCGGCGAAGTAGCGCACGATATTCGCGGCGCTGGCCGCTTCACCGCGGGCGGCGGCGATGGGCTTGCCGTTCTCCAGGGTGATCAGTTGAGCCAGTTCCTCGCGGTGTTGGTCCAACAGGTCAGCCAGGCGGAACAGCAGCAGGCCTCGCTGGGCCGGTGACTGCCGCGCCCAGGCCCCGCTGAACGCGGCACGGGCGGCAGCGACCGCCGCATCGACGTCACGCTCATCGGCTTGGGCGACTTCTGTCAGCGTTTCTTCGGTGGCTGGATTCTCCACGGCAAACCGGCGACCTCCAGCAGCGTCCTGCCATGAGCCGCCAATGAACAGGCGACCGGGTTGGGACAGGAACGCCTGGACGGCGGGCAATACTTCGAACGGGTTCATATCGACTCCTTCACAGCGCCATTTCGATCAGGCAAGGACCACTGTCGGCACTGGCATTGGTCAGGGCCCGTTGTAGTTCGCCATTGGTGTGCACCGTGCAGGCGGGTACGCCGTAACCTTTGGCCAGGGCCTTCCAGTCGATCCGCGGGCGGTCCAGCACGGTCAGGTTCAGGGCTTGCGGCCCGAGTTCGGTCATGCCAAAACGGCGCAGCTCGTTTTGCAGGATTGCGTAGCGATGGTTGGCGGCGATCAGAATCACCACCGGTAATTGCTCACGCGCAATGCTCCACAGGGTCTGGATGGTGTACTGGGCGCTGCCGTCTGACTGCAGGCAGAACACCCGGTTGCCACGCTCCGCCAGGGCGGCGCCAAAACCCACTGGAATGCCCTGGCCAATTGCACCGCCGGTATTGGTCAGCACGCGGTGCCGCGCGGCATGGGCGGAGGCGGTGAAAAACGGATAGCCGCAAGTCCCGCCTTCCACGGAGACAATGCAGTCGTCCGGCAGCGCGGCGGCCAGCAGTTGGCCGATGGATTGAGGCGTCAGCTCCGCCTGGGCGGGCGGCAACTCGATGCCCTGCGGCGTGGGCCGGTAGGCGGGCGCATCGAGGGCATCGGCCAGCGCCGTCAAAGCACCGGCCACGTCGTCGCCGACTTCGGCCAACAGCAGCAGGCGGTCACGCTCGGCCAGCCGCGAAGGTATGCCTTCATAGCCGAAGTAACTGATGGGTTCCGGGACACCGGCGCAGACGACCTTGTCAAACTGGTCGAGAATCTCGATCGCCACTTCCGGGAAGTACGGCAAGCGATCCAGGTCCGGCAAACCACCGCCGCGGTAGCTCAACCGCGGAAAGGTCTCGGCGAACATCCGCACGCCGGGAAGTTGCGCCAGGCGCCCCGCCGCTTCCAGTCCCGCGACGGACAAGCCCTGGTCGCCGACTATGAAGACCAGGCGCTGACCGTCACGCAGCGCCTGCGCCAGCGCCTCGACCCGATCACCGGCAAACCGGCGAACCGGCGGCTGCACAGGCGCAAATACTCCCGGGTGCTCCGCCGGGTTGCCTTGCAGGTCCATGGGCAGGATCAAGCTGGCGATCTGGCCTTTGGCTTGCCAGGCTGCACGCATGGCGTCCTGCAGATCGTCGCCGATGCCCGATGCCGTACGCGAGGTACGGACCCAACCGGAAACGGCCCCGGCCAAGGCCTGGATGTCGCTGGCCAGTGGCGGATCGTAGTTGACGTGCCATGACGCGTGGTCGCCGATGACATTGACGATGGGGGTATTGGCGCGGCGCGCGTTGTGCAGGTTGGCAATGCCATTGGCGAACCCAGGCCCGAGGTGGGTCAGGGTCATGGCCGGCTTCTCGGCGATGCGCCCATAACCGTCCGCAGCGCCAGTGCACACCCCTTCGAACAAGGACAGCACCGGCTTGAGGCCCGGGGCACTGGCCATGGCTGCCACCAGAGGGATTTCAGTCGTTCCGGGATTGGCGAAGCAGTACTCGATACCGCTTGCCACCGCCGCCTTCACTATCAGTTGCGCACCATTCATTTCCAGCCCTCTCGGTCGTGCGTTTGCAATGATTGAGATTTATCACACACAAAAGCCCGCACAACAAGCTATTTTTATACATAAAACTCTTATTATGAGATTTTATGTAGTTTTTGAGGCTAAAAATACCGACAGGCAACTTGTATTTCTCAAGCAGCGGAGTAAGGTGACGGCACGTTTCTCATCCGGCAGGCAGGCTTTCCATCGCCGCTGCGCCTACCTATAGTGCTCACCAAACGGCCACCCGCATGCCTTCCCCCCTTTAGGAACCCAATGAGCAGCCTGAGTAAAATGCTGAGCGTCCTGGACCTGTTCGGCCCAGAGACGTTGAAGATCGATCCCGACACCACTGCCGAGCGCATGGGACTGTCACGCGCGACCGTGTACCGCTATGTCAAGGACCTGTGCGATGCCGGCCTGCTGACGCGAGTGGACGCCGGCAGCTACGGCCTGGGACCGCGCGTCATCGAGCTGGACTGGATGATGCGTCAGTACGATCCCATCCTGCTCGCCGGGCGCGAGCTGATGCACGAGCTGTCCGCGCAAACCGGCCTGGCGGTGTTTGCGAGCGTTTTTTATGACGGGCGCATCATCAACACCTACATCGCTGAACCCACGGATACCTACCAATTCGCGTTCGGACGTGGCCAGCCGCTGCCGTTTTTTCGCGGTGCGCAATCGAAGGTACTGATCGCCTTCCAGAAGGGCCGTCGACTGCAGCGCCTGTTCGAAGAGCACATGGCCAATGACCCCGACAGTCCGTATGACTGGGCAGGGTTTGCCAAGGCCACGAAGAAGATCCGCAAGGACGGCTACTGCCTGACCCACGATGAACTCAACCTGGGCCTGACCGGCATCGCGGCGCCCATCATCCAACCGGATATCGATGAGGTGGTGGGCAGCCTGTCCGCCGTGGGCAGCACGCAAAGCTTCAAGCTGCTGCGCCAGGAAACCGTGGTCGAGATGGTCATGGACACCACCCGGCGCATCGCTGAGAACATGCGGACCCAGCCAGGCGCCGATGGGCCATAGGCCTCAGCCCTGGACGCAGTGGCTGAACGGTCAGAACGGAACGGCCACCGTCAGCTGGCTGTACAGGTTGGTGCCGTTTCCGCCGACCTGATTGCCACCCGAGTTTGAGTCCTGCTTGGGTTTGTAGAGGCCGACCAAGGGGCTGATGATCAAGTGCGGGTTGACGGCCCATTCTGCATAAAGATCCAGTTCCTGGGCATCGAGATTCAGCGAGTCGCGCTTGCGCAACGTGTCGAAATCGAAGTACAGCGCGCCCACCGTCAGGTTCTCCAAGGGCGTCGCTTTCAGGCCGACGTGATGAATGCTGGTGTTACTGTTGAATGGCCCGGCGTAGTTGCTGGCGACTTCGCCCTGCAACCAGGTGCCATAGCCCGTGCTCACACCAGTGAACAGCGAGTCCCATTTCTGCGAATAGCGGGTGTAGCGATACGTCACCTTCGGCGCCCAGGCGACGTCAGCGAAGGTATACCCCGCCTCCCCGTACCAGGCTTTCTCAGGACCGCTGTCCTTGTCCTGCCAGGCATACTCGAACGCCAGGCTGACGTTCTCGATACCGGCATCGCCTTCACCCCGCACGCTGTAGACATTCATGCCTTTGCGCTGGCGCTGAAAATCACTGGCCCATTGCTCATCGACGTCGATGCCATGCACCCAGGTCAGCCCCAACGTACCGGGTTTGGTGGTGTAGTCCAGGGTGCCGGCGGCCAGTTCGGTCTCAGCCTGGGCGCGGTTGTCGGACTTGAGCCAGAGCAGGCTGCCATGCAGGCCATCCTGCCCGCCCAGGCGCAAGTAGGCGGTCTGGTCGAAAGCGTGCCGTGCGGCCAGGTAATAGGCTCCGCCGCGGTTCAGGGCGCCGTCGGCAGGGCCCTTGCCCAGGTTCGGCCCGTCATCGTTGAGCAGGAAGCCACGGCCCAGCTTGACCACCTGGCGCCCACCGGAAATATCGACGCCATCCTTGCCCAACGCCGGAAACAAATCACCGGAACGCCAGCCCAGATAGGCATCCTCGATCTTCGTCGTGCGCTCGCTGCCCAGGGTATTGCCCGACGGGTCGCCGTCTCCCCAGGTGGCGGAACTGACCAGGGAGAAGGCGCCGTACGCCGTGCCGTTGCCTGCCAAGGCCTGATCACCGCTCAAGCCGTACTTGATGAAACCTTCCCGCCAGGTAGAGCCACCGGAAGTGCCGTCATAGTTCTTGCGACTGTTGAACAGGCCGAAGACCGCCGTCATGTCTGCGTTGAGATGACGGCTCTCATCGCTGTAGAGCTCATAGGCCTGGGCCTGACTGATGGCGCAAAGCGCCAATGAGCACGCAAGCGTGCTGCCGAGCAATGGACTGAATGGATACCGCATGGGTGATGCTCCTCTGGTGCGCCTTCATAGGCTGTCTTAGGTATTGGCATGACGTCGGCACGGCGGGCCGCACCGACTTCGCAAGGCGAATGGGCTTATTCAGGGTCACGCTTGCGGACAAACAACAGCTGCTGGCCGGTGAATTCCAGCAGGCCTTCAAGGCCGAACTCGACACCAAAACCGGACATCTTGCTGCCGCCAAACGGCGTGTTCGGCTGGATCTGGGCATGGCAGTTGACCCACGCCACCCCGCTTTCGAGACGGCAGGCCAACGCCTGCGCCTGTTCGATGTCCACTCCCCAGACCGAGCCGCCCAAGCCCATGTCGCCCGCATTGGCGCGACGCAGGACATCCTCGACATCCCGGTACGCGATCAGCGGCAACACCGGACCGAACTGCTCCTCGTCGACCAGGCGCTGGCCATCCGTCACATCCGCGACCAGGGTGGGCGGATAGAAGAAGCCCGGGCGATCCAGGCGCGCACCGCCACACAAGACACGTCCACCCTGGGCCCGCGCATCGGCGACCAGCGCATCGACCAACTGCAGTTGTTCAAGGTTCTGCACCGGACCGAAGGTGACCAAAGGCTCCAGGCCATCGCCGACGACCTGGCGGGCGGCAATCCCGGTCAGGGCATCGGCGAATGCCTGGTACTGGGACTCGTGGATGTACAGGCGCTTGAGCGCAGCACAGGTCTGACCCATGTTGAGAAAGGCCGCCTGGAAAATTTCCTCGGCCACCGCCTCCACCGGCGTACCCGGCAGGACGATGGCGGCGTCGTTGCCGCCCAATTCCAGGGTCAGGCGCTTGAGGTTGCTGGCGGCACCGCGCATCACGCTTTGCCCGGTGGCCGTCGAGCCGGTGAAGACAATCTTCTGGATGCCGGTGTGCGTAGTGATCGCACTGCCAAAACCTTGTTCACCGGTCACGCAGTTGATCACGCCATGGGGCACATGACGGGCGATGATCTCCGCCAGGCGCAAGGTGCTCAGGGGAGTCAGGCTCGACGGTTTGCTGATCACACAGTTACCGGCCCGCAGCGCCGGCATGATGTGCCATACAGCGATCATGAACGGCCAGTTCCACGGGGTGATCGAAGCCACCACGCCAAGAGGCTTGCGGTGCAGTTCGATGCGCTGGGTGGGGGTTTCTTCCACCAGTTCCACGGTAATCTGTTGTTGCGCCGCATAACGCGTCCAGGCCGCCGCCCCCATGACTTCGGAAAAGGCCAGCGCCAACGGTTTGCCTTGCTCCTGGACGATCAGCCGGGCCAGGGACTCGGCTTCTTGTTCGATGTCCGCAGCGACTTTCATCAGGCGATCGCAACGGTCAGGATGAGTGCTGTGCCGCCACTTGCCGAATGCCGCCTGCGCGGCATCCACGGCCAGGTCCAGTTGCGCCAGCGACCCGGCTGGACATTGGGCGAATGCGGCTCCCGTGGCGGGGTTGATGACGTCAAACTGTCCGTTTTCACCGGCAACCCGAACGCCGTTGATGAGCATCTTGTATGTGTGCATTTGAAACCTTCCTTTCACGCGCTGACGAGCCGTACCGAACGGCGGCCGGCAGATGTATTCGTAGTGGAGTGGTACCGCGGGGGGGGGCCCTAGAGCTTGTGGCTGCCCAGGGCCATGAACCGTTGCGGCGAGGTCCTTCGCAGCCGCACGGCCAGAAACAGACCGCCGATCAGTGCGGCGGGTATCACGGCGCAGAGACCATAGGAGATCAATTGGCTGGCACCGGTGAGCACATCGAAATGAACGACGGCCAGGACCAGTACCGTCAGCAGTGCCAGGCAAGAAAAGCCCGGCAGAATTTTCCCGCGCCAGACCCCGACCTTAAGCTGCGGGTGACGCTGGAAATACACGTAGATCGCGACCGAGGTCAGCGCCATCAACAGAATCACGCAGAGGGTAGCCAGGTTGGAGAACCAGGCGAACAACTGCAGGATAGGATCGCCATCCATAGCTGCGAAGATCAGCACCACCACCGCAGCGATCAGGCTTTGCAACGCCGACCCCATGTGCGGACTCTGGTGAATGCGATGGGTGGTGCCCAACTGGCTGGGCAGCAGGCCATCTCGACCAATGGCGAAAAAGTAGCGCGCCGCGGCGTTATGGAACGCCAGTAGCCCGGCGTAGATACTGACCATGAACAACACGCGGATAATCTGCGTCAGGTATGGCCCGACAAAATGATCGGACATGCCGTAGATAAAGGTCGTCGGGTCCTCTAAGGCCTGAAGCATCGGGACGATCTTGTCCGCGCCCACCCCCACCACCATGGACCAGACTGACAAAGCGTAGAAACCGCCGATCAGCAACACGGAACTGTAGGTGGCGATCGGGATAGTGCGTTGCGGGTTCTTGGCCTCTTCGCCGTAGATGGTCGTGGCCTCGAAACCGATGAACGCTGCGAAGCAGAACAGCAGCCCGATTGACGGCGTGCCGCTGAACACATGGCTGCGATCGAATGCGTCGAGGTTGATGCCACTGTCACCGCCGGTTTTCAGGATGGCAAAATCCAAGGTCAGGATCGCCAGGTACTCGGCAATCACGACAATCGACAGCACCCGGGCGGACAGATCGATCTTGCGACACCCCAGAATCGCGATGCTGGCCATCGCCATCAACGAGTAGGACCACCAGGGCAACACCAGGCCAAACACACTCTCCATGGTGCCGCTGACCACGCCGCCGAACATGCCGTACAGCCCGATCTGGAGGATGTTGTAGGCAAACATCGCCAACACCGCCGCCGCGCCGCCGGCCAGGCCACCCAGCCCGCGAGAGGTGAACGCATAGAAACCACCAGCGTTGGTGAGATGCCGGGACATCGTGGTGTAGCCCACCGAGAACGCCAGCAGTACCAACAAGGCCAGGATCAGCAACGCCGGGGTGCCGGCGCCGTTACCCAGCATGATGCCAATGGGAAAGCCGCCGGCGATGACACTCAACGGGCTCGCTGCCGATATCACGAAGAAGATGATGAAGCCCACACCCAGGGCGCCACGCTTGAGCTCCGTCGAGCTGTTGACCGGGATAAATACACTCATTTTCTTGACCTTATTGTATGAGGCAGTCGCTATAGGGTTGGTCCGATCAAGGCACGATCGGTACCGGTTAGCGTTTTTGTTTTAGACGCGCGCTGGAATCGATCCTATGCCCCCCGTCGAACCGCTCGCTATCCCAAATCGGTAGCATCATCGGCACCGCCCCAAAACGGGTCGCAACGGCGCTGCCAATCCGCCAGCTCTTGCCGATTTGGGATAGCCCCCTGCACGGCCTCCCCTCATGCTCTGCCCAGCCGCTCCAGACTCGGCGCGCTCATAAGAAAAAAACGAGGGCGTCTTGCCCCTCGCCTCCAAAGCCCCTCCCAAATGCAGGAAACGTCAGCCATGCCTTTCGCTCACCTCACGATCCAGTGGCGAATTACGCTACTGAGCGGTCTATGTCTGCTGGCCGTTGTCGGCGCGTTGATCGGCGCCTCGCTCTATCAGAATCAACAAAGCGCCAGACTGCTGAAGGAACAGAGCAGCGAGTTGCTGGGCCAGGCGGCCTCGCAACGCCTGCACGCCCAGGCCGTTGCCCACGGCCAGCATGTCGAACGCTTTTTCAACGAAACGGCACTCTACGGTGAAGGATTCGCGCAACAGGTCCTGCAACTGCGCGAGCAAACCCTCGAGGGACGACTCACGCCGACGCAATTACGCGAGGATCTGATCAGCATCACGCGACAGACCCTGCAAAAACGCTCGAAAGTGCTGGGCCTGTATGTGGTGCTGTTGCCCGATGCGTTGGTCGGTAAAGACGCCGACTTTGTCGGGCAACGCGCCTTGGCAGGCAACGAGAAAGGCCGCTTCGCCCTGTATTGGTCACAGAGCCAACCGGGGCGGCTGGTCCAGGAGGTGCTGACCGAACCACAAATCACCGCCAACAATGCACCGGTCGGCAGCGAGCCGGAAAACGCCTGGTACGTCTGCCCTCAAGAACAACGTCGCACCTGCGTGATCGAACCCTACGCCAGTGAGGTCGAGGGTCAGAAAGTGCTGATGAGCAGCATCTCCATTCCCCTGCTCGTCAATGGCAAGCCGATCGGTGTAGTCGGCATGGACATCAGCCTCGACACACTGCAAAAACTGGCTGCCGATCTCAGTCAAAACCTGTATCAGGGTGACAGCGAGGTCAGCATCCTCTCGGCTTCCGGCCAAGTGGCTGGACGCAGTGGCACGGTGACCGGCGCCGCCATCGACATCCGTCAGCCCCTGCAAACCACGCCCGACAACCCCACCTGGCAGTTGCAGATAAAGGTTCCGCAAGCCTTGGTACAGGCGCCCGCCCGACAAATGCAGGCCCAACTCGACGACAAGAGCCGCCAGGCCAACTGGCTCAACCTCGGCCTGGGTCTGCTGGCCAGTCTCCTGGGCATGCTGCTGATCTGGCTCGCCGCCTATGGCGTGACACGGCCACTGCTGAAAGTGGCCAGCCTGCTCGACGCCATTGTCGAGGGTGACGGCGACCTGACCCAACGGCTGCCGACCGGACGAGGCGACGAACTGGGTCGCCTGGCCAGTGGTTTCAATCGCTTTCTGGATAAGCTGCAACCCATTATCCGCAATATTCAGTCGGCCTCCCTGGACACCCGCAACAGCGCCGACACCTCTCTGGGCATCGCCCGCGAAGTCAGCGCGGGCATGCAGCGCCAGTACCGCGAAGTGGAGTTGGCCGCCACTGCCCTGCATGAAATGAGTGCCAGCGCCCAGGAAGTCGCCCGCAACTCGCACCGCGCCGCCGATGCTGCCTCCGCTGCCGAAAACGCCAGCCGCTCAGGTCAGGCCGTGTTCGCTACCGCCGTGCACAACATCGAAAACCTGGACCAACGCCTGGACGCAACCCTCAAGCAAGTGCGTGCCCTGGCCGAAAACAGTGCCCAGATCGGCCAGGTGCTGGACGTCATCTGCGCCATCGCACAACAGACCAATCTCTTGGCCTTGAATGCGGCTATCGAAGCGGCTCGGGCGGGCGAACAGGGCCGGGGTTTTGCCGTGGTGGCTGATGAGGTCAGGCACCTGGCCAGTAACACCCAAAGTTCGGTGGAACAGGTGCGCATGGTCATCGAATCGCTACAGCAACTGAGCCAGGACGTGGTGCATAGCACCCAGCTCAGTCGCGAACAAGCCGGCAGCAGCGTGCTGCAAGTCCAGCAGACGCGCACGGCCCTGGAGAACATCTCTCAGGCCGTGGACGTGATCGAACAGATGAACCAACAGATTGCCAGCGCGGCCCTGGAACAAAGCACCGTGGTGGATGACATCAGCCACCGTGTCAGCGACATTCGCGGCATCAGTGAAACGCTGACCACGCGCATGGGCGACGCCTCGAAGGCCAGCGACTCACTTTATGAAATGGCGGACCATCAGCAGCGCCTGGTGGGGCATTTCCGGGTCTGACGAGCCGGGAGAGCCCTGCTCCTGGCCCCTGTGGCGCTCGGTTCGATGAGCCGGCGTCGCGCACAATGCAAAAGGCCGCGGGATAACTGTTCGCTATCCCACGGCCCTGGCTACAGCGGGAAACCGTCAATCTTCCAAGGCACGAACCCGCTCGCAGCGCTGCTGCTCTTCAAGCTGGGCGGACAGCTGCAGGGTGAAATCGAACTCGATCTCAGCAAAACGACCGTTGACGCCGTGCGCCGCCGCACGTTGTTGATCCTCGCTGAAGGTGATTTTTGCGATCAGTTCATCACGAGTCGCGTAGGCGAAATCGTCGTGCAGGTACTTGTCGCCGTCGAGATTGATCTGGGTCGTCAGGTGGCGATGATCCGGCGCCGAGATGAAAAAGTGCACGTGTGCTGGACGCTGACCGTGACGTCCCAACTGATCCAGCAATTGCTGGGTCGGACCGTCCGGAGGGCAGCCGTAGCCTGACGGTACGATACTGCGAAAGCGATAGCGTCCCTCGGTATCGGTGACGATGCGCCGACGCAAATTGAACGCCGACTGCTGGGTATCGAAGTAGGAGTAAGTGCCGCCCGTGTTGGCGTGCCAGACGTCGACAACCGCACCAGCCAATGGCTCGCCAGCGGTGTTGAACACCCGGCCCTGCATGAACAGCGGCACGCCCGGATCGCTGCCATCGTCCAGCCGAGCCTCACCTTGGCACAACGGCGCGCCTGCCACGTACAACGGTCCTTCGATCGTCCGCGGCGTGCCGCCAGCCTTGCCGGCCTGCTCGTCTTCGGCATCCATCAGCAGGTCGAGGTAATGTTCCAGACCGATCCCGGCCACCAGCAATCCCGCTTCCTGGCGAGCCCCCAGCACGTTGAGATAATTGACCGCTTTCCAGAACTCTTCCGGCGTCACGGCAAGGTCCTCGATGATGTTCACCGAATCACGCAAGATCCGGTAGAGCAGATCCTTGACCCGTGGGTTACCCCCATCGTTGAGCAGACCGCTGGCCTCTTCGAGAAATTTCTGGACACCGGCAGTGTGGGAAATCTTGACGTTCATTGCGTGGTTTCCTCATCTTTTAATTATTAGCGTAACGAACTGAACCGACTGGGATCAGCGGTCATCCTCATGGATGGAAGACGGATGGCGACACATCGCGGCAACTTCAATCGCCATGTAGGGGTACAGCGGCAACTGCATGAGCAAGTCATGCAGCTCCTGGACACTGTCGACATCGAACACACTGTAATTGGCATAGAGCCCGGCAATGCGCCACAAATGGCGCCATTTGCCTTGTTGCAGCAACCGTTGGGCCAAGGCCTTTTCATCGGCCTTGAGCCTGGCGGCCGTTTCTGGATCCATATCGAGCGGCAACTGCACGGTCATCTTTACGTGAAACAGCATGGCGTTCTCCTCAGACTTGATGAACGACGGTGGAGGTTTTGTCGCGACGGAAGTACGCCAGGCGCTCTTCGTCCAGCGTCACGCCCAGGCCAGGGGTATTGGGCACATGCAGCTCGAAATCACGGTAAACCAACGGTTCACTGAGAATATCCTCGGTCAGCAACAGTGGCCCGAACAGCTCGGTGTCCCAGGTCAGTTTATTGAGCGTGATGAAGGCGTGGGCAGAAGCGAGTGTGCCTACGCCGCCTTCGAGCATGGTGCCGCCATAGAGGCCGATGCCGGCTGCGTCGGCAATCGCAGCGGTGCGTAGCACTGCACGAGGCCCGCCGTTCTTGGCGATTTTCAACGCGAATACCGAGGCGCCCCCTTCCCGGGCCAGGTTGAATGCATCCTCGACGCATTCGATCGACTCGTCGGCCATGATCGGTGCGGGGCTCATGGCGTTCAGGCGCGCCATACCGGCGCGGTTATGACGGGAAATCGGCTGCTCGATCAAGTCGATGCCGTTCGAGCCGAGAATCCGGCACGCACGTAACGCCACCGCTTCGTCCCAGGCCTGATTGACGTCGACCCTTACGCTGGCGCGGTCGCCCAAGGCTTTCTTGATCGCCAGGACATGGGCTAGGTCGCGATTGACCTCACCGGCACCGATTTTCAGTTTGAAGAGGCGATGGCGGCGCAGGTCGAGCATCTGCTGGGCTTCGGCAATGTCTTTTTCGGTGTCACCACTGGCCAGGGTCCACGCCACCGGCAAGGCATCACGCACGCGGCCGCCCAACAGCTCGCTTACCGCCAGGCCAAGACGCTTGCCTTGGGCATCGAGCAATGCGGTTTCGATCCCCGACTTGGCAAAGGTGTTGCCACGAATGCAGCGCTCCAGGCGCAACATGGCAGCGTTCACATTACTGGCATCCTGGCCCATCAGCAGCGGCGCAAAGTGCCGGTCGATATTGGTCTTGATGCTTTCCGGGCTCTCGTTGCCGTAGGCAAGGCCACCGATGGTCGTGGACTCACCGATACCTTCGATGCCGTCGGCGCAGCGCACGCGAATGATCACCAGGGTCTGGTTCTGCATCGTGTGCATCGCCAGTTTGTGCGGGCGGATGGTGGGCAGATCGACGATGATCGTCTCGATCGCCTCAATGGCTGTTGCAAGCATGGCAATACCCGTCAGGTTCTTGGAGTTCTGGAACCGATTCTCGTACGGGTTTTTCTGGGGGGCCAATATAGAATTAGTCTGGCATGATACCTTTAAGGTATACATCGAACCTCCGGAGACTGCCCATGGAGTTGCGTCACCTGCGTTATTTCCAGGTCTTGGCCCAGACCCTCAACTTCACTCGCGCCGCCGAGCTTTTGCACATCGCCCAACCGCCGCTGAGCCGCCAGATTCAACAATTGGAGGAGGAACTGGGCGTGTCTCTGCTGGAACGCGGGCGGCCGCTGAAGCTGACCGAAGCCGGGCGTTTTTTCCACGAGCACTGCGCAACCCTGCTCGAACAGCTGGGCAAGGTCTGTGACAACACCCGTCGGATTGGGCTGGGCGAGAAAACCTGGCTGGGCATCGGTTTTGCGCCGTCGACCCTGTACGGCGTGCTGCCAGAACTGATCCGTCGATTGCGCAGCGGCGAGACCTTGGCACTGGAGTTGGGCCTCTCGGAGATGACCACCTTGCAGCAGGTGCAGGCACTCAAAGCCGGACGCATCGATATCGGTTTCGGTCGAATACGGATCGATGATCCGGCGATTGTCCAGACGGTGTTGACTGAAGACCGGCTGGTGGCGGCCCTGCCGGCTGGCCATCCCTTGCTCGCCGGGCCCATCAGCCTGCAGCAACTGGCCGTGGAACCTTTCGTGCTGTACCCCGGCAACCCGCGTCCCAGTTATGCCGATCATGTGATCGCCTTGTTCGAATCCCACGGCCTTGGCATTGAGGTGGCGCAGTGGACCAACGAATTGCAAACCGCGATCGGGCTGGTAGGTGCGGGAATAGGCGTGACGCTGGTACCGGCCTCGGTGCAACTGCTGCACCGCGACGACATTGGCTTCACGCCGTTGCTGGAAGACAACGCGACGTCACCGATTATCCTTAGCCGGCGCGTCGGCGATGTGTCAGCAGGCTTGAGTCACTGCCTGCACATGATTGATGAGCTGCTCGGCCAGGTCGGCGTCAGTCGGCTCGCACCGTGACCGGCCCCCACTGCAAGCGCTCTCATGTCGTGGCCAAAAGTTCGGCGTGGGGCCTTAAAGCTTGTGGCTACCTAACGCCAGGTATCGCTGCGGCGACGTCTTGCGCAGTCGAGCCGCCAGTAGCACGCCACCCAGCAGGGCCGCGGGAATGACGGCGCAGAGGCCATAGGACAAGGCTTGGCTGGCGCCGGTCAGTACATCGAAATGCACCACCGCCAATACCAGGACCACCAATAGGGCAAGGCAAGAGAAGCCGGGGAAAATCCGCCCACGCCAGATTCCCAGCTTCAGCTCGGGGTGACGTCGAAAGAACATGAGTACGGCTGCCGAAGTGATCGCCATCAGTAAAATCACGCAAAGCGTGGCCAAGTTGGAGAGCCAGGCGAACAGCTGCAGGATCGGATCGGCATCCATGGCAGCAAAGATCAACACGACCACGGCAGAAATCAGACTCTGCAACACCGACCCCATATGGGGACTCTGGTGGACGCGATGGGTAGTGCCCAACCGGCGCGGCAGCAAGCCGTCACGCCCGATGGCAAAGAAGTAACGTGCCGCTGCGTTATGAAAGGCCAGCAGGCCGGCGTAGATACTGACCATGAACAGCACGCGGATAATCTGAGTCAGATACGGGCCGACAAAGTGATCGGACATGCCATAGATAAACGTCGTCGGGTCCTGCAACGCTTGCAGCGTGGGCACGATTTTGTCCGCCCCGACGCCCACCACCATCGACCAGACCGATAGCGCGTAGAAACCACCGATCAGCAATACCGAGCAGTAGGTAGCGATCGGGATGGTACGTTGCGGGTCCTTTGCCTCCTCGCCGTAAATGGTCGTGGCCTCGAAACCGATAAACGCCGCGAAACAGAACAGCAAGCCGATTGACGGTGTGCCGCTGAACACATGGCTGCGATCGAAGGCGTCAAGGTTGATGCCGCTGTCACCGCCGGTCTTGAGAATGGCGAAATCCAGGGTCAGGATAGCCAGGTACTCGGCGATGACCACCGCCGACAGCAACCGGGCCGAGAGATCGATCTTGCGATACCCCAGAATCGCGATGCTGGCCATCGCCATCAACGAGTAGGACCACCAGGGCAACTCCAGGCCAAAGACGCTGGCCATGGTGCCACTGACCACGCCCCCGAACATGCCATAGAGGCCAATCTGGAGGATGTTATAGGCGAACATCGCCAGGACCCCTGCCGCCCCGCCGGCCAGGCCACCCAGGCCGCGAGAGGTGAAGGCGTAGAAGCCCCCGGCGTTGGTGACGTGTCGGGACATGGTGGTGTAGCCCACTGAGAACATCAGCAAGACCGTCAAGGCCAGGATCAGTAACGCCGGTGTACCGGCGCCATTACCCAGCATGATGCCAATGGGAAAGCCGCCGGCGATGACACTCAACGGGCTGGCTGCCGAAATCACGAAGAAGATGATAAAGCCGACACCCAGGGCACCACGTTTCAAATCCGTCGAACTGTTAATCGGGATAGATACACTCATTTTCTTGACCTTATTGTATGAGGCAGTCGCTGTAGGATCGGCGCAGTCAATCGCTCACCGCCACCGAACAGCTCATTGTTCTTGTCGCACGCTGGATTCGATCCTATGCCTGCCCATGAATGCCTCGTTATCCCAAATCGGTAACGTCTCAGGCGCCATCCCAAAACAGGTCAAGGCAGCCTGCAGGCCCTGCTGATTCGGGATACCCGTCAACGCCGTGGGTGGCAGTCGCTCACTGCAAGGCGATACGCGCCGTCAGTGCCGCCGCTGCAGCTAAGTGCGACGGGCAAATATTCAGGCATGGGCGCAACCGGGGATGGCTGCGCGCGCGGTGTGGGATGGCAACTCGGCGAACAGCTCCTGGTACTCTGCGGCAAAATGGCTGAGGTGATAGAAGCCCCATTGGGCGGCGGCATCGCCGATCGAGAGATGCGAGGCGGGGGTGGACATCAAGGTCCGGCGCACACCGTTGAGCCTCACGGAGCGCAAGTAGTTCAGCGGCGTCGTCTCGGCAACCGAGCGGAAGCTGTTCTGCACGGTACGCCGGCTCACGTGGAGTCGCTGGCACAACTCGTCCACGCTGGGTACGTTGAGCACCTGCGCAGTCGTCAGACGATGGCATTTCTCGACGATGAAACTGCGCGTGGAGCTGGCGATGCGCTGGTGCTTGTCGCAGGCCGGGTCGGTCATGAGTTGCAGCAACTCGCCCAGCATGGCCTGCTCCAGCGCCGGATCGCCCGCACTGTCGAGTTCTTCGTGCGCCAGGGCCTGGGAGAACACCGCCAGCAACTGGCGGCGAGCATGGGCGAAGCGCTGGCTGGAACCCCTGATCACCGGTTGACGCAATAGCTGGCTGATTTCCTTGGCCGACGGCGTTTGCGCCAACGCCTGCTCGAACCATTCACGTTCGAACGTGATGGACAGCAGCTCCATCCCCATCGGCATATGGAACATGAACTCCTCGCCACCCTGGAGAAAGAACAGGCTGCTGTCGTCCACTTCCCGCCCCTGCATCCGTGTCGAACCCGGGACAGTGATCGGCACTGCGAAGCACATCTTGTCCCGGGGAGCCACACCGTGCTGCACGACACGCTGGTTGATCTGCTCGCGAAAGACGTGGCATCGCGCAGTGGTCAACTGCATGAGCGAACTCTCGGCCAAACCGGCGGTTAACTGGTTGTAGTCCTGGTTCCACTCCTGAATGTTGGCCGCATGGACATGGATGTCTCGGAAATGGCTTACGTTGCTTTTTTTCATAATTCGCGAAAGCCTCGGTCGATATTCTTCTTATTAGATCACCTAAACATACAATATTCGCGCAATAAGAGATTATTGCAAATTTCCTCAACGTAGCGCCCTTCACTGGAACTGGCGTTCGGCGCGGCGCATCCATGTGCCGATTCGGGCTACCGGCCTGGGATGTGCCACGGGGATGATCGGCACACTGAATCCGACATCCTGAGAGGCCGTCATGAGCGAAACCAAATTTGAATCCCTCCACTTCGCGGATGCCCCGCGGATGACCTCCGGCACCGTGCCCGGCCCCAAGACCCGCGAGGCCCTGGCGTTGTCGGAGCGCACCGAGTCGATGGCACGCGGCGGCGCACGCATGCCCGTGGCCATGGACCGCGCTTTCGGCGCGACCTTCAAGGACCCGGACGGCAACACCTACATCGACTTGTCCGCAGGCGTGGGCGTCAGCAGCGTAGGCCGCTGCCACCCCAAGGTGGTGCAGGCCATCCGCGAACAGTCCGAGGTGTTGATGCATGCCCTGGAAGTCAACAGCACTCGGCGCACCGAACTGGCAGCCAAACTCTCCGAGATCGCACCGGACGGCTTGCGTGGCGACTGCATCACCTTCTTCACGCAAGGCGGCAGCGATGCGCTGGAGGCTGCCATCAAGTTTGCCAAGCGCATCACCGGGCGGCACCAGATCATCGCTTTCCACGGTGGCTACCACGGCGTGTGGAACGCTTCGGGCTCGCTGACCACAGGCACCGCCTACCGCAAGGGTTACGGCGCCCAAATGGGTGGCGTCATTCACGCCCCCTACCCTTATGCCTACCGCTTCCCTTTCGACACCACTCACAAAAGCGCCGAGCAGATCGCCGGCGAGTACGTGGACTATCTGCTGAACACCCCCTACACCGCCGCCGATGACGTGGCCGCCGTGATCGTGGAGCCGGTGCAGGGCGAAGGCGGCTACGTGCCGCCCTCGGCAGAGTTCCTGCAACTGTTGCGCAAGGCCTGCGACCGCAGCGGCACGCTGTTGATCGTCGATGAAGTGCAATCCGGCGCAGGGCGCACCGGCAAGATGTGGGCGGTCGAGCACTCCGGCGTCAAGCCCGACATGCTCACGTTCGGCAAGGGTATCGGCAGCGACCTGCCGATGGCCGGCCTGATCATGCGTTCGGACCTGGCGGCCAAGATTCCAGACGGATCGATGCCCAATACCTTCGCCGCCAACTCGTTGTCCGCGGCAGTGGCGCTGACCAACATCAGCATCCTGCAAGACCCGGAGCTCGATCTGCTCAACCGCGCTCACACCCTGGGACTGGAAGCGCAGGAACGCATCCGAGGATTTAACAGCCCGTTCGTCGGTGAAGTACGCGGCCGCGGCCTGATGATCGGTATCGAGCTGGTGGAAGACCTGGTCACCCAGTCCCCCCTGGAACCTCAGAAGATCGGCCAGCTCATGGGCTACCTGTTGGACCACGGCGTGCTGATGATTCCCTGCGGTCGCTACAGCAACGTGATGCGCGTCATGCCTTCGCTGACCATTTCCCGCTCATTGTTCTTCAAAGCCCTGGACATCTTCGGCGACGCCCTGGCCTCTCTCAAGGCATGAGCTGTGTAACCCGACCTTTTCATATCACGCAGGCCCCCAAATGACTCAGCACCTGAATCACTTTATCCAAGGCGCGTCCTTCGAAGCCTCCGACGGTCGTCGCATACCTCTCATCAACCCCGTGACAGAACAGCCGTACGGCAGCTCCGCGCGAGGCACGGCCGCGGACGTGGACCGCGCCGTGAGCGCGGCGCGCACCCAGCTTGAGCATGGCGCCTGGAGCCAGCTTGACGGCGCCCAGCGCGCTCGATTGCTGTCGAAACTGGCTGACCTGGTCGAGCGCGACAGCGAATTGCTGGCCGATCTGGACGCTGATGCCATCGGTCGCTCCCCCCTCGAACCACGCCGGATGGACCTGCCCAACGCAATCGCCAACTTGCGCGCTGCCGCCGGCTGGGCCAATCAGCTGGAGGGGCGCACCATTCCCACGGGCGGATATTTCGGCGCCAAGACCCTCTCGTACACGGTCCGTGAGCCAGTGGGCGTGGTCGGCGCCATCGTGCCCTGGAACTCACCGCTGATGATCACAGTGTGGAAGCTCGCCGCGTTGCTGGCGGCGGGCTGCAGCGTGGTCATCAAGCCATCGGAAGAAACCCCGCAGTCGGCCCTGCACCTGGCGGCGCTGGCTCAGGAAGCGGGCTTCCCTGACGGCGTGATCAACGTGGTCACCGGCTACGGCGATGAGGTGGGCCGCGCGTTGTGCGAACACCCGCACGTCGCCAAGATAAGCTTCACCGGCAGCCCCGAGGCCGGCCGCGAGATCCAGCGCACCGCCGGCGTGCTGTTCAAGCGCGTGGCACTGGAGCTGGGCGGCAAGAGCCCACAGATTGTCTTTGACGACGCCTCCTTCGAGGACGCGCTACGCGGCTGCGCGCTCGGCCTGTTCGTCAACCAGGGCCAGATCTGCGCAGCGGGCTCGCGCATCCTGGTCCACCGCAGCCTCGCCGATCGCTTCGCCGCGGCGCTTGCCGATGCTGCGCGCGAGGTCAAGGTAGGTGATCCCCGGCAGCCCGACATACAGATGGGGCCGGTGGCCAAGAAAGCGCAATTGGATCGCGTCAACCGCTACATCCAGCTGGGCATCGACCAAGGCGCCTCGCTACTGGCCGGCGGTGTATCGACCCCTGAGCGGGGCTGGTTTGTCCAGCCGACGATCTTCGCCAATGCCCGTAATGACATGGCGATCGCCCAGGACGAGATCTTCGGGCCCGTCGGCACGGTGATCACCTTCGACAGCGAAGATGAAGCGGTCGCCCTGGCCAACGATTCCACCTACGGCCTGGCGGCCACGGTCTGGACCGCCGATCTGACGCGAGCACACCGCGTAGCCGCTGCGGTAAAGGCTGGCGCCGTGGGTATCAACTGCTGGAGCCCGCTGGATGCCAACCTGCCCTGGGGTGGCGTCAAGGCCAGCGGCATTGGGCGTGAGGGCGGGTTTGGCGGTGCGTTGGCCTACACCGAGGAGAAGGTCATCACCGTACTGCTGCCGACCTGAAAACAATCACTGCACCGACTACCTTCGAGGCCTCGGGGCGCCGAGGGTGGTATTCAACCGTGCATTTTCGATGTCTTGTTGATCAATGAAGAGGCTGCGATGAACGCCATAAAACAAGCGACAGTTGATCGATATCCAGCATCCCTGCGAGTGTTGCACTGGGTACGCGCCGTGCTTATCGCTGGCCTCCTCTGGGCCGGCTGGTATATGACCGGCATGGACGATGAAGTGGCGAGCAAGTACGAGCTCTATTACCCATGGCACAAATCCTTTGGCGTGCTGGCGTTTCTGCTGGTCCTGGTTCAGATCGCCCTGCGCCTGCGCACCCCCAGGCTCCCGTTGCCGCCGGAAACATTGGCCGCCCATGAGCGTTTTTTGTCACGCTTGGTGCAACGTGCCATGTACGTACTGATCGTCGCCGTACCGTTGATGGGATACTCAATGTCCAGCACCTACACAATGAGCGACGGCGTGTTCTTTTTTGGCGTCAACCTTCCCGAACTCCTGCCGAAAAATGACGACTGGTTCGCCGTCTTTCAATGGTTGCACAAGGTCCTCGCCTATACCCTGCTCGGGCTGATCGTGTTGCATGTCGCGGGCGCCCTCAAGCACCGGGTCTTCGACCGCGATCCTCGCAACGACGTCCTGCGCCGCATGCTTTGATTGGATGAGGCGTTGGCGCAAGACGCGGTGCCGTGGGTGCAGACCAGAGACATGAAATGACAGAGGTTGCCGATTCCGGATAACGGGCCCTGGCCCGCGCAACTTGAAGCCCAAGCGCAGGAACATCAGCATGCTTTTCGCTCGCCTCACGATCCAATGGCGAACCATCAGCAGCGGTTGGTGGGACATTTTCGAACGTGAGGGCAAGTAACGTCTCAAGCTGAGGCGTGAGTTCAGCCCGAGACGTACTCTACATGCCCATGTTCAGACGACCTCACCCTCAGGCACGGGCGAGGCATTGGGCGGTGAAACGCGGCTTGGCGTGGAGGTCTCTGGCATGACCAGCAGCAGTCCAAATGCCAATGTCGCAATCGCCGCCAGCGTCAGGAACGCAGCGCTGTAGCCCGCACCTTGCACCACGAACCCGGCCAGGCTGTTGCTCAACGCGGCACCGAGCCCGAACACGGTCGACAGCACACCGAGGCTGACATTGAAGTGCCCAGTGCCCTGGGTCAGGTCCTTGACCACCAAGGGGAACAGCGCGCCAAACAGCCCGGCGCCGATACCGTCCAGCAATTGCACGGCCACCAGCCAGTAAGGGTCGTCCGAGAGCACGTATAGCACCCCTCGAATCGGCAGGATCAAAAAGCCCGCCAGAAGCAGCGGTTTGCGTCCCCAGGCATCGGCCTTGATACCGACCAGCCAGGCCATGGGCACCATCACTAATTGAGCCGCGACGATACAGGCCGAGGTCAGCGGCGTGGCCAAGTGCGCATTGGCCAGGGCGAGTTTCTGGCTGACCAAGGGCAGCATTGCCGCGTTCGCCAGGTGGAACAACCCGCAGCACATGGCGAACAGCAATAGCGTGCGGTTGTCCAGCAACACGCGCAACGTCGAGGGCATCGGCCCCTGGGTCGACTGACCGGCCTCGAGCCCCCTTGCCACGTCATGGTCGATGGCCTCGGCCGACACGCAACTGACCGCCACGATGCTGGCCAAGGCCATCGCCGCCATCAGATAGAACACCGCGATAGGGCCGAACAACCAGGCGAACCCGCCGGCCAGCAACGCGGCACAGGCGTTACCTGCATGATTGAAGGTCTCGTTGCGCCCGGTGCGTCGAGTAAAAGCCCTTGCACCGGTGATACCCAGGGAGATCGCGGCAATGGCCGGGGCGAATACCGAAGCCGCCACGGCGCTGACCGCCTGGGTCAATGCCACCAGGCCGAACGAAGAGGTGAATGGCAGCACCAGGCAAGCCAGCGTTACCAGCAATGCCGCAGCGGCCACCACGGTGCGTTTGCTGCGAACCCGGTCGATCAATGCACCTGCGGGCGCCTGGGCAACGAGCCCGACGATCGCCGCCACCGTCATTACCACACCAATGCTGGCCGGCTCCCAACGGTGTACCGCCAACAAATAGATCGCCAGGTAGGGACCCAAGCCGTCGCGTACATCAGCGAGGAAAAAATTCAGGCTATCCAGGGAAAGGTTGTTACGCCGATCAAGATTTCGATCCACATAGGCCTCGGCAAGGGCATTGGCCCCATCTCATTGCGTCGGATACAACAGGTATTCAGTGAGTGTCGCGGCACACGCGACAATACCTTCATTGAGCACCATCTCAAACCCATGGGTGTTTTCCGTCGGTATCGCGATGCAACCTGCCCTCGCGGCAACCCCGGAGCTCATGACCGCGCTCGCATCGGAGGCAAAATCCACCAGCAAGGCCACCTGAGGGTGATACCCCGAACGCTGTGCGGCTTTTATGAGCGCATCCACGACAGAACGGGTGTAGTACCCCTTCTGGTCACCGGTGTTGATAATCGGGTCGGCGGACAACACCGTCCCGTATTCGTCCAGGACCGGCCCCACCTCCACTGCGACAGTGGTGTCTCCCGGCACGCGTGAGGCCGCATACAGCGCACCGGCATTGGATTCCTCCTCAAGCGTCGTACAGACAAACCAGACGTCTTGTTGAAGTTCCTGCCGACGGTTCCTGATCTGCTTCGCGGCTGCAATCACGGCTGCCAGTGGCGCCCTGTCATCCAGGAAATGGGCGGCGACGGCATCATTGACCAGGAACGGCTGGCGCCAGTGTTGGCTTAGGACCACACGGACCCCGGGCCGGACGCCCGCCTCGGCCAACGCTTGCGGCGACCGTCGGGTGACGACGTGCACGTCGCTCCACTTCACCGCGCCGGAAAGAACATCGCGGCCCTGCGTAGAGCCGCCACTGTTGTGCATGGAACCGTAGGACAGCACACCCGGCAGACAGTCGCTATCGCCCATGATTTCCACAGGACAAACGCCGAAGCAAATGGGCTGGGCGCCGCCCAGCGCGACCACTTCAAGATTTCCGTCGTCCCTGACTTTTTTCACGATCATGGCAATTTCATCGAGGTGGGCCATGACCCGGATGGGCTGTGCTTGCGAAGAACCGCCCCGAGCCTTGATCAATCCCCTGACATTACCGGCTTCATCAACACTGGCCTCATCGCAATATTGGCTCAGCTCCCTCAGACAAATCTCGCGCACTTCGTCTTCTTGCCCGCCGGGACCGCGGGCGAGAAGCAATTGCTCGAGCAGGGGCTGAATTTCCATTGAGGGCATGAGGTACTTTCCTTTCACGACACGTCAAGTCGTAGACCGTATTCCCTTGCCGCCTGTTCAGTTTCCTTCAGCAGCTTGTGTACGCTGCATCGGCAACCGATGCAGGTAGCGCCCCTCATGAGCAACGAGTCCAGCCGGATCAATCCGCCTGCACCGTCACCTGGCACTGTCCTCCCAGCCCCGCGGTCCCCAGACGCATGGTCTGCCCCGCCGCCGTGACCAATACCCGTTTGTGCTGCATGCTCATGCGGTTTCCAGCTTCGCCGCCATGGATGCGTCTTTCGGCGTCCTGCCGAGCATCGACGCGGGGATGGCCAGGATCAGCCCACCACTGACCAGCAGACACAAGGCCAGCACATAGGTGCCATTGTTGATGTTGCCCGTGAGGGTTTCCGCCACGGCGGTGATCATCGACCCGGTGAACCCTGACAAGTTGCCGATGGCATTGATCATGCCGATACCGGCCGCCGCGGCGACCCCCGACAGCACCGTGCCAGGCAGGGTCCAGAAAATCGGCATCAGGCTGAGAATCCCCGAAGCGGATACGCTCAGGAAGAGCACGGACAACACCAGGTTGTCAGCGAAGAAGGCGCTGAGGATCAGACCGACGCCACCGATGAAGGCCGGAATGGCCGCGTGCAGGCGCCGCTCCCCGGTGCGATTGGAGTGGCGGGCGTTGAGCAGCATCGCCACGACTGCCACCGAGTACGGGATGGCGGTCAGTAAACCGATGTGCAAGCTGTTGGTGATACCGGTGCTCTTGATGATCGAGGGCATCCAGAACGCCAGGCCGTAGAAGCCGGTATTGAAGGTCAGCAGAATCATCACCAGCAACCACACCCGAGGGTTGAAAAACACTTCACTCAGCCGAGTGGCCTTGCCCTGGTTGTCGGTTTGCAGATTGGCCTTGAGCAGGGTTTTTTCCGCTGCGGACAGCCATTTGGCTTTGTCGATGTTATCGGCCAGACAGACGATCACCACAAACGCCATGATGATCGAAGGGATGCCTTCAATGAGCAGCATCCATTGCCAGCCGGACAGGCCTTGCACCCCTTGCATGCTGTTCATCAGCCAGCCGGAGAGGATGCCACCCAAGGTCAGACTGACCGGCAGTGCCAGCAGGAAGCCGGACATCACGCGGCTCTGCCGATGGGTCGGAAACCAGTAATTGAGGTAGAGAATCACGCCAGGGAAAAAGCCCGCTTCGCAGATGCCCAACAGGAAACGCAGCACGTAGAACATCGTGCTCGATTCGAGATGGAAGAAGGCCGCCAGCGGCACGGTGTAGGCCACGGCCATGGAGATCACCGCCCAACTGAGCATGATCCGGGCGATCCAGAACCGTGCGCCAAAGCGATGCAGCAACAGGTTGCTGGGGACTTCGAAGAGGAAGTAGCCCCAGAAGAACATACTGGCGCCCAAGGCATACACGGTGTTGCTGAATTGCAGCTCGTTGAGCATATCGAGCTTGGCGAAACCGATGTTCACCCGATCCAGGTACGCCGCCATGTAACACAGGAGCAGGACTGGCAGGATGCGCCAGATGACTTTGCGATAGGTTCGGTCTTCAAAATCAAGTTCACTGGCTTGCGATTGCGCGGGTAAATGCTCGGAGACGGTTTGCATGAGGTCACCCCTGGGCATGTGGGCATGCCTGATTGTTTTTATTGAGTGGGTCACTCTACTGGCGTGATCTGATTCTTTCCCAATGGCATTTTTGGATTAACTGATAACTTCGGGTTATCGAGTAGCTGGATTGGATGACTCATTGTGGCGGGCGTTTTCCTTGAGGATTTCCGCAAACTCCAGGGCCGCCCCCGTCAGTTGCTCATCCTTGCGCGTGAGGATGCCGTAGTCCTGCGGCACCAGGTGCAACGGGGTGTCGAGGGTTTTCAACTGGCCGCTTTCGAGCAGCGGATGAACCATGGCGTCGGGCAGCATCCCGATCATCGGCCCACGTTGCAGGACCTGGAGAAAAGTCTGCATGGAAATGGTATCGATGGTATTGCGCGGCATCCCAACCCCGGCCTCGGCGAAGGCCAGTTCCATGCGAGCGCGAATGGGCGTACCGACCGGATAGAGAATCCACGGCAAGTCCACCAGTTGCTGCAAGGAGGTGGGCCCGGCGTTCGCCAGCGGATGACGGCTATTGACCACAATACAGAACGGTTCCGGCGCCAGGGGCTGGAAGTCATAGCGCTGCTGCTGGCTTTGATCGGTAAAACGGGCCACTGCCAGATCGAGCTTCTTCTCCTCGAGCATCTCCATCAGGTGATTACTGGTCTGCTCCACCACTTCAATCGACAGCAACGGCCAACGCTGTTTGATTTGCAGGATCGCCTCGGGCAAGGCCACCGCCGTCGCGGCAAAAATCCCACCGACCTTGAGGAAGCCGTGACCGCCCTCGCGCAGGCTGCTGATTTGCTCGACGAACGAACGCGCGTCATTCAAGGCGATTTGCGCATAACGCAACACATGCTCGCCCAACGCCGTGGGCGGCATGCTTCGGGGCAGTCGTTCGAACAACGTAAAGCCGAGCAGGCTTTCGATTTCCTTGAGCATCTTGCTGACGGCCGGCTGGCTGAGGTTCATCTGCTGCGCCGCCAAATGCATATTGCGGGTGCGCCCCAAGGTATCGATCAGCAGCAGATGCCGAAATTTGAGCCAGCCGCAGAAGCTGGAAAACGACAGATCCGACATGGGCATTCCTCTCTGATCAGCAATAACCTAGCGTTATCGAATACTGAATATATCTCATTGGAGTTTATCGACCGCCCACCCTAGCGTGAAAGCACTACAAAAATCAGGAAGCCTCTCCATGTCGCCATTGCTTACTCCCGAGAACACCCTGCCGGTCGATGGGGTGACCGGTACCCTGATTGGCCGCGCCTGGGTGCCTGGCCGGATCGCCGGGCCTTCGCCAATCGTGCTGCGCAGCGACGGCGTGTTCGACCTGTCGGATCGTTTTGCGACGTTGAGTGACTTACTGGAAACCGAATCGCCACTGGCCGCCGTGAGGCAGACACCTGGCATCTTCATCGCCAGTGTCGAAGCCCTGCTGGCCAACACAGGCCCTGACGCCAACCCGTCCAAACCGTCGTTGTTGCCGCCCGTGGATTTGCAAGTCATCAAGGCCGCCGGCGTGACCTTCGCCGCCAGCATGATCGAGCGGGTGATCGAGGAACAGGCTGGCGGCGACTCAGCGAAAGCCCAAGCCGTACGCGCCACCGTGCAAAGCGTTATAGGCGACAACTTGCGTTCGATCGTGCCCGGCTCGGAGCAGGCCATGCGCCTGAAAGCCTTGCTCATCGAACAGGGCATGTGGTCGCAGTATCTGGAAGTCGGCATCGGCCCGGATGCGGAGATCTTCACCAAGGCACCGGTTCTCGCCGCCGTCGGCAGCGGCAGCCGCATCGGCATTCATCCCGGCTCCCAATGGAACAATCCGGAGCCGGAAGTGGTGCTGGCGGTGAACAGCCGCGGCCAGATCCACGGCGCCACTTTGGGCAACGATGTCAATCTGCGGGACTTCGAAGGCCGCAGCGCGCTGTTGCTGAGCAAGGCCAAGGACAACAATGCGTCCTGCGCCATTGGGCCGTTCATTCGCCTGTTCGACGAGCACTTCAGCCTGGATGATCTACGGGCCTGCGTGGTCGATCTGCAGGTACAAGGCGAAGACGGTTACCGCATGCAGGGATCGAGCTCCATGAGCCAGATCAGCCGCGACCCGCAGGACCTGGCGGGCCAGACGCTCAACGCCAACCACCAATACCCGGACGGTTTTCTGCTGTTTCTCGGTACCCTGTTCGCCCCCACAGAAGACCGAGATCAGGCCGGCGGCGGGTTTACCCACAAACTGGGTGACCGGGTCAGTATCAGCAGCCCGTTGCTTGGCAGCCTGCATAACCAGGTGACCCACAGCTCTGACGCCGCACCCTGGACCTTTGGCGTGAGCGCTCTGCTGCGCAATCTCGCCTCCCGGGGGTTGCTCGCCCGCTGACGCAGAACCGTTTGCCGATTCGCCTAATGACAAGAGAGAAATGAATCATGACCGACACGCCAAAACGCCGACTGCGCAGCGAACAATGGTTCAATGACCCTGCCCACGCCGACATGACCGCCCTGTATGTCGAACGCTACATGAACTACGGGATGACGCGCCAAGAGCTGCAATCGGGACGCCCGATCATCGGCATCGCCCAGACCGGCAGCGACCTGACGCCCTGCAACCGTCATCACCTGGAGCTGGCGCAACGGGTCAAAGCCGGTATCCGTGATGCCGGCGGCATTCCCATGGGGTTCCCGGTGCATCCGATCGCCGAACAGTCGCGCCGCCCCACCGCGGCGCTGGACCGGAACCTGGCCTACCTGGGGCTGGTGGAGATCCTCCACGGCTACCCATTGGACGGCGTGGTGCTCACCACTGGTTGCGACAAGACCACCCCGGCCTGTCTGATGGCCGCGGCAACAACCGACCTGCCGGCCATTGTCCTGTCCGGCGGTCCGATGCTCGACGGTCACCACAAAGGCGAGTTGATCGGCTCCGGCACCGTGCTCTGGCATGCGCGCAACCTGATGGCCGCCGGGGAGATCGATTATGAAGGTTTCATGGAAATGACCACCGCCGCATCGCCGTCGGTGGGTCACTGCAACACCATGGGCACTGCCCTGTCGATGAATGCCTTGGCCGAAGCCCTGGGTATGTCGCTGCCCGGTTGTGCGAGCATCCCAGCGCCCTATCGCGAGCGCGGGCAAATGGCCTATGCCACCGGCAAACGCATCTGCGAGCTGGTACTGCAGGACGTACGTCCCTCACAGATCATGACCCGAGAGGCCTTCGAGAACGCCATCGCTGTCGCCTCGGCACTGGGAGCTTCGAGCAACTGTCCGCCGCATCTCATCGCCATCGCGCGGCACATGGGCGTCGAACTGAGCCTGGATGATTGGCAACGGATCGGCGAGGACGTGCCATTGCTGGTCAATTGCATGCCGGCGGGCAAGTACCTGGGTGAAGGCTTCCACCGGGCCGGCGGCGTCCCGGCGGTCATGCATGAACTGCAAAAAGCCGGGCGTCTGCACGAAGACTGCGCCACGGTCAGCGGCAAGACCATCGGCGACATCGTGCGCAGCAGCCTGACCAGCAACGCCGATGTAATTTATCCCTTCGACACCCCACTCAAACACCGTGCCGGGTTCATCGTGCTCAGCGGCAATTTCTTCGACAGTGCGATCATGAAGATGTCGGTGGTGGGTGAAGCGTTCCGCAAGACCTACCTGTCCGAACCCGGTGCCGAGGATAGTTTCGAAGCCCGCGCCATTGTGTTTGAGGGACCGGAGGACTATCACGCCCGGATCGACGACCCGGCGCTGGACATCGACGAGCGCTGCATCCTGGTCATCCGCGGCGTGGGCACCGTGGGTTACCCCGGCAGTGCCGAAGTGGTGAATATGGCCCCGCCGGCCGCGCTGATCAAACAGGGCATCGACTCCCTGCCCTGCCTCGGCGACGGTCGCCAGAGCGGCACATCGGCGAGCCCGTCAATCCTCAACATGTCCCCTGAGGCAGCGGTGGGAGGCGGCCTGGCCTTGTTGAAAACCAACGACCGCCTGAAAGTGGATCTGAACACACGAACCGTGAACCTGCTGATCGACGAGGCCGAGATGGCCCAGCGTCGGCTTGAATGGACCCCCAACATTCCGCCGTCGCAAACGCCTTGGCAGGAGCTTTATCGGCAGTTGGTGGGCCAGCTATCCACGGGGGGTTGCCTTGAGCCTGCCACGTTGCATCTCAGAGTGATTGCCCGCAGCGGTGAGCCGCGCCACTCTCACTGACGAAGGCAAGCCGGTTCGTTGACCCACTACACGATTCCCGGCCATTAGGTGCCCAGCCTGATAGTGCCTGGTGGGACGTCCCCGTAGAGTATTGTCTGGCGTAAGGCACTGAGCTGCGCAGGTGAGAGAACGGATCCGGCCAGCTCATCGAACTTGGCAACCAGCTCCTCATCCGACAGCGGATCCTCTGGATCTCCTTTTCGGGTTTCCTGGAAGTGGTTGATTTGGCGCCCATCCTTTAGCCGCACGTGAAGCCGTGCCATGCGTTTTTTTGGATAAGCGGCTGCCAGTTCTGCATCCTCGGTGACGGCCACTTTCTGCATCAGTGAGTGAATGTCGGAACGCGCTAAAACGTCAGGCGAAAACGCAGCCAGACGGACACCGCCAAGCAATAACTGCGCAGCGATGCAGTACTGGATGCTGAAGCGCGCCTCTTGGGCGGATTGGGGATCCGCACGGTTGCACATCTGATAGGTGGCGGTGTACCCGTCTACACGGATTGAGTCGATATCGTCGGCATCAAAACCTTCTGTTCCCTGCAAGAGCTTCAGGCCGTCGAGTGCTGGGAAGATATGCCCGCAACAACCATGATTCTTGACCGTCATGCGCGTAATAGGCGTCCACTCCCCCACTCCCTCGAGGGCCGTTAGCCAGTCTCCACTGGAGACGCTGGTCGCAGCCGCGAAGCCCTGGTCACCATGAAGGCTGTCCAGAGAAGCCGTCACGCCATTAGCGGCGGCGATACCCGCGAGGATACCGGCATCTGCTGCATGGCCGGGGTGTAGCGCCTTCGCCATACCGCCGTCCTGGAGATTCTGCTGGTGTCCACCGGCAAAGCTGCTCGAAAGGGCAATAGCATGCGCGATTCGATCCGCATCAGCCCCCAGGATCATGGCGGTCGCCACTGCGGCACCTATCGTGCCCACGGTCGAGGTGGTATGCCAGTAACGATAGTGGCTGGGTTGAATAGCCAGGGAGATCCGGCATCCGACCTCATAGCCAGCGATGATCGCGCGATGGAGTTGCGCAAGTGACACGCCTTTATCCTGAGCGACGGCCAGCGCGGCGGAAACGGTCGGACTGCCCGGGTGATACCCGCCATCCTTAAAGATGTCGTCAAATTCGACCGTGTGGCTAGCAGTGGCATTGAGCAGCGCAGCATTTCGCGCAGAACCGAACTGACCGTTCACATAGCAGATGGCATTGCCCTGCCCAAGTTGGGGGGAAAGGGCGTCAGCCAACAGCGTTGCTGGTGGCAATACACAGCCAGGTAACGTTGTGGCAAACCAATCGAGGATGACGCGGCGTGTCGCCCACGTCACGTTTTCGGTCAGGTTGCAGCTTTGCCAACTCGCCGCCGCATTGGCCAGCACCTTAATTGGATTGGTCATCGAGGTCCCCTTGACAGTCAATTGACGACCCCCGCTTCTCGCAACGCTTCAATCTCCTCGTGCCCGTAGCCGAGTTCTGCAAGAATTTCGGCGCTCTGAGCACCTACGGGTTGCGGTGTAAGGGTGATCTGCGCAGGGCTGTCGGACAGACTGAATGCCGCCACTGGAACCGTCAGTCCATCGACTGCACCGGTCCCGATTGCGTGTCTATGCAGCACATGTCGACTGGCAACCTGGCTGTCCGAAAGAGCTTCCTCCAGGCGGCGAATGCGAGCAGCTGGGATGCGCCTTGCCTGTAAAAACGTCTCCCAATAATCCGCTGACATCGTACCGATGATTTTTTTCAGCACCTGCGCCTCTTCCGCATGCGCATCCAGGCGTTGATTGTTATCGGTCTTGATCATGTCCTCACGACCGAGTGCCGTCCATAGACGACGCTGTTGATTGAGGTTAGAGGCACCGATCATCAGCGGGGCATCGCTTGCCTGATAGCAGCCGATCGTTGCAAATGGGAAAGTATTGCCCTTCTGCTCCGGATGCTTACTATTCCAGAGGAATCCGGTGAGGTGAGAGCTGGTCAATATCAGTGCCACATCGAGCATGGAAACATCGATAAACTGGCCCTTTCCTCCATTTCGTTCCCGCTGAAAAAGAGCGGTCGCGATTGCATACGCAGCGGTCGTGCCCGTCGCATAGTCCACAACAGGCGCCCCTGATTTCAAGGGTCTGCCATCGCCGTGGCCGGTCATCGACATCATGCCGGAAAAAGCCTGGATCACATTGTCATAGGCTGTCTGCTCCCGGCGGGGTCCGGTCGAACCAAAAGCCGAGATAGAGCAATAGATCAGCTTAGGGTTAAGCGTTGACAACGCCTCGTAACCCAACCCCAGCTCATCAAAAGCACCCGGGCGATAATTTTCCACAAACACATCGGCAGTAGAAATGAGCCGTTTCATCGCCTCGCGTCCCTCAGCAGTTTTGAGGTCTAGGGCCAATGTCTTTTTGTTGGACGCCTGGGCCATGAAGGCAGTACCCATGCCCATATCGTTCAGCGCGCGATCAGAGCCCTGCATGCGCGCTTGGTCAGGGTCATTAGGTGACTCGACCTTGATCACTTCAGCACCCAAGACTGCCATCTGATAGCTGGCAAAGGGACCTGCAAGTACATGCGTCGTATCCACGACACGAATTCCATCAAATGCTTTAGCCATGAATCCTCACCCACTTATCACTCTCTGGCGACCCGTTAAAACCCTGCAACATCACTGAATATAACCGGCGGCTTTAAGCTGGGTTTGTGCGATATCCGTTACGCGTTTGACAAAATCCGTGTACTCCTTTGGGCCCATCCAAGAGTCCACGACACCGGCATTGCGGGCATAATTCTGGTACTCCTCTGAGCGCATCGCCTTGTGAATAGCATCCGCAATCTTCTGCTGTGTCTGCTTTGGAATATCCGCAGGTCCAAACACTCCACGAACCTGCAACCAACTGGTATCGACTTGATATCCTTGCTCACCAAAGGTCGGCACATCAGGTAGCCCAGTGAGACGTTCTTCGCCCAGCACGCCCAGGCCGACCAAGCGACTTGCATCAAAGAAGGAACTTACGGCGCCTAGATTGGAGACGCCGACATCAATGTGCCCCCCCAACAGCGCAGCAACAATATCCGGGGTGGAGTTAAATGCAATCCAATTAAACTTTACACCCGCGGCCTTCTCCAACATCGTGATGCCAATGCTCTGCATGGAACCCGCTGGCCCAAAACCACCCACATTGACCTGCCCATTGTTGGCCTTGGCCAGCGCCACGAGGTCATTCAAGTTCTTCATGTCGGAACCCGACTTGACGAACAGTAAAATCGCGTCTTCCTGTGTCGAAGCTATCCAGGAAAAATCATCAATGGCGTATGTCCCCTTGAGATTCGTAAGCATGCTTGTAAAGTGCGACAACGTGTTGACACCGAGCGTCAAACCATCTGGCTTGGCGGAGAGAACTCGCGTCATCTGTGCTGCACCCCCACCACCCGGTGCATTGATGACAATCACTTTCTGACCAATCTCCGGTTCTAAAGTCTTTGCCAGTGTTCTGATGAAGACATCTGCACTGCCACCCGCCGCCGTGTGCATGACCATGTTCACAGGGCCACTGGGCCAGTTGCTTTCGGCCCGTGCGACGTCAACGCCACAGAACATTGTCACGGCAGCAAGCGTGGTTGCACCCAGGCAGCGGCGAGCGCTCTTTAGAGTTTTACTTAGCATCTTCTGACACTCCGACGATTTTATTTTTTTAGTACTCGATATGGGGCCGATCCCTGAACTAAGGCTCCCAAAAAACAACCCAAAACGGTACTGACGATTTGTCAGCCAAAGGCGGCGTTTATATTGGGCAGGCTTGCCAGCCACGAGAGAACATCAACGAATCGTCGCGGCACTACGAATCGGCGATCAGTCATTCCACAGCATTGATTATTAATCCGTCATCGCCAACAGCTCTCGCATCCACGAAAGGAACTTCAGCAATGGCTCAGATGGGCGCATTTTTCGCGGCCATGTCAGATAATAACTCTCCCCGGTTTTATAAGTATGTTCGAAAGGCGCGATAAAACTTCCATTTTTAATCTGACGCTCGACAAAGGCTTTGACGGCGATGGCCATCCCAATATTCATCGATGCCGCCTCGTAAGCCAGCGCCGAATTATCAAAGCGAATACCTGTATCGGCATCGACGCCCGCATTGATCGATGAAAGCCAACTTGCCCAATCGTTTGGACGCGCCATGGAGTGAAGCAGACGTATGTGGGAAAGATCCTGCGGCGCTTCGAGCTTCGCGGACTCCATCAACATCGGCGAGCAAATGGGGATCAGCTCAATATCGACGAGCTTTTCCGCGTGCAGGTCAGGCCAATCCCCATGGCCCGAACGAATCGAGGCATCAATGTTTTGCGTTTCGAAATCCACCGGAGCCAACGAAGATGAGAGCCTGACTTCAATCAATTCGTTGGCATCATGAAAGTTAGCCAGCCGGGGAATCAGCCATCGCTGCGAGAAGGTGGTATAGGACTGGATGGAAAGAATATTCCTTCTTCCTCTGCGTGAAACTTTACGCGCCGCGTTACTGATGTCCTGGAAAGCGTGAGTAATTCCCTCGTAAAGTTCCTTGCCTTCCCGCGTCAGCTCGATCCCCCTGTGCAAGCGTCGAAACAGGGCGACCCCAAAATACTCCTCAAGTACCCGCACCTGACGACTGACGGCCACCTGCGATACATTCATCTCTTCTGCAGCAGTTGTCAGGCTACACAGCCGGGCAGCGGCCTCAAAAGCTCTCAAAGGGTTCAGCGGGGGAAGTGGATATTTCATTCAATCACCAGAAAACGCTGTCAGTATTCCAAATAGGAAAAACTTCTTCATAGCCCTAAGAGCAACACTCATCGTTAAAGATATCAGCCGCGTTAAATCAACCACCTCTACAGCACTTAAATGCATCGAACCGGCTCCATGAGCAGGTCCGATTCAGAGGAGGTTGAGCGGGTAACTAACGATCACTCGAGCATCGTTGGCGTCACGGGAGAAGTCAGACCGATAGGTAGCACTGCGCAAGCGCATGCCCAGCCCCTTTAGCGCCCCACTCTGGATCACGTACTGCAACTCGATATCGAGTTCGCGCTCACCAGCTGAGTCGGCGCCCCGGACATCCGCACCACTGCCTCGCAGGTAACGAGTCATAAAGGTCAGGCCGGGAATACCGACGTTAGCGAGGTCAAAGTCGTAGCGTAGCTGCCAGGATTGCTCATCCTTTTCAGCGAAATCACCGATCTGAACAAAGTTGACCAGGAAGGGGTTGGAACCCGCCACATAGGGAAAAGCCGAGTCGCCCGACATCAACTGGTAACCAACACCCAGCGAATGTCCGCTCAATTTGTATGTACCCATTGCGCTGAATGCCCGGTTGTCGATGGCTCCCCCCTGTGCCGACCCTTCATCGTCACTCAGGAAAAGGCGGATATCACTGTTGAACGCCCCCCAATCTCCCTTGCGCCGGTCGGTAATACCAAAGAACTGTTGCCGATAGATATCCTCGAAGCGAGCGTATTGGTAACTGAGGTTAGTGGTCTTCAGAAACTGATAGGTGAGCCCCATCACATCGAAGTCCCCTCCATCCAGAGACCCGCTAAACCGACGGTTTTTGTTATTGAGCGCCAAGCCTTCGTCGCCAGTCTGATCGCGTTGAACGGTGCGCTGGATTTGCGCCCCCGTGAACTCAAGCCCTTTCAACTCTCGCACCTGGAGTTGCATCCCTTCGAAGATTTGCGGTAGCAGGCGACCATCGTTAGCCTGCAGCGTGGGCCACTTGGGCAACAGGGTCCCAACCTTGAACTCGCTATTGGAGGCACGCAGCTTGAAGGTACCACCAGCCTTTGAGTAGGTATCAGGCACCTCGCCGTCATCCTGCACCGGCAGAAGCCCAGTGCCAGCCCGACCGGGGCTCGAATCAAGCTTTACACCGAGCATACCAATAGCGTCAAAGCCAACACCGATCACTCCAGGGGTATAGCCAGACTCGTACCGCAGAATAAAACCTTGGGCCCACTCTTCTCGCTGTGACTGACCGCTCCCCTCTCTGAAGTCACGATTCATGTAGAAATTTCGAAGTTCCAGCGAGGCTTTGCTGTCATTTAAAATGCCTTCTGCGAAGACCGATGGAACACTAGCAGCAAGTCCCGCTCCTACTACACACAAGGGCATATTTTTTATTAGCGTCATTGCAAGTACCTAAAAAGGACCGGACACCACAGCCAACCGCAGAACCGGTCAAGGGTGGGCGGAGGAGAACTAAGGGAATTACTCAGCAAGCCGATACCCGACGCGCCCACTCGCACGCGCATGGTGGCTGGCTAGAAATTACCCATTTAGGATCAATTCAAATAGGCGACTGCGTTATTTGAAGTGATTATTAATTATTATGGAGCACAGGCTTATCCGGAGACAAAGAGCCCATTAAATTGATTATTGGATACTTGACATAACGCCAGATAATATTTATTACGACTCGATCATCACAGGCGAGCGCCAAGCAATATGTAATTGCCGAGGAGCGCCGCAACGGCGCCTTAAGATAGGGAACTTTCATAGAGACCTATTTGTTGTTATGAGTCTGAAATGAACGTTCATCGATTATGCAATCGAAATTCGAATGGTCAACCAAGCTGTTCCACTCCTTGGAACAGCAAGGCTGTGCGGGCATCAGCTCATTTGGGGATTCAGGCCCCACCCCGCCTGGGTGCAGCATGGGGTTTGATCCAGTCAGCCGGTGCCCGGTTCCCACTTGGGGGCGCTGTTCAAGCGAGCTGCTCCTTGACGCAATTGAGCGACCATGCGTTGATGCGGCGTTGCAAAAAAGGGGGTAGAAACGAGTCACGGCCGCAATAAGCCAGCCCAAGGTTGCGCCGTGCCGGTGTCGATGATTTGCCGCCGTGCGCCTTCCGGCAGTACCGCTCTCATCCGAAACCCAAAGAGCGCCATGACGATGACCACCAAACAACTTTACGCATTGGCAGAGGCCAGCAACGGAGCAACGCTCGCGGGAATTCCCGGTCAAGGCAAGTCAACGCCAAATCGGTCCCTGGAGCGCGGCCTGGATTTGTTAAGGGCTTTCCGTCCGGGTAGTGAATACCTGACCAACGGAGATCTAAGCGAAAGGACTGGCCTCTCCAAGTCGACCGTTAGCCGCCTGACACAAACGCTGGTTCGTGCAGGTTTCCTGGACTACGACCCGGTCAGTGGTGCCTACCGGCTAGCATCTTCCTTGCTAAGTCTGGCGCACACCCTGTATCACGGAAGCTCTCTGGTGCGGGTAGCGGAACCGCTGATGCGTCAAGTCGCCAGGCAACTGCAAGTGAACGTCGGATTAGCAGCCGCCGACGGCGACGAAATGGTTTATATAGAGTCGATCAGGTTAGGCGCGCGTAAGTCTCCGCGCACCGTGGGAACAGGGCAGCGTCTGCCCATAGACCTCACCGCACTGGGACGGGCTTACCTATCAGTCCAGGATGAGGTTCGACGCGGGGCGCTGCTGGAACATTTCAGAGCACGGCGATGCGCTTCCCGCTGGGCAGAGTTGAGCAGAGAAATCGACGATGCCATTCAAAGCGTTATGTGCCATGGCTATTGCGCAGCCTCCTGGCAGCCTCAAGTGGTATCAATAGCCGCCCCGCTTAATCTACCCACTTATCGCACCCATGCACTCAATATCAGCCTGTCAACCAACGAAAGTATCGACAAGGTGATCGCGCGCTATTCGGGGCCTCTACTTGAGTTGACCGAGACGATCAGGAGCCAGTTGAGCGACCAGAATGATGTATGAAGCTCAACAGCGTGCCACCTCTCTCCAGCGTTTTCGCCACTCGTCAGGACGAACGCCCTAACTCAAACCTTCGAGCCACTGCGATGAACCAATGAACGCCCGGCATGAATATGCAGATCCGCACAATCTGAAATGAAACAATTACAGCAACATTGTAGCCAAGGAACTGCGCAGTCAATGCCATTTCAGTAACCCCTCCAGGCGCAGCGCTGAGCAACATGACCTCCCATGGAAAGCCCGACAGAACAGCAAACGCAACTGCCATCAAGCTTGTCAATAACAGGAAAAACAGCATGGAAATGACAATGGAGAGTGTCAGCCTGACTTCCAGAAATAGATCCTTGGTAAACACGGAGCCCAACCAAGTACCAAGAACAACTTGAGCTGCAGCCATGATCAACGACGGGTAAGGAGCGACATGAAGACCACTACTGGATACGGCGGCAGAAACCAGTAAAGCGCCGAAAAAATAAGGGTTTGGTAACCTGAGAAGTCGAAACAGCATAGCACCGGTCAAAGCAGAAATGGCTAACAACAGAACGCCACCCGGATCAAACTGACCCACCCCTCCACTACTTCGCTCAGCATTTCCTGGCCAACCATCCATCACATACAAAGCGATCGGGACTATTACCACAACGCTCGCTATTCTAATGGTTTGCGACAGTACCACCACTGCCTTATTCAACCCGAACCTTTCCGCGATCACAGCAGCCTCTACCGGACTGGTGGGAATCGTGCACAGCAATGCTGTTGAATAATCAAGGCGTGTAAAGCGTTTAAGCAATAGTGAAACAAGCAGGGCACTCAGACCTGTAAGGACAGCCAATCCAATAATAGCGAGCCCCATCTCAAAAATAACGGCCAACGCTTCACTGGTAAATGCCAACCCCACGGTAGAAGCAATTATCATTTGGCCACAGGGCCGGATTTTAGCCGGAACAGCCGCTTTCATCAAACCGCTAATATAAAGAAACGCCGTTAGCATCAGTGGGCCAATCATGAACGGCAGAGGCATCCCAACCTCAAGAAACACCCACCCCACACCAAAGCAGAGAACATACAGCAACAGCAACCGGGAAACACCAAAAATATTAACCCCCATCACAACACCCTCAACTTTAGCCCGCGTCATTACCCATCGACCCAGAATAAAACATGTACAAAAGCTTCCCAGAAAAATAATCGTGATGTATACAGCAACCGCCACCCGTCATCGGTAGAAATCGAAAGCAGCCTTCACGCGCAAAACAGCCCGACACAGCAAACCTTGATCGGCTTGAGGTATCGGGCCGTAAAGCCTCACTCTGTCCAAACTTCCATAAAAGTTTAAACTTCACGATCACCTGACAACGCTGTTATTTTTACTTAACATCCATTACACAAGGCGTCCGCGACTGAACTTATCACGCAGGAACCGTACGGCAGGCGTCGCAAAAGAAAGCACTGCAACCGCCAACAAGACCAGGGTCAGCGGGCTACTATAGAAAACATCATACTCACCATTGGAAATAACCAGCGCTCGACGGAAATTGGTTTCGAGCATCTCCCCAAGTACCAGAGCCAGAATGATAGGAGCCAGCGGAATATCAAGCTTGCGCAGGACATAGCCGACGATACCGAAGGCCAGTGTGACGTAAACAGGGAACATTGAGTTTTCGGAAGCGTAGGCTCCCATCAGGCAGATCACCGAGACCGCAGCCGCAATTGCCGGACGAGGGATATCAGCCACTTTCGCCCAATACCTCGCCCCTGCCAAGCCGATGAAAATCATCACCGGCACACTCATCCAAAGCGCCGCTATAACGGTGTAGGGAATCTCTGGATTAGTCGTGAACAGCAAAGGACCCGGCTGAATACCGTGAATCATCAGGGCACCGATCATGATGGCGGTTGTCGGAGAGCCCGGAATTCCCAGCGCAAAGAGCGGCGCAAGCGCACCCGATACCGCGGAATTATTAGCAGACTCCGCTGCGGCGATCCCTTCTAGACTACCTTTACCGAACTCATTGGGCGTTTTTGATACTTTCTTGGCTACGGCGTACGAAACGAATGACGCAATAGAGGCTCCAGCGCCTGGCACAACGCCGATGACATAACCAATAATAGAGCTTCTCAGCAAGTTAAACTTCAGCTTCCCAAACGTTTTCAAAGGCACTGCAAGGATGCTGTTCACCGGATGGCTCTTGGTCTTGGCAGAAGGCCCTGCCTCTACCATAAAGATAACTTCCGAAAGTGCAAAAAGACCTAACAACACCGGCACCAGTGGAAAGCCTTCGAAAAACTCAGGGTTTGGGCTGAAACGGGGAGTTCCCGTCTGCGAATCAAGACCAACCGTCGCAAGCGCCAGACCAATGGCCATCGCAATAGCGCCTTTGACAGGCGCACCATTCGACAGGGTAGATACAAGGCTCAACCCCACCAGGGCCAACGCAAAATAGGCTGTAGGCCCAAAGTTCAGCGCGAATTCCGAGAGTGGAACGGCTGTCAGGAACAACAGCACCGCACTGATGAATATGCCAATACCCGATGAAACTATTGATATCGTCAGCGCAACCCCAGCCTTGCCTTGTTGGGTTAGCGGAAAGCCATCCCAAGAGGTGGCGACTGCAGCCGCAGTCCCCGGCGAGTTGATCAGTATCGCAGAAATAGCTCCACCGTATTCAGCAGCAGCGTAGAGAGAGACCAGGGTTACGATGGATACAAGAGGATCAAGGCTATACGTAAATGGAATCAACAAAGCAACACCGAGACTCGGACCCAGCCCCGGGAGCGCACCAATCATATAACCCAGTAGTGCCCCCACAATTAAACCGACCAGCACCAGCGGGTCGGCAAAAGCCAAAAACCCGATCAATAGATTATCAAACATGGTGATACCTCAAGAAAAGCTGACACCAAGAGCCAGAACGAAGATCGCATACAACCCAAAACTCAAGCCCAATGAAACAGCAAGGATCTGGACGGGTCGACGTTCACCCACCACCAGCATGATGAGAGAAGAAAGTCCTGCGACGCCAATGATTGGCCCCAGGCTATCCAAGTAGGTACCGATACTGAGCAGCACCAAAACGGCGAGCACCACCGACACAGGTCGAAAAATCGCGACCTGTTCTTGATTGCTCCCGCGAAAACATTTGATCACGCCGAGACAGAGCATCAGAGCCACAGCAAGAAGAGCTGAAACGGCGATGATCAGGGGAAATTCACCCACGCCTATTCCATTCGGGTTTACCGGCCCAGGCAGCGTCAGGGCATCCCAGCAATACCCCCCAAACACGCACAAAAGGGCAACACCTGCAAAAACATCCAATACGCCACAGGGCGCTTTGACTACACGACCCGTACTACACTGATCTCTTACCGATTCCTTCGGCCTATCCGGAGTCGTCGATGCACTCGATGTGTTCATTTGCATAACCTCTCACCGCGACAAAAGTCTCGGATTTTCCACGCCTGCCAGTGGCGCGATTGTTTTTATATTTATGGGCTGCCGACTTCCTGATGTCGCCAGGCAAACGTTCGCCCAGCGCCAGCTGTAGATTTAACAACCAGCAGAACTCAACCCGGCTTTTTTACCGCGCCCCCACTATGACTGAACGCACAGCAGCCCTGAACTGAGAATTTATTTGGTCTAGAGCAGCCGGTTGTTTGGCATCGGCCAACAGAACCTCAATGGGGCCGATGCTCAGTCGCCCAAAAACCGTGCACCTGACAGATCGGCGTCCTTAGTTTGGCGCTCTCAGTCCACTCGTTGCTGCAAAACCCGAACGACATCCCAACGTTTTGTTAGACCAATCGGCATGTTTAGTCATTTGAACACCTGACTCGTTAACTCAAGAATGCTCAATAGGATGACTGAAGGACTGACTGTCCCAAGCGTCAGATAAGTTGGCACTCACACAGTCAGCCTGCCATTCCGCCAGGCATAACTCGAATCGGTTTAATTAAATTACAAGAGACCAAACAATGAGTCAGAACAATCTCATCACCTACCACCAAGAGAACGGGGTTGCCATCCTGACCCTGAACCGGCCAGAAAAACGTAATGCAATGAGTGATGCCATGCGCGCTGAGTTGGTAGAGCTGTTGGAGGGCTTGCGTGGCGACCGTAAAGTTCGCGCTCTGATCATTACAGGCACCGGTAAAGGCTTTTGTGCTGGAGGAGATATCTCCGGAATGCAAGCACGCATGGAAGCGGATCCAGCGGTCGTTGGGTTCAACGGCTGGGAGCGCCAGCAAGGCGTTCACTATGCCGCCAGCCTGCTGCTCAACCTACCCATCCCGACTATCGCTGCCGTCAATGGAGCTGCCGCAGGTCTGGGCGCAGACCTCGCACTGTCTTGCGATTTTGTCGTCGCCGCGCGTCCAGCGACCTTCACCTGGGCTTATATCGCTCGTGGCCTCATCCCTGATGGCGGCGGCCTGTACTTTCTACCGCGGCGAGTAGGTCTTGCACGTGCCAAGGCTCTGATCTTTAGCGGCCGTCGTGTTGAAGCCGAGGAAGCGCTCCAACTGGGTATCGCAGACCGGATGTGTGAGGCAGACAACCTGCTGAGTACCGCTATCGCCATAGCCGATGAAATGAGCAGCGGTTCGCGCACTGCGATTGCACTGACCAAGTCCATCATCAACCACAGCTACGAGATGTCCGAACACCAGGTGTTCGCCGAAGGCAGCAAAGCCCAAGGTATTTGTTATACGTCCAGGGAGCACCGCGCTTCGGTGCAGGCCTTCCTCAATGCCGCCAAGGAGGCGGGCAAATGAAACAACAACTTCATGCACTGCTTAACCCGAAAAGCATCGCCGTCATAGGCGCCTCGGCAGATACCCATAAAACCTCTGGACGCCCGGTTTCCTACCTTCTGAAACACGGCTTTGGGGGCGATATTTACCCGGTCAATCCCAAAGCTACCGAAATCCAGGGCTTACCCTGCTACCCCAATATCGAGTCGTTACCGCAAGCCCCTGATGTGGGTCTAGTGCTGCTCAGCGCAAAACGCAGCATTGAGGCCGTCCGCTCTCTAGCCAAGCTTGGCTGCAAAGCTGCCGTCATCCTGGCCAGCGGTTTTGCCGAGGCGGGTGAAGACGGACATGATCTGCAGCAGGAGCTCAAAGCAGCCGCAGGCTCGATGCGCCTTCTGGGTCCGAATACCATCGGCCTGGTCAACCTGTCCGCACGCATCCCACTCTCGGCCAGCGGCGCCCTTGAGATCACCGACCTGCCGGCAGGTCATGTGGCGGTGGTCTCCCAGAGTGGTGGGATTCTCGGTGCCCTGCTCTCCCGCGCAGCAGGCCGCGGCATCGGCCTCTCTTCGCTCATCTCCACCAGCAACGAGGTGGATCTTGAGGTCAGCGACTTCATTGACTACTTGGTCGATGATGAGAATACCAAGGTAATCGCGCTCTATCTGGAGAGCATCCGCAACCCTCAGCGCTTCCGAGAAGTCGCGCTGCGTGCCCGGGAAGCGGGTAAACCGCTGGTAGTGTTCAAGATTGGTCGTTCCGAAGCCGGTGCCACCGCCGCCAGCTCACATACCGGCGCACTGGCCGGTGAGGACCGAGTCTACGATGCGTTCTTCCGGGAACTGGGCGTGATTCGTGCCAACACCTTTGACGAATTCCTCGACATTCCGGCGGTGCTGGTGACCGGTCGCCCGTTGGCTGGCCGCCGTGTAGCCATTCTGACCTCCACCGGAGGCGCAGGAACGCTGATCGCTGACAGCCTGGGGATGAACCATTTCGACACCCCCAAACCGGATGCCGACACCGCCGAGAAGCTGCGTGCACTGCAGGGTGATACCCCCACCGCTCTGGACCGCAACCCGATCGACGTGACGCTGGCCGGACTTCAACCTGACCTGCTGCGCCAAGCGATCCGCACGCTGTTGAAAAGCGACAGCTACGATGCGCTCGTGGTGATCATCGGATCATCAGGTCTGGCCATGCCCGATCTGGTCGTCTGCGCCATCCAAGATTGCCTGGACACCAACAATAAACCAGTGCTTGCGTATGTCAGCCCCTATGCACCGGATACGCTCAAGCGCCTCAACAGCGCCGGGATTCCGGGATTCTGCTCCCCGGAAAGCTGCAGTGCCGTGCTCGAAGCCTTGTACTTCAGGGCTCAACCTCTACCCTCCACACATGCGGCACCCACTGCCCAGCTTCCCGACATGACCGCGCTGGCCGAGGGCTCTATCGATGAAGCGGCCGCCAAGGCCTTGTTTAGCCAAGTGGGTATCAGCGTGCCGGAAAGCCGTGTGGTCACCAGCCGTGAACAAGCCGTCCATGCCGCTCGCGAACTGAGTCAACCGGTAGTCCTCAAGGTGTTGGACGCCAACCTGCTGCACAAGAGCGATATTGGTGGTGTAGCCCTGCATCAGACTGCCGACACCATCGGCGCGCGCTTCGACCAGATGATCACGGATGTGGGCAGTCACGTCGGTTATCGCCCAGATCGGTTCCTGATCGAAGCCATGGTAGCGGGCGGCCACGAACTCATTCTCGGTGCCAACCGCGATGCCCTTGGTACGGCGATCCTGCTAGGTGCCGGCGGTGTCACAGCCGAACTGTTCAAGGACACCACTCTGTGCATGTTGCCGGACCATGGGGGGCTGACGCTTGAGCAAGCCAGGGCGATGATGGAGAAACTGACCACCTGGCCGTTACTCAATGGCTATCGCGGCTCCGTGCGTCGGGATATCGAAGCACTTGCCCAGGCGATCGTTAACTTCTCAGCCCTGGTCGCCGCACTAGGCGAGCGTCTGGTGACATCCGAAATCAACCCACTCTTCATCCTGCCCGAAGGCCAGGGTGTTGTGGCGGCCGATGCCGTACTGGTCCTGAATCAGGCAAGCGCCCACGCAGTCACCGGAGAAAGGCGCTATGGCTGAAGCAAAAAATGGCAGCCGGGTTCACCTTGCCTATGAAGGTGACATCGCGGTCATAACCATCGATAACCCTCCCGTCAACAGCAGCACTGAAGCAGTAAGAAGAGGAATCCTGTCCGCGTTGGCGGACATCGATGTCGAGCAGACGCGGGCGGTCGTTCTGACCGGCGCCGGGCGCAATCTGATGGCCGGCGCCGATTTGCGCGAGCTTGAAGACGAACCCACGGAACCCACCTTGCCCCAGGTTACATCGGCCCTGGAAGCCTGCCCTCTGCCGGTGATTGCAGTCGTCAAGGGATACGCGCTCGGCGGCGGTTTGGAGCTGGCCCTGGCCTGTGATGTAAGGCTGGCCACGGCAAATGCCACCGTGGGCCTACCGGAAGTAACGGTGGGTATCATCCCTGGTGCCGGTGGCTCGCAACGCTTACCTCGAGCGGTCGGTGTTTCAACAGCGCTCAACATGATCGTAACCGGAAAACCGGTCAACGCAGCCAAGGCCTTGGAGCTTGGTCTGGTAGATCATCTGTTGAGGGAAACCGATGCTCAAGCTCAGCACGCTGAAGTTCTGTCCTTTGCATGCGGCTATAAAGGGGGCAAAAGGCCATTGAGCTCGCGCGCTGTCCCCCGGGAGGAAAAGGCAGCACTGAAAGCGCTGGCCCACAAGCTGATAGCCAGTTGTCGTGGCCTCCCTGCGGCAGCCGTTGCGGCAGAGGTGGTCCTGGCAGCCGATGAGCTGAGCTTCGCAGATGCCATCGTCAGGGAGCGCTCACACTTTCTTGCCCTACGCGGCAGCGAATCGGCCAAGGCCCTGCGCTATCTGTTCTTTGCAGAGCGTACCGAGCCACATACTCCAGAGCAGCAAGTGGCCGGACGCACGCTCGAGCGAATAGCAGTCATGGGTGCCGGCACCATGGGCAGCGGCATCGCACTTTGCGCGTTGAATGCCGGATACACCGTCGACCTGATTGACCTGAACCCGGACGCTCTCGAAGCCGGTGTAAGCCGCATCAAGAGCGAACTGGAACGAGAAGTTGAGCGGCAGCGTTTGAGTGCCCACAACCGCGATGCCACCCTTACCCGCCTTAGGGCAACTCAGGATATTCAAGTCGTTTCAAATGCCGACCTGGTGATCGAAGCCATCATCGAAGAGCTGGGGGCGAAACAGTCGCTGATCAACAAGCTGGCCGCACTGGTGCGCGAAGATACTCTGCTGGCGACCAACACTTCCTATCTCGATATCGACAAGATCGCTGTGGGCATCTCCCACCCGGAGCGCGTGCTGGGTCTGCACTTCTTCAGTCCTGCGCATCGCATGTCGCTACTGGAAGTCGTGCGCGGCAGCTCGACCCGCGATGAAACGCTTTGTACAGCGCTGAAGTTTGCCGACCGCCTGAAGAAAAAGGCGATCGTCGTCAACAACTCCTGGGGCTTTGTCGGGAACCGGCTATACGCCGCCTATCGTCGCCAGTGCGAGTTCATGCTCGAAGAAGGCGCAAGCCCCGAACAGATCGACGCTGCCCTCGAGAGTTACGGCTTCGCCATGGGACCGTTCAAGGTGGCCGACATGTCGGGACTGGATATCGCCTGGAGGATGCGCCAGCAGACCGCCCATACGCGTCACCAGCGTCGCTACGTTGGTATTGCGGACCTCATCTGCGAAGCCGGTCGCCTGGGGCGCAAGACTGCCAAGGGCTACTACCTGTATAGCGATGACAACCAACCGCGAACCGACGCCGCCGTCGCCGAGATCATCGCCCATTACCGTCTTGAAAAAGGCATCGAGCCAAAACCATTCAGTCGTGAAGAAATACAGCAACGCGCCGTGCTGGCGTTGATCAACGAAGCCTTGCTGCTGCTCGGAGAAGGCGTCTGTCAGCGCCCGGAGGATATTGATATCGCCTTAGTCCACGGTTACGGATTTCCCCGCTGGCGGGGTGGGCCGATCTTCATCGCCCGCCAGATGGGATTGACCGAACTGAATGCCGCTCTGGACCGCTTCGTCGACGCTTCTGGCAAAGGTCAGGAACGTGGTGATGCGGTCCTGATAAAACTTGATGCCAATAGCGCGAAGGAGTGACAACAAGACCGCGCTGAATCAACTGGACCACCGGCAAGGTCGCTACGGGCTTTGCAGCATGTGCGTGGGTGTAGGCCAAGGCGTAGTCCTCATCATAGAGCGCCTCTGACCTGATACGCATGCCGTCAAATACACGCAGGCGCGCCGCAAGGACGCCCGCTTCAGCCCGGCTGACCAGAGTCTGCAGCCGGGTTCATCGACCCAGCTGTGTTGACCCCATACCTGATAAGCGCCGAGAAATAGGTTGATCCGGATATTCTCCTTCTACCCTGCTCCTACTGCGCCGACGATCAAGACCCATTCGGCTTATTTCCCTCCCTCACAATTGACCATCCAGGCGATCCCGAAACGGTCTTCGAACATGGCAAAGCGTTCCGCCCAAAAGGTCTTCGCCAAGGGCATCTGCACGTTGCCCCCCGCACTCAAGCCATTAAACAGCCGCTCGGCCTCCTCCACGCTGTCGACGTTGAGGGAAACCGACACACCTTGCGGCTTATGAAACGGCTGGCCTGGCGGGCAATCGGAAGCCATCAGACTGAAACCGTCGACCGTCAGGCAGGCGTGCATGATCAGGTCAGCGTCCTTGGGCATGCCGACGTCCTCGGGCGCCTCGGCAAACGACATGGAAAACAGCTCGCCACCCAGTACGTCCTTGTACAACGCAAAGGCTTCCTTGCAGCGGCCGTTGAAGGTCAGGTAAGGGATGATTCTCATGCTCGGATCTCCTGTAGTCGGCGTCACGATTGATTGGACAACTGCGCCCGCACGCGCTCTTCCTGCTCGCGCAACTCGGGGGTCAGGGTTTCGCCAAAATCCTCGGCTTCGAAGATCTGGCGGATCTCGATTTCACTGTCGCTGACCATCGGGTTCGGGCAGCGCTTGACCCAGTCGATGGCTTCCTGCAGCGACTGGACTTGGAAGATCCAGAAGCCGGCAATCAATTCCTTGGTTTGCGCAAACGGCCCTGCGACGACGGTTCGGCTCTTGCCGGAAAACTGCACGCGCACACCCCTGGCGCTCGGGTGCAGGCCCTCGCCGGCCAGCATCACCCCGGCCTTGAGCAATTCTTCATTGTAGGCGCCCATGGCAGCCAGCAATTCTTCGCTAGGCATCTGTCCGGCTTCCGATTCCGGACTGGCTTTGACGATCACCATAAATCGCATGCGCTTATCTCCTGAGAGTGGATGGCTTGAGCCGCCCTTGTGGTGGCTCTGCGGACTAATCGAATGGCAATGGTGGAAATCGACAGCCTGACGCAATTATTTTTTTCGACCGGTCGTGTGCGCGATCCGAACGAACATGGCAAACCGCAGAAACGCTCAAACAGCCGTCACGCCCGGCGATAGGCGCTGGGCGTGACACCCACTTCGCGGCGAAACACCTGGGAAAAATGGCTGGGGCTCGAGTAGCCGACCTCCAATCCGACATCGATGATACTTCGGTCCGTCTCCAACAGCAGATGCCGGGCGCGGCTCATGCGCAGGCGGATGAAATACTGCGAGGGTGACAGCCCGGTGGCGCGCTTGAACATGCGGCTGAAGTGGTACTCGCTCAGTTGCGCAACCCGCGCAAGATTGGCGAGGCCGAAATCGGCGGCAAGCCCCTCGGTCATTGCCTCGATGACACGGCGCAGTTTGTAGGCCTGCAATGCGTTGCTGCGCCGGGCACTGCGGTTTGGGTCAAGGTAGCGCCGCACCAAATGCACGGCCAGCGCCTGAGCCAGGCTGTGGGCAAACAAGGGGCTCGGCTGGCGCTCGTCGATGAGCTCCTGGCGCAGTTGCTCCAACAGGAAACTGATTCGTTCATCCCGGGCACCGGAAACATCGAGGAAGGTGACCGGGTCGGCATGCTCGCCCAGTACCTCGCGCGCAGCTTGATCAATCAACGGCAGGCCAAGATACAGGTGCATCACCTCGAAAGCGTCGCAGCCGTGCGTCTGCCAGCGCATCTCGTAGGGCTCGCCAGTGTTGGTGAGAAAAAAGTCGCCGGTCTTGACCTCGGACGCTACCCATTGCCCACCCAGGGCGCGCTCCTCAACCCGCGCCGCGCCCGCCAGCACCCACACCAGAAGAGGCTCGACCACGGCGGGCACCAGGATAGGCTCGACGATGCTCTGATGGCTGAATCGCAACATCACCACGTCCTGCATCTGCGGACGCGGCGGCAACGTCTGCGGCGTTCCCGGCAAATAGTGCAGCATTGATTCGCCCGTAATGCGTTGAGCATCGCTGGCTGCGAGGGTTTGCGGATCGGGTTGGCGCACAGGATGCTCCATCGACAACGCTCTCTGACGAGGGCTGGTGTCAATAGGATAACGCCACGGCGACCATGAGCAAGGTCGCGGGACAGGTCGTGGCAGCTTCGGCCAGCCCCATACGATGCGCCGGCCCCCGTATGCTGGAGCAAAACCCCAACAGTCCAGGCAAGCCTGCGAAAGCCCGAACAGGCACGTTGAGAGACAGTGAAGCCGTCGATAACGACAGCGCCTCACGGGCGCGGAGCCGGCGAATGTCTCCTCGGCTCGCAACGCAGGAGAGCATCATGACTGATATCACCTACAGCATTCCCCACGAAGTCGCAGGCAAAGTCGCGCTGGTCACCGGCGCGGCCAGTGGCATCGGCAAAGCCATCGCACTGTTGCTGCACGCTCGTGGCGCCAAGATCATTGCTGAAGATCTGAACCCCGCCGTCGAAGCGCTCGCCCGCCCCGGGCTGGTGCCGTTGGTGGCGGACATCAGCGAAGACGGCGCCGCCGAACGCGCGGTCGGCCTGGCCGTCGAGCAATTCGGCCGGCTGGACATCCTGGTGAACAACGCCGGGATCATCATCAACAAGCTTGTCATCGACATGACCCGCGAAGACTGGGAGCGCATTCAGGCAGTCAACGCCACTGCGGCCTTCATGCATTGCCGCGAAGCGGTAAAGGCGATGATGCCCAACGGATCCGGGGCAATCGTCAACATCGCCTCCTACGCATCCTACTTCGCCTTTCCCACCATCGCTGCCTACACCGCGTCCAAGGGCGCGCTGGCCCAGTTGACCCGCACGCTGGCGCTCGAAGTGATCGGGCATGGCATCCGCGTCAATGCCATCGGCGTCGGCGATGTGGTGACCAACATCCTCAATGACGTGGTCGACGACGGCCCTGGCTTTCTAGCCAAGCACGGCGAAGCGGCCCCCATCGGCCGCGCTGCGCAGCCAGAGGAAATTGCCGAAATCGTCGCCTTCCTCGCCTCGGACCGTGCGAGCTTCATGGTCGGCTCGGTGGTTATGGCCGATGGCGGCATGACCGTCACCGCGGGCTAATGCGGCGTTGTCGCTGCACGCACCGGGCAAGGATGCCCTCGGCCGGCGTCTGTTGACTTTGGTCTGGATCGATAAGCCGGTTCGGTGTCGGTTACGCCATACAGGATCAGGCAAACCCGCGACATTTTTGACATAACGGCCAAGCGGATCCACTCCCTACTCTGGACTCACGAAACAGATGACACCGGACGGCCCGGACAGGGCCATCCGAACTCGCTGTTCAAATGTGAGGGCAGAACATGAAAAGCATCAGCCGATTGTTGATCGGTACCGCTTTGAGCGCCGTTGTCGTCTCGGCTGATCTAACCGCAGAAGGAGAATGGAACATGCAACGTATTCAACCTACTACCGCCAGTCACCCCTACACCGGCCTGTGGATCACCGCTGATGGGAATATTCGCCATGAGCTGTTGCCAAATGGGCGCTACGACGAGGCTCGCGGAAATCGCGAAAGTGCTTATCAGGGGCGTTACGAGGTGGAAGGCGATTACATCCGCTACTGGGACGACACGGGCTTCACTGCCGATGGAACGTTTCGCGACGGCGTCCTCTACCACGCCGGGATGGTGCTCTATCGCAAGTGACAGAGAAGCCCGGCTCTTTTTGGCCGGGCGTTTCTCGTCTCGCCAGCTTAAGGATGCATAAAACCAGCATCGGGCGGCGATTGGTCGTCCGTTTCACCGTCAGCGTTGCGCCACCGGCTAAGAACGGAACGCATCAACCTTGAGCCCATACCGACTCATCTTGTTGTACAACCCACCACGCGACACATTCAGCCGTTGAGCCGCCAGGCGGATGTTTCCGCGCGTGTCTGTGAGGGCGGCAATGATTGCATTCATTTCATGGGTGCCAAGGTCCGGCGCCGTCCGAGGTTCAGGGGCGCTTCCCCACGTCGATGGTCGCCCTCGCTGCCTGATCTCCAGCGCAAGATCACCTGGCTGGATCAGTTCGCTCATCGCCAGGTTGGTCGCCCGTTCAATGACGTTTTCCAGCTCGCGAACATTGCCCGGCCAATCGTAGGCGCCAAGCATATCCAGCGCCCCGGCTGAAAGGTCCCGCGTCGACTTGCGGAGCGACCGGGCACAACGCGCGAGAAAATGCCGTGCCAGTAACGGCACATCGTCGCGGCGCATCCGCAGCGGCGGCACTGTCAGGTTCAGGACGTTGAGCCGGTAATAAAGGTCCTCACGAAAGGCCCCCTCAGCCACCGCCTGGCTCAGGTTGCGGTGAGTGGCGGCAATGATACGAACGTTGACCCGCAGCGATTTTTTTGCCCCCACCCGCGTGACCTCGCCTTCCTGCAGGACGCGCAGCAAGCTGACCTGGGCGTCAAAGGACATGTCACCGATTTCGTCGAGGAAGATCGTCCCGCGGCGGTTTTCGCGCAACGAAACGATCCGCCCGCCTTGCTCCAGCGGGCAGACCGACACCAGACAGGCCAGATGGCTGCGGTCGTGTAGTTCAAAGGTGCAATCCAGATCCCGTACTCCTTCCCCGCCCCCAAGCAAAACTGCATCGCTCAATTCGCTCTGCCCCAGGCTCTTGAACGGACTGCCGAGCAGGTCACGGCCCACGCGGAACAACTGCCGGGCGTAATGGTTGAGCGCCTTGATGCAGCCCTGCTCATCCAAGACCACCAAGCCTTCGTTGAGCACTTCAAGCACTGTTTGTTGCTCTTCCAGCAAGGCTTGCAGCGCCATCTGCCTCGAGACCGCCTCGGTCGCAGCCTGGACGGTGCCCAACGTAGATTACGCGAGCCAACCCCCGTCACCCACCAGGCCATGCACCGGATCTCCCGGACATATACCAAAGTCGCTGGCCAACAGGCGTAGAAAACCCAACCCAAAAGCCCCTGTGGACTCAGGCCGGAAATAGCTACGTTGTAGCTGGGTTCTACGCAGAGGGTCTTAGACTGCTTTCCTGTACTACCTGAACGCCGCCACACCCTCCTGCGTAGTAAATCCTCCCCAGCACAGCCAACCGTGACCAATACAGCGGAAGGACTCTGCACGCATACCTCGTACGCGTCACATCGCACTCAACCGAGTCCAGCCATGAACCTACTGAATCTCTTCGACAAGGCCCGCGCCCATACTCAAGGTACGGTCAGCGTGGTCTGCACCTCTGCCGAACTCGACCAGGCGTTGGCCGGCGTGCGTGTCACCCCGGTGTTGATCACCGGGTTCGTCTCCCCGCACCTGGACATCGACCAGGTCGCCGCCAAGGTCAAGAAGCGCTTCGCCAACAGCGCCATCAGTCTGTGCACGACGTCGGGCGAGCTGTGCAACGGTGCGAACACGCTGTACTGCCAGACCGGCGAAACCTGGGACCGGGTGGTGCTGCAATTGTTTGACGCCAGTGTGATTGTGTCGGCCGAGGTGGTCATGGTGCCGCTGGAGTGCGAGGACATCCGCGGTGGCGGCAAGCGCTTGGCCATGCGCGAGCGAATCGCCAGATTGGTGAATAACATCAAGCAGGCGCGAGTGAACACGCCCATTGATCATCGCGATACCTTGGCCTACGTGGTGTTCGATGGACTTTCGGCTTCCGAGTCGTTCTTTATGGAAGCGCTCTATGAGTCTGGGCGCTTCCCCTGTCTGTTCGTCGGCGGCTCAGCCGGTGGCAAGACGGATTTCAAAAAGACCCTGATCAGTGACGGCCAACGCAGTTATCAGAACCACGCGCAGATTGTCTTCCTGAAAACTGCAGCGGATGTGCGCTTCGGGGTGTTCAAGAGCCAGAACTTCCAACCTGCCGGGCTGACGTTCAACGTGCTGACCGCGTCGGTCGAAGACCGCACCATCGACCAGGTCATCGACAGCCGCGGCAATATCAAGAGCATGGTCCAGGCGCTGTGCGACGCATTCGAGTGCAGTGCCCAGGCGCTGGAAAAGAAGCTGGCCGATTATTCATTTGCCATCCGCGTGGGGGATGAGCTGTTCGTACGCTCCATTGCCCGCATCGATTATCAGCAGCAAATCATCCAGCTGTTCTGCGACGTGGCACCCGGCGAAGAGCTGGTGATGGTCAAGCGCACGCCCCTGCGCGAGGCGACCCGACTCGACTACGAGAAATTCCTCAAGGGCAAAGGCGGCCGTCCGGTGGCCGCCATTCTCAACGACTGCATCCTGCGCCGGCTCAACAACAGCAGCGACCTGGGCAGCATGGCCGGTATTTTCGGGGATGTGCCTCTGGCTGGCTTCTCGACGTTTGGTGAAATCCTCGGCCTGAATCTTAACCAGACACTTACGGCGATTTTCTTCTTCAGAGTCACCAAGGGCGCCAGTTTTGTCGATGAGTACGTCGACAACTTCATCGCCCACTATGGCGAGTTCAAGGCTTTTTTCCTGCGCCGGCAGATCAAAAAGCTGGCGGGCCTGAACCATGTCGTGGTCAAGCAGATCATGGCGTTCAAAACGAATGACTTCAGCAGCGCCTTGGACACTCGCGGTCTGGACAACACCATCTTGCCGGTGTTCGACGGCCTGACCGATCTGGGCCAGGTATTGGCCCAGGCCAGCCAGCAGCAAGCGCAGATGGCGACGCAAATCAAGCACTACTCGGGTGAGCTTCACCTGTCGATGGATGACCTGGCGGGTACGATCGACCGGCAAAACAGCGTCGCCGAGCAGGCCGGTACGACCGTCGAACAGCTTGCCACCCAAGCAAGTGAAGCAGTCGTCGGCGCCCGTGCGCTCGCCAGTTCCAGCTTGCGTATCCAGTCGATCGTACAGGTCATCCAGCAAATCGCCGGACAGACCAACCTGTTGGCCCTCAATGCGGCCATCGAAGCAGCGCGCGCCGGTGAAATGGGCAGAGGGTTTGCGGTGGTGGCTGATGAGGTCCGCAAGCTAGCGGAGATCACTCGCAAGAATGCCGCGGAAATTGGCGTGGACATTGATCTGCTCTCGACGGAGATCCAAGGCGTAGCCCAACAGATCGAAGACCAGTCCGTCGCCGTGAGCGCCCTGCGCGAGATGCTCGATGCCTTGGAAGACTCGAGCCGTACCACCGAAGGCACCGCGCAACGCACGAAGGCCATCGCCGACACCTTGACCGGGTTGACCCATGCCAATGCTTGAGTAACTGCCACAGGGTTTGGTGTCGAGTCCGGATGTTGTATGCCCCCCGCAATCCCTTGTGGGAGCG
>NZ_FODL01000003.1:0-223902 GCF_900110355.1 Pseudomonas sp. NFACC39-1 | reverse complement strand
GGATGTGCCGGCCTCATCGCGAGCAGGCTCGCTCCCACAGGTTTTGTGTTGAGTTCAGCCTGCGGGGCACTCGTTGATCGTGCTCGCGGCCTGGAACAGGATTTTCGCAACGAAATCGATCTCCTGCTCAGTGATGATCAGCGGCGGCAAGAAGCGCACCGTCGCCCCATGGCGCCCGCCAAGCTCAACGATCAAGCCGTGCTTCAGGCAAGCCTGCTGGAAGGCCTTGGCCCGGGCCGTGTCCACCGGCGGGTGGCCCTGCACATCGAGGGTGCCCTGCGGGTCGACGATTTCCATCCCGAGCATCAGGCCGCGACCACGCACATCGCCGATCCAGGCGAATTCGTTTTGCAGCGCCTGCAGTTGTTTCTGCAGGTAAGCGCCGACCTTTTCAGCGTGCTGGACCAGGCCTTCATCACGGATGAAACGCAAGGTCGCGGTACCCGCCGCCATCGCCAACTGGTTGCCGCGGAATGTGCCGGCGTGGGCGCCCGGCTGCCAGACGTCCAGCGACTCGTGGTAGACCATGACCGACAGCGGCAACCCGCCACCGATGGCTTTGGACAGGGTGATCACATCCGGCGTGATACCCGATTGCTCGAAGCCAAACATCCGGCCACTGCGGGCAATACCGCACTGGATCTCGTCGACGATCAGCGGGATACCGTGGGCCTGGGTCAATCGGCGCAGTTCCTGCAGCCAGCGGTCCGGCGCGGCAATCACTCCGCCCTCGCCCTGAATCGGCTCCAGGATCAGCGCCGCCGGTGCGGTCACTCCGCTTTCCGGGTCGTTGAGCAAGTGTTCCAGGTAACGCACGTTCAACGTGACCGCCTGATCACCGGCCACTCCGAAAGGGCAACGATAGTCGTGCGGGAACGGCAGGCGCTGCACACCTGGCATCAGTGCGCCGAGGGCATTTTTCGGTGACAGGTTGCCACTGATGGCCAGCGTACCCAGGGTCATCCCGTGATAGGCCCCTTCAAACGCCAGGACCGAATGCCGCCCCGTGGCGGTGCGGGTCAGCTTGAGCGCGGCCTCGACCGCATCGGCCCCACTCGGGCCGCAGAACTGGATGCGTGCATGGCGAGCGAACTCGCTGGGCAGGCAAGCGAAAATCTCTTGGACGAATGCGTCCTTTACAGGCGTCATGAGGTCCAGGGTGTGCATCGGCACACCGGCCGCCATGACCTGCGTGATGGCTTCGATGATCACCGGGTGGTTGTGGCCCAGCGCCAGGGTGCCGGCACCGGCCAGGCAATCGACAAACACTTGCCCCCGGCTGTCCTGCACATAAATGCCATGGGCCCTTTCAAGCACCAGCGGAATGCGTCGCGGGTAACTGCGGGCGTTGGATTCCTGCTGTTGCTGACGTTCCAGCAGTGGAGTCGGATCGAGGCAGTAAGGACTCGACAGACCGGTGTGCAACAGGCGCAGCTGTTGCGCGCCACCCGCTGTGACATTCGAAAAAGCACTCATGATTTCCTCCATGGAGGCTGGGTTTGGAAGGAACAAACAGCCGGGAAACAAACATCCGAAACGTTGCAGGACAGGCGCGAGGAGATTGCCTCCCCGCGCCTTTGGGTTTTACATGTCGTAGCGCAGAATCATCCCCACCGTGCGCGGCGCGCCGACGTCGATGATGTCGTCGTTACGGTTGTTGGTGATGTATTCCTTGTCGAAGGCGTTTTTGACGTAAGCGGACACAGCGACGTTCTTGGTGACTTTGTACTCAGCGTTGAGGTTCACCAGAACATAGGCGTCGCTCTTACGCTCACCCGTGACTTTGCCATTTGAATCGAATTCATACTCCGAAGGCGCGGTGCCCTGATAGACAATATCCGTGCCTAATATCAGACGGTCGTCGAAGCGATAGACACCCCCTACCGAAGCCTTGTACTTAGGCGAATAGAGGAACGACTCACCGCTCCTGTCCTGCCCGCTGCCTGTGACGAAGTCCTTATATTTGCTATCGGTCACGGAGGCGCCGACGTTCAAGGTCAGCTGTTCGGTGATGTCCTTCTCTGCGAAGACTTCCAGCCCCTTGATATCGCTGCGACCCGCGTTGAAGACATCAATGAAGTCGCTGCCGTTGCGCCTAACACTGACCTGCTGGTCTTTCCAATCCGTGTAGTACAGGTTGGCGCGGGTGCGCAGGGTCTTGTCGAAGAACGAACCGCGGTAGGACAGCTCGTAGTTGGTGGTGTATTCCGGATCGTAGGCTTGGTGACCGCTACCGGAACGCAGGTTGACGCCACCACCGCGGTAGCCTTTTTGCACCATGAAACCGAGGTATTGGTTCGCGGCCAGCTCATAGTCGATGCCGAGTTTCGGCAGCACGGCGTCAAATGACTTTTTGACTTTGCCGGATTCGGAGAAATCGTCCTGCTCGACGTCAGTGTCGTTGGTCTCGTGGTCGTAACGCAGGCCGGTGATCAAGGTCCAGCGCGGTGCGAACGTCCAGTTGACTTCACCGAACACTGCCTTGTTCTCGATCGTGGTATCGCCCTTGACCGTACCGAACAGCACGTCATCGAAAAACAACCGGTCGTGGAAGTTGTTGCTGTTGTGGCCGTAGTACGCACCCACAAAGCTCTTCACCGTGTCCGAGGTGTAGTTCAAACGCAGCTCCTGACTGAACAGGTTACCGTCTTGCTTACGCAGAACGACCTCGTTGTCCACGGCATTCTGGTCGAAGTCCAGACGGTTGCTGTAGTCGGTACTGGTATTGGCGGTCATGCTCGTCAGCGACCAGGCATCGTTCAGACGATAATCCACCTTGGCGCTGAGGGTATCCTGCTTGAGGTTGTCGAAGGCCTTGGTGTTGGACCCAATGTCGTAATAGCTCGGCTTGCCGTCGGCGCCGCGCATCGTGGAACGATCCCCTTGGCGATGTTCGCTGTGGGCGTAGGTGAGCAACACGTCGGTGTCGTCGTTGGGCAGGATCAGCAATTTGCCGCGGGTGTTGCTGGTGCGACGCGGGTTGGCGTCGTCATTGAGCGTGGTGTTGCGGATGTAGCCGTCACCTTCGCCATAATCCACGGCGATACGCCCGGCGATCTTGTCGTCGACGATGGAGCCACCACCGGCCACCGCCGCCCCGCGCTCACCGTAATTGCCCACATTGGTTTGCGCCGAAAAGCTCGGTTCGAAGGTTGGGTTCTTGGTCCGGATAACCACCGCACCGGCCAGGGAGTTACGGCCCTGGGTGGTGGATTGCGGACCGAGGAATACTTCGACCTGTTCGGCATCCCAGAGCGGGACCGGGCTGAGGGTCAGCGCACGGTTCGGCTGTACGGCACCGTCGACATAAACGGAAACGGCACCATTGAGAGTCGCTGGGCCCTGGTCGTCAAAACCGGACACCGGCACACCACGGATACCCCAGTTTTCATTGCCGGCCTGGCTATAGACGCCGGGCGTGCGGGCGAATACATCCACCAGATCCTTGTCGCCGTGCTCTCGCAGATTCTTGTCGGTGAGGACCACGACGCTGGACTGGGTCTGCTCAAGCGTGCGGTCGATTTTTTCACCTGTCACGGTGATTGGAGCAATCTCCATCGTGCCGGCTTCTTCGGCCGCCCATGCAGCGTTGCTCAGGCCTATGGCCGACCCTACAGCCAACGCAATTGTGTTCTTTTTGAAATTCACGCCCCGCTCCCCTGCGACAGATATTTTAGGTTTTTTGAGCTGGCCGAAGGCTGTGTGGCGCCAGCGGAGCGGAGTCTAATCCAAAAAAAAAATTAAATAAATAGTATTGATAATCTATCTCATTTGTACCTAGTATGACGTCTTGTATTGATCTGAATACATTACAGACGAGTCCTACACAACCGACCGCTGCCCTGCTTTCAAGGTCTTGTGACTGGTCGAAGAAGATATAAGAGGATGCACAAGGATGACCTCAATCGAACACCTCAACGGGCGTTCCGAGCTTTTTTCCATGGCGCCCACGGATGCAGGCGCCCAGTCGCTACCCCTGCTGGTGCAAGGGACATCGGGACAATCGATCCACGATCTGGACGCCTCGATTCGCGACGGCCTGGCTCATGCGCTGACCACGGTTGGCGGCGTGTTGTTTCGCGGTTTCACCGTCGCCACGCCCATCGATTTCAAGCGCTTCGCTGCCAGCTTCGGGGCACCGCTGGCCAGTTACGAATTCGGTTCCACGCCGCGCAGCAAAGTCTTCGCCGGGGTCTATAGCTCCACGGAATACCCGGCCCATCAATTCATACCCTTGCACAACGAGCAGGCCTACACCCGCCCTTGGCCTTCGCGCATCTGGTTTCACTGCATCAAGGCCAGTGAAACCGGCGGCGAGACCCCGATTGCCGACAGCCGCCTGATCTACCAGCGCATGCCCGCCGAGATCCGCGAGCTGTTCGCCAGCCGCGAGTTGCTCTACGTACGCAACTACAGCGGCGCCCTGGACCTGCCTTGGGAAAAAGTCTTCAACACCCAGGACCGTGCCCAGGTCGAACGCTACTGCCGGGACAACGACATCGAGTGGGAATGGAAAGCCGATGGCGACCTGCGCACTCGCCAACGTTGCGCCGCCGTGCAGCAGCATCCCGATACCGGTGAATGGGTCTGGTTCAACCAGGCGCACCTGTTCCATGTCTCGGCCATCGAACCGAGCGTACGCGCCAGCCTGCTGGCAGCGGTGGGTGAAGAGAACCTGCCGCGCCATGTCTACTTCGGCGACGGCTCGGCCATTGCCGACGACATGCTCGACACCGTACGCGAGGTTTACCGCGAGACTGCCATCAGTTTCCCCTGGCAGCCGGGCGATATCCTGATGCTCGACAACCGACTGGTGGCACACGGTCGCAATCCTTTCACCGGTGACCGTAAAGTCATCGTGGCCATGGCGTGAATTGCACATGTTTTCATTCAAACATTGGATCGAGGTGCTGGAAGCCAACGCCCAGCACTTCCCTCAACGTGCTGCCCTGCATTTCTTGCCGGACGGTGTAAACATCGGCGAAACCCTGACCTTTGCCCAGTTGCACGAGCAGTCCCAGTCCCTGGCGGCCGCGCTGCAAGCACGTTATGCGCCGGGTGATCGCGTGCTGTTGATGCTGCCCAGCAGCCTCGACTACGCCCGCGCCTTCTGCGCCTGCCTGTATGCGGGCCTGATTGCCGTGCCGTTGTTTCCGCCACCGTCGCGCAAACCGCGCCACCTCGACCGCGTCCGCAACGTGGTAGTGGATGCCGCGCCAGCGCTGATTCTGGCACCGGCGGATCATTGCGAAAGCCTGCAGGAACTGGTGGAGGGCCGCGTCGAGGTGCTGACCGTCCAGCACCTGGGCACACCACCGGCCAGCCAGTGGCAACGCCCGGCTATCGACGGTTCGACCGTAGCCTTCCTGCAATACACCTCGGGCTCTACCGGCTCGCCAAAAGGCGTCGAGGTGCGTCAGCGCAACCTGATCGCCAACGTCGAACTGATGCGCCAGGCGTACGATTTCGACGAACACGGCGCCATGGTCAACTGGCTGCCGCTGTATCACGACATGGGCCTGATCGGCGGCATGCTGGCTCCGCTCTACAGCGGCATGCCGTGCTACCTGATGGCCTCCCAGACCTTCGTCAATGCGCCGTCGACCTGGCTGCAGGCATTGAGTCGCTACCGAGCCACCGCCAGCTTCGCCCCCAACTTCGCCTATGCCCTGTGCAACCGCGTGGTCAGCGACAACCTGATCGCACAGCTGGACCTGAGCAACTGGAAACACGCCATCAACGGCGCTGAGCCGATCCATCCCGGCACCCTGGAAGCCTTCGCCCAGCGTTTTGCCGCCTGCGGCCTGAACCCGTTGGCCATCAGCCCCGGTTACGGCCAGGCCGAAGCAACGCTGTGCGTCAGCGCCACGCCGGCCGATGCGCTGCCGGTGGTGCTGCGCCTGGACAAAGCCGTGCTGGAGAGCGGTCGCGTGGCCCTGGCCGCTGCCGATGCCGCCGCGGTGGAGTTCGTCGCCTGCGGTTATCCGCAAGCCTTGCACAGCATCGCCATCGTCGACCCGCAAACCTTCGAGCGCTGCGCCGCCGATCACATCGGCGAAGTCTGGCTCAAGGGCCCGAGCAACGCCGAATCCTACTGGAACAATCCCGAAGCCACTCGTGAGGCCTTTGAGGCACGGATTGTCGGCTCATCGGAGCATTACCTGCGCTCCGGCGACCTGGGCTTCATGCACGAAGGCCAGGTGGTGATCTGCGGGCGGCTCAAGGACCTGTTGATTCTCAATGGGCGCAACCTTTACCCCCACGACATCGAATTCGCCATTACCGACGCCGAGCCGGGCATCCGTACCGGACGCATCGCCGCCTTCGCGCAAATGGACCCGGCACTGGGCCGCGAGAAACTGGTGATTGTCGCCGAGCCGCAGCGCAAGTTCGTCGACCCGGCGCATCATCCGGCGCTGTTCGCCTCGATGCAAAACGCTGTGCGCGAAGCCGCCGACTGTGGCATTGACCAGATTGTGCTGGTGCAAGCCGGCACCATCCCGATGACCACCAGCGGCAAGATCGCCCGTCAAGGTGCGCGCAAACAATTGGCCGCCGGCACGTTGAGCATCATCGCCCAGAGCGGTGGAACGCTGGCCTCGAACGACGAGCCCCTTGACCTTGCCCGGCTCAAGCGCCTGGCGACCGAAACATCGCAACAGGCCCAAGCCGCCTGCCGCCAATGGCTGGAACAGACGTTGCACGCGGTCAACCCGTATTTTTGCGCCGACTTCGACCTCAGCCTGATCGGCCAGGGCCTGGATTCCATCGGCGTGGCCGACTTTGCCGCGCGCCTGCACAGGGACCTGGGTTGGAACCTCGATACTCAGGACCTGTTCGGGGAAACCACCCTGGAACAATGGGCGCTGGCCCTGCACGCGTTCCTCAATGATCCAACGCCAACGGCCGACACTCCCACCGAGCAGACCAACCCCAGTCAGGGACATCAATCGTTCGCCCAGCGTCGGCTGTGGTTCCTGCGCCAACTGAACCCGGACGACACCCGCCACAACCTGGTGCTGCACCTGCGCCTGCAAGGTCCGCTGGACATCGAGACGTTGGCCCTGCGACTGAACACGCTGGTCGAGCGTCACGGCGTGTTGCGCACGGTGTACCGCGACAGTGTCGATGGCCCGCAACAACAGGTATTGCCGGCCACGGCTGTAGCACTGGCCCATCATGATTTGCGTGAGCAGAACGAAGCACAGCAACAACAGACGCTGAACGAACGCCTGGCCCAAGAACACGCCACCCCTGTCGATCTGCAAGCCGGCCCAGTGCTGCGAGCGCAGTTACTCAGCCGACATGACCAAGACCATGACCTGCTGTTGACGCTGCACCACATCGCCTTCGACGGACGCTCGGCGCAAATATTGTTGGCAGAACTGGCGGATTCGGCGGACGCCGCGCTGCCGGGGCAATACCTGGCTTTCGCCCAATGGGAAGCCCTGCACTGGAGCGAACAGCGAATCGCCACTGAGCAAGGCTTCTGGCGCGAACACCTGGCCGGCATGCCGCAAACGTTGGAACTGGGTGGCAGCGGCCAGGCCCCGGGCGAATACAGCCTGGACTTCAACGTGCCCCAGACCGGCTGCGAGCGATTGGCAGCGCTGGCCCGCGAGCAAGGCATGACGTTGTTCATGCTGTTGCTGGCCAGTTATCAATTGGTCCTCAAGCAATTGGGCGGCCAGCCGCAGTTCCTGCTGGGCACCGACGTCAGCGGCCGACCGCTGGCAGAGCACAACGACGTCATCGGTTTCTTCGTCAACCAGTTGACCCTGCGTTGTGACTTGCGCGGCGAAGCGACCCTGGCCGGTTTCCTTGAGAAGGTTCGCGATGAGTCGCGCCTGGCCTATGCCCATCAAGGCCTGCCTTTTGATCTGGTGGTCTCGGCACTCGCGCCGCAGCGCCGCCCCGGTCACTCGCCGCTGTTCCAGGTCAAGCTCAACTATCAACCGTCACGGGTGACCCCGACCGCCATCGCTGGCGCGCAGTTGTCCGCGCTCGACGTGGCCCAGGCACCGGGGGATTTCCACCTGGTGCTCGACCTGGTGCACGGCGACGAAGGCCTCGCCGCGACCCTCAAGTATCGCGGCGAATACTTCGACCGGGACCGTGCCTTGCGCCTGCAACACCTATGGACGCGCCTGCTGGAGCAGATGCACAGCCTGCTGGACGAGCCGTTGCCGGCAGTGGCCGAGCGCATCGACAGCTGGGATCAGGCCTTTACCCGGGAGCGACAGCAGTCCCAGGCGCTGGCCGGTCGCAGCCAGATGATGCAAGCCAAACGTCGCTCCTTGTCCCTTTAACCGAGTCGGATGCCGTTATGTCTATCGTGCCCCCATCGCCACGCGCCCTTGGCGCCGTGCGTCGCAAAGCCATGAACGTCTCGGAACAACAGTTGGTCACCGAGCGCCTGCTCAGTCCGGACCACGCCCTGCCCCTGGTGATCGAGCCGGCGGTCAGCGGCGTTGACCTGATCGCCTGGGCCGCCCGGGAACGCGAGTCGCTGGAAAAAAAATTGCTGCAGTACGGCGCCCTGCTGTTTCGCGGCTTCAACGTCGCGTCCGTCGAGCAGTTCGACCAGGTGATCGCCGCCCTCTCCCCCGGAGCGCTGGAATATATGTTCCGCGCGTCCCCCCGGACACGGGTCGGCGGCAACATCTACACCTCGACCGACTACCCGGCCGACCAGATGATTTTCCCCCACAACGAGCACTCCTACTCGCCGCGCTTCCCGCTGCGGTTGTTCTTCTACTGCCAACTGCCGTCCGAGACCGGCGGTGAAACACCGATCGGCTCGACCCGCGCCGTAAAGGCCAGGATCAGCCCGCAGATCGAAGCGCGGTTCCGGGAAAAAGGCGTGCTGTACGTTCGCAACTACGGCGACGGTTTCGGCCTGCCGTGGCAGAGCGTGTTCCAGTCCGAAGACCGCCGCGAAGTGGAAGCCTACTGCGCCAGCGTCGGCATCGAAGTGGAATGGAAAGACAACAATCGCCTGCGCACCCGCCAACGCGGGCCGGCCGTGGTGCGCCACCCGCGCACCGGCGAAGAGGTCTGGTTCAACCACGCCACGTTCTTCCACATCAGCACCCTGCCCGAGCGAATCCGCGAGTCGCTGCAAAGCAACTTCAACGACCTCGACCTGCCCACCAACACCTTTTACGGCGATGGCGAACCGATCGAGCCGCAGGTTCTGGAATCGCTACGCGCGGCCTACCTCGACTCGCTGGTGCGCTTCAGTTGGCGGCAGGGCGACGTGTTGTTCATCGACAACATGCTCGCCGTGCACGGTCGCGAACCCTTTACCGGCAAGCGCGCCATCATGACCGGCATGGCTGAAGCCCTGCTGTCGAGCGACGTTGCCGTCTGACATTCAACGGGTCCACCCGCCGTTCGCAGGCGGCTTGCCTGACACGAGTCCAGCAAGCCCCGACGTCTGTGCGGTGATCCAGGCTCAAACCCTTTTCCAGTCGAGATGAACATGAGCGGACTTCAAGGTTTTCGTATTTCCCCGCAACAGGCATCGGTTTACCCCCACACCCACGGCGCAGCGGCGCACCCGTTTAGCTGCCATTTGCAATGGTCGCTGTCGCAACCGCCGGATGTCGATGCACTGAACAACCGCCTGCAGGCACTGGTGGCCGGCAGCGAAATCCTGCGCACACGCCTGATGCCCGTGCCAGGCCTGCGCCACCCGGTGCAGGTGATTGACGAAGCCGGCTCACTGGCGGTGAACCTCCAGGACCTGCGCCAGCACAGCCGCGCCGATCAGGACGCCGCACTGGCTCAGCTCGCCACCCAGCCCCGTGACTGGACAACCCCGCTGTGGGTGACCCTGGTGCGCCTGTCCGATGAGCAATACGTGCTGGACCTCGCGGCGGCCAGCAGCCATTTCGACCTCGCCAGCCTGAAATGGCTGGCCGGTGCATTGCTGCAGGACACTGCCACGGACCTGTCCGAAACCCTGCAGTACGCCGATTACGCCGAATGGCGCTGGAGCCTGGTGGAAGACGCGCCGGACCATCCGGGCGTGAGCTTCTGGAAACCTGCGGGCGACACCGAGCAGGCCACCTTGCAACTGCCGCTGGAATCGACTCTCGATGGTGGATTCGCGCCGACCCGACTGGAGCTGACGCTGCCAGTCGACCTCGCCCGTCACCCGGCCCTGACCCAGGAGCTGCTGCTGGCGGCATGGGCAGCCGTCCTGGGACGACTGGCCGGCCAGCAACAGGTGCCACTCACTCTGATCCATGAAAGTCGCGGCGCGGAACTGGAGAACACCCTGGGCCTGTTCGAACAGTGCCTGCCCGTGAGCATCGAACTGGATGCCCAGGCGCCCCTGCTGGAGCAAAGCACGCAAGTGGCCGCCACCCTGGAACGGCTGATTGGCTGGCAAGACTATTACACCGGCGACCACCCCGCCGGATACGCTTTTGCCTGGCGCTCCGGCGATGCCCGGGAGCGCCACGCCAGTGCGGTCATGAACCCGTCGAAGGCTTGCCTGAACGTTCGCCAGTTGCCCGACAGCCTGCACGCGCAGGTGGTCTACGACCGCCATGTCCTCAGCGCCGACGCTGCGGGCTGCCTTGCCGAACAATGGCTGCAACTGCTGCAAGGCGCCCTGGCCGAACCGCAACGGGGCTGGGCCCAATTGCCCCTGGGTGGCGCGCTGCAATCGCAGTTGATCGGCACCGGCGCGAGCGCCCCCTCCATCGAACCGGTGACGCTGGTGGAATTGATTGCCCGTCAGGTTCGCCAACAACCGAACGCCATCGCCCTCAGCGACAAGGACGGCGACCTGAGCTACAGCCGCCTCGACGCCTGCGCCACGCAACTGGCCCATCAACTGGTCGCCGCCGGCATCGGTCCAGGCGTGCCCGTCGGCATCCTGTTCGCCCGCAGCAACGCGGCCATTGTCGCCATGCTCGCCGTCTTGAAAGCCGGTGGCGCCTACGTGCCCGTCGACCCGACCTACCCGGCCGACCGTCGCGCCTACATGCTCACCGACAGCGCCATCGCCCACATCGTGGTCAGCGCCGAACTGGCTGACAGCGTGCCGGCCAACCTGCAACGCTTCGTGCTGGATGAGCTGACGACACAGGACCTCGGCGATTGGCCGGCGCTGCCCTTGCCGGACGCCAACGACCTCGCCTACCTGATCTACACCTCCGGCTCTACCGGTACGCCGAAAGCCGTGGAGATCAGCCACGGCGCCTTGAGTTTCTCGACTCAAGTGCGCATGGTGGCCTATGAGACTCCGGTGCGCGCCTACCTGTTGTTGTCGTCGTTTGCCTTCGACAGTTCGGTCGCCGGGATTTTCTGGACCCTGGCCCAAGGCGGACGCCTGGTATTGCCCGCCCCGGGCGAAGAGCTGGAGATGGCCCGCCTGGCGCAGTTGATTGCCCAGCACCAGGTCAGCCACGGCCTGTCGCTGCCGTCGCTGTACCAAGCCCTGCTCGATCAATTGCAGCGCAGCGGGGGAACCGACAGCCTCGCCTGCTGGATCGTCGCGGGTGAGGCTTGCCCGCCGTCGCTGATCGCGCAACACAGCAAGACCCTGCCACACGCACATCTGGTGAACGAATACGGTCCCACGGAGGCCACCGTCTGGGCCACCTATGAGGTGTTGGACCCAAGCCGGAACGTCAGCATCGGCCGTCCGATTCCCGGCATGGACCTGCGCCTGCTGAACGAATTCGACACGGCTTGCGGCATTGGCGAACCAGGTGAAATCGTCCTCGCCGGCCCAACCCTGGCCCGCGGCTATCGGCACAAACCCGAAGAAACCGCCAAGGCCTTCGTCACGCTGGCCGATGGCACTCGCGCCTACCGCACCGGCGACCTGGCGTGCTGGTTGGCCGACGGGCGCCTGGCGTTCCTGGGGCGCAAGGACCATCAGGTCAAGGTCCGTGGCTACCGCATCGAGCTGGGCGAAATCGAACGCCAGTTGTGCAGCCACAGCGACGTGCGCGAAGCCGCGGTGATCGTTCAGGAACATGCCGCCGGTAAGCGCCTGCTCGCCTATATCCTGGCCGCCCACGGCTACGCACCGGACTCGGAGGCGATCAAGCGTTTCCTCGGCGAACGCCTGCCGTCGTACATGGTACCGGCCCTGGTGCTGACCCTGGCGAGCTTTCCCCGCACGCCTAACGGCAAGCTCGACACCCGCCAGTTGCCCGACCCGGACCAATTCGATGAAAGCGCCCATGTGGCGCCGCGCAATGCCATGGAGACCACCCTGCAAACCATCGTCGCCAAGGTCTTGAAACTCTCGACAGTGAGCGTCACCGACAATTTCTTCGCCATCGGCGGCGACTCGATCCTGAGCCTGCAGGTGGTGGCCCAGGCCCATGAGCAAGGCATCGCGCTGTCGGCCAAGCAAGTCTTCGAACGCCAGACCGTCGCGGCCATGGCCGAGGTGGCACAACGGCTGGATCCGAGCGCCACCGAGCCGCAAGCCGACAGCACCGAATTCAGCGCCTCGGGCCTGTCCGATGACGAAATGCAAGCGCTGATGGCCGAACTGGACGAGGCCGACCTGTGAGCGGTTCTTCTCGTCACCACGCCATCACCGTCGCCCCTATTTACGCAGGACCGTTTTAATGACCAGCGAAAAAACCACCGGTAACCCGATCGAAGACATTTACCCGCTGTCGCCGCTGCAACAAGGGATGCTGTTCCACTCCCTGCTGCACGAAGACTCCGGTGTGTACCTGATGCAGGATCGCTACCGCATCGGCGGGGCCATCGATGAAGGCGCGTTCCTCGAATCGTGGCGCCAGGTGGTGGCGCTGCACCCTTCCCTGCGTGCCAGTTTCCAGTGGAAAAGCCAAAAGCAACCGGTGCAGGTGATCCATCGTCAGGTCAAGGTACCGCTGGACACCCTCGATTTGCGCGGGCTCGCCCCCCATGAGCAGGAAGCGCGAATCCGCACCCTGCTCGAAGACGAGCAGAAAGTCGGCTTCAACCTGTCCAAACCACCGCTGATTCGCTTTCGGCTGGTGCGCCTGGCTGATGAGTCCTACGAATTCATTCGCAGCTTCCACCACATCCTGATGGACGCCTGGTGCATTTCCCTGGTGACCGTGGACTTCCTCAAAGTCTACGAAGCACTGTGCAACGACCGCACGCCGGAGCTGAAAAGCCCTCGGCCGTTTCGCGATTACATCCAGTGGCTGCAACGCCAGGATGCGGGCAAGGCCGAGGAGTTCTGGCGCGGCCAGTTGCAAGGTCTAAACGCGCCCACGCCACTGACCGTGGACAACGGCGTGACCCGCGACCGCTACACCGATGCGGTGCTGGTGGACGATCAACTGATTCACCTGAACGAGCAGCAAACCCAGGCGCTGGCGGCGTTCTGCCGCAATCGGCGGATCACCCCGAACACGTTTTTCCAGGGCGTCTGGTCACTGCTGCTGTCGCGCTACAGCGGGCAACAGGACGTGGTCTTCGGCGTCACCGTGGCCGGGCGTCCGGCCGACCTGACCGGTGTAGCGGAGATGATCGGTCTGTTCATCAACACCCTGCCGCTGCGGGTTTCGGTGGACCCGAATGCCACGCTCGGCCATTGGCTGGGCGACCTGCAAAAGCTCAACGTCGACATGCGTGACTTCGAGCACACACCGTTGACCGACATCCAGGGCTGGAGCGATTTCCCCCGGGGCGAGACCCTGTTCGACAGTATCCTGGTGTTCGAAAACGCGCCCATCGACGAACAGATCCTCGAAGGCGGCTTCCAGTTCAGCCTCGAAGGCATGGACCACAGCGTGCACACCCACTACGGCTTGACCGTGGTGATCCTGCCGGGCGAACAGCTGGGCATCCGCGTGTCCTATGACCGCGAACGTTTCGAAGCCGCCACCGTGCAACGCCTGCTGGGCCACATCGCCAGCCTGGTGCGCAGCATGCTCGCCGCCCCCGACGCGCCGTTGGCCAGCTTCGAACTGCTGGCCGCCGCAGAACGCCAACAGTTGCTGGGCGAGTGGGCACTCAACCCCCACGATTTCCCGCTGGATCAAAGCTACGCCGAGCTGTTTGCCGCCCAGGTCGCCCAGCGCGGTGATCAGGTCGCCGCGATCTGCGCCGGTGAGTCGCTGACCTACGCCGAGCTGGACCTGCGTTCCACGCGCCTGGCCCACGCCCTGCGCGAGGCCGGCGCCGGTGAAGATCAACTGGTCGCGCTGGTGGCCCCTCGTGGCCTGGCGCTGTTGACCATGATGCTGGCGGTGTTCAAGGCTGGCGCAGCGATGTTGCCCCTTGAGGTCAATCACCCGCCCGAGCGCCTGCGGGAAATCCTCGGGCTGTCCCGCGCGCCTCTGCTGGTGGCGAGCGAAGCCTGCAGCGGCCTGCTCGATCAACTGCTCAGCGGCCTCGACCCGGCGCCGGAGGCGCTGTTCGCCGAGGCCTGTTGGACGTCCAGCAACGATTCGCCACTGCCGCGGCTCGGTGGCCCGGACAGCCTGGCCTACGTGCTGTTCACCTCGGGTTCGACCGGCACGCCGAAGGGCGTGATGATCGAACAGCGCGGCATGCTCAATAACATCTTCGGCAAGGTGCCGGCCCTGGGCCTCAGCGCCGCCGACCGCATTCCGCAGACCGCCTCGGTGGCGTTCGACATTTCGGTGTGGCAGTTCCTCGCCGCGCCGGTGCTCGGTGCGACCGTGCACATTCTTCCGGATGAAGTCGCCCACGACCCGCAACGCCTGCTGCAAGTGCTCGCCAGCGAGCGCCTGAGCGTGCTGGAAATCGTCCCGAGCCTGATGCGCACCTTGCTCGCGCTGTGCCCGTGCGATTTGCAACTGCCGGACCTGCGCTGGGTATTGCCCACCGGTGAAGCCCTGCCGCCGACCGTGGCCCGGGACTGGTTCGCGCGCTTCCCCGACATCGCCCTGATGAACGCCTACGGGCCGGCCGAATGCGCCGACGACGTAGCCTTCCAGCCGATCTTCGCAGCCCCGGGGGCCGAAGTCAGTCACATGCCCATCGGCCAGCCGACCGCCAACAACCGCCTGTATGTGCTGGACGAAGCCCTGCGCCCGGTGCCGGTTGGCGTGGCCGGGGAAATCTGTGTCGGGGGCGTCGGCGTCGGCCGCGGCTACCTGCACGACCCGCAGCGCACCGCTGACGCCTTTATCGACCACCCTCAACTCGAAGGTCGCCTGTACCGCACCGGTGACCTGGGCCGCTGGCGTGCAGACGGGGTGATCGAATACCTCGGCCGCCGCGACCAGCAGGTCAAACTGCGCGGGCACCGGATCGAGCTGACGGAAATCGAACACCGTCTCGCCCAGCACCCGAACGTGCGCGAAGCCGCCGTCCTGCTGCGGGAAAACAGCGTCGGCGAAGCCTGGCTGGTGGCGTACTGGGCGGCCCATGACGAGTCCCTGGGAAGCGACGGCCTGAGCGACCACCTGCGGGCGCAACTGCCGCCGTACATGGTGCCGGCGGCCTTCGTCTGCCTGGACAAGCTGCCCCTGAACAACAATGGCAAGGTCGATCGCAAGGCCTTGGCCGCCCGGGAACTGGACTGGCAGGCCGACGCCGAGGAAAGCATCGCCCCGCGCAACGCACTGGAAACCACCGTGGCGTCCATCTGGGCCGAAGTGCTGGGCCGCGATACGGTCGGCGTGGAAGACAACTTCTTCACCCTCGGCGGGCATTCGCTGCTGGCGACCCAGATCGTTGCCCGCCTGCGCACCCAATTCAAGCTCGACCTGCCGTTGCGGGTGCTGTTCGAGCACCCCACCGTGGCCTTGCTGGCTACAGCCATCGCCGCGCGCCAGACCCAGGCCGCCGCACCGCAAACCGCGGCGATCAGCGCGCTCAAGGCCCAACCGCGTCCAGCGCTGCTGCCGCTGTCGTTCTCGCAACAACGGCTGTGGTTCATCGAGCAACTGACGCCGGGCACCACGTTGTTCAACATTCCGTTCGCCCTGCATCTGAAGGGCGAACTCAATATCCAGGCGCTGCACGCCAGCCTGAACGACCTGCTGGTGCGCCATGAAATCCTGCGCACCGGCATCCACAGCACCAACGGCCTGCCGTGCCAGCGCATCAGCCCAGCGCTGGAAATGTCACTGCCCTTCGAAGACCTGTCGGGCCTGACCGCCACCGAGCGCGCCGGTGCGCAGTTCAATGCCTTGCAAGACACCTTCGAGCAGCCGTTCGACCTGACCTGCCCACCGCTGCTGCGGGCGCGTTTGCTGCGCCTGGGGCCGGGCGAGCATGTGTTGGGTATCGCCCTGCATCACCTGGTCTCGGACGCCTGGTCGGCCACCATCGCCCTGCGCGAGCTGGCCCTGGGTTATGAAGCCCGTTGCAACGGCACTCCCGCCGAACTGCCGGCCCTGCCATTGCAGTACGCCGACTTCGCCCTCTGGCAGCGCGAACACCTGCAAGGCGCCGAACTCAAGCGCCAACTCGATTACTGGACCACCACCCTGGACCGTCGCGACAGCGATGCCAGCCCGCTGCTGGCCTTGCCCACCGATCATCCACGGCCATCGGTGCAAAGCTACCGCGCCGGGATCGTGCAGCGTGAACTCAGCGCCGACCTCAGTGGCCGGGTGCAAGCCTTTGCCAGTCGCCTCGGCACCACACCGTTCACCGTGCTGTTCGCCGGCTTCGCCGTGCTGATGCACCGCTTGAGCGGCGACGCCACGGTGCTGGTCGGCACCCCGGTCACTCACCGGGAACAACCGGGCACCGAAGGCCTGCTGGGCATTCTGTTGAACAACCTGGCGATTCGCGCGGACTTCGAGCCGCAAGCTGGCTTCACCGCCCTGGTCAAACAAGTGGCCGAGCGTCTGCGCAGTGGCCTGCTGCATCAGGACCTGCCGTTCGAACAATTGGTCGACAGCCTGCAACTGCCGCGCAGCCTCAGCCATGCGCCGCTGTACCAGGTGATGGTCGCCCAGCAACTGGCCATGGAGTCGCGCTTGCGCTTCCCCGGGCTGGAATTCGAAGCCCTGGACACGCCGCTGCGGCACTCCGAATGCGACTTGGATTTGCACGTGCTGTGCCCGGCCAATGCGCCGATCCAGCTGGAGCTGATGTTCGCCCTGGACCTATTCGTCGCCGACAGCGCCCGCCAGACTCTCGCGCGCCTGGAGCATCTGCTCGAACACATGCTCGCCGAGCCACAGCGCCCGGTCGCCGCCTTGCCGCTGCTGATGGACGCGGAGTGGCAACGCACCGTGGTCGAGTGGAACCGTACCGAGATGCAGGTGCCGACGCACCTGACCTTCGCCCAGTTGTTCGAACAACAGGCCGAGCGCACCCCGGAGCGTGACGCCCTGTGCTTCGAAGGCCGCAGCCTGAGCTATGGCGAACTGAACCGTCGGGCCAACCAGGTGGCGCATTACCTGCGCAGCCAGGGCGTCGGCGCCAACCGCCCGGTGGCGTTGTGTGTCGAGCGGTCGCTGGAACTGCTGGTCGGCCTGCTGGGCATTCTCAAGTCAGGCGGCGCTTATGTACCACTGGACCCGACCTACCCGGTGGATCGCCTGGCGTACATGCTCGAAGACGCGCAACCGGCACTGTTCCTTGGCCAGCAAGGCCTGCTGGAACAGCTGGGCGCCGAACTGCCACGCTTGCGCCTGGACAGCGACGCAGCGCTGTTCGCCAACCAGCCAGACAGCAATCCTGCCCCGCTCGCCGGCCCGCAAGACCTGGCCTACATCATGTACACCTCCGGCTCGACCGGTAAGCCCAAGGGCACCTTGGTGACCAACGGCTCGGTGGTCAACCTGGCCTGGGCGCGTATCCATGGTTTGTATCGCCGCTACACCGACCAGCCGATGCGCACCAGTTTCAACTATTCGTTCGCCTTCGACAGCTCGGTGGCCGAGCTGATCCTGCTGCTCGACGGCCACAGCCTGTACCTGACCCCGGAAGACGTGCGCTACGACCCCGAGGCCCTGGCCGGATTCTTCCGCGACACGCGCCTGGAAGCCTTCGAGTGCACCCCGGCGCAACTCAAGGCCCTGCTTGAAAGCGACGGTGTTCGCCGTGGCGAGGTGTACCTGCCGCGCTTCGTGCTGTTCGGTGGCGATGCGGTGGATGCGCAGCTATGGCAACGCCTGCCGTCGATTGCCGGCAGCCGCTTCTTCAACACCTACGGCCCGACCGAATGCACGGTCGATGCAACCGGCTGTGCGGTGGATGACTTCCCGCTGCGGCCGATCATTGGCCGGCCGATCGCCAACGTGCGCACTTACGTGCTCGATGCTTTCCTCAACCCGATGCCGGTGGGCGTCCCGGGGGAACTGCACATCGGCGGCGCAGGCGTGACCCTGGGCTACCTCAACCGTGCCGAACAGACTGCGAAGGTGTTCATCGAAGACCCGTTCTCGTCGCTGCCCGGCGCGCGGCTGTACAAGTCCGGCGATCTGGTGCGCTGGCTGCCCGACGGCCAGCTCGAATACCTGGGACGCATGGATCATCAAGTGAAGATTCGTGGCTTCCGCGTCGAACTGGGGGAAATTGAAACCCTGATCGGCGCCCAACCGGGCGTGCGCCAGGCCGTGGTATTAGCCCGTGAAGACGTGCCCGGTGACAAGCGCCTGGTGGCCTACGTGACGTGCGATCAGCAGGCCGACATCCACGCCTGGCGCAAAGCCATTGGCGCCGCCCTGCCCGACTACATGGTGCCCTCGGCGTTTGTGCTGCTCGATGAATTGCCGCTGACCGACAACGGCAAACTCAACCGCAAGGCCTTGCCGGCCCCGGACATCCAAGCCGCACCAGACGCCCTGGAGCCACCGCGCAGCGCCGCCGAACAGCAACTGGCAGCGCTGTGGGCCGAGTTGCTGAACGTGCCTCCGTCGCAGATCGGCCGTGACAGCCACTTCTTCTACCTCGGCGGCCACTCGCTGCTGGCGGCGGCGCTGTTTGCCCGCCTGCGCCAACAGTTCACCAGCGTGCCACCGTTGCGGTCGGTGTTTGAACACCCGACCCTTGAAGCCTTGGCCGCGCTGCTGGGCGATCCCCTGCAAGCCCCGGCGGCGACCTTCGCTGCACCGGCACGTCCGGCACGCCTGCCGCTGTCGTTCGAACAGCAACGCCTGTGGTTCCTCGAACAACTGAGCGCCGGCGGTGGTGAATACAACGTGGTCAGCGCCGTGCAACTGGACGGCGAACTCAATGTCCAGGCCCTGCAAACGGCCCTGGACAGCGTGGTCCAGCGCCACGAGATTCTGCGCAGCCGCATCGTGCGCGATACCGACGGTGAGTTGGCGTTGATCGTCGAACCGCAAGTCGCTATCACCTTGCAAGTCACGCCACTGCAGGCCGCCAGCGACGAGCAGTGGCAACAACTGACCGACGCGGCGATCCACGGGGAAACCGGCCGCCGCTTCGACCTCGCCGCTGAAGTGCCGGTCCGGGCTACGTTGCTGCAACGCAGCGGCGGCGCCCAGTCACTGCTGTTGCTCAGCCTGCACCACTGCGCCACCGATGACGCCTCCAGCCAGAACCTGCTGGAGGAACTGCGACAGTTCTACACCGCCCAGTGCCAGGGCACTCCGGCGGCACTGCCGGCGCTGGCGCTGCAATACCCCGATTATGCCCTCTGGCAGCGCGAGCCCAGTCAACAGACCGCGTTCAGCAGCCAACTGGAATACTGGCGCAACCAACTGGAGGACGGCGACTACCTGCTGGATCTGCCGACCGAACAGGGCCGTCCAAACCAGCTCGCCCCGACGGCCGGCGCAGTGCAACTGCAATTGCCGCCCGCCCTGGTGGAACGCCTGCGGCAGTTCGCCCAGCAACGCGGCGCCACGCTGTACATGCTCATGCTCGGTGCGGCGCAGTTGCTCTTGGGGCGCTACGCCAACCAGCGCGACGTACGGGTCGGCAGCCCGGTGGCCCAGCGTCCATTCGCCGAGCTGCAACCGCTGATCGGCTGCTTCGTCAACACCGTGGTCATGCGCGCCGATCTGGATCCGACGCTGGATTTCGAAGGTTTGCTGGGCCAGGTGCGCAACCGTGTGCTGGATGCCCAGCAGCATCAGGACGTGCCGTTCGACCAGGTCGTGGAGCACCTGAAACCTTCGCGCAGCCTCGGCCAGACGCCGCTGTTCCAAGTGCTTTTCGCCATGCAGAACGCCGATTCGTCGAGCCAGCCATGGCCGCAGTTGCAGGTCAGCGAACGGGCGGTGACCGCCCAGGCCACCAAGTACGACCTGAACTGGGAAGTGCACGACGGCGAGGAGCTGTCGGTGTTGCTGGAGTACCGTGCCGCGCTGTTCAGCGAATCCACGGCCCGGCGTTGGCTGGAACAGTGGCAACAACTGCTGGAAGCCATGCTCGAAGCACCGCAGACCCATCTCGGGGACTGGACACCGTTGCCAGCGGCAGAACGTCAGCGTCAACTGGTCGAATGGAACGCCACCGAGCGCAACTACAGCGGCCCGACCAACCTGCACACCGCGCTCAGTCAACAAGCCGCCCTGAGCCCCAACGCCCCAGCGCTGGTGTTCGAAGGCCAGCGCCTGAGCTACGCCGAGCTGGATCAGCGCGCGCAATCCGTCGCCCGGGCCCTGCGTGCGGCCGGTGTGGGCACTGACAGCATCGTGCCGCTGTGCATGGAGCGTTCGGTGGAGATGGTCGTCGCCTTGCTCGGCATCGTCCATGCCGGCGCTGCGTGGCTGCCGCTGGATCCGGATCTGCCGGCTGCACGCCTGGCGTTCTTGATTGAGGATGCCGATGCCAAGGTCACCTTGACCCAGACGCAATGGCTGTCGCGCCTGCCCGCCGGGCATCAGGCCTGGACCCTCGACGCCCTGCCCCAGGCCCCAGCGTTCGAGCCGATCAGCGTCGAAGCTCACGACCTGGCCTACGTGCTCTACACCTCCGGTTCCACCGGCCAACCCAAAGGCGTGATGAACGAACACGGCGCCTTGATGAACCGCCTGCACTGGATGCAGGAGGCCTTCCCGATTGGCCCGAACGACCGCGTTCTGCAAAAGACCCCGTACAGCTTCGACGTGTCGGTGTGGGAGTTCTTCTGGCCGCTGATCACTGGCGCGACCCTGGTGGTCGCCCGGCCGGACGGGCATCGCGACCCGGCCTACCTCAGCCAGTTGATCCAGCAGGAACAGGTCACCACCCTGCACTTCGTGCCGTCGATGCTCCGCGCCTTTGTCGAAGAACCGAGCCTGATCAACTGCCACAGCCTGCGCCAGGTGTTTGCCAGCGGCGAAGCACTGCCGGTGGATCTGGTGCGGCGTTTCATGGGCCAGCACCCGGCGGCGCTGATCAACCTGTACGGCCCGACCGAAGCGGCCATCGACGTCTCGGTCTGGCGTTGCTCAGCGGACGATGTGGTCGTGGCAATCGGCAAGCCCATCGCCAACCTGCGCTTGTACATCCTCGACGAGGCCATGCAGCCGCTGCCGATTGGCAGCATCGGCGAGCTGTACATCGGTGGCGTCGGCGTGGCCCGGGGTTATCTGAAACGCCCGGACCTGACCGAAGAGCGCTTCCTCGCCAGCCCATTCATCGAGGGTGACCGCCTGTACCGCACCGGCGACCGTTGCCGCTTCCTGGCCGATGGCAACATCGAGTACCTGGGACGTCTCGATCATCAGGTGAAATTGCGCGGCCAGCGCATCGAATTGGGGGAAATCGACGCTGCACTGCTCGCGCAGGCCGGCGTTCGCGATGCCGCCACCTTGTTGCTCGACCAGCGCCTGGTGAGTTTCTGGTGCGGAGACGCCGATGAGGCGACCCTGCGTGCCGAGTTGAGCGACAGCCTGCCCGCGCACATGCAGCCCAGCCTGTTCGTGCAGCTCGACAGCCTGCCGCTCAACAGCAACGGCAAGCTCGACCGCAAGGCATTGGCCGCCACGCCGCTGCCACAGAGCCAAAGCGACCAGCCGCGCACAGCACCGCGCAACGCCACTGAAAGCGTACTCTGCGAACTGTTCGGCGAAGTGCTGGGTTGTTCGCCAGTCGGCATCGAAGATCACTTCTTCCAACTCGGCGGCCACTCCTTGCTGGCCACCCGCCTGGTCAGCCGGGTCCGTGAGCGCCTAGGGGTTTCCCTGCCCTTGCCGCTGGTGTTCGCCCAACCAACGGTGGCGGCCCTGGCCGAGCATCTGCGCGCGGCCATGCCCGGTGAATGGATCACCGCACAACCGCGCCCGGCGCAATTGCCCCTGGGTCTGGCCCAACGCCGGTTCTGGATGCTCAGCCGCCTGGTGCCGGAATCCCGCGAGTACCACATGCCGTTTGCCCTGACCTTGCGCGGTGAGCTGCAGGTTCAGGTCTTGCGCGAGGCCTTTGAGCAGCTCAGCCAGCGCCATCTGGTGCTGCGCAGCCGGATTGTCGACGTCGACGGTGAGCCGCAACTGCTGATCGACCAGCACGGGCCAGCGCTCGCGGTCACTGGCGTTGCAAACCAGGACTGGGCCGCGGCCTGCGCCAACGCCCAGGACGAACTGATGACAGCGTTCGACCTGGCCGCCGCCGCGCCTTGGCGCGCGCATCTGCTGCAACGCCAGGGCAGCGACGAAAACCTGTTGCTGGTGTGCCTGCACCACAGTGCCACCGACGGTTGGGCCATGCAGTTGCTCATCGACGAACTGACCCAAGCCTACGCCGCCGGTCTGAAGGGGCAGTCGCCGGCCTGGACGCCGCTGGAGATCGACTACGTCGATTTCGCCGTGTGGCAACAGCACCCGGACACCCAGGCCCAGCGCAACACCAGCCTGGAGTACTGGAAAAACCACCTCGGCCAGGACGACTACCAGCTCGACCTGCCCATCGACCATTCCCGTGGCGCCGAAGCGGACCGTCGCGCCCGGCAACTGATCGTGCGCCTCGGCACCCAGCGCGCTGACGCCATCCGCCAGTTCGCCCGTCAGCGCAGCACCACCACCTATGTGGTGCTCGCTACGGCCTTGAGCGCGCTGCTGGCGCGTTACAGCGGTCAACGAGAGATTCGCCTCGGCACCCCAGCAGACCAGCGTGATCAACCGCAAGCCCAGACACTGCTGGCCTGTCTGGTCAATACTCTGGTGATTCGCAGCGACGTCGACCAACGGGCCCCGGCCGAGCAATTGCTCGCCAGCCTTGAGGCCGACCTGCGCGCAGCCCAGGCCCATGCCGACCTGCCCTTCGCCACTTTGGTCGGGGCTGTCGCGCAAAACCGCGACCTGAACCGTACACCGCTGTTCCAAGTGCTGTTCTCCCTCAACTACGGCCGGATAGACAGCAGCCAATGGCCGAGGCTGAACGTCGAAGAGCAGATGCTGCCGGTGGTCGACGCCAAGTTTGAACAGAGCTGGGAAGTCCAGGACGATGGCAGCGACATGACGCTGGCGCTGGAATACCAATCGGCCTTGTTCGACGAAACGACGATACAACGCTGGAGCGCGCAGTGGTGTGCGTTGCTTGATGCCTTGGTGGCAACCCCTGGACGCACCCTGGTCGAACTGTTCCCGCAACAGCAGGATCAGCAGCAACTGGAACGCTGGAACGCCACCGAACGTCACTACAGCGGCCCGACCAACCTGCACACCGCGCTCAGCCAACAGGCCGCCCTGAGCCCCAACGCCCCAGCGCTGGTGTTCGAAGGCCAGCGCCTGAGCTATGCCGAGCTGGATCAACGCGCGCAATCCGTCGCCCGGGCCCTGCGCGCAGCCGGTGTGGGCACTGACAGCATCGTGCCGCTGTGCATGGAGCGTTCGGTGGAGATGGTCGTCGCCTTGCTCGGCATCGTCCATGCCGGTGCCGCGTGGTTGCCGCTGGACCCGGAATTGCCGGCTGCACGCCTGGCGTTCCTGATCGAAGACGCCGATGCCAAGGTCACCTTGACCCAAGCGCAGTGGCTGTCGCGCCTGCCAACCGGACATCAAGCCTGGACCCTCGACGCTCTGCCCCAGGCTCCAGCGTTCGAGCCGATCAGCGTCGAAGCTCACGACCTGGCCTACGTGCTCTACACCTCCGGTTCCACCGGCCAACCCAAAGGCGTGATGAACGAACACGGCGCCTTGATGAACCGCCTGCACTGGATGCAGGAGGCCTTCCCGATTGGTCCGAACGACCGCGTTCTGCAAAAGACCCCGTACAGCTTCGACGTGTCGGTGTGGGAGTTCTTCTGGCCGCTGATCACCGGCGCGACCCTGGTGGTGGCGCGTCCGGACGGGCATCGCGACCCGGCCTACCTCAGCCAGTTGATCCAGCAGGAACGGGTCACCACCCTGCACTTCGTGCCGTCGATGCTCCGGGCCTTTGTCGAAGAACCGAGCCTGATCAACTGCCACAGCCTGCGCCAGGTGTTTGCCAGCGGCGAAGCACTGCCGGTGGATCTGGTGCGGCGTTTCATGGGCCAGCACCCAGCGGCCCTGGTCAACCTGTACGGCCCGACCGAAGCGGCCATCGACGTCTCGGTCTGGCGTTGCTCGGCCAACGACGTGATCGTGCCGATCGGCAAGCCCATCGCCAACCTGCGCTTGTACATCCTCGACGAGGCCATGCAGCCGTTGCCGATTGGCAGCATCGGCGAGCTGTACATCGGTGGCGTCGGCGTGGCCCGGGGTTATCTGAAACGCCCGGACCTGACCGAGGAACGCTTCCTCGCCAGCCCATTCATCGAGGGTGACCGCCTGTACCGCACCGGCGACCGTTGCCGCTTCCTGGCCGATGGCAACATCGAGTACCTGGGGCGTCTCGATCATCAGGTGAAATTGCGCGGCCAGCGCATCGAGCTGGGGGAAATCGACTCAGCGCTGCTGAACCTACCGGCCATCACCGGCGCCTGCACCCTGGTCATCGACAACCGCCTGGTAGCGTTCTACAGCAGTAGCACCGCGCAGTCGGATCTCGACACCCAGCTCGCGGCCGAACTGCCGGCGTACATGGTGCCGGCAGTGTGGGTGCAAATCCCGGCCCTGCCCCTGAGCACCAACGGCAAGATCGACCGCAAGGCCTTGGCCGCCCTGCCCTTGCCAAACACCCAGAAAGACTACGCGGCACCGCGCAACGAGCTGGAGCGCCTGCTCTGCCAGTTGTTCGGCGAACTGCTCGGCGACACCTTGACCGGCGGCCGTGAAGTCGGCACCTCGGACAGTTTCTTTGCCCTGGGTGGTGACTCGATCCTCGGCCTGAAACTGATCTCGCGTCTGCGTGAACAGGGCTATTCGCTCACGCCACGGGACCTGTTCCGTTCGCCGACCCCGGCGGCGCTGGCCCACGTGACCACGACACTGTTGACCCAGGCCGAGCAAGGAGACGTGACCGGGCCAATGCCGCTGATGCCGTTGCACCAGTGGTTCTTCGACCAGCAGCAGGTCCAGGCCGCACACTGGAACCAATCGGTGCTGGCCGACAGCGACCGTCGCCTGGAACCGGCCATCGTGCAAGCCACGCTGGACCGTCTGGTGGCCCACCACGACGCCCTGCGCTTGCGTTTCACCAATATCGACGGGCAATGGCAGGCGCACATCGCGCCGGTGGCCCCGGCCCAACTGACCCGCTGCGAACACCCGGAACAATTGCTGCACGTCGCGCAAAGCCTGGACCTGCAACACGGCCCGCTGTTCGCCGCGGCCTTGCTGGAGGGCACCCCGCAGCGCCTGTATCTGGTGGCCCATCACCTGGTGGTCGATGCGGTGTCCTGGACGCCGCTGCTGGAAGACTTCCAACAGCTATACGCCGCCCTGGAGCGTGGCGAGCAGCCGACGTTGCCGGCAAAAACCACCTCGTATCGTCAATGGGCCGAGCACCTGCAAGCCCATGCCGTGAAGGCTGCTGCCGAGCATCGCTACTGGACTGCCCAGACCTCTGCGAACCCACCGCCCATGGCCACGGTCGCCGAGCGCCAGACACTGGCGGCCCGCTGGGAGGCCAGCCGCACGCAGCAATGGCTGACCGAGTCCCACGCGGCCTACCGCACGCAACCGGAGGAACTGCTGATCGCCGCCCTCGCCGCAACCCTGGCCGAGGTCGAACAGCGCAGCGATATCGTGGTGGACCTTGAGCGCCACGGACGTGACGCACCGTTTGCCGGGCTGGACGTCGGCCGCACCGTCGGCTGGTTCACCACGCTGTACCCACTGCGAGTGAACGCCCGCGGTGCCGCGGGCGAGCAGGTGCGCAACGCCAAGCAAGCCTTGCGCGACGTACCCGGCCAGGGCCTGGGCTACGGCTTGCTGCGCCAGCGCGGCGAGTTGCCGGCCAGCCACGGCGATGTGCTGTTCAACTACCTGGGGCATGAGCAAACGCCAGAGGGCTGGTTGCGCGCAAGCAGCCTGACCCCGCCGCCGGAGGTGGCCCCGGTGAACCGAGTGACCCATGCCCGTGAAGTGGTGGCCTGGCTGGAAGACGGCGTGTTACGTGTCGAATGGCACAGCGTCACGCCGAACGCCGACAGCCGTTTGCCCGCTCGTCTGCTGGAACATTTGCAGGCGCTGGTCGAGCACTGCCTCGACCCGCAGGCCGGTTCGCTGATGCCAGCGGATTTCCCGCTGGCCAAGGCGCTGAACCAGAAGTCCCTGGACAAGCTGCTGGGCAAACTCAAGACCAAACCCAATTCCCAAAGCTAGCGAGCGACGCCGCGCCCGCGCAGGTCTCGGACCGGCGCGGCGCCCTGATCGACTCACTTGAGTTTTCAAGACTTTGAAATGGACCAAACAAGCATGAACAACATCGAAGACATCTACTCCCTTTCGCCGACCCAGCACGGCCTGTTGTTCCACAGCGTCTACGAACCGGATTCGCGGGTGTATTACCAGCAGTTGAGCCTGGACATGAACGGCCCGCTGCAATTGAGCGCGTTTCGCGGGGCCTGGCAGGCGCTGATGCAGCGTCACGCGGTGCTGCGCAGTGCTTTTCTCTGGGAAGAGCTGGACGATGCCTATCAGGTGGTGCAACAGGACGTTGAGTTGCCCTTGACTGAACTGGACTGGCAGGACCGCGCCGAGCCGCAGGCCGCGCTCGAACAGTTGGCACTGGAACAGCGGGCACAACCCCTGGAGCTGAATGACTCACCGCTGATGCGCGTGTGTCTGGTGCGCCTGGCCCCCGAGCGCTGGCACCTGATCTGGACCTTCCATCACATCCTCATGGACGGCTGGAGCGTCGGCATCGCCGTGCAGGAATGGCTGGCGCTGTACTACGAACAAGCCCATGGCCGCCCCGCCAACCTGGCGCCTACCCGCCCTTATCGGGACTACATCGCCTGGCTGGCGGAACAGGACATGGCCGCCACCGAAAGCTTCTGGCGCGAACAGTTGCAGGACGTGAGCGAGCCGACCCCACTGCCCACCTTCGCCGTACGCCAGCCAGCGCCTGCGGGGGCACCGTTCGCCGAACGGGAAAGCCTGCTGAGCGCCAGCGAAACCGAGCAACTGGCGCACTTCGCCCGCCAGCATGACCTGACCATCAACACGCTGATTCAGGGCGCTTGGGCGCTGCTGCTGGGCCAACACGCCGGGCGTGACGACGTGGTCTATGGCGTCACCGTCGCCGGACGTCCGGAGAACCTGGCGGCGGTGGACAGCACCGTCGGATTGTTCATCAACACGTTGCCGCTGCGCGTGCAATGGGCCGACGAGCCAACCCTGGTGGACTGGCTGCAACACTTGCAGCAAGCCAACAGCGATCTGCGCCACCACGCCTACCTGCCCCTGGGCAAACTCAAGTCGATGACGCGCATCGCGGCTGAACAGGCGCTGTTCGACTCGATCCTGGTGTTCGAGAACTTCCCGGTCACCGACGCACTGAACCAGGACACCGGTGGTTTGAGTTTCAGTGCCCCGAGCAGCGACCAGCAGGCCGATGGCATTACCCTCACCCAAGGCCGCAACCACTTCCCGTTGGCGCTGATCGTGGTGCCGGACAAACAACTGCACTACCTGATCAGCTACGACCGCAGTCGCTTCAGCGATGCCGAGGTCGCGGTGTTGTCGGCCCAATTGCGTGCGATCCTGTTGGCGATGACGGCGCACGCGCAGTGCCGGGTCAGCGAGCTTGAATGGCTGAGCCCTGAAGAACGCCAGCAATTGCTCGTGCAGGGTCGTGGTGTGCAACTGCCGGTGCCCCCTGCGTGCCTGCACCAGCGCTTCGAACAACAGGTGGCCGCCCACCCGCAACAGCTGGCGGTGCGCGACCGCCAGAGCGCCCTGACTTACCGTGAACTGGACCAGCAGGCCAACCGCCTCAGCCAGTACTTGCGGGCCCAGGGCATCGGCCACGACAGCGTGGTGGCACTGGCCCTGGAACGCAGCGCCGAGTTCGTGATTGCCCTGCTGGCCACCCTCAAGGCCGGCGCCGCCTACCTGCCGCTGGACCTCAAGCAGCCGGCCGGGCGCCTGGCCGACGTGCTGGTGGACAGCCGCGCCGCACTGCTGATCGGTGCCGCCGCTTCACCTCTGCTCAAAGGCCTGGTCGAGCACACCCCGACACTCTGGCTGGCGGAACAGGCCGACGCCATCGCCTCCCAGCCAGACACGCCACCTGCCGTGGTCCACAGCCCGACCGATGCTGCCTACGTGATCTACACCTCGGGCTCCACCGGCACCCCCAAGGGCGTGGTGGTCGAGCACCAGTCCATCGTCGATTACCTGACGGCAGTGCACGCAGTGCTCAACCCGCCACCGGCGGCTCGCTACGGCTTGCTGTCCAGCGTCGCCGCCGACCTGGGCCACACCCAACTGTTCGGCGCCCTGTGCAGCGGCGCCAGCTTGTTGCTAGTGGATGAAGACAGCGGTTTCAGCCCGCTGGCACTGGCCGAACTCTTCGACCAACACCCAGTGGATGTGCTGAAAATCACCCCCAGCCATCTGGCCGGCCTGTTGCAGGCGTTGCCCGATGCCCGCCTGCTGCCCCGCGCCCTGCTGGTCTTCGGTGGCGACGCCCTCAGCCCGGCGCTGCTGGAACAGGTCAACCGCCTGGCGCCAGGGCTCAGGGTGTTCAACCACTATGGGCCGAGCGAAGCGACGGTCGGGGCGATTGCCACCGAGTTGCCGGCGGGCCTGCGCAGCATCGCCCTCGGCCGGCCACTGCCGAACCGTCAACTGCAAGTGGTCGATGCCAACGGACGCCTGGTGCCCACCGGGGTGTCCGGTGAGCTGCTGATCAACGGCGCCCTGGCTCGGGGTTACCTGCACCGCCCGGACCTGACCGCCGAACGCTTCCATCTGGACGAGAATCAGCAACGCTGGTACCGCACCGGCGACCGCGTACGCTGGCAAGTGGACGGCCAACTGGCGTTCCTCGGTCGGGTCGACAGTCAGGTCAAGATCCGTGGCAACCGCCTGGAGCTGGGCGAAGTCGAAGCGCAGCTCAAGCGCCTGTCGCCGTTGATCGAACAGGCGCTGGTCCGTGCCGTGGAACTGGACGGCAGTTTGCGCCTGGTGGCCTACCTGGTCGCCAGCCAGTCGCTGTCCGCCACGAAACTGCGTAACGACCTGGGTGCGCGGGTGCCGGACTACATGGTGCCGGCGCACTTCATCACCCTCGACGAACTGCCCCTGACCCGGAATGGCAAGGTTGATGTCCAGCGCTTGCCGCTCCCGCAAAAACCCACGGACGACAGCGCCACCCACGTCGCGCCGCGCAATGAAGTCGAAGCGCAGCTGGCCGCCATTTGGCAGGACGTCCTGAAGCTGGAACGTGTCGGCGTGCACGACAACTTCTTCGCCCTGGGCGGCGATTCGATCATCAACTTGCAGATCATCGCCCGCGCCAACCAGCAAGGGCTGAAACTCACGCCCCGCCAGCTCTTCGAGAACCGCACCATCGCCGATATCGCCCGGGTGCTGGGCGCCGATGCCAGCCATGGCGTGGCGCACGCCATCGCCGATGGCTATGAACTGCCGCTGGCCGCCGGGCAACTGGCGCGCCTGCAACAAGGGCCGTTGCACGCCACCTGGCGTTGCGTGGCGCTGACCCAGGCCATCGACAGCGAGCTGCTGAGCCAGGCCATCGCGGCGTTGCAGCAACACCACCAGGCCCTGCGCCTGGCGCTTAAGGCCCTGCCGGAGGGCCAGTGGCAGCAACGGGTGCTGGTCGCGGCCAAGGCCCCGGTCATCGCCACCGAAAAACTAGAGGCCTGCGCCCCGGCGCAACTGCAAGCCCTGGCCCAGGCCGGTGTCGACGCGCTGGAACTGGACGCTGGCCAAACCCTGCATGCCCGCCTGCTGGAGGTGGACGGCAAACACGCCCTGCTGCTGGCCGCTCATCCGCTGTGTCTGGACGAGGCATCCTGGTCGCTGCTGCTGACCGACCTCAACCTCGCCTTGGCGCAACTGCGCTATCAGCGGCCGGTGCGCCTGTCCTACACCGGCGGCGATTTCACCCAGTGGACGCGGCACCAACAGGCCCACGCACAGGGCGATGCCCTGGACGACGCCTGGGAACACTGGCTGCAATACGCCGGCGTGGAAACGCTGCAACTGCCTGACAGCCAGCAGCCGGCCAGCGTGGTCGAGCAAGCCTTGCCGGCCGCCACCTCAGGTGAGCTCAAGCGTTTGGGCGAAGTGCTGCAACTGGACTGGCACAGCCTGTTGGCCGCTGCCGTGGTCGAACAGTGCCGTGAACTGTGCGGCAATGGCCTGGTTGCGCTGAGCGTGCACGATGCCCGGCCGAGCGCCGAGCGCCTGCCGGTAAATGCGCCGATTGCCGTGGCCGACCTCGACCCGGCACGCATCATGGGGCCATTGGCCCTGGCGGTGCCGTACTTCCTCCAGCCCGACGGCGACAGCCTGCTGCAACGCTTGCAGGCCCTGACCGCGCAAATGCGCGCCTACCCGCAGCACGGCGTCGACTATGGCGTCCTGCGCTACCTGTCGGACAATACCTACCTGCAAGAACCGCTGCGCGATCTGCCGGCGGCATCGGTGGCCATTCGCTGGTTCGGCAACCTCGACAGCCATCGCGAAGAGCGTGGCATCCTGGCCCAGGTCGAAGCCGCAAGCCCAGCAACAGCTTCGACTTGCCCGCTGACCCTGGACGCCTGGTGGCAGGATGCCTGCCTGCACTTGCGCAGCCAGGGCACCCTCGCCGCCGACTGGGCACCGCGCCTTGCACAACGCCTGAGCGACCTCGCCGGGCTTGCCACCGCAGCCGACCTGCGCCCCGCCAGCCAGGCATTCGCGCTGTGCCACAAGCAAGCGGCAACCTTGGCATCCGAACCGCTGGACTGGTCAAACATCGAAGACGTCTACCCGCTGTCGTCCATGCAACAGGGCATGCTGTTGCACACCCTGTTGCAACCCCACAGCGGCATCTACCTGATGCAGCAACGCTACAGCTGGGACGGGGTCTTGCAGCGCCCGGCGATGGAAGCCGCTTGGCAGCTGTTCCTTGAGCGCCATCCCATGATGCGGACCGCCTTCTGGTGGCAGGACGATCATGAGCCGCTGCAATGCGTGTACCGCCAAACGCCTCGGGCGTTCGACTGGCAGGACCTGCGCCACCTCGATGAAGAACAGCAGCGTCTGGCGATGGACCAGGCCCTCGAAGCACAGCGCCTGCAGGGTTTCGACATGGCCTGTGCGCCGCTGACCCACCTGCGGGTGTTCCAACTCGATGAGCGACGCTTCGCCGTGGTGCGCAGTTTCCACCACATCCTGACCGATGCCTGGTGCTTCGGCCTGCTGATGGAAGACCTGTTGGCGATCTACCAGGCCATCGTGCGCCAGGAGCCTGTGGCCCGTGCGCGCCTGCGCTCGTTCCGCGGCTACATGAGTTGGCTGGAACGCCATGACATGGCCGCCGCCCATGCATTCTGGCAGGCCGAAATGGCCGGTTTCAGCGAACCGACGCCACTGCATGTGGACAGCCCCGTGGCGCGCCCGGAGCAAGCGCCGGAACAGGTCGGCGACGTTGACCAGACCCTGAGCATCGCCCAGACCCAGCGGTTGCAGCAGCTGTGCCAGCAATACCAACTGACCCCCAACACCTGGATCCAGGGCGCCTGGGCGCTGTTGCTGTCGCGCTACAGCGGCAACCGCGATGTGCTGTTCGGCGTGACCGTCGCCGGCCGCCCGACTGACTTGGCCGGTGTCGAAGAAATGGTCGGGTTGTTCATCAACAGCTTGCCACTGCGCATCGATGTCGACCCCCAGGCGCCAGTGGCTGACTGGTTGCAGGCGCTGCTGTCTCACAACGCGCAATTGCGCGAACACGAAAGCGCGTCACTGGTGGACATCCAGCGTTGCAGCCAAGTGCCGCGCGGCCAGCAGTTGTTCGACAGCCTGGTGGTGTTCGAGAACGCGCCGCTGGACATCAGCAGCGTGCAACTGGACGCCTTCAGCATCGACATCTATGAAGACCGGGTGCACACCAATTTCCCGATGACGGTGGTGTTGTACCCCGGCGACCGCCTGGGCATTCGCCTGTCCTACGACAGCATGCGTTTTTGCACTGACACCGTGCAGCGCATGCTCGGCCATCTGGTGCAGCTGCTTTCGGGCATGCTGGAGACGCCGCAAGCGCCACTGGGCAGCCTGCACATGCTGCCCGAGGCGGAACGCCGGCAGTTGCAGATCGATTGCAATCGCAGCGACGTCGACTTCCCGCTGGAGCGCGGCTATGCGGCGCTGTTCGCTGAACAAGTGCGTCGCCGCTCGCAACACCTCGCTGCCGTATGCCAGGGGCAATCGCTGACCTACGCCGAACTGGACCGTCGCGCCAACAGCATCGCCCACGCGCTGCAAGCAGCCGGTGCCGGCCCGGAAACCCTGGTGGCGCTGTTCGCTGAGCGTGGCCTGGCCTTGCTGACGATGATGATCGCCACCCTCAAGGTGGGCGCGGCGTTCCAGGCCCTGGACATCCAACAGCCCCACGCACGCCTGGCGGAGTTGCTGGACCTGGGTGAAGCACCGCTGTTGCTGGTCTGCGAGCACGCGAGCTCGACGCTGGACAAGGTCCTGCCGCAGATGCGCCAGCAACCCACCTGCCTGATCGCCCAGGCGCTCTGGCAAGGCCGCGAACAGCCGCCAGTCACCTATGCGCACAACCCGGATCAACTGGCCTACGTGATCTTCACCTCGGGTTCCACCGGCACGCCAAAAGGGGTCATGGTTGAACAACGCGGGATGCTCAACAACATGTTCGGCAAGGTCCCGAGCCTGGGCCTGGGTGAGCACGACAGGATTGCCCAGACGGCTTCGGCGGCATTCGATATCAGCGTGTGGCAGTTCCTCGCCGCGCCGCTGTTCGGCGCCACCGTGCACATTCTTCCCGATGCCCAGGCCCACGATCCTGTGGCCCTGCTCGATGCGGTTCAAGAGCAGCAACTGACACTGCTGGAAACCGTGCCGGCGCTGATTCGCGGCATGCTCCAGGAAAGCCAGGCGCACCACTCCCTGGCGAGCCTGCGCTGGCTGCTGCCCACCGGCGAGGCATTGCCGCCGGCCCTGGCGCGGGACTGGTTCGCCCGCTTCCCGGCGATCCCGTTGATGAACGCCTACGGTCCCGCCGAATGCTCGGACGACGTCGCCTTCTACCCCATCACCGAAGCTCCTTCCGACGACTGCCTGCACATGCCCATCGGCAAGCCGACCGCCAATAACCAGGTGTTCGTTCTCGATTCGGCGCTGCGCCTGGTCCCTGTCGGTGTACCCGGCGAATTGTGCATCGGTGGTGTCGGCGTCGGTCGCGGTTACCTGCGCGACCCGCAACGCACCCGCGAAGCCTTTGTTGCGCACCCGTTCCAGGCCGATGCGCGCCTGTATCGCAGCGGTGATATCGGCCGGATGCGCGCCGATGGCGTGATCGAATACCTCGGACGGCGCGACCAGCAAGTGAAGATCCGTGGCCACCGCATCGAACTGGGCGAGATCGAAAACCGCCTGATGCAACACCCAGCGGTGAACAGCGCGGCGGTGCTGGCACTGCCCGACGCGCGCGGGGCGCTGCAGCTGGTGGCCTGGTATGTGCTCGACGACACGGCCAACCTGGGCGGCGAGTCCGCGCAACAGGTCTTGAGCGCTTACCTGGGCCAGCAACTGGCAAGCTACATGGTTCCGGCCCGTTGGTTGGCCCTTGCGCAGTTGCCGCACAACGCCAATGGCAAGGTCGACCGTCGCGCCCTCGCCGCCCTGGGCGTGCCCCAGGACGAAACGGCGCAGGCGCAATGCTTGGCACCGCGCACGCCGACCGAACAGGTCCTGGCCGAGCTGTGGCAGGAGATTCTCGGCCTGGAGACCGTCGGTGTGCACGACGACTTTTTCGCCATCGGCGGTCACTCGTTGCTGGCCACCCAGGTGTTGTCGAGGATTCGCCGACGGTTGAACGTAAACCTGCCGCTGCGCACGCTGTTCGAGCGTGGCACCTTGGAACAATTGGCCGAAGCGGTCGATCAGCAGCGCGACGCCCAGACCGAGACCGACGGCAACAGCGAGATTGCCGTGGCGCCACGCAACCAGCCATTGCCGCTGTCCTACAGCCAGCAACGGTTGTGGTTCCTGGATCGCTTCGAAGGCTCCAGCGCCGCCTACAACATGACCACCACCATCAGGCTGCGTGGTGCGCTGGACATCGCGGCGCTGCAAGGGGCCTTGCAAGCGGTGTTGGAACGCCATGAGTCCTTGCGCACGGCGTTCCATCTCCACGGCGACCAGCCTTGCCAGGTCATCAGCCCGGCACCGCGGGTTGACCTGACACCGACCGAACTGAGTCACCTGGACCACGAGGAACAGGCGCAAACCCTGCAACGCCTGATCGATGAACAGGCGGCACGCCCGTTCGATCTGCAACAGGCGCCGATGTTGCGCGCCAGCCTGCTGCGCCTGGGCACTGGCGATCATGTACTGCAACTGGTGCTGCATCATATCGCCACCGATGCCTGGTCCATGGGCATCCTCATGCAGGAGCTGATCGTCGGGTATCAGGCCCGCACCAGCGGCTCGACACCGGTGCTGCCGGTGTTGCCGATCCAGTTCGCCGACTATGCCTACTGGCAACGCAGCGAAGCCCAACAGCGCCTGCTGGCACGGGCTATCGACTACTGGCGCCGTCAGCTCGACGGCGCGCCAACGCTGATCCCGCTGCCGCTTGACCAGCCACGGCCGACGCGTCCCGACTATCAGGGGGCGGCCCTGGAGCAACGTTTCACACCGGCCCAGGCACAGGTGCTCAAAGCCTATGCTCAACAGCAGCGGGCGACGCTGTTCATGGTCCTGCTCAATGCCTTCAACAGCCTGTTGCAACGGGCCACCGGGACCCACGACTTTATCGTCGGCACCGACCTGGCCAACCGCGAACATCCGGCCCTGGAACATCTCATCGGGTTCTTCGTCAACGTGCTGCCGATCCGTGCCCGTCTGAGCGAGGGCGAAACCTTTGACACCCGTCTGCAACGTTTGCGCGAGGATTGCCTGTCGGCGTTCCAGCACCAGCAGGTGCCGTTCGACAAACTGGTCGAGGAGCTGCAACCGCCGCGTACACCAGGGGTCAATCCGCTGGTCCAGGTGCTGTTCGTCATGCAAAACACGCCCAGCGGCAATGCCAGCCTGCCGGACCTTGAGGTGGAACACCTGGTGTCACGCCAGGAAAGCAGCAAATTCGACCTCGCCGTGTTTGTCGAAGAGGACGACGATCAAGGCCTGAACGTGCGCTGGGTGTATCGCACCAGCGTGTTGCAGGAGCCGACCATCCAGCGCCTCGAACAAGGCTTCGAGAGCCTGTTGGAGCAGATCGTCTCGGCCCCAGGGCAAGCGCTGGAGCATTGGTCGTGGCGCCTTGAGGGTGGCAACGCCAGCACAGCGTCCCTGCCGGATTCATCGCTCGATGAGGCCACGGCACGCAGCGCCCGCAAGCAGTCCAAATTGAGCAAGCTCAAGCAGACCCGGGCAACCGCTGTGAGCCAGGTGGCCCATGAGCAGGTCCGTACCCGCACCCTTAACGCCGGGCAAGCCTTGCCGTTGGTGATCGAGCCGTTGCTCGGCGACCTGGACCCGGTGCACTGGGCGCTGCAAGCGCGGGAATGGATCAATGCACAGCTGCTGACCCACGGTGGCCTGCTGTTCCGGGGTTTCAACCTGCCGGATGCTGGCGCTTTCGAACAGTTCGCCCAAGCCATCGAGCCCGACCTCTACGGGACCTACGGCGACCTGCCGAAAAACAAGTCCGGCAAGAACATCTACCACTCCACACCGTACCCGGAACAGCACATGATTCTCTTCCACAACGAGAGCTCCCATCTGCCGCAGTGGCCACGCAAGCAGTGGTTCTATTGCGAAACGCCGGCGCCGCGTGGCGGTTGCACGCCCATCGTCGATTGCCGACAGGTGTTGGCGCGCTTGCCCGAGGACATCGTCGCTCGCTTCAAGGCCCTGGGGCTGCTGTACGTGCGGCACTTCACCGACAAGCTGGACGTGCGCTGGCAGGACTTCTTCAAGACCGAACAGCGCGAGGAAGTCGAGCGCCAATGCCTGGCGTCGGGTATGCGCTGGGAATGGCTGGGGGCCGACAACCTGCGGATCGCCCAGCACTGCCCGGCCATCGTCGAGCATCCCGAAACCTTGGAACTGTCGTTCTTCAACCAGGTGCAACTGCACCACACCGCCTGCCTGGAGCCGGAAGTGCGCAGCAATCTGATCAGCCTGTTCGGCCCCGGACATTTGCCCCGCAACGTGTACTACGGCGATGGCAGCGTGATCGAAGACGCAGTGATGCAAGTGATCGGCGAGGCTTATGAAGACTGCGCGGTACGTTTCAGTTGGCAAAAGGGTGACATGGTGATGCTGGACAATATGTTGGTGGCCCACGCTCGGGATCCCTTCGAGGGTGAGCGCAAGATCTGTGTCGCCATGGGCCAGATGATGCGTCGCGAACAATTGACCGGTTGCCTGCCCGAAGCACAGCCGGCGTTAGTTGCAGAGGTGCAGGCATGAGCGCCTTTGAAACTCGCGAAGAAGCCTTCGCCCTCTCGCCCCAACAACGCAGCCAGTGGTTGGCGGGGTTGCCAGCGGCGCGCTTGGAACTGGAAATAAAAGGCCCGTTGGCCCTGGAGCGTCTGCACCAACGACTCGCCGCCCTAAGTGTGTGTCACGAGGCCCTGCGCCTGCGAGTACGGCCAGAGCCGGGCTTGCTGATGCCCTTGCAAGTGGTTGAATCCACGGTCATGGGCGCGGACGCCATCAGCGTCGAGGTGCAAGCGGTCGACGGCGATCGGCAGCGAGTGACGCTGCACCTGCCGGCGCTGAGCGCGGATCGCGGGACGTTGCTACGCCTGGCTCAGGCATTGGGCTCGGTAGAGGCACCATCGGTGGATGACGAGGCGATGACCTATACCCAGTACAGCGCCTGGCTCTACGAATTGCAGGCCGATGAAGACGCCGAGCCTGGCCGGCGTTTCTGGGCCAGCCAGGCCTTGGACGAGGCGGCCGCCAGCGAGTTGCTCTACCGTGAGGTACGCAGCGAGCGCTCCGACGCCCCGGTGACCACTCGCTTGAGCGCCAACCCACAGCTGAGCATGGCCCTGGAAAGCTTTTGCCAACGTCACGACGCATCGCCCGAGCAAGTCCTGATGACGGCCTGGGGCGTGCTGTTGCAGCGCCTGAGTAGCGGCGACAGCCCGGCACTGACGTTGAACTGGGTCCACGATTGTCGCGACGACTATGAAGAACTCGCCGATTGCTGGGGATTGTTTGCCAAGCCCCTGCCCCTGCGCTGGCAACCGGCGGCGAACAGCCATTTTGCCCAGGCGCTGGCGAACCTGCAGGTGCTCTGCGAGCAAGCCACCGAATGGCAAGAATACTGCGGCGTCAGCGCTGCACTGCCGGCCGACACTTTGCAGTACGGCTTCCAGTGGGGTGGGCAGTTGCCCGATCGGCTCGACACCTTGGGCAGCATAGCGTCGACGCTCACGGTGCTGGACGCACAGGCCATCCCCGCGGGCATGGAGCTGCTGCTGGTGGCCGAAACGACCGCTGGCGGTTATCGCCTGAACCTCTGCCACCTGCCGAGCCGCTACAGCGAACAGGCCGCCCTGGTCCTGCTGGAGCAACTCCAATCGCTGCTGCTCGATGCCCTCGCCAACCCAGGCAAGCCCCTGGCTGAACTGTCAGTGCAGGCGCCGAGTTTTACCGCAACGCTGGCCGCTCTGCAGGCGCCATCCGACCCTGCGGTACTGCCGTTTACCAGCGTGCCGGCGGGTTTCGATAAATGTGCCGCGCAGTTTCCAGAACACTTGGCCCTGCGCGACCCCAATGGGCAACTGAGCTATGCCCAATTACAGGCCCGCAGCAACCAACTGGCGCATTACCTGCGCGCCCAAGGTGTGGGTCGCGAAGATCGCGTGGCGCTGTACCTGGATCGCTCGACACAGATGGTCCTGGCCATGCTCGCCGTGCTCAAGAGCGGCGCGGCGTTCGTTCCCCTGGATGTGCATCAGCCGGCACAACGCTCGTTGGCGATCCTGCAACAAGCCCAGCCGACCTTCATTCTCAGCGGCTCGGCCGGCAGTGCCCCCGCGTTGCCGGGCATCGGCAGCCTCGACCTGCGCGATGAAGCGGCCTGGCAGCAAGCGCCAACGACTGCAACCAACGTCGAGCTCCAAGGACAGGACGCGGCCTACGTGCTGTTCACTTCCGGCAGCACCGGTACGCCCAAAGGCGTCATCGTCGAGCACGGACAGCTAGCCAGTTATGTCGCCAGCGTATCCCGGCGCTTGCAACTGGCCGCAGGCGAACGCAGCGCAGTGGTCACCTCACTGGCGGCCGACCTGGGCTACACGTTGCTGTTCCCGGCCCTGCTCAGCGGCGGCGAATTGCACCTGCTGGACAAGGAAACGGCCATGGACGCCCAGGCCTGGGCAGCCTGGCAGGCGCAGTACCCGATCGACCACTTGAAGATCGTGCCGTCGTTGCTCGACGCCTGGTTGATTCACGCCCAAAGCGCTGCCGTGTTGCCGCGCAAGCAATTGATCCTCGGTGGCGAAAGCTGCTCGCGGCGCCTGCTGCAAAGCATTCGCAGCCTTGCTCCGGCGCTAACGGTCGTCAACCATTACGGCCCGACCGAAACCACCGTTGGGGTGGTGATGCACAAAGCCGATCCGAGCGTGGATTATCGTCGCCTGCCCCTCAGCGACCGCCTCGACGGCATGCGCCTGTACCTGCTCGACGAGCAGCAAGCGTTGGCCGCCCCAGGGCAAAGCGCCGAGCTGTATATCGCCGGCCCGCAACTGGCCCGCGGGTACCTGGACACGCAACAAAGCGCCGGGCGTTTTATCGAGCTGGCACATCGGCCAGGCGAACGTCTCTATCGCACCGGCGACATGGCCCGCTATCGCCATGACGGCAGCCTGGAAATCACCGGGCGGGCCGACCGCCAGGTGAAAATCCGGGGGTTCCGCGTGGAGCTCGATGAGATCCAGGCGCAGCTGACCAACCTTCCCGGAGTGGCCCAGGCCGCGGTGGAATGCATCCCCCGGGGCGAGCTCGGCCAGCAACTGTTCGCCTTCATGACCCTGGCGCCCGGGCATTCGACCACAGTCGCCAGGCTGCATGGCCAGGCCCAGGATTGCTTGCCGGACTACATGCTGCCCACCCTGCGGATCGTCGAAGCCTTGCCCCTGATGGGCAACGGCAAGCTTGACCGCAAGACCTTGCAGCAATGGGCTGACAAAGTCCTCGACACGGTCGGCAGTGCCTTGCCACGCACGCCGCTGGAAGCCCTGCTCGCCGAGGTCTGGGCACAGGTGCTGGGCCTGGAGCGAGTGGGCATCGACGATGACTTCTTCGAGCTGGGCGGCCACTCCCTGGCGGCGGTGACGCTTGCCAGTCGCCTGCAGACCGCGCTATCGGCACCGGTGACGGTCAATGCGGTGTTCAACGCCCCGAGCGTCTCGGCATTTGCAGCATTGGTGCAGGCCGAGCTCAAACTCTCGCCGTTGGTGCGGTTGTCGGCGCCAAACGTCGACGCCGTACAACCTCCCAACCTGTTCTGCTTCCACCCCTCCACCGGCCACGTGCAGGATTACCGCACGCTGCTGGCGCCGCTGTCGACCTGGCACTTGTGGGGCTTGCAGGCGGCGTACCTGAGCGACGACAGCACAACGTTGGGCGGCGATATCGAGAGCCTTGCCGCGCTCTATGTCGAGCACCTGCGCCAACAGCAACCACAGGGGCCTTACCACCTGCTGGGCTTCTCCCTCGGTGGTCTGCTGGCGATTGCCGCGGCCGCTCGCCTGGAAAGCCAGGGCCAAGCAGTGGCGTTTCTCGGTATCATCGACTCGCAGTACCAGCATCAAGTGCCAGAAGACAGTGTCGAGGCGCTGCTGGAATCAGCCTCCCAAGCGCTGACACCGGACAGCCAGACCGTGTTGCGCCAGTTGCCGCCGCCGATCATGGCCGCATTGCGGGAGCAACTGGACGCCCTGCCCCCAGCGGCACGCCTGCCGGAGCTGGTGCAGTGGGCACGCCAGCAAGGCCTGCAACTCGATGGCGACAGTTGGGAGCATTTGCAAACGCGCCTGCGCTACCAACAACACACGCAGCATCTGCTGGCGACCTTCAAGCCTGCCCGGCTAAGCTGCCCGGTGCATGTCTGGTGGGCCAGCGACACCCTGGCCCAGGCTGACTTCGCCGACCCGCAGTGGGAAGACCTGAGCAGCGGGCCGTTGACCCGCGAGGTCATCACGGCGCAACACCTGACCATCCTTGAGCAACGCGCCTTGCACGAACAGTTGGCGGCGCGTCTCACGGCCATTGCTACACACGGAGCGGTTTGAAATGGATCTGTTGTTACTCATGGCTAAACGCTCCTGGCGCGCACTGCTGGTGGCGACCCTGACGGGGTTGATTTGCGGCCTTGCGGCAGCCGGTCTGATCGCCAACATCAACCACAGCCTGGAGGTGTTCGATAAGCTGCGCCCGGTGGATGGCCTGCTCTTCGCCGGCCTGGTGGTGTTGGTCGCGGTGTCGCGGATAATCTCCGACATCAGCCTGTTGCGCCTGGGCCAGGCGGCCGTCAACGACATGCGCCTGCACCTGAGCGCCAAGCTGATCGACACGCCTTACGCGCAATTGCAGCGCCTGGGCAAGCATCGCCTGCTGGCGATGCTCACCGACGATACGCAGACCATCAGCCAGGCGGTGGAGTTGGTGCCGATCCTGCTGGTCAACGTCGGGATCATCGCCGCGTGCCTCGGCTACCTGGGTTGGCTCAGCATGCCATTGCTCGGCCTGACGCTGCTGCTGATCGTGCTGGGCAGCCTGAGCTTTCACTGGCCGCAACGCCGGGCGCTGACCTCGATCTCCCGTGCTCGCGAGCTCAAGGACCAGTTGTTCAATCAATACCGCCTGCTCACCGATGGCAGCAAGGAACTGCAACTCAACCATCCACGCCGGCAGCACTTCTTCACCCGCCTGCTGATACCGGTGAGCCAGCAATACCGCCGCGATTTTGTACGGGGTATGAGCATCTACGCCCTGGTCCTGAACTGGGGCAATGCGGTGTTCTACATGCTGATCGGTGTGGTGTTGTTCGCCGCGCCGCATTTCATCGACCTGAGCGCGAGCCTGGTCACCGGCTATATCCTGGCGATCCTCTACATGATCACGCCGTTGTCGGAGCTGATGCACGCCTTGCCGACCCTCGGTCGGGCCAGCGTGGCCCTGAACAAGATCCGCGCCTTGGAAGGCGAGATGCAAACCGCCGACGAGGCCGTCGAGACGATCTCGCCGACCCAGGTTCGCAGCCTGGTGTGCCGCCAGGTCACCCACACTTACTACCGCGAGCGCGAAGACGGTCATTTTACCCTGGGGCCCATCGACCTCACCCTCAATGCCGGCGAAGTGGTGTTCATCACCGGCGGTAACGGCAGCGGCAAGACCACCCTGGCGTTGTTGCTGACCGGGCTGTACCGGCCGGAAAGCGGCGACGTCATGCTCGATGAGCAAGTGTCCTCAAGCAATGACAATCACCATTACCGACAGCACTTCTCAGCGATCTTCACCGACTTCTGCCTGTTCGAAAACCTGTTCGATGGCGACGATCCGCACCTGGTGAAACAGGCACAGGACTACCTGGTGCATCTGCAACTGGACCACAAGGTGCAAATCGAGGACGGCAAGCTGACGACACTGGCGTTGTCCACCGGGCAACGCAAGCGCCTGGCGCTGCTCAGTGCGTACCTGGATGATCGCCCCTGCTACCTGTTCGACGAATGGGCGGCCGACCAGGACCCGGTGTTCAAGCACTTCTTCTACACCCGGATCCTGCCGGACCTGCGCGAACGCGGCAAACTACTGATCGTCATCTCCCACGACGACGCCTACTTCGGCCTGGCCGACCGGTTGATCCGCATCGAACATGGCAAGCTCAGCGAAGCCGCAGCCTGCGTCGAGGCTTCGTCTCAGGCCACGATGCTGTCCAACTGAGCGAACACACCTTCAGGGCTGCTTCGCAGCCCAACGGGGATACATCCCCTCGCCACAACTGTGCGCAGGCCGGGAATCCGAGGAATCGCGATTCTTGCATAGCCCTCCCCAAGCTGGAGTGGGCCCAACAATCTCAGGCAAACAGGCTTGGTTTTGTGGCGAGGGGATGTATCCCCGCTGGGCTGCGCAGCAGCCCCTTTGTGAGCGCCGCTCAACCGTCTTCATAGATGTAATGCAGGTAGCTCACCTGCTCCGCCAGCGGCAGGCGGTGCAGCTTGGGGCAGGATTCGCAGAGCACCGGCGGTTGGCCTTCGACCGGCTCGTGCAATTGGTAATGCAGGCAACAATGCCGGCGCAATGGCAAGCAGGGGCAAATCTGCGGCGCCGGTGATTCGACCATGCGTTGCAGACCTCGCAGCTTCAAGCGCCCGTTGTTCACCGTGACCTGTTCCAGCCACCGGTGCGCCTCGGCAAAGCCGTCCCTGGACAGGTCAGGGTCCATTCTGGCGAAGGCACCGTCCCAGATAGCAACGAAGTTGCCCCACAATATTTTCGGGGCCAGGCCACCGGCGGCGGCCAATGTGCTGAACAGTGGTGCCAAGTGCTCGTGGATCAACCGCGACCAATACACCGCACGGCCATCCGCATCCAAGGCAGACAGTCCGGTGGCCAGGCCCAGCGCCGACGGTTGGCCGTCGTCGTGTATCAGCAAGGCCTCCTCGTCCCAGAACTCGATCGCGCAGCCACGCGTCAGCACACAGGCCAGGGTGGCCGGCAGGACGATACTCATGTAGTTCATCGACCACTGCGAAACCACGGCGGCGCGGTTCACCCCTGGGTAACGCAAGGCAAACCGGGTCAGCAAGGGTTGCAGTACGGCAGGGTCGGCAAGCTGGCTCAACGCGATGGCAGGCTGATCACCAGGTTCCTGCCGAATGACACGCTGTATCGGCGGCCAGGCCTGGTTAAGCCATTCTGGAAATTCGATAACGGGGCTCCCGTGGCTTTCCCTAATTAATGCAAACGATTAGCATTGGCTGATCCTATCCTCCCTCCCCTGCAAACTCAACGTCGTTAGCGACCAGGCTCATCAAGACCACATGCACACACTCCGCAATTTCTGGCGTCTCGCGCGGCCTTTCTGGGCATCCGAGGAAAAGTACCCGGCCCTGTTGCTGCTGTTGGCCACTGTGCTGATGACCCTGTGCCTGGTCGGGGTCAACATCCTCACCAACTTCTGGAACCTGCATTTCTATAATGCCTTGCAGGCCCTGGACTACCACGGCTTTCTGATCGGCAGCCTGCAATTCATCCTGCTGCAGATCGGCACCGCCGCCTTCACCGTGGGCGCGTTCCACTTCCAGCAGAAGCTGACCATCCGCTGGCGGCGCTGGGCCACCCGCAACATGCTTGATCAATGGCTGGACAGCCAGCGCTACCAAAAGCTGAAGCTGACCGAAACCGAGGTCGACAACCCCGATCAGCGGATCGCCGAAGACATCGACCTGTTCATCGTCAAGTCGCTCAAATTGAGCCTGGGCCTGTTGACCTCGGTGGTGTCGCTGTTTTCCTTCCTGCATATCCTCTGGCAGGCTTCAAGCCTGGTCAGCGTGCCGTTCAACGACCAGTCCATTATCATTCCGGGACTGCTGGTATGGGTCGCTCTGGTGTATGCGCTCCTGGGCACAGGCCTGGCCTTCTGGCTGGGGCGCGCGCTGCCCAGCCTCAACTTCATGCAGCAGCGACGTGAAGCGGATTTTCGTTTTTCGCTCATCCGCCTGCGGGAGAACGCTGACTCGGTAGCGCAATACCGCGGCGAAGTCGTAGAGAACGAACGCTTCAACCACCGCCTGGAGGCGGCGCTGGAAAACTTCTGGGCGCTGGTGAAAAAACAGAAGCTGATCATGGGCTACTCGACCTTCTACTTGCGCAGCGCGACGGTCATTCCGATGTTCATCATGGCGCCACAGTTCTTTGCCGGCGCCTTTCCCCTCGGCCGCCTGACACAGATCAGCGCGGCCTTCGGCGAAGTGCACGCCGCCATTGCCTACCTGGTGAGCGTGTTCCCGGAGCTGTCGGAATGGAAGTCGGTGATCGACCGTTTGATCGGCTTCCAGGAGCGCTTGGATGACGTTGAGGTCAAGTCTCAGGTCAGGCTCGAACAACAGGCCGACGGTCTCGACATCAAGGACCTGGACATCTGGCTGCCGAACGGCCGACCGTTGTTCAAAGACTTCAATCTGTCGCTCAAGCCCGGTGACAGCCTGATGATCCGCGCGCCGTCCGGCTACGGCAAATCAACGCTGATCCGCACGATTACCGGGCTTTGGCATCACGCTCGTGGCTCAAGCTGTTATGACCGTGAGCGTGCCCTGACGCTTGCGCAAAAACCCTATCTGCCGTTGGGCAGTCTGCGTGAAGCGCTGTGGTACCCCAACCCACCCCGTCGCGAAGAAGATGCCGCGCTGCGCCAGGCCATGGAGCAAGTCGGCCTGCAACACCTGAGCGATCTGTTGGAGCAGGAGCGGGACTGGACGCAGACCCTCAGCGTCGGCGAACAGCAACGCTGTGCGTTCGTCAGGGCCCTGCTGGCCCGCCCGACGGTGCTGTTCCTCGACGAGAGCAGTTCGGCACTGGACTCAACCAACGAGGCGCGCTGCTATCAACTGCTCAAAGAGACGCTGCCGGAAACGATCCTGATCAGCGTCGGACACAATGCTTCGCTTGAGCGCTTCCATTGGCAAGTCCTGGAGCTGCAAAGCGAAGCACGGTGGGTGCATCGGAAGGTCAAGCAACCGGTGTGAGTTCGCAGAGCACCGGTTTTGGCGATGGGTTTAGTGTATTCACCGCCCATGAGCAGAACACTCCAGCCCCAGCCAAGTATTAAAACAAGGCATCCAGTACCCGGTAATAGCTAATCCCGGCGGCAAGATAAAGCCGCTGCAAAGCATGAAAGGGAATCTGGCGCAGTGGCATGACCGGAAACGGGAAATCCTGCGTCGTCCCCGACAGCTTCGCTGCCAGATGCCTGCCTAACGCCGTGGACAGGGCAATGCCGCGACCGTTGTAGCCGAGCAGGACTGACAGCCCCGGTGCGGGATCATGCACATGCGGTAGAAAACTTTGTGTCAGGGCGACCCGACCACTCCAGCGGTATTCGACCGGCACATCCGCCACTTGCGGAAACAGCGCACCCAACGAACGCTCCAGATGCGCCCAGTCACGCTGTCGGGAAGGCTCCGAGAAGGGGCCCCGCCCTCCCAGAAGCAAACGCCCCTGTGCATCCTGCTTGAAATACAGCAGCAAGCGTCGTGAGTCCGAACAGACCTCGCCACCGGGCAAGATGGTCTTGCGTATCGCCGGTGGCAGCGGATGGGTCGCGATGATGAAGCTGTTGGCCGCGACGACGGTCTGGCGCAATCCGGGCCACAGGTCGTCGGTATAGCCATCGGTGGCCAACAACACCCGCTGCGCACTGATCCTGGCCCCTTGCGCAGTAGACACAGTCCACCCCGATTGCTGTCGCTGCAACCCCGTGACACGGCTGTGGCCGTGGATCATCGCGCCCAGCCCCATTGCGGCCTTCGCCAGGCCACGGGCGTAACTCAGTGGATGCAAACTGCCGGCCCGCGGATCAACCCAGCCGCCCAGATAGTTCTCGGTACCAATACGTTGACTGACCGCGGCTCGGTCCAGTAGCTCCACCTTGACTCCGCGGCGTTGCCATTGCGCGGCGCGCTGCTCGATGACCTTCATCGCGGTGGCCGAACAGGCGGGTTGAATCCAGCCTTTTTGGCTCGCATCACACTCGATGCCGTACTGGCGGACCAACGAAAACACTTCGTCAGCGGCTGAACCGGCCACATCGAGCATCGCTTCGGCTCGGGCCGGACCGAATTTGGCGTGCAATTGATCGGGGTCGAATTTCAGCCCCGGGATCACTTGTCCACCGTTGCGCCCCGAAGCCCCCCAACCCGGCTCGCCGGCATCCAGCACACAGACACTCACACCTGCTTCGGCCAAGCGCAAAGCTGTGACCAAACCGGTGTAACCGGCACCGACAATGGCGACATCCACCTGTTTATCTTCGGCCAGCGCCGGCGTTTGCACCGCGGGTGTCGCAGTCGCGGCCCAGAGAGAGGCCGGCAGTTGAGGTGCGAAAGGTACGTTCACGCCTGCACCTCACCGCTGTGATTGAGCAGTCGGCGAAGAAAGTCCTGAGTGCGTGGATGCGCCGGGGTGCTCAGAACCTCCCCCGCCGGACCTGACTCGACGATCTTGCCGCTGTGAAGAAAACAGACCTTATCGGCCACGTCTCGAGCGAACGCCATCTCGTGCGTCACCACGATCATGGTCATGCCTTCATCGGCGAGATTGCGCATCACCGCCAACACTTCGCCGACCAGCTCCGGATCGAGCGCTGAGGTCGGTTCGTCGAAGAGGATCGCCTGAGGGTTCATCGCCAACGCTCTGGCAATGGCGACACGTTGCTGCTGACCTCCGGACAGTTCGTCCGGGTAGGCATTCATCCGATGGGACAAGCCAACCTTTTCCATCAGCGCCTCAGCATTCCTGCGAGCAGCTTGAGGGTTTTCCTTCTTCACATAGATCGGCCCCTCCATGACATTTTCCAAGGCCGTGCGATGCGGGAACAAATTGAAGCGCTGAAAAACCATTGCCACCCGGCTGCGAATGTCGTGGATGGTCCGGGCATTGCGCTCGACACGTTCGTCGTTGACCAGAACGTCGCCCTGATCATAACTTTCCAGGCCGTTGATACAGCGCAGCAACGTGGACTTCCCCGACCCCGAAGGGCCGATCAGGCACACCACTTCACCACTTTTAACCTGCAGGTCGATGCCTTCGAGGACCGCCACGCTGCCGTAACTCTTGTAAACGCCCTTGATCTCTATCATGACGTTCTCCGAGTGCTGAAGCGTGCTTCCAAACGACGTAGCGCAAAGGACAGCGGCAGGCTCATCGCAAGGTAAAGCAATGCCACCAGGGTGTAGACCGTCATGTTCTCAAAGGTTGAAGAGGCGATCAGTTGTCCCGCGCGAGTCATCTCGGCCACGGTGATGGTGGAGACCAACGAGGAATCCTTGAGCATCATGACCAGCGTATTGCCATAAGGCGGTAAAGCAATGCGAAATGCCTGGGGCAGCACCACTCGCCGCATCACCATCGCACCACGCATACCCAACGATTCCGCTGCCTCGATCTGTCCTTGCTGAATAGCCTGGATACCGGCCCGGAAGTTCTCCGCCTGATACGCCGAATAAGCGATCCCCAGACCAATGACACCGGCCTGCATTGCGGTCAGCTGGATGCCAAATTCCGGCAGAACGAAATAGATATAGAACAGCTGCACGATGATCGGCAGACCACGAATGATGTTCACCACGCTGATGGCGAACAAGGCGATCGTGCGTATCTTCGAAACCATCATCAGGGCAAAGAGCAGCCCTATCAGCGAGCTGAGTACAAACGAACCGGCCGTTACCTGAAGAGTGACCACCGCCCCTTTGAGTAAGATAGGGAGGAAGTCCAAAACATTCTGGAGAATCATAAAGCTACCCACAGGACAATGAGTGGACCCGCCTGCCGACGCAGGCGGTCGACAAAACCGTCAGTTGAGTTTCCACTTCTCGATGATTCGTTCGAGCGAACCGTCAGCCTTGATCGCAGCGATGCCTTTGTTGACCTGCGCCAGTGTTGCGCTGTCCCCCTTGCGCACGATCAGGCAAACGTCCCCCATCACCACAGGCTGATAACTCTGTACCAGGTGCACCTTGTTCTGTGTGCCCTGAGCCAGTTGGTAGGCCACGATCGGGCGATCGGCGAAGCCTGCCTTGATACGGCCAAGCGCCAGGTCACGCATCAGATCAGGGATCGAGTCATAGCCACGGACCTCCTTGAAGACACCACGCTTGTTCAGCTCATCGATGAACACAGTACCGACCTGGGCGCCGACTACCTCACCGGCAAAATCTTCCATGCGGGTGTACTGGGTCTGGTCGTCGGCTTTGACGATAAGCCCCTCGCCATAGCTGAAGACCGGATCGGAATACTGCACCACCTTTTCCCGCGCCGGCGTCCGGAGCATGGCGGCGGAGATCAGGTCGATCTTGTTTGAAGTCAGTGACGGAATAAGCGAAGCAAAAGTGGTCTGCTGGATCTCCACCTCGAAGCCGCCAGCCTTGGCCACCGCCTGCGCGGCGTCGACCATCATGCCCTGGATGCTCTGGCTTTTGACGTCGAGAAAGGTGAAGGGAATACCCGTCGCGGTTGCGCCAACCTTGTAGACGGGCTCGGCGACGACATTGGCTGAAGCGATGCCAGTAGCCAGAGCGACAACGAACGTGAATGCACGAAAGCGAGTAAGCATGGCGTATCTCCCATTGGACGTTTTTGTTTGTCTTAAGTCCGGTAAGGGTTGCCCCAATGAATGGCAGGAGGCTCAAAATGACTATAAACGATTTACTAAAATCGTAAAGAGATTTATAAATATCGAATATCGATACTTATAAATCAATAAAACAAGGATTCCCCATGAGCGATACCCCTCATCCCCTCTTCAATCAGTCACTGGAAAAAGGTCTGGCCGTGTTGCGGGCTTTCAACGCATCCCGGCGCACGATGAATCTGGCGGATATCGCGCAAGCGGCTGAGATCAACAAAAGCTCCGCGCAACGCATGATTCACACCCTCGAAGAGCTGGGTTACGTGCGCAAGCATCCGCAGACCAAGCGCTTTCAACTGACCCCGAAGGTCATGGAAATCGGCTACAACTACCTGGCCGCCGACACGCTGGTTGACGTGGCCAATCCGTTCCTTGCCGAGCTGGCGCAGGCTACCGGGGAAACGACCAATCTGACCGAGCCCGACGGACTGGACATGGTTTACGTTGCACGCTTCGTAGCGCCGAAATTCATCCCTATCCACATGCCCATCGGCAGTCGGATACCGATGTACTGCACCGGTTCTGGACGAGCCTTTCTAAGTGCCCAGCCAGACGACGAACTCGCTGCCGCACTGCAAGCCAGCGACCGCAAACGACATACCCAATACACGCTGACCGAGATTGCCGACATCATTGAGCAAATCGAGGCCACGCGGCGCAGGGGGTACGCCATAAACAGGGAAGAGCTGTTCCTGGGCGACATGTCCATAGCTGCGCCAATCATTGGCAGTCAGGGCCTGCCGGTGGCGGCGGTGCATGTGGTGGTGCCCAGCAGTCGCTGGACCATGGAGGAAGCCGAGCGCAAGCTGGCGCCCGCGGTTATCGAGTGTGCACGGGCGATTCGCTCGTCAATACGAACCCTGTAGCCGATGTTTTTTTTGCGGCAGTCTGAAGGCGAGGCATGCTGAGTCGTGCGCGAACTGTTTTCGCCGTGCAGGAGGGTTGCCCGATACAGGGCGAGCCGGCGGCGCGCTTGAGTGTACCGCTACAAAAATGAGCGCTTTAAAGTTTTTACCCCATAAAGTATTTTTGCAGCACTGACTGGGGCCAGATGTGCCCTACTCTTGACCTGACAAGGAACTTGCGTGAGCGGACTGCGAGAACGGCAAAGGCTCGAACGGCGCCAAGCCATCAGTAAAGCGGCGATCGAACTGTTCGAACGCCAGGGCTTCCAGAACACCACCATCGAACAGATCGCCAACCAGGCGGGCGTTTCGGCGCCCACGGTATTCAAGTACTTCGGCAACAAGCAGGAAATCATTCTGGAAATCCTCCATGAGGCTGACCGACGCGCCCTGCACGATACCCGCCGCCTGATCCCGGCCATGGACGACCCGGTGGACGCCCTCTGCTACCTGGAAAAACTCCTCACCGATTATGCCCTCCAAGTCATGCACCCCAGCCTGTGGCGCGAGCTGTTACCGCTGATCCTGTTCGGCGGCCAAAGTGAATTGCCCGAAGGCTACCGCGCCATGAACGATGCTCTGCGCGCTGAAATCAGCGGTCTGCTGCGCGAGTTGCAACAAGCCGGCAAACTGCGCGCCGACCTGGACGTCGACCTAGCGGCGTTCCTGCTCAACGACTACGCGCACCTGCAACTGCTGCGCCTGGTCAGCCAGACACCGCCGGACATCGAATCCCACTCCAGCCAGGTACGACGCATCACCGCCCTGCTATTCCAAGGCATGCGTACCTGACCCTGGCGGGCATCCTGGTCGCTGAAATCACCACCCAGGATCGGCTAATTGCGGCGACGCAACCATAGCCACGCCGCCGCGCTGTTCAGCGGTTGGTCTTGATGGTGGTCCAGACACGGGTGCGGATACGCTCCATCGCCGCCGGCATCGGCTGCAGCGGGAACAGGGTTTTGCGCGCCTCTTCAGGAATGTACATGTTGGGATCGTTGCGAATCTCGGCATTGACCAATTGCGTCGAATCCTTGTTGGGGTTCGGGTAGCCGATCCGGTTGCTGATCATGGCGATCACTTCCGGGCGAAGGATGTAGTTGATAAACGCGTGAGCCTCGTCTGCATGCGGCGCATTGATCGGCACCACCATCACATCCGACCACATTGGTGCCCCCTCCTTGGGCAATGCCATGGCGACCTTGACGCCCTTGCCTGTCGCGTCCGCCAACCGCTTGGCCAAGGCCACGCCGCCAGACCAGCCTACCGCCACGCAGACCTCATCGTTAGCCAGGTCCATGCCGTATCGCGAGGAGTTGAAGTAGGTGATATCGGGGCGGATTTTCAGCATCAACTGCTGCGCCTGGGCGTAGTCCTCACGTTTCTGGCTGTTAGGGTCCAGGCCCAGGTAGTGCAAGGCGATGGGCAGGATCTCGTTGCCTGCGTCGAGGAAGCCGACGCCGCAGCCGGCCATTTTTTTCAGGTTCTCTTCCTTGAAGATCATGTCCCAGGTGTTCATCTGCACATCCGCGCCAAAGATCTTCTGGACCTTGTCGACGTTGTAGCCGATCAGCGTAGTGCCCCACAGATACGGCACAGCGTAACGATTGCCGGGGTCGCCCACCGCCTCCAGGGAGGTCATGAACTGCGTATCGAGGTGTTGCCAGTTGGGCAACTGGCTGCGGTCCAACGGTTCGATGGCGCCGGCGGCGATCAGATGGCTGATGTTAGAGCTGCTGGGAAACACCACATCGTAGCCGGAGTTGCCGGTCAATAACTTGGATTGCAGGGTTTCGACACTGTCAAACACATCATAGATCGGACGAATGCCGGTCTCTTGCTCGAAGTTCTTGAGGACTTCGGCTGGCAGGTACTCGATCCAGTTATAGATGCGCACCGTGCGCTCTTCGGCCAAGCACCAGCCGCTACACAGCCAAGTGATGACGACGCCCGACAAGGTACTACGCAAAGACTTGTTCATGCTCAAACACTCCTACGCGGCCGCGATGGCTCGCGGCGCTCAATAACGGTAGGTGAAGTAGAGTTCCAGGGCATCGAAGTTCCGGTCATTGCCGAAGATTTGCTTGGCCGCCGCCAGGGGTTTGACCCAGTTGTACGACAGTGAGGTGTAGAAGGACGGCGTTGGGGTCCAGTCGAGAAATACCACGCTTTCATCGGCAAAGCGCCGGTCACTGACTGCAGCACCCATGTAGTTTTTCTCGTCGAGCCAGAACTGATAGTGGATCGCGCCCAGGGTCAGGGTTTGGCTCAGGTGCGTCTTGAGCGAGAACTGCTGGACGTTTTCGTTGCTGTTGAACAACAGGTAGTTGCCGACCACGTCGCCGACCAGCCAGGTACTCCAGTCGATGAAGCCTTTACTCAACGGGTCCCAGGCCTTTTGCCGATTGTCACCTGGGTTGTCGTCGCCGGAAAAGCTCGCGTAGCGGTAACCGAGGATCGGCGTCAGCGGCACGTCGCCAAAGGCATAGTCGGCCTGGGCGTACCAGGCGTTGGCCGCATAGTCGACGCCCTCACCACTGCCGCGCTCCACAGCGTATTCGGCGTTCAGGGTCAAGGCTGCGACACCCGGCACCTTGGTATTGAGCGCGCGCAGGTTGTAGACCTGCATGCCGTCGCGCCGTCGTGGCAGCGTGCTGCCGCGCGGGCCGAGGGCGTTGACCTTGAGCGCCATCGCGCCGAGGGTGACTTGATCGTCGAGGTTGTAGTCGAGATTGAACCCGGTCATGCGAAAGTCACCCAGGTCGTCGTCGGTGCGTAAACTGAAGACCTGACTTTTCAGCGCACCCTGCTCCCAGGCCAGGATGGCCGAATCCTTGAAAGCTGTACGCGGACCGAGCCAGTAGGCGCCGTCGTTGAACTGGTCGAGGTTGCCATCCATAACGATGAAACCGGTGCCGACCATATAGTTCTGGCGCCCGGCGGTAAGCTTCCACTCGCCGACCTGCACGCCGGCAAACATCTCCTCGCTGGCCACCTGGCCATCGGAGCTTCGGGTAAAACCACCCGCGTCGCCATCACCGAAGGTGGTGGCGGCCACCACCGACGCGCCGCCGAGCAGGTTGACGTCCGGGGTCAGGGCGTAATCGAACTTGATGCCGGGTTTAACGTAAAACTCCTGCCAACCGATACGGCTGCCGTCATTGCGGCCGTTGCGCTGGTCGACCCGGCCACTGCCGAAGTTGACGTTGCGCGTGGTGATGGTCGCACCGCCAGCGGTGAGGTTGAGCTCGCCCTTGAGGTCGCCGTCCTCGAAGGCGTAGCCCGCCAGGGCAACCTGGGCGCTCAGGGGCAGACAGACCGCCGCCAGCGCGCGGGTAGAACGCATCGTGAAATACATCGTGAAGCTCCTGTGTAGTTATTGTTGTTACAGGGCAGTTGCAGACGGCACAGCACGCCGCCAACACCTGGGCAAGCCAGGTGGAATCCAGACGCTGGATCGTTATTGTTGGAAGTGGCGTCAGCGCGTCAGATGCGCAGCAATGGCGCGCAGCATGCGCACGCTGTCGGCATCGAACGGGCCGACCGCCTCCGGCAGCGACGACTGCTTGACGATCACCACTTTGGAAGGCTTGTCGATGAACAGGTATTGGCCATGGATGCCACCCGCCATCAGGGCCTGACTGTGGTCGTTGAACACGTACCACTGGCTGCGGTAGGACGCGCCGGGCGTCCACGCCGAAAACTCGGGGTTAGCCGCATAGATCGCCGGAGACGCGCCACTGGCGATACGCCCGATGGCCTCGCTGGACAACAGTTGCGAACCTGCGTGCCGGCCGTCATTGGCCAGCAAACGACCAAAGCGTGCCATGTCACGAAGGGTGGCGCTGAAGCCGGCACCCGCCACGCTGCGCCCCCAGGGGTCGGCCATGAAATAGCCGTCGCGCTCACAACCCAGCCGGCTCCAGACCGCTTGCAACAATTGCGCGCAGGACCTGCCCGAGGCACATTCCATCACCCAGGCCAGGGCCTCGGTGGTGGCGGTCACGTAATGGAAAAACCCACCGTGCTCACCTCGCTTTCGCAACGACGGCAGGTATTGGTAAAGGGATTCGAATTCGCTGTATTGGCTTGGCGCCGGGTTGAAACCGCAGGCATAACCGTATTGCGAACTCTCGGACGCCGGGTCGTCATAGACCTCGCTGTAGTCGACCGCCACAGCCATGTCGAACAGCTGACGCACGCTCGCATCACCGAAGGCGCTGCCTGCCAGTTCGGGCACGTAGCTGCTGACCTGGCGCGCCGGGTCGAGCACGGCATCGCTGATCAACTGTTCGCCCAGCACGCCGATCAGCGACTTGGTCACCGAAAACATGATGTGGCGATCGTCAGGACGCTGACCGTTGAAATAACGCTCGAACAGCACCTGATCACCTCGCATCACCAGAAAGCCATCAGTGTGACTGGCCCTCAGATGATCAAGCACGCTAATGCTCAGGCCGCAAACGCTGTCAAAATGCAGCTCATCCAGCGCCTGGGGCGCTTCGGCCAAGGGGTCGCATGGGCCCCGCCCAGCCTGCACTTCAATGGATGGGCGCAACTGAGACAGATGGCGAAACCCCCAGCGGTTGAAGGGCGGGCGCATCCAGTTTTCCCAAGTCACACGCTGCTCCGGCGCAGCGGGAAACCCTTGCATCAAGCGCGGAACGACCGGCTCGACAAGTGAAGATTCATTGACCTCTACGTAAAGCCTGACGAGTAAGGGGACGGCGTTCTGGCTCATCTATGTGATCCTGGAAATGACTCTGCGTGGAAGCAGATGCAGGAAAACAATTACCCCTATAAAATATTTTAGTCAATAAAATATTTAATCGTCGTTTGATATGTCCACCTCGTCGGCGGAAAATGCCACAGGCCAAAGACCTGTGGTGATGAGGGTCAAATCCTTTGATATACAAGCCGAAGCGGCCGGAGCCGGTATCGCTTAGTTAGTCTTTAGTATCCCAGCAGCGAAACAGGACGCTGGCGTTAACGCCGCCGAACCCGAATCCATTCGAGAGCGCATGGGTGATCGGCATCTTCCGGGCATTGAGGGCGACCAGATCAAGCCCCTCTGCGGCCTCGTCGGGGTGAAGCAGGTTCAGCGTCGGCGGTACGACTTGATCACGCAGCGCGAGCACTGTGAAGATCGCTTCAATGCCCCCCGCCGCCCCCAAAAGGTGCCCGGTGGCGGACTTGGTCGAGGTGATAGCCACGCCGGAGTCAGTCCCGAACACCGAGCGAATCGCTGCCAACTCCCCGTTGTCGCCCACCTGTGTGGAGGTCGCGTGGGCATTGATATGCTGCACGTCGGTGGGGCTGACCCCCGCCTGGCGCAGAGCCTGCTGCATGGCACGCCCTGCGCCGCTGCCGTCTTCCGGGCCCGCCGTCAGGTGATAGGCATCGGCGCTGGTGCCATAGCCGACCAGTTCGGCCAGGGGCTTGGCACCTCGAGCCAAGGCATGCTCCAGCGACTCGATCACCAGCAGCCCGGCCCCTTCGGCCATGACAAAACCGTCACGGTCACGATCAAAGGGACGCGAGGCCTCCTGAGGGCGTTCGGCAAAGCCCGTGGACAGCGCGCGGGCGGCGGCAAAACAGCCCAGGGTCACACGGTCTATCGCCGCTTCGGTACCGCCACATATGGCGATATCCGCCTCACCGCTTCTGATGAGCCTGGCCGCATCGCCAATGGCTTGCACCCCGGCGGCACAAGCCGTTACAGGCGCACCGAGAGGCCCCTTGAGCGCATGCCGGATGGAAACGTGTCCGGCCGCCATGTTGGCGAGAAAGGCCGGCGCGGTGAATGGCGACAAGCGGCGCGGCCCACGTGCATCGGTAGTGCGTACAGCGTCAGCAATTGCGCCAAAGCCACCGACGCCCGATGAAATGATCGTCGCAGTGCGTTCCTGGTCTGAGGCTTGCGTCGGATGCCAGCCTGCCTGCGCCAGGGCTTCATCGGCAGCGACCAGGGCGAACTCGATGAAACGGTCCATCTTCTTGCGATCCTTGACCGAGATAAAGCGCTCGGGGTCATACCCCGCAACGGCATCCTCTTGCAGAGACGGCACCTGGCCGCCCACCGCAACGCCGGTACCTTCGGTGATATCGCCAGACAGGTTACGAATACCGGAACGTCCTGCCAGCAACCTCTGCCAGACTTCTTCCACTGCACAACCCAGGGGGCTGACAATGCCCATGCCTGTGACGACGATTCGCTTTTGACCTTCGGCAGTCATCATAAAAACCTCTTCATTTCTCAGTCGACATCCACTGACAACAGCAGGCGTTTGCTGGCTTACGCCAGCCTCGCTGTTTCAGTTTGGACCTGTTTGTCAGGATGGATCTTGAACCAGATGGAATACATCGCCGGCAGAAACACCAGCGTCATGATGGTGCCGACGAAGGTCCCTCCGATCAGCGTGTAGGCCAGCGTCCCCCAGAAGACGGAATGCGTCAGGGGGATGAATGCCAGGATGGCCGCCAGCGCCGTCAGCAGCACCGGCCGGGCCCGTTGCACGGTGGCCTCGATCACCGCGTGGAACGGGTCCAGCCCTTCTTGCGCGTTGTGGTGGATTTGCCCAATCAAAATCAGCGTATTGCGCATCAAAATGCCCGACAGTGCGATCAGGCCGACCAGGGCGTTGATACCAAACGGCTGCTGGAAGATCAGCAAGGTCGGCACCACGCCAATCAATCCCAGCGGCGCGGTGAAGAACACCATGACCATCGCCGAGACCGAGCGTACCTGGAGGATGATGATCAGCAACGTCAGGGCAACCATGATCGGCAGCAGCGGAACGATCGCCTGGCCGGCCTTGCCCGACTCCTCGATGGCCCCCGCCTGCTCGATCCGGTACCCGTCAGGAAGGGTGTCCATGAGCGGCTGCAGTTGTTTGAGGATTGCGCTCGAGACGTCCGGTGGCTGCAAGCCTTCGGCAATGTCGCCGCGCACGGTAATGGTTGGCGTGCGATCACGCCGCCGCAGGATCGGGTCCTCCATGCGCACATCCACCTCGCCGACCTGGGACAGCGGGATACGCTGTCCCGCCGCGCCCACCAGGGTAAAACCTTCTATCTTGGCGGGATCGAGTCGAATATCACCCGCGGCGCGACCAACCACCTGCACCGAACGGATGTCCTCGCGAACCGCCGTAATCGGCACCCCCGTGAGCAGGAACTGCAACTGCTGGGCGACGGCATTCGAGGTCAGACCCACCGCCTGCAAGCGATCTTGATCCAGGCTGAAATGCAGCGTCGGCGTCAGTGGTCCCCAGTCGGTATTGACGGTCCGCATCATCGGGCTCGCCTGCATGACGTCCTGTACCCGACCGGCGATCTCGCGCAACGTTGACGGATCGGGGCCCATGACCCGGTAGGCCACGGGGAATGGCGAATACGGACCAAACACCAGTTGAGTCACCCGCACCCGCGCCTGCGGGGCGAGCCCTTCGGCGACCGCTTCGCGAAGACGGAACTTGAGGGTTTCACGGGCTTCCTGGCTGCTCGTCAGCACCACAATCTTGGCGAAGGATGGGTCAGGGAGCTCCGGCGCCATCGCCAGGTAGAAGCGCGGCGCACCTTGACCGATATAGGCGGTGATGATTTTCGCCTCATCCTGCTTTTGCAACCAGGCCTCGACCTTGGCCGTGGCGGCGCTGGTCTGCTCGATGGAGGTTCCATAGGGCATCTGCACCTCGACCATCACCTCGGGACGGTCTGAGGTCGGGAAGAATTGCTTCTTGACCAGACCCATGCCGAGCATCGCCACGACAAATGTCGCGACCACGGTGCCGGCCACCCACCATTTGCGCGCGATGACGCGAGTCAGGACCTGGCGAAAACGATTGTAATGACGCGTGTTGTAGATCGCCGCGTGACCGCCCTCGACCGGTTTGATGTCCGGCAATAGCTTCACCCCAAGATAAGGGGTAAAAGCCACCGCGACGACCCAGGAGGCGATCAGGGCGATGCCGACGATCCAGAACATGTTGCTGGTGTATTCGCCGGCGGTCGATTGCGCAAAGCCGTTGGGCATGAAGCCAATCGCCGTCACCAGCGTACCGGACAGCATCGGCGCAGCGGTGTGGCTCCAGGCATACGCGGACGCTTTGATCCGGTCGTAGCCCTCCTCCATTTTTACCACCATCATTTCGATCGCGATGATCGCGTCGTCCACCAACAGCCCGAGCGCCAGGATCAGCGACCCCAGGGTGATCCGGTCGAAGTTCTTGCCGGTGGCCGCCATCACCACAAACACGATCGCCAATGTCAACGGTACGGCGGCTGCGACCACAACGCCTACACGCCAGCCCATGCTGAGAAAGCAAACGAGCATGACCACCAGCAGCGCGACAAAAAATTTGACCATGAACTCACCGACGGCCGAGTCAATGTTCACGGCTTGATCGGTGACCTTGGTCAGCGTCATGCCCAGTGGCATGCCTTCATTGATCTTGGTCGTCTCGGCGTCCAGTGCCTTGCCCAGGTCCAGGCCGTTCCAGCCCTCGCGCATGATGATCCCCAGCAGCAGCGCCTCTTCGCCGTTATTGCGAACCAGGAAAGTGGCCGGATCTTCATATCCGCGCTCGACTGTCGCGACGTCCGAGAGCTTCAGCGTGCGCCCCTGGATCGTAAGCGGTGTATCGCGAATTTTCGCCAATTTATCGAAGGCACCGTCCACCCGCAGGACGACTTGCGGCCCTTGGGTTTCGATAGAGCCAGCAGGCGTGAGCAGATTCTGGCTGTTCAGCGCGGCGAAGATATCCTGGGGCGAGACGCCCAAGGTGGCCAGTCGATCATGAGAGAACGACACAAAGATTCGCTCGGGCTGCTCACCGATGATGTTGACCTTCTTCACGCCCGCCACGTGCAACAGGCGCTGGCGCAACGCTTCGGCATCTCGCACCAGCAGGCGCTGCGGCTCGCCTTTGGCCTTCAGGGCGAACAGCGCGAAGGTCACGTCCGAATACTCGTCATTGACCATCGGCCCGATGACGCCCGCCGGCAGCCGAGTGGCCTCATCGTCGAGTTTCTTGCGCGCCTGATAGAACTCCTCCTGCACTTGCGAGGGCGGCGTGCGATCAACCAGTGAGACCATGGTGAAAGCCAGACCTGGACGGGTGTAGGTTTCCGAGCGGTCGTACCATTTCAGTTCTTGCAGGCGCTTTTCCAGCGGCTCGGCGACTTGGTCCTGCATCTCCTGGGCGGTCGCGCCCGGCCAGGCAGTGATGACGGTCAATTGCTTGACCGTAAACGGCGGGTCCTCGGCACGCCCCAACTGGAAGAACGCCAAGGTACCCGCGACGGCAATCAGGAAGATCAGGAAGACGGTAATGGAGCGCTCGCGAACGGCGAGTGCCGATAAATTGAGGCTCATTGACGGCCCCCGGCAACCTTCACGTCATCCTGTTGGCTCAGCCGCACTTCCTCGCCATCACGCAGTAGATGGGCGCCCAACGCGACAATGCGCTCGCCAACCTTGAGCTCACCTGCAACTCGAGCAGCGTCGTCGCTCAAGCCCAGGACCTGAACAGGCCGCCAGCTGACTTTCGCCGGTTCCCCGGCGATGACCCACACACCGGTTCCCTTGCCCGGGTCATAAAGGGCTGCGATCGGAACTTGCAGGACCGGCCCTTGCGCGGCGTCTTCGGCGATCCGAAGGGTCACGGTCGAACCCAGCGGCGCATTGGCCAGCCCGCCCGCCAATACATACCGCGCCTCAAAGGTGCGTGTCACAGGGTCAGCCGAATCCGACAGCAGCCTCAACTTGGCAGTGACAGCAGCCGAGGTGTTGCCGTAAAGCGTCGCCTGCGCGGAGGACCCTGTGGCCGGACGCAATGTCTCAGGCAATTGCACGATGGCTTCGCGCTGACCGGCCCGTGCCAGTCGAACCACTGGCTGCCCAGGGCTGACCACTTGCCCGGGTTCGACGAGCGTCTCCATGACAACGCCATCGGCGTCCGCCAGCAGTACAGCATAGCCCGACGCATTCCGGGCCACGTCAGCCTGAGCTTGCGCGGCGCTGAGTTGTGCCTTCGCGGTATCGGCGGCGGCTTTGATCTGGTCGTAGCCGGACGCGGAAATGGCACCCGCGGCGACCAGTTCGCGATAACGGGCCTCGTCATCGGCGGTCTGTTTGGCTCGGGCTTTGGCGGCGGTGACAGCTTCTTGCTGCGCGCGTGCTTGCAAGCCTAAGTCGATGGGGTCCAGACGCATGAGCGGCTGCCCCCGCTTAACGGTCTGACCGGTATCGACCAGCCGCTCAAGTACCTTGCCCGACACTCGGAAACCCAGGTCACTCTGGACGCGAGCCGCCACGACTCCGGTGAATGAACGCCAGAGGCCGGACAAATCCTGAACTTCAGAGACCCTCACCAAAGGAGCGAGCGTGCGCGGATCTTGGAGGGTGGAAGAGTCGCCACACGCCGTCAGGACGAGAGGCAACAAGCAAGCGGCAAGGGTGACAGGTCGAAGCCGGCGCATAGATTCCCTACTTGAAGAATAGAAACAGGTGTCACATTCTCTGGCGCGTGACCAATACTGTCAATGGTCACAACTATCATGACCAAAGTCTGTATCGCAGCTCTCTCGACACTACTGCGACCTGAGTCCCCACAGATAGCAACCACTTATGAGGCGTCCATTGACAGGAAGTGACCAATATATAATATGGTCACAAATCAATCTCCACTTCAGGAATCTCCATGTCGCCACTGCACCCCGCTGCTCTGATACTGAGTGCCAGCTTGATGGCAGGCTGCGCGGTGGGTCCGGACTATCACCGTCCGGACACTGCGCTATCGGACCGTTTCCTCGGTCAACCCTCTGTCGAACAGCGGTCCGCGACGATGCCGGCCAGTCTCGTAGCTTGGTGGGAAGGCTTTGATGACCCAGCGCTGACCGAATTCGTCGCCAAGGCACTTGAACAGAACCTGGACCTGGCGCAGGCCTCGGCGCGCGTCGCGCAGGCGCGGGCCGGCCTGGGTGCGGCCAATGCTGCTTTGCTGCCCTCGGGCAATATCAGCGGCCAGGCTGCGCGCGCCTATCAGTCAGTCGAAACCCCACTCGGCCAAGTGCTGAGTTCAACGCCTGGCTATGATCGGTATGGAAGCGCTTACGAACTCAACCTCGGGGCCAGTTGGGAGGTCGATTTGTTTGGCAGCCTGCGACGGTCACGCGAGGCCGCCCTGGCCGAATACCAGGCATCCGCAGCGGGCGCCACAGCCATCCGCCTGGCCGTCGCTGCACAGACCGCCGACATCTACATCACTGTTCGCGGATTGCAGACCCGTTTGGGCATTGCCAACCAACAGGTCAAAACGCAGCAGGAACTGCTGGAGAAGGTCCAACTGCTCTACAGCAAGGGCCTCGCCGCCAGCTATCAGGTTCGCCAGACCGAAGGCGCCTTGGCACAGGTCCAAGCAACAGTGCCGGTCCTGCAAATTGGCCTGGATGCTGCGATGAACGCACTGGATATCATGCTCGGCACGCCGCCCGGCACGCATCGCACACAACTGGCCAATGCGCGGAGCATTCCTCTGCCCCCCCAAATAACCGCTATGGGAACGCCTGCCGATCTGCTGCGCCGCCGGCCCGATCTCATCGTGGCCGAGCGCCGTCTAGCGGCCTCCAATGCACGCATCGCAGAGGCCGTTGCTGAGTACTATCCAAAATTCTCCCTCAGTGCGTTGCTCGGTAGCGCCTCCGCTGTATCCGCCGGCAACCTTTTCACCGGGGGCGCCAGCCAGTCGGCGGGTGTATTGGGACTGCGCTGGAGGCTCTTCGATTTTGGCCGTATCAACGCGCAAATCGATCAAGCCAAGGGACAGGAAGCCGAGGCCCTGGCCGCTTATCGCCAGTCCGCGCTGCGTGCCAGCGAGGATGTCGAGAACGCGTTCTCCTCGTTGGTCAATCGCGAAGCCCAGGCGACCACCCTCACCGCAGCAGAGACGGCCCTGACTCAGGCCCGTCAATCCTCGTTCATTGCCTATGAGAAAGGCACCGCTAGCCTCATCGACGTCCTGCAAGCCGACGAAACACTGCTGCGGGCTTCCGATGCCCGAGCGCAAGCGCGAACCGAATCGGCACGAGCGGCGGTTGCGGCGTTCAGGGCACTGGGCGGTGGCTGGCAGCCTTCCCACGCCGACCCTGTGGCAAGTCGATGACGTAACCAGGTGACGTGGCACCACCTGCGCGCCCTCCTCCTTAAGCTAAAACCAGCAGAGAACAGCGATATGAAAACGAACGATAACTCTTGGGTGCTCATCACGGGCGCATCGAGCGGATTTGGCGAGGAGTTTGCCCGGCAATATGCAGCCCAAGGGAAATCACTGGTTCTGGTAGCACGCCGATTGGATAAACTCCAAGCGCTGTCGGCGCAGTTGCACGAACGCTTCGGCGTTGAGGTGCTCGTCGAACAAGTCGACCTGTCCTCGATTTCGGCAATCATCGAACTGTACCAGCGACTGAGCGAGCGTGGTGTCGTGATCGATGTGCTCATCAACAATGCCGGGCATGGCTTGCAGGGGCCCTTTCTGGATCAATCCGTAGAACAATCCCTAGCCATGATCGATTTGGACATCGCCAGCCTGACAGCCCTGACGCGCCTCTTCGCGACTGACATGCGGGCCCGAAAACGCGGACATATCCTGATGGTTGCCAGCCTGCTGGCCTTCCAGGGCGTGAAGAATTTCGCCGTTTACTCTGCCGCGAAGGCCTATGTGCTTCGCTTCTCTGACGCGCTTCATCGTGAACTCAAAAACGACGGCGTCGTGGTAACCGCACTTTGCCCCGGGATGTCGGACACCGGATTTGCACAAAGCGCCAGGCAAAAGCTCACACCGGCCCTGAAAATGGTGATGATGCAGCCCCAGCCCGTTGTCGCTGCGGGGATCCGTGCGCTGCAAGCCGGACGCATGAGTGTCGTGCCAGGCTTTGGCAACAAAGCGATTACGGTCTTGACCTGGGCCACGCCTCGCCGGTTTCACCAAGGCATCATGGCGCACGTCATGGGCGTCTGAGTGGGCGATGTGGAGGCCTTCCCGAAGGGAAAGAAATGCGTACAAAAAGGCCGGAGGCAACCTATGCTCCCGGCCTTTTCTTTATCGTAAAGCGGCAATCAATCAGAAGCGATAGCTGACAGAAGCACCGAGGCCGCTGGCACTGTTCTTATACGTGGAGCTGTAGGCGCCCCGGGTCGCTGAGGTGTGATTGACCTGCACGCTCTCTTCCCACAGATAAGAATAGGCAACGTCGATCGTGACATCGTCCACCGGCGTCCAGCCTGCACCGAAGCTGATCACCGTCCGGTCGCCCGTAGGAATACGTGGCCCGCGGTCGGTGTTGTTGGTGGGCGACTGGTCGACCGACAGGCCTGCGCGAAGCACCCACTGGTTGTTCAACCGGTACGCCGTACCGATGGCGTGGGCCCACGTGTCATGCCAGTTCTGCTCTTCGGCAACGATGCTCAGCGAGCCACTGAGCAAAGGAGGCAAACCCGAGTTCTGGATGACCAGTTCCTTGAAGCGACTCCAGCGTGTCCAGGTGCTCCCCGCATAAAGCGTCCAGTCATCGTTGAGCTGATGAGTCACCGAGAAGTCCACCGACTCCGGTGTATCCACATCCAGCGAAGCGTCATAGCTCTGGCCGCTGACGCCCAGCAAGCTGAAGACTCCACCAGTAACCTTGGTCTTGGCGTCCAAGTGGTAACTGACTTTGGAGTGGTACGTCAGACCCACTCGGGTTCGGTCGGTAGCCTGCACCAGGATCCCCGCGTTGAAACCCAGGGCCGTGTCGTCGCCGGTGCTTTTGAGTTTTCCATCATTGCGCCCAGGACTGAGTGGATTGGGCACCATCCCGGACAACTCACCGCTGATACGGTTGATGGTAGGACCGAACCCGATCGACACTTTGTCGTTAAAGGCATAGCTGATAGTGGGCTGGAACGTGAGGGTCGTGACCTCGCTTTTGTTGGCGTAATAACGCCCGGCGAAACCGCTGCCATAGTCGGTAATCAGGCCGAAAGGAACATAAAAACCAACACCGAACGCCCAGTGCTCATCAATGGGATTGACGTAGTAACCCATCGGCACCGTGGTCGCTGGCACCATATCGCCGTCCTGCTGGCCACCGAAGGTGCTGCGAGTCTGGCTGATGTCGGACTTGGCGAACAGCGTCGCCGCCCCCAGACTGACCTGCTCCCTCTTCAAGCGAGACATGCCCGCCGGATTGCCAAAAACGGTGCTCGCATCTTCAACAGAAGACGAGCGACCGGCAAACCCGGATCCCATCCCACTGATGCTTTGCTCATTGAGCGCGAAACCGCTCGCCAGCACATGAGAAGTTGCGAGCGCAACAGCGAGACCCAGCGGGGTCTTGAGCCATATTTTTTTCATTATTAAAACTCTTAAAAGCAGTAGCTGAGGTGAATGGAGCGGGTGTTGTGTTATGTGAAAATTGCCACGGTCTGGCGCGCCCAAAGCACTCGTCGACCGCTTTCGTCCCAGATTTCCATATCTTGCAATGAGTAACCTTCCAGCGCCTGCTGGCTGAAAGAACTGATAAGAAACCATTCACCAGCAACGGCCGGCTGCGGTAGATCAATCATCCAGGACGCAGAGCTGATGGCGGCGGGTTCGGTGAAGCAGGTCATGGCGGCCGGCGGCAAACTGTCAGCGAGCGCAACCAAGGCGACGGCCGGGTCCACGCCCTGTGCATCCAGGTGCCGCACCCACATCAACAGTTCGGGATTTTCTGCGCCAGATACTGGCAATGAACCGCCCGCCGCGCGCATCTCGAAGTTATGGGCGCAAGCCGGCGCGACGTTGCTATCCAGAACCAGCGTGGGGTATTTGGATGGCCCCTCTACAAGCGGTCTTCCCCAGGAGTTGTGGCTGATTTTGCTCGCGCGCGGCTGAGCGAATAACAGCGTGGTGCGCAGCGCCAAGTCATCGCCCGACATACAGTCGACCGCTACCGAGGTAACTGACCGCCCTTGACGCAACACGCTGGCCTGGAATGTCTGAGCCTGTGTGACAGGACCAATGAACGACACCTGGGCTGACCTGAACGGCGGAAAATCTGTCGGACACTCACGCAAAACCGCTTGCAGCGACAGCGCCGCAGACAGGCCGCCAAAGACCGTGCGTCCCTGTAGCCAGTTGGGTGGGGCTACAAAAGGTGAGTGTGGATCGAATTGCTGCAGCATCTGGGCAAAGCTGGTCATATCAACGCTCCCCTGAACTGACCGGTCGTGATCCCCACCAAGCAGCACGCAGGCGTCGCCCTCTCCCAATCGAAACGGGTGGATGGGATCGGTGAAGACCTGACCTGAAGAAAAGCGCAGGTCTGCGGCGGCGCTGGATCATGGCGATCTCTTGAGAACTGATTCGCCATACTTATTCAAGTGACCATTTGTGTCAACAGTCACAATCCAGGAAAATGAATACCTTCACTCAGAAGGTGAAATCACAGGGGACCCACGCGGGGATAGGTTGCAACGGCAATGCAGCCCTCAGCCTGAACTCAGGGCATGAGGCTACGCAGGATAAGATTGGAGGTGAGCGTTGGGGCATCCTCGATGCGATCGAGGTTGTACTGCAACAGCAACGGATTGACGAAAGGCTGGAGCGCCAGATGTATCGCGTCTACCGTCTCGTCCAGTGGCGTCCTGCGCTCGAACTCACCGAGTTCTCGACCCTCCCGTACGATCTGCAGAACAAAGTCTTTGATCTGGGCATTATAAACCTGCGAACTTGGCCAACGCTCCGAGGCCGAGAACGCGGCGATGTCGTAGAGCTTGCGGTCGTTGAAGAACAGGTCCGCGCCCGTGACCATCAGTGTTTTGACCATGCGTCTAAAGCGCTCCGTGGGTGAGAGGCCTTCCACCTTGATGGCCTGCTCCACGGCGGCAACGATTTGCGCCAGACAATTTTTGCAAATGGCTTCGCCAATGGCCTGCTTGGAATCAAAAAACTTGTAGATGTACGCCTTGGAAAACCCAATGGCCTTGGCCAGGTCGGACACCGTGGTCTTGCCGTAACCGTATTGACTGAAATGTTCGTTGGCCGCCGCGACAATTTGGTCTCGGATGTCATGGTCAACGGGGCCACGGACGCTGGGGGAGTTTGGCTGGTTCATGCAATCAGCTTACTGACCTCGGAGGCGGATGACAACTTGTGACCATATTGTAATTAAGTCACATACCTGGCGATTTGGCTGGATAGCCGTTTGCATGTCAGGAACTGCCATCGACGCAACTGCCCTGCTGTACTGGGTGTACCTGGGACTCGCTTCCAAATGATTTCCTGACATCTGGTGCTCATCCCTGCGTCTGCGGACCATCAAGGGGAATATCGAGGATGAAGGTTGCCCCCTGTCCAACCCCGTCGCTGTGCACGGTCAAGCTGCCCCCCATTTCCTGCGCGGCCAGCGCGCAGCTGTGCAGGCCGAAACCGTGACCATCTTTGCGAGTAGTGAAGCCATGGGAAAAGAGCCGCGCCAGGTGCTCCGGCGCGATCCCATTGCCGTTGTCGGTCACCTTGATACGCAACGCTGGCCCGTCAGCCAGGAAGGCGCTGAACGTGATGCACGGGCGGCGATCGGTCACGCCGTTCATTGCTTGCTTGGCATTGCGGATCAGGTTCACCAGAATCAGCAGCACCCGATGCCGGTCCAGCGACAGCAAGGGCAAGTCGGCAATGTCCTTGACCACAGTCACCTCCTGACGCGCCAGTGATCCAGCACTCATGCGCAAGGCATCATCGATCAATTCCGGGACCGGTACTGTCTCGACGATACTGACGGCAACGGCATAGGATTGCTGGGCAGCGACAATGGTCTTGATGTGGTCAATGCCCTTGGTGAGTTGACCGAGTTCTTCGATGATGCCCTGTTGCTCTGTCGCCACCACCTCCGCCAGCTTGAGCAGATAGCCGGGCAGCAACTTTCCTTTGTGGTCTGTGGTGAGAAAATCGCTCAAGTCATGGACGTGTTCGTTCATCATCTGAGCCACCTTGCCCAGCCCTTGGGCTTTGGAGGTGCGCATCAGGCTGCTGACCAGTTCTGCCGATACGTTCACGCTGTTGAGGACGTTGCCGACGTTGTGCAGCACAGTCGTAGCGATTTCGGCCATGCCCGCCTGACGGGATTTTGCATGCAGTTCGGTTTGCACTTGGCTCATGCGTAGCGCCGCGCGTACGCGAGCCATGAGCTCCAGCGGTGAGAAGGGTTTGGCGATGTAGTCATCGGCGCCACTCTCCAGCCCGGAGACGCAGGCCTCGCTACCGCCACGGGCGGTCACCAGGATCACCGGTAAATGGGCAAAACCGGCGCTGGCTTTGATTCTGGCGGTCAGGCCAAAGCCATCGAGTTTCGGCATCATGACATCCGAAACGACGACATCGATGGGGCGACGCTGCAGGAGTGCCCAGGCCTGCTCTCCATCAACTGCGGTGGCGACGATGTAATCGTTTTGCAAAAGTTCTCTGAGATAGCTGAGCATTTCCGGGCTGTCGTCGACCACCAGCACTCTGGATCGCAAGGCGTGTTCCGGGTGCTGCTCGTCGCCCGCGCCTTGCGTCGCGACTTGGTCGATGCGACTGCCTTGGTGGCCGTCGTCGAAACGCAGGAGGCGCTGCTCAATAGTGCTTGTTGTGCTCGATGACAATCGCTCCTGCATATTGCTGGCTTCGGTCGGCACGGTGTTTGGCTCGGCCCCCAGCGGAAGTCGAACAAAGAAGCACGAACCCCGTCCAGGCTCACTGTTGACGCCGACTTCGCCCCCCATCAGTTCGGCCAGATCCTTGACCAGGGCCAGACCGATGCCTGTACCGCTGTAGTGGCGCGTAGCGGAATTGTCGATCTGGGAAAAACGCTGGAACAGCAACGGCAGCTTGTCAGGCGCAATGCCGATCCCCGAGTCTTGCACCGCGAGTTCAAAACGCTCGCCATCAATCAGCGTCACTGCCAGGTGCACGGTGCCGCCAGCGGGCGTGAACTTGATGGCATTGCTCACCAGGTTGAGAAGAATCTTCTCGAAGTGTCGGGGGTCCAGGAACACCGTGCCGAGCGCAGGATCGATGCTGCTGGTTAAGGTGCAGCCTTTGCCCTCGGCCACCATGGCGGCATCCTCGGCCAGCACCCCCACCATCTTGTTCAAATCAACTGGCGAGGCACACAACTCGAACTTGCCCGCTTCGGCTTTGGAAAAATCGAGGATGTCGTTCACCCGGTTCATCAAGCGCAGCGCATTGCGTTGGGCGCGGTCGATTTGCACATGCCAGTCCGCCGGCGGGATGGTCGCTGCCGAGAGCTGCTCCAGGGGGGCGAGAATGAGGGTCAGGGGGGTGCGCAGTTCGTGGCTGACCGTGGCGACGAAATCGCTCTTCGCCTGGTTAGCCGTCTCGGCCTGGTTGCGCGCCAGAATGAGCTCGACGGCCTGTGCCTCCAGCACCTCGGTCTGTTGGTGCAGTGTGTCGGTCCGTTCGGCGACCATTCTCTCCAAGGACGCCTGGACTTGCTGTCGTTCGGCTTCGGCCTCAGCCTCCAGCACCCGGATGCGCAGGGCATTCTCCTGGAACACCCGTACGGCGCGGGTCATGATTCCAATCTCGTCACCGCGTCCGGCGCTGGCGATCTCGGCGTTCAGGTCGCCGGCCGCAAGCCTGCGCATGACCGAGGCCAGGGCCACGATGGGCTGTGCGACAAATCGCGACGTGCTCCAGGCGATGGCGCCGGCTAGCAGGATGGCGATGGTACCGGCAACTATCGTTGCAAGCATGCCGCGATCATTGTGGACCAAGGCGTCGGAACGCGCTTGGCCCGCGAAGCGCGCAACCAACTGGCCGGCGCTGCGTGCCTCGTCGCGAACCTGGTCGCGCGCGTCGCTCAAAGCGTTGCTCGCCTGATGGAACCTGGCGAATGCCGCCCGGTAGCCGGCAATCTGTTCGCTGACCGTCAGGGGCGTAGCCTTGGCTTGCAGTCCCCCGGACGAAGGCAGAACCCGAGCGAGACGGGAGAGTTCATCAAGGATGTGGCCGACAGAGCTGGCGACCTCGGCTGACGGTGAGAGGCGAAACGACAAGGTCTGCGCCTCAAGGGTGGCTACACGCTCGGCGAAACGCTTGGACAACGCGGCGGCATTGTTCAGCAAACCGGTGGCTGCCTGAATGTCGCTTGCGTCATGCGCAACGCGCCCATCCACCTCACTCAACATGGCCTCGAGATGCTCGACCACATCGCCTACGACGGCGAGCTGCCGCAACGCCTCGCCTCCCCGCAACTTGGGCGCCTCGCCAAGGCGCTCTACCGTCACGCAGGTAGCAACGACTGCCGTCGCCAACTGGTCCAGGGTCTCTCTTTCCTGCGGTTCCCCCATCACCTCGCGCAATTGCCCGACCACGGGCGGGAGTGCCGCGCAGGCGTTGCGCGCCGCGGCCGCCCCATCACCGGTCACCAGCATCTTGGCCACATTGGCGATGATGATCCTTTCGCCGTTGCGGAGGATATCCAGGATGCGATGGGCGCTTTCAATGTTGCTCACCTGCGCCTGGTGCTCAGCGGTGCGAGCGTCAAGCCCCTTCAGCCCATCGGCAATGCCCTGTTCGACCAGGATCGTCGCTTCTCGCATCCGGCCGTAGTGGGCTGTCATGTTCTCCGTTTCGCCATCCATGGTCAGGGTCGCCGCCCGCAAAGCGGCGATCGCCGCGGCGAGCCTGTCCAGTCCACCCTTGAGCGATTGCGCCTCTGCCACGGCAATGGCGGTAAGGCCAGCGATAGCCGTCGCCACCATGCCTTCGGCCTGGGAGAGGCTTTCCTGGTCGCGGGTGGCGATGAAGTTTTCCACCCGCTCGGTGGCCCCGTTGACCGAGGCCAGTATTTCTGCGGAATGGCTGGCCGAGTCCACCGAACGAACCATGCCTCGCAGGCCATAAAGGTTCACTAGCGATACCGTCAGCATCAGAAACACCAGTGCGGCGACCGCCAGCCCGATCCTGACGGCAATAGGCCTGTCCGTAGTGGGCCTGAATGTCAGCACGTCGCCTCGCCTCCTCGCTCCCCGCCCACCACTACTGCTTCGTCACCTCCGGCAAAGGCGCCGGCGGCGCCGTATGGTTGACCGCCGCGTCGATCATCGCCGCAACGGAAGCCTGGCTGTAGAAAGGATTGGCGGCGCCGCCCACCGGCATAGTGGCGAGCCAGGCGTCCAGGTCTTTCGCGTCGATGCGTACCAGCGGCACCTCGACGAACTTCGGCACCTGCTTGCCCGCCAGAATCTGCTGGGCCACCCAGAACCCCACCTGGGAGACGCTTGGGGAGGCAGAGACCGAGACGGTCTCGTAGCCATTGGCATCGCGCTCCTGTTTCCACAGGGCAAGTTCGTCCTGACGGTTCCCCATCACAATGATCGGCAAAGGGCGCCCCGCCGCCTTGAACGCCATGGCCGCGCCATAACCGTCGCCTCCCTGAGTTGCGACGGCATCAATGTTGGGCAGCGACGGCAGGGCCAGCGCCACCTCTTTGCGGGCGACGGACGCTGTCCAGTTCCCGTACACGGTCTTGGCGAATTTCAGGCCCGGATAGTCGCTGGCGGCCTTGCGAATGCCGTCGCTGATGTTCTTGTCGGTGGCATCACCGGCAATGCCGCGGATCTCCAGCAGCGTGCCGTTCCCCTTGAGGCGCTCGGCGATGTAATCCATTTCCACGCGGCCCATGGCGGACCAGTCGTAATCCACGGTATAGACGCAGCCTTCGCTGACCAGGCTGGCCATGACGACCACCACGATGCCAGCGTTGCACGCATCGCGGATCACCCCGTTGAGGGCAGTGTCGGACGCGGCCAGGATGACGATGGCGTTCACGCCTTTGACGATCAGGTCCTGGATATGGGCCGCCTGTTCCGCCGCCGAGTTATTCGCGCTGACCACCGAAGCCTCGCGGATCAAGCCATCCTTTTGTGCTTGGGCCGCAACCTCCTGCCAGTTGCGCACCATCACTTTGCGGAAATCACTGCCAGCGTAGGAGTTACTGAAAGCAATGCTATAGCTTGAGGTAGGGCCGCCGGCGATGCCGCCGTCGGCAGCTTGGGCTGGATTGGCAGCAACCATCGCCAGCCCGGTCACGCAGCCGGCGAGTCGCCACAAGACTTTGTGGATCCGTTTAGTGCTCATACTGCTCTCCACGTCCTTGGGATGTACCAAAAGTCATCCACCTGCCCCGCCGACAGCCTGGATCGACTGTTCTATCTGATTGCAGAAACCGGTGTGCAGATTGGAGATCGTCGTCAGGCTTCCTCTAGCGGCCCAATCGAGTGTCTCGCGCAAATGCTAATGAAGTGGCTATCAGCATAGTCTCAACATGCCCGTTGCGCTCACACCATGGTGTTGGCTCAACTGTTCCCAGCCTCAAGCGCACGGTAATGGTCAATCTTGACTTGTAGTGCAGCAACGGCCTTTTGCATGGCAGCAACTTCGGCCTGTACATCATGTAAATGGCTCTCCAGCATCTGGCGGCGTTCGGCAATCGTTGAATCCCCGGCGCTGCGCAGCTTGGCGAATGTTTGCATTTTGCCGATGGTCATGTGGGTGGTGCGTAAACGCAGCAGAAACTCCAGCCACGCCATATCAGTCGGCGCATAAAGCCGTTTCCCGCCGGCCGCACGGGCGACCGGTGCCAACAGGCCGATGCGTTCGTAGTAGCGCAGGGTATAGGCCGTGAGGCCAGTGCGCTTGGCGACCTGGTCAATCGTCTGGTAGGCGTTCATAAGCACAATCCTTGGCCATCAGTGTTCGGTAATGCACCCGTCCAGCTCACTCAGGAGATGCGGCAACCATTTTGATGCCTCGTTTGGCAAACACTTCCCGCGCTGCGCTGATGCCATTCAACGCGCTTGGAAAACCAGCATACACCGCCATCTGGATGATGATTTCAACGATTTCCTCAGGTTTGCAACCCACATTCAGCGCCCCTTCTATATGCACTTTGAGCTGAGGTTGCGCATTCCCCAATGCGGTGAGGGCCGCGATGGTTGCCAGCTCGCGTGTGCACAGAGCAACACCAGGTCTGGAAAACACATCACCATAGGCGAAATCGACTATCCATTCACCCAGCTCGGGCGAGATATCGCTAAGCGATTTGACCACGTTGTTGCCGGCGGTCCCGGTGATTCTTTCCAGGGTTTCGGCCCCTTTCACTCGTCGACTATCCGGTTCAGCTGCCGACGCCGGAATTGCGATTGCTGAAAGCACGAGCCCGGTTACAGCGCTCAGTTTTTTTAATGTCATGACCTGTCTCCTTGTTTAAGCCGCGCAACGGACCTGGCCGTTTTGGCGGTGCAACAAGGAGGCTATTGGTTAGAGCGCGCTCTAAGTCAAGCGCCAGTTGCTTTCAGCTAAAGGGGCCCGCAGCTAAAGGGGGACAAGCCTGTTTTCTGTACGCCCCCCCCTGCTTCTGGCCGTTTCGCAGATTGGGGGGAGCATGTTGAGCATTTGCGAATGGCTGCGATGGGCGCTAGCCGTCACTGATCAATGGTCACTCACAGCCCCCGCACTTCATCGTCACACCACCGCAGTTGCAATCGTTCTGGAACGCCAGGCAAAAGCCAACACCATCAACAGCCCCAGACCCGCCATTGCCGCTCCAGCCAGGGAAATCGCCGGATAACCCAGCCCGGCATTGATCACCGCTCCGCCCAGCGCCGCACCAATGGCGTTGCCGAGGTTGAAGGCGCCGATGTTCACCGCCGAGGCCAGATTGGGCGCGTCCTTGGCGGCTTCCATGACGCGCATTTGTAGCGGCGGCACCAGGGCGAAGCTGGCAATACCCCATATCAGGATGGCAACGGCGGCCGGCAGCGGCCAACGCATCAGTACGGTGAACGCCAGCAAGACGAGAATCAGCACGCTCAGCGAAACGATCAGGGTGCGATCTATCGAGCGGTCGGCGGCCTTGCCGCCCCACATGTTGCCCAGCGTCAACCCCACACCGAACAGCACCAGCATGGCGGTAATGTAGGCGGTGGACGCATGGGTCTCACTGCTGAGGATCGGCGCAATGTAGGTGAAGACGGTAAACATGGCACCCGAACCGACTACGGTCAGGGCCAATGCCCCCAGCACCGGTCCACGACCCAGCACCCGAATTTCGGCCAGTACACCGACGCCTTTCGGCGCCTGCAGGTTGGGCAGGGCGAACCACAACGCGATCATGGTCGCCACGCCGAGGCCGGTAATACCCCAGAATGCCGTGCGCCAGCCGAACAGTTCGCCAAACCAGGTGGCCAGCGGCACACCGCCGATGGTCGCCAGGGTCAGGCCCATGAACATGGCTGCAACCGCCCCGGCACGTTTCTCTGGGGCGACCACGCTGGCGGCGACGATGGAGCCAACGCCAAAGAATGCACCGTGGTTCAGCGAGGTCACTACCCGGGCGACCATGAGGCTGTAGTAATCGGTGGCCAAGGCTGACATCAGATTACCCAGGGTGAAAATCGCCATGAGTCCGATCAGCAGGTAGCGCCGGGGAATCCTGCCGGTGGTCAGGGTCATCAGTGGCGCGCCGAGCAGTACGCCCAGGGCGTAGGCACTGACCAACAAACCGGCGGCAGGGATGGAAACGCCGAGATCCGCAGCGATGCCCGGCAACATGCCCATGGGGGCGAACTCGGTAACGCCGATGCCAAAGGCACCTATGGCGAGTGCGACAAGTGGTGGATTGATACGCATGGAAGGCTCCTTATCTATGCCGCCAATGCTACGATCCGGTCTTTTCAGGCGGTAGATAGTATTTTTGGCAATCACCTTTGCGTAAGAGGCATAAATGGATTTCAACGGCAGGTCGGGTGAAATGAGTGTGTTCGCCACCGTGGCGCAGGAAGGCAGCCTGTCCGCCGCCGCGCGTGCATTGGGGCTGACACCCTCGGCGGTCAGTCGGATCATCGCGCGTACCGAACAACGTCTTGGCACTCGCCTGTTGTTGCGCACCACCCGAGCGATCACCTTCACCGCCGAGGGCGAGGCTTTCCTGCGCGGCGCCCGGCGTATCCTGGCCGACATGGACGAGGTCGAAGAAGCCATCGCCGACCAGGGCGTGCCCAGGGGCCGTTTGCGGGTGAGCGCCGCCCTCGGCCATGGGCGGCAGACCATCGTTCCCTTGGTGGCAGCATTCAGCGCCCGCTACCCGAACATCGTCGTCGACCTCACCCTCGGCGACGAAGTGGTCGACATTCTCGGCGGCCAGGCCGACGTGGCGGTACGCTTTGGCCATTTGCCCGACAGCCCGCTGACCGCACGAAGGATCGGCGACACCGGCCAGGTCGTGGTGGCATCACCCGAGTATCTGCAGCGCCACGGCATCCCCCAGGAACCGGAAGACCTGCTACGGCACAACTGCCTGCGCTTCAACTTCCGGCGTGCCGAACCCAACTGGCCGTTCATCCGCGACGCCAGGGAGTTTTCCCTGAAGGTCAGCGGCAACATCGAATGCAGCAGTGGTGAAGCATTGGCACAACTCGCGCGAGTAGGTGCCGGCATTGCGCGTATCGGCGAATTCACCGTGAGCGAGGATCTGCAACGCGGTGACCTGATACCGCTGCTGGAAGCCTGGAACCCAGGCGACCGAGAACCCATCCATGCGGTGTTCGCAGGGGGTTCGGCAATGCCGGCGCGGGTGCGGTTGTTCGTGGACTTCTTGCTGGAACATCACCGGATGTAGTCAGTTCGCAAAGCTGCCCCCCTCGATGTGATAGACCGTCGGTTCTTCCGAAAAATATTCCTCTAAACCTGCCATGAACACCTGATGGTCTTCACTCGCTTCGAAGCCCTTGTGGTCCTCGAGCGAGCGCCAGCGCACGATAAGGTTGAGTACCTGGGGCGTTTCGATGCCTTGCGCAAGCATGTGGCCGCCGTAACCCGTTGCGCGTTTGAGCAACGGTTCGACATCGGCAAATGCACGTTTGAAACGTTCAATGCGTTCTTTGTGAACGGGGAGCAAAGCGATTTCATAGATCATGACGTCCTCCAAAAAAGACTTAAACGGTTAAGGACTGTTACGGGATGAGCGATGGCTCGATTGCAATCGCAATTTTCCCTTGAAGGCCGTTGTTGGGGCTCTCCAGTCGAGCGTGGGCAAGCCCAATATCGGCCAGCGAATAGACCGCGCCAACGTGCGGGCGCAGTTGACCGCGCTCTACCAATGCGCTCAGCTCATCCAGTTTGCCGCGGTTTTGTCGGGTAAAAACGAAGTGATAACTGGCGTTCTTGCCCCAGGCTTGAACAAGGTTTTGCGGCTTTGCAATGTCCACAATCGAGACCACGCGACCGAGTTGGGCGAGCACGTCGGGGCTACGCGTCAGGGTGTCGCCGCCGATGGTGTCGAACACCACATCCACGCCGTGGCCGTCGGTTTCCCGCAGGATGGCGTCGACGTAATCCTCCTTTTCGTAGTCGATGAGCACATCGGCACCCATGCGGCGTGCGAACTCAAAGTTTGCTTCGCGCACGGTCGTGAAGACCCGCGCTCCAATGGCTTTTGCCACCTGGATCGCGACATGCCCTACGCCTCCCGCGCCGCCGTGGATCAGAATGCTCTCCCCCACTCTGAGCGCCGCTCGCACGGTCAGTGCTTCCCACACCGTCCCGCCAACCAGGGTCAGACTGGCTGCCTCAAGGTGGCTCAGTGATTTCGGCTTACGCCCGATGATGCCTTCAGCCGCAACGTGGTACTCGGCATAACTGCCCGGGCCGTCGAAAATTTGCGGGGTGTACCAGACTTCGTCTCCTGGAGCGAAGCTCGTCACACCCGGCCCGACTTCTTCGACAACGCCCGATACGTCGTGGCCGGTAATGGCTGGCAGTGGCACCAGGTCGGCATAGTCGCCACGTCGAACCTGATAATCCAACGGGTTGATAGAGGTGGCGTGTACACGCACCAAGACCTGTCCCGCACCCGGCACGGGCTTGGGCACGTCGCTGAGTTCGAACGACTCCGGGCCGCCAAATGATTTCAGTATCATCGCTTTCATGGTAAATCCTCGCATCGACAAAAAGGGATATCGAGATATTTCGATATCTTACGGTAAAAAAATTACAGATCTTTCCCTATGATCTCGGCCAGCGCACTGATGGTCGCTTCATTGCGCTTGTAGTAGGTCCACTGACCGATGCGCCTGACTTCAACCAGGCCCACTCGTTGCAACGTAGCAAGATAACCGGACACCGTAGACTGCGACAGCCCGATGCCTTCTTGAATACTACTGACGCAGACGCCGACCGTGAGAACGTCACCTTCATCCTGTGGAGGGAAGTTCTTTGCCGGATCCTTCAAACCTTTCAGGATTGCAAGACGCGTAGGGTTTGAGAGTGCTTTGAATATTTCGATCAGTTCCATGCGCCTAGAATATCGAGATTTACCGATATGTCAATACAAGAAATTAAAGTCATTTTGCGATCTGAATTGCCAACGGTTTCGTCGGCCAGACCGAGTGGCGGGTTCTGGCGCCATCGCAGCATCGACGACAGAGGCCGCGAATGCAGCCTCTCAGAGCATCTGGTGAGATCGCCTTTAGCGTGTTCACACGGCTTGCAACGGCGCCCTCTTTATCCTGGGTAACTTCAGAAATCTACGGTGGCCGACACTTTTAGTGTGCGCGGCGCACCTTGGGTCAGATAGCCACCGTTGGCAGAGGCCCAGTAATTCTCGTCGGCGACGTTCTCCAGCATCGCGTTGAAGGTCAGCGCGCGGCCCTCCAGTTGCGTCCGATAGCGCGCGCCAAGGTCGACACGGGTCCAGGCGGGGATGCTGTATTCGTTGGCGCTGTCAACGAACTGACCGCCGGTGCGCAGTAGCAGGCCGTTCAGGCTCACTCCGGGCAAGCCGGGCACATCCCAGTCGGCGCCCAGATTGAACTGGAATTTCGGCACACCCACCGCCTGGTTGCCATCGTCGCGACCGCCGGTGGTGCCGCTAAGTTCGGCTTTGGTCCAGGTGGCACCACTCAGCAGGCGCAGGCCGTCCAGCGGCTCGCCGAACAGGCTCAGCTCTACACCGCGATTGCGCTGCTCGGCATCCACCCGGTAGTAGCCATCGCCGCCGAGCACGCCCTGCGGCTGCTCGATGCGGAACAGGCTGAGGCTGCCACCGAAGGTGCCCCAATCAAGCTTGGCGCCCACCTCGGTCTGTTTGGAGCGATAGGGCGCGAACATCTCGCCGTTGTTGAGCGCGGCGACCGGCGCGGTCGGCCCCTGCTGCAGAGACTCGACGCGGTTGGCATAGAGCGACAGGAACTCGGTGGGCTTGATCACAAGGCCATAGGCCGGCGTGGTGATACTTTCTTGATAGTTCGCGGTGCGGGCACCGCTGGCCGCGCTCCAGGCATCGGAGCTGATGGACTGGCGACGCACGCCCAGGGTCAACAGCACGCGGTCGTCGAGCAAGCCCAGGGTGTCGGACAGCGCCAGACTGCGGTTCTGCACCTTGGCGGTGGTGTCCGGGTCGTGAATATCGCCGGAGACGCTGGTGGCCGGCGGCTCGGCGATGGGCTGGCCCTGATACAGATTGCCGAAGCCGCGACTGCCCGCCGCGGTGGACTCGAACGCGTTGCGCTTTTCCTGCCAGATGCCGTTGGCGGCCAGGTTGAGGCGGTGGCTGACCGGCCCGGTGGTGAGTTCACCGCGCAGCCCCGTGACGGCGCTCAGGGTCTCCTGGTCCAGCGGTGAATAGAGGCGGCCGATGCGTGCGTCGCCGTTCGCGCCGTAGACGTAGTTGGAGGCGTAGACACCGTTCTCCCGCGTGTATTTGCCGCCTGCGCTCAGGTAGGCGGTCCACGTGGGCGAAAGGTCGTACTCGGCGCTGAACATGCCATAGGTGTCTTCGAGCTGCGACCAGCTCCACGGTTGTGCGTAGTTGTGGTCGGAGTCGGGTGCCGACGGCGTCTTGCCGTTGAGTGTGCTGGTCGGCCCCGTCGTGGTCAGATAGACCACCGAGCGCCCCTCATTGACCCGTTGCTTCTGGTAACCGAGGTCCGCAGACAGTCGTAGACGGTCGTCGCGGTAGTCTAGGCCGAGGGTGGCCAGACTGAAGCGCGAGTGCTCATCGTCCACCGCGGTCTCGCCCTCGCGCTGGGCCAGGTTCACCCGCACGCCGAAGCGGTTGTCCTCGCCGAAGCGCTGGCCCAGGTCGAGGTGCCCCCCCACTCGGCTGTCGCTGGCATAGTCCAGGGTGGCGCTGCGCGTGGGGGTGTCTTCGGCACGCTTGGAGACCACGTTGATCGCCCCGCCGACACCGCTGCCCGACGGCGATACGCCATTGACAAAGGCGTTGGCCCCCTTGAACACCTCGACCCGCTCGACCGACTCGGTGGAGATGATCTGTCTCGGCAGAATGCCGTACAGCCCGTTGAAGGCAATATCGTCGCTGAACAGTTGGAACCCGCGCACGACGAACACCTGGGAGAAGTTGCCGAAGCCGAACGACTGACGCACGCCCGGATCGCTGGCCAGCACATCGGCCAGGGTCTGCGCCTGGCGCTTCTCAATCAGCTCGGAGGTGTAGCTGGAGAAGGCGAAGGGCACATCTTGCATGTCCTGATTGCCCAGCACGCCGATGCGGGCACCTCGCGCCGCCTCCCCACCGGCGTACTCGGCCGGCAGGTCGACACGGCCTTCGGCGAGCCCGCTGATGGTGGTCGAGCCCAGCTCCAACACGCCCTGTTCGGGCAGCGGCACCAGAGTGAAGGTGCCGTCGTCGCCGGTCTGGAATGTCAGGCCACTGCCCTCCAACAACCGCTGCAGGCCGTCGACCACCGAATAGTCGCCCTTGAGCGCCTGCGCCACGCCGCTGCCACGGGTCAGGCCGGCGTCATAGAGCAGACGCACGTCGGCCTGCTCGGCGAAATCGACGAGCGCCGCGTCAAGCCGCTGGGCGGGCACGTCGAGCTCGACGGCTTGCGCCTGTGCGGCAGCCATGGCCAGGGGGAGAACGGCTAGCGCCGCAAGGAAGGGGGTCGACCGCATGCTGATGTCCTTGGCTGTCAATACGAAGAAGTCGCATTTGCAGGAACAGAAGACGAAGGCGCCGATGATTTCTGAACCATCGCCGCTTAAATATTTTCTGTTTTCTTGAAGACCCAGGTGCGGTGCGAGTCTCAGCGGCGTGACGCAACCAGAATCAATCCCGGCAGACGCACCAGACGCACAGGCAAAGTGGTTTCGACAGCACTTAACACCGCCTGTGGATCGTCAAGGGCGAACACGCCGGTCACCTGTAGCCTGCGAGCGGCTTCGTCGACAAACAGCACGCGTGCAGACTGGCTGCGTTCGAGCTCGGCAAACACTTGCTCCAGTGGCCGGTCGCGGAATATCAGCTTGCCGCGCTGCCAGCCCAAGCGCTGGCGCGCATCCAAAGCCTGCGGCGCCTGCAGCTCCCCGCCGCGCCACTGCACCTGCTGCCCGCCGACCACCGGCAGCGGTTCATGCCCCTCGCTGGAGGCCAACACTCGGCCCTCGCTGACCGCGAGGTCGACACCGCCCTCCTCCAGACGCACATCAAAGCGCGTGCCGGTGACGCGTATGCGCGCCTCGCCGGCACTGACAATGAACGGCCGAGCCGGGTCATGGGCTACCTGGAAATCCGCCTCGCCGCGGTACAGCCTCACCTCGCGGCGACCGTCGACAAACTGCCAGTCCAGCGCCGAATCACCGTTGAGGGTCAACAGCGAACCATCTGCCAGACGCAACTCGCGCACCTCGCCCGGCTGGGTGCTGATATCGGCATACAGGCCAATCCAGGTGCCGCGCGGTAGCCACAGGGCAAGCAACAGCATCGCGGCGCAGGCCAGCGGAGGCGCCCAACGTCGATGGCGCCGCATCACGCGCACCTGAGGCTGCTCGGCCGGACGTTCTATCTGGCCGAGCAACGACCACAGCCCTTCCACCTCACGCAATGCTTGCTCGTGCTCGGGCGCCGCCTGGCGCCAGGCCTGCGCGGCATCGCGATCGGCAGCGGTGGCGCGGCCAGAATGCAGCAGCACCTGCCATTGCCGGGCCTGATCGAGAAGCGAAGGATGAGTCACGGCTGCGGGTCCATCTGCTGCTGGCAGTGTTCGAGGGCCTTCAGGATATAGCGTCCGGCCATGCTTTCCGAGACCCCCAGGCGTTCGCCGATCTCACGCTGGGTCAGCCCGTCCAGGCGATTCCACAACAACGCCTGACGCAGATGCGGTGGCAAACCCTGGACTGCGCGCTGCAGTAGCTCCAGGCGCTGGGCGTCGCTTGCCGCTCGCTCCGGACCCGGCTGGGCACTGACCAATTCGATGGATATCTCCTCCTCGACAGGGCGCGACTTTTGCTGACGGCGGTAGTCAATGATCAGGTTGCGCGCGATGCGGTAGAGGAAAGCGCGGAGATTGCCGATCTCCTTCCCGGACTCGCGCCGGCGAAAGCGCAACCACGTCTCCTGGCGCAGATCGGCCGCCAGTTCTGCACACTTCACCTGCCGTGTGAGAAAGCGCAGCAGCTCGCTCGAATGGCTCTCGAACTCGCCGTCAGCAGAATGAGGATCGGGTGGCCAGGACACGCAAAACGACTCAAGCGAGGAGGAATCGCGAGAGTATATCAAATGATAATGACTTTCAATTAGTGCGACGCCTGCAATATTTCGCTAAACCGTTGGCACTGTTCCGCCGTCGATCACAAACTCACTTCCCGTGATAGATGCCGCTCGCGGCGAAGCCAGGAAGCCGATCAGGTCAGCAACTTCAGAAGGCGTCGATGGGCGGCCGAGCGGGATACCTCCGAGTGCTTTCATGATGATCTCTTTACCACCTTGATAGTCAGTACCGGCCTCCTGCGCGAGTCGCTCGGCTAATGCCACCGACGCTTCGGTTTCAACCCAGCCCGGCGAAACCCGAACCACGCGGATGCCTCCGGGCGAAACCTCTTTCGATAAACTTTTACTGTACGTCGACAGCGCGGCCTTGGCCGCCGCGTAAGCGGTTGTAGCTTCCGGCAGTGGCAGCCGACTCTGGATGGAGGTGACGTGGATGACGACCCCTTCCTTGCGCTCCAGCATACTCGGGAGCAAGGCGCGATCGAGACGCACCGCCGGCAACAGGTTCAGGCTGAGCTCTCGTTGCCACTGTTCCTCATCCAGCGCAGCAAAACCGCCGCCGGGTGCCGACGAACCACCCAGGACGTGGATCATTATGTCCACGCCACCCAACCGCTGCTGGATCGCGGCGATCAGCACGTCACAACCTTCCCGGGTGGAAAGATCAGCCGCAATCAGAAGAGCGCCCGGCATTTCCACGTCCACCTGTCTGGCCGAGGTAATGACCTTCGCGCCCTCGGCCAGTAACAACTCGACGACAGCCTTGCCGATGCCTTTGGTGCCTCCGGTGACGAGGACCCGCTTGCCAGTCAAACCTAGATTCAGCATGGCGTGCTGACCGCAAAGTACGTCTGCACGACGTCGGGAAGCTGAAGGTTCATTCGCTAATCTCCTGGATGGATTTCCTGAAGCAATCTTGCTGCCTGACGGATAGTTTGTTCAACTGGGACAAACCTTTATGACCAATCCCGAAAATCAGGATAATCCATGCCACAAGATCGTTTAGGCCTCAATGAGCTGGACGCTGTTATGGCGGTCGCACGCAGGGGTTCGTTTCGGCAAGCCGCTATCGAGCTCGACGTCTCCACCACCGCGTTGAGCAACACCATTGCCCAACTGGAAGCCCGCCTCGAGTCGCGGCTGTTCAATCGCACGACCCGTAGCGTGGCCATCACTGAAGCGGGCAGGATATTTCTGGAGCAGGTGGGGCCAGCCTTGCAGGATTTGCGTGCGGCACTCGATGCCGTGCGATCGCATAACGCCGGGCCCTCGGGCACGCTGCGTATCAATGCGTTCGCCAGCGCTGCCCGATCGGCACTCCTGCCCCTGGTGATGGAGTTCCTGCAGCAGCATCCGAAAGTACACATCGACCTCGTCACCGAAGGCCGTCTGGTGGATATCGTGGCTGACGGCTTCGATTTCGGCGTGCGCTCAGCAAGCCTCGTTCCGAACGACGCGATTGTGATCCCGCTCGGTCAGCCGCAACGCTACGCGGTGGTCGGCTCGCCGGCGTACTTCGAAAAACATGGCAAACCGCGAACGCCAGCCGAGCTGCTCCAGCATCGATGCATCCGCGTTCGACTACCCAATGGGGCGATTTTCCCGTGGCATTTCGAGCGGGACGGGGAAGTGACGCGTCTCGATGTGAACGGGCCGCTTACGCTGGATGAATCCAGCGTGGTCAAGGTGGTGGTGCAGGAAGGCATGGGGCTCGGCTTTTTCATGGAGCAGGACGTTCAAGACGAAATCCGCGCCGGTCAGTTCGTGCGGATTCTCGAAGACTGGACACCACCCAGAGACAAGCTGTGCCTGTACTACCCGAACCGCCGCAACCCCAGCGCGGCAGCCAAGGCATTCATCGACCTGGCACGCGCCAGTCAAGCCGATCAGGATGGGCTCGCCTGATTCAGGCTTAACCCAGGCCTGGCTCAGGCAATCAATCCCAGTGTCAGCCCCTTCAAGGTAGCGGCTGCCCGGGTCGAGCATTCCAGTTTGCGAAAGATGCTTTCCATGTGCGTGCGCACCGTGCTCGGACTGATGTCCAGCAGCCGCGCCACCTGCTTGTTGCTGGCGCCACGGCTGATTTCCAGCAGGATGCGGCACTCGCGAGTCGTGAGCAACGAAGCCTTCGGTTGCCGCATTCGACGCTCGCCACCTGCGGCGGCAATGACTGCGTCGCAAACATCGTTGTCGAACAAGCCATTGCCAGCATCCTGTTTGAGCAGCCTGGCGGCATCCGCTTCGCCGTGGGCCGATCGCCATGGCCTGGCTTCCCTTAGCGCGACCCAGGCTACCGAGGCGGCGAACAGGCGATGCTCGGCACACAGCGCATCACCCGCCACGCCTCGAAAATAGCCACTGCCATTGAGCCGCTCATAGGCATGGGCTGCAATCGTTGCGGGCACGGCCAGTTCAGTGATAGGCCTAAGCGCCTGTTGCGTCCAGTAAGGGACAAGGCGCACCCGCTCCGCAGCGCCATATGGCAGCGTCCCTGCGGTATTCCAAAGGTGGTTCGAAACGGCTGCCCGGCCGAGACCGTAGATGAGCGCGGACTTGCCAATGTCTGTCAAGGTGGGTTCACGCAGCCCCCACAGGCGTGCAGCTTCCACGGCGACATGCGCCACCTGCCGCGAATGCCCTGCCAACCACGGGAGCTTCAAGTCGATGATGTCTCCCACCAACGTCAGTGAGACGCAACGTTGCTCATGCCCGTGCTCAACGGTTTTCGAAAGCGTTTCCAGATCCGCCAGCCAGTCCTTTGCGTTGCCCAGAAGCAACGATACTAGCGACGCTGGATAGCGCCGATCCGACTGCTCCCCGATCCAGCGTAGCGCCGCGTCCAGGCCGTGTGCACGACTGAGAATATCCAGATCACCCGCAAGCACTACCTGATAGGCGACCTCCGGAATGTGCTCATGGGTCAGGCCCAGCGGCCGGCCAGTGCCGTCGTAGGTTTCGAACACGCGACACAAGCCCGCCTCGACGGCGGCACCGAGCTGGAGAGTTTTGGCGATGGCTCCAGACACCTCACAGTGCACGACGGCAAGCGGGGTGGCCTGATGCACCGCGTTCATTTGCTCATTGCCCAGCGTCAGATCGAGCATCGCGCGGCGGCCATCGACGTCGTCGCCCAGCAGATCCGCAAAGCCTTCGGCATTGGCGGTGCAACCGGACCAGCGCAGCAAGGCAACCTGTTCCGCTACCCTCAGGTGCTCACCGTCGCCGTGCTGGGCCTGCGCCAGCCTCCGCGCCAGTGCGGCAACGCGCCGGGAATGACCGAGGGGTTGTCCCATGCTGAGGTCACCAACCTGGGCGATCGTCGCCAGTGCCCCATCCAGGGAGATGTCCAGTTGCAACGCACTATCCATGAAAAATATCCCGGGGTCGGATAATTGACCGATGCCCACATCGCAGGCCAGTCCGCAGAATTTGAACTCCCGAACAGGAGCTCATCCAATGAAAACATTCAAATCGAAAATCGCTACCGTCGCCTTTGCCCTGGCCGGTGCCTTCATCGCAAGCGCCAGTCACGCGCAGGATACAACGCCCTCCGTGGTGATCGTACACGGCGCGTTCGCCGACGGCTCCGATTGGGCCAAAGTGGTGCCGCTGCTCCAAGCCCAAGGGGTGGCCGTTACGGTTGTGCAGAACCCGCTCACCTCGCTTGCCGACGATGTTGCCGCGACGCGCCGCACGTTGAACAACCAGCAGGGCAAGGTGGTTCTCGTCGGGCACTCTTGGGGCGGCACCGTGATTACCGAAGCCGGTAGCGATCCGAAGGTCAGCGCGCTGGTGTATGTCGCCGCCTTCGCGCCAGAGGCCGGGCAAACCAGCGGCGAACAAGGTAAAGGCGCCCCCACGCCCCCTGGCATCAGTCAGATCAAGGCCGACGGCAACGGTTTCCTCTATTTGACGCCAGAAGGCATGGCCAAGGACTTCGCCCAGGATCTCCCGGCAGCGCAGACCGCCGTCATGACCGCCACGCAAGGTCCCATCAAGGCATCTGCCTTCGAAGATAAAACGACCGTGTCGGCCTGGAAGACCAAACCGTCCTGGTATCTGCTCGCCACAGAAGACCGGATGATCCACCCCGACGTCCAGCGCTCTGCCGCCAAGCGTATCGGTGCCACCCTTGCAGAGGTGCACACCAGCCATGTTCCCCAGCAGTCAAAGCCGGCCGAGGTCGCCTCAGTGATCCTTAAGGCAGTGCACAGCGTTGGCGAGCAGTGATCGCAGGGAAACACCGCCACTGGTCACCGCAAACTCAATCGCTGCATCGATACGGAGCGTCCTGCATGAATCATCTGCGTGATCAACACTATGACTTCATTGTGTGTGGTGCAGGTACGGCGGGCTGCGTGGTCGCTGCCCGTCTTGCCGACCATAAAAGCGCACGCGTCTTGCTGATTGAGGCTGGCGAGGGGTACTCGGGCCCCGAGGTTACCGAACCGGCGCAATGGCCGATGAACCTCGGTTCAAAGCGCGACTGGGCATTCGAGGGGCAACCCAATCCACACCTCAATGGTCGACGGCTATCCCTGAACATGGGTAAGGGCCTCGGCGGTGGCTCCAGCATCAATGTGATGGTCTGGTCGCGCGGGCACCGTTCCGATTGGGACCATTTCGCTGCCGAGTCCGGCGACCCGGCCTGGGGCTACGATTCGGTACTCGATTACTACCGCAGGATCGAGAACTGGCAAGGCAGCCCTGATGCCACGCGGCGTGGTTCAGGTGGCCCCGTGCATGTCGAACAGCCGGCCACGCCTCAACCCCTCGCGTGGGCCACGTTGGAGGCGGCCAGCCGGTTGGGTATCCCCCGATTCGACAGTCCCAATGGCGCGATGATGGAAGGCCCGGGCGGGGTCGCTATTACCGACCTGCGCATTAACCAGGGCAAGCGCGAATCCGTTTACGACTCCTACATCCGGCCACGGTTGCACTATCCGAACTTGACGGTTCTGCCAGAGGCATTGGTGACTCGCGTATTGCTTGTCGGTACACGAGCTATCGGTGTCGAAGTGGTGATCGCAGGCGAACGTCAGTGCTTCTATGCCGCAGCCGAGGTCATCCTGTCCATGGGCGCGGTGCAAACACCCAAGGTGCTCATGCAATCGGGAATCGGCCCGGAAGATGAACTGCGACACCACGGCATCGCCCCGATCAATCACCTTCCTGGCGTAGGCGAGAACCTTCAGGATCACCTCGCCTTTGGCTGCACATGGGAGTACCTGCAACCCCAGGCAGTCGGTGGCAGCGGGTGCGAAACCACCTTGTATTGGAAAAGCGACAGTCGCCTGGATGTCCCGGACCTGTTGCAGTGTCAGCTGGCGTTTGCGGTACCCTCTCCGCCCGAAGTCGCGATTGAGCCGCCACAGCATGGCTGGACGATGTTCGCAGGGCTGGCCAGGCCTGCCAGTCGAGGACGCTTGCGCCTGTCGGGTGCCGGGCCACTGGATGCCCCACTGATTGAGCCGAACTCGCTGAGCGCGCCCGAGGATATGACTGCGGCGTATGCGTCGATCGACCTGTGCAGGGCGCTCGGTAACAGCGACGCCTTCAACGGGCTGGTCAAACGCGAAGTTGTGCCCGGGCCGAAAGAACATCGCGCTATGGAGCAGTTCATCCGCCGCTCTGCCGTGACTTACTGGCACCAGTCCTGCACCGCGAAAATGGGCCGAGATACGATGTCGGTGGTCGACCATCAACTGCGCGTATATGGCATCGATAAACTGCGCATCGCTGATGCTTCCATCATGCCGCGAATTACCGTTGGCAACACGATGGCGCCGTGTGTCGTCATCGGCGAACGAGCAGCCGATCTTGTCCTCGCTGCGCAGGGTGGGACAGCTGCGGCTACAGCGCTGCACCGGTAATTCATAAGAAAACTGATTGCACAGGCTCACTGCTTCGACGTGTCTGTCTACTCGCCCCTGGCGGCTGGCCAATGATGCGCTTGAATGCACGGCTGAACGCCGCTTGTGAGGTATAGCCCAAGCGTTGTGCGACGGCATCGATCGACAGGTTGTCCTGCGTCAGCCATTGGCTTGCAATCCGCATCCGCAACTCGGTGGCGTATCGCAAGGGAGGCACGCCAATGGTGGCTTGGAACCGCTGCGCGAACACAGAGCGTGACACGTGAGATTCGGCTGCCAGTTCGGCAACCGTCCACTCGCGCCCGGGTTGGCGATGCAGGGCGAGGATAGAACGCGCCAGGCGGGGATCTCGCAGCGCCGCCATGAGACCTTGCGCGCTTTCAGAGCCACACTCGACCCAACCCCGTACGAATAAGGATGCAGCGACCTCCGCAAGCCGAGCCATGATCCCGGCATATCCTATACGTCCGGCGCAGATCTCATATTTGATTGAATCGAGTATCGACCCCAACCCTGGATAACTCTGACCACCGGTGTCCGCCACCATGACATTCGGCATCAGCTTGCCTAACGCCCGCATGCCCCCAAGATCGAACTCCATGCAGCCATAGAACAGGATCGCACTTGGCGTAGAAAGTGTGCTGGGACAGGTGTTCACACCACTGACGGCCTCGCCTAAAGGGGCTGCATCAAGTTGGTCGACATTCTGAACGGTGGCATCCAGCGCTGATAGCAATTGGTGCCCATGACCTTGCGGCACCAATACCGCGTCACCTGCCGAGAGATGATGTATCGCGCCATCTCCCGTACGCAGGATGGCCGTACCCACCGCCAGATAATGAAAGTAGGCATGCGCCGATCTGTGTTCAAAACCCAAGCCAAAGCTCGGCCCCGTTTGAACGCGGCGGTACTGAACACCGCGCAGCCGCATACCCGTTAACAGTTCGCTAATCAGTTCAGAAGACAGCGCAAATTGTCCTGACTCAGTCATATTAGGCGTTTTGATCAAAACAATAGGGGTTTGCATCATAGATCATCCTGACACTCAACTCTAGACTGCCGATCACGATCACTTCCCAAGGATTCTTGAGATGAGTAGCAATGTGCTTGATGCTGCACCTGGCAGCGCTGCTGGAGTAGAGCCGGCAACCCCGGCCTGGACGGCGGTTTTCTCTCTGGCCATGGGTGTCTTTGGCCTACTGACGGCTGAATACCTTCCGGCGAGTCTGCTAACGCCGATGGCCTCGGACTTGAGCGTGTCCGAAGCGATGGCCGGTCAGGCCGTGACCGTCACCGCCGTGGTTGCGTTGTTTGCTGGACTCTTGGTGCCAGGGCTTACCCGCAAGCTTGACCGCCGTACCGTCTTGCTGGGTTTCTCCTTGCTGATGATTGCATCCAACTTGCTCGTTGCCATGTCATCGAATCTGACGGTCCTGTTGTTGATGCGAGTGCTTCTTGGCATTGCGCTGGGTGGGTTCTGGAGCATGGCGGCTGCCGTGGCCATGCGCCTGGTACCGGCAAAATGGGTGCCACGCGCGCTGTCCATCATCTTCAGCGGCATCGCCGTTGGAACCGTGGTCTCCGTTCCGCTGGGCAGCTACTTGGGCGGCCTGTTCGGCTGGCGCAGCGCCTTTTATGCGGCAGCGGCGGTCGGCGTGCTGACGTTGCTCTTCCAGTGGTTCACGCTACCCAGCATGGCGCCTCGGAAAATGGCACGCACAGCATCCGTGCTGGAATTGCTCCGGCGCCCTGGCATTGCCATTGGCATGGTCGGATGCGTGCTCGCACACACAGGTCAATACGCACTTTTCACCTACATCCGTCCCGCACTTGAAAGCGTCGTGCACATCGACATCGATGGCCTGGCTTTAATGCTATTGGGCTTCGGCGCCGCCAATTTCGTCGGCACACTCGTGGCGGGTTGGCTGATGGAACGTAGCTTGCGCCTGACATTGATCCTTATGCCTGCCTTGGTAGCCGTGGCCGCGTTTGCCATGATCTCGCTGCCTCTCCAGGAGCCGGGGCTGGCACTCGTAGTCGCGCTATGGGGCCTGGCTTTCGGCGGGGTACCGGTTGCCTGGTCAAATTGGGTGGCACGCACGGTTCCGGATCAAGCCGAAACCGCAGGCGGGATGGTCGTCGCCGCGGTGCAATCGTCAATCGCCGCGGGAGCTGCACTCGGTGGGTTGGTCTTCGGCTTTGGCGGTGTAGAGGGAGTCTTCATCATCGCGGGCGCAGTGATGCTGCTGGCGGCGCTGATGATTGCTCTTCGTGTTCGGGTGGAATTGCCGAAGCAGGGTGACGCGTTAGATCAGGCTGTACATATCTGAACAGACCGACCAGACCAGTTTGGTTCAGGGTGGCTCCGGCCTTCTGGAGATCTTTGCGGTATTGAACGCAGTGATTTATGGTCAGAGTTGGAACCGAAGCCTGGCAACAGCGTACCCGATCGAAACATTATATGACCGACACCTTTGGACGCCGCCCCTTGCCATCAAAAACATAACCCTCAAAAGGAATTGAATTGTCATGACCGCACTGGATAACGCATTTCACAATCTGCATCAGAACGGACTACTGGTCTTGGCCAATGTGGCCGATGCGGGCGGTGCGCGTATCGTCGAACGTTTGGGCGGCAAGGCGGTAGCGACCAGCAGCGCGGCCATGGCCTGGTCCCATGGTTATCAGGATGGCAACAAGCTGCCTCTCGACCTGCTGAACACCACCGTCAAGTCGATGGCACGGGTGCTCAGCGTACCGCTCACGGTGGACATCGAAGGCGGCTACTCGGATGACTTGGAGCAGGTCGGCCAGGTGATCAACGCCGTCCTTGACGCCGGGGCGGTCGGGATCAACATCGAAGACGGCGTGGGCTCTCCAGAGTTACTGGTTCGCAAGATTGACGTCGCGAGAAAAGTGGCGAACCAGGCGGGCGTAAAACTGTTCATCAACGTACGGACCGACGTCTACCTGAAAAACCTGTTCCCTGCCGACCAACGCCTAGAGGAACTCCTCAAACGCGCCGCACTGTATGCCAGCGCCGGGGCGGATGGTCTGTTTGCCGCTGGCGTGGTCGATTCGAACGACATTGCCACCGTCTGCCGGGACACCAAACTGCCAGTCAACCTGCTGTCCCGGGACGGACTGCCCTCCCCCGACGAATTGAAGCGTCTGGGCGTTAGACGACTCAGTGCGGGCTCCAGCATCGCCGAGTTTCTGTACGGTGCCATGGGAGCATTGGTTCGCAGCTTCTTGGACAACGGCCAACTCGACACCCACGCCTTGAAAGCCCATACATACGGCGAATTGAATGCCTTGATGGCGGTGAAGACCGAGTAATGCCTGATCCCGGACGAGACCAAGCGCCACGTTGAACAGAAGGTGTTTAGTTCTGAAACAGGTTGACTCCAGTTTCAGGAATTGCCTGTCGGGAGATTGAAGCGCGGTGCTCCTCTCCAGGAACATAAGATCGTAATTTTACCGATCGATGACACAACACCAATATGTCTGGAACGAGGTTCATAGCCGCTTCAGACTCGGAACAGCAATACGTTCGGGTACGGGTTACCCAGAAGCGGGTCGATGCTGGCTTCTGCCTTACTTCAACCTGGATGAACTCCCTGTGCAGACTATTGAACGCGCCCCAAGCGGCCACGCAGGACGTAGCCGTTCCTGCGCCTAGGCCGATATCGTTTACACCGGTGGCGCCGGCGGCATCCAGTGGCTGATCGATGGCTCGGGCCTGCCGTCCGCGCCGTGGATCAGCTCGTAGTTGAGGGCATATACGTTCCGGTCCAGGCTCACCGTGAGCTTGCCGGCTGCAACGCCTTGCGTTGACACCAGGAGGTCACCCTTAGGTGTGTAGATATCCATGTAGTAGTGGTCCGGCGAGCTGCCGTCGCCAGTATAGGAAAGCACATAGACATACCCCTTGGCCTCCACGTCCAGATCGAGGTACGTCGACTGGTCGCGGGTTTTTATCGTCAGCGGCAGCATCGACGAAGTCTTGTTCTGGAAGTACTTGACCGGATTACCGTGGATGTCGAACGCCTGCACCCGTGCGTTATCGGATTCGAGCACCATCACCACCCCATCCAGGCCAATCGCGATCGCCACCGGCCCCGACACCAGCCCCTCCCGCAAGCCCGCGCCGGAAAACAAGCAGGCGTCGGGGGCCTCCCCCTCCGCGACAGGGACGCTCGACAGCTCGCATCGGAGCAGTTTGCTTCGCCCGGTGCTGATGGCAAACACGTAACCTTGCGGATGCAGGACGAAATCGTCCAGCGGGACATCCGCCGGGAACCGACCATAGCTCTGTCCCGTCCCGGAGTGGAGGGGAGCGCATTTCGATCCGTTGTCGTAGCTCAGCTCCACCTTGCGAAGATGAACGTACGACGGCGCGTCATAGTCGCTGCTGGTTGCAACTGGGTAGCTGTCGAGGAAGAAGTTGCGCGCGGAGCCGTCCGACCGGCTCATCAGGTCGTAGCAAATACCTGATTTACTGCTATAGCCGACGTCGAGCGGCTGGTAAGCCTGCTCCGGTGGCACGAGAAGCGACACGTTCTGCAGCGTGTACATGGGGTCGATGGACCGCGGGTTGGTCGAGATGTTCTCCGGAATGTTCAGGTTGGAGGCCTGCCAGCTGTAGCCGATCGACGCCGGCCCCTGCGCCAGGGTGATGCTCGTCAGACTAATGAGGTCCGAGCTTGACGTACCGAGCGTAACCGTTGGGGGCGGCGCTGCCTTGTCCCACACGTGCGCACCGCCTTGGTAGACCAGCTTCTCCACGTGCTCGTAGACCGAGCTCGTAGTGAGCGGAGGCAGATTGTTTTTGATCTCGAGGCTCGGAATCTCAAGCGTACTGCCGTTCGTGCCCAGCGCAGGCGTCCAGTCGGTGGACCCCTTCCCCGCGACCCATCCATTGTCGGCATAAAAGATCGCGGTCACCTTCAGCTTCCCCCCACCCGGGACACCCTTGAAGCTGATCTGAATGGGAGTGGTGTCCGTCCCCTTTGGCAGCGCAAACTCCTTGGAAGGCACCGTCACTTGGCTGTCGTACGTCACGGTAACCACGTAGTGCGTCGCCTGCATCGGAAAATAATGGTACTGCGAGTCCGGGACGAGTTTTATATCCAGATCGATCGTCCTCGTCACCGTCGACGTGTAAATCGGCGGCGCCTCGAACACCTCGACCGTCGTCTGACTGAGCTGCGCGAAGGTGACAACCGCGTTGGTCGCCTCCAGGGCGATGTCCACGAACGGGATTGCCTCCTCCAGAGCCCCTTGCGCGATCAACTCCAGCAACACCGTCTTCAAGCCCGTCTTCCATAGCAAGGGGGCGATGATGTTGGCCAGCTTGAGGAGGACCTCCTTGATTCCGCCCGTCAATGCATAGTCGAGGATCGCGGCGTCGATCGTCGCCAGGACGGCCAGAATGCCGACGTACACCTTGTTATCCTTCAGGAGGTTGGTGACGAACTCGGTCTTCATGAGGGCCGCGCCCACGGCGAGGGCGATAACCGGAATCGCATACTCGAAGGTTGCCGTCATGAAGATGCCGAGCAGGCAGATGTGCCTGTCGGTGTGCCCCGGGCCGAAAACGCCGAGCCCCGCTAGATGGATGTTCACCGCACTGGCCGTATCAGGTACCGGGAACGTCAGCGTCATGTCCGTGACGTCGATGGGGATGCCAGCGATCTCATCAATGGGCCCGACCCGGTCGAGGTATTTCGAAGTGGCGGTGCCGTTGAACATGCTCGGGATCGAAGCCGCCGGCCATGAATCCGGCGGCGCGACGGGGGTGCCGCTGGCATCCAGAAACTCGATGTAGGCCCCCAGGTGCCTGAGCCACTGGTTCTCCACCGTCACGGACATGTTGTTCCCTTCGCATGTCACGCTGGCGGGGTCGACCACGACGCCCTTGCCCGGAGTGAGGTTCTTCAATTGCCACTGAGCGTTCTGGTCTCGCTGCTGGGCGCGCGACTCCACGGCTTTGGAGCCCGCCGTCCCCTGGTATTCGCTCGATACGACGCCATCGAGCACTTTCCACAGCGCGCCGCGCAGGTACTCGTCCTGCCTCGAGAGCTGGATCGCCAGGGGCAAGGTGCTCGTCATGGCCATATTCACGCCCTCTTCGAGCTTGGCCGTATAGATGGGCTTTTTGTTGTCGTCGTATACCTTGTCGTTGTTCCAGTCGAGGAGGAGCACCTTTTTTTGCCATCCATCGCCTACGTCGTTGATCGCGTCCACCAGGGTGCCACTATCGTTCTGGATCGCGGCTGTTATGCAGTTCTCCTTGATGTATGCAGGGATGGCACCGCCTTTATCTCCACTCAGGTTCAGGAGGCTCGGATGGTGGAAAAGTATAGCGACCGCTATCTCCATGGGGTCGTTGTAATCGTCCACGTGATCCGGGAAATCGGAGTCCAGGACCAGGGGCTTGAGATCGTCCGACGTGATGCCGTATCTCGCGAGCTTGTAGTGAGCCGAGGCGAACACATCCTTGCCGCGTTTCTTCATCTCTTCGCGCGCGGCGGCTCTGCCGGCCTTGGGGACGTGCAAGTGCATGGCGATGGTGTTGCCAGGCGCCCCGTTACCCGTCCCGGTGGACACGGTGATCAGTGCCGGGCGGTTCGAGGGAACGGGGAGGTCCTCGATGTAATGAGTGACGTGTTCCTGCGGGAGCAGTTTCAAGAACGGCGTGTTCTGGCTCGCGCGTGCGAGGGTCTGCGGCGTATGACGCTTGAGCCGATACTTCCTCAAGTTCGCGTGCAGAAGCACGTCGTCCGGGTTCTTGCAATGCTTCAGGTTGAAGTGCAGCGTGCGTGTCTCGGTCGGTCCGGGCAGCTTGTTCGAACGCTGGTTGGTCACCCCATCATTCCGTTGATTCATCGCTCTCTTCCTGTGAGTGGTTGTACTGATTGAGCTTGTTTACGCGGGAGCGGGCCGCGCCTCACGGCCCGTAGTGCCAGTCGGTCATGGGCGCGTCGTCGGCGTTCCACATCGTGCCGGTGCAAGGCCCGGTCTGGCCGCTCGGGCACGTTGCGCCAGCGGTGTTCGTCGGCTTGTGCGTGATAAGGTACTGGACCTTGTGCTTGTCCTCCCGGCCGCCATGGACGATCAACGTACCGTTGTCCGTGCTGACGGCCGCTCCTGTGAAATTGACCCCACCCACACTCGCACCGGAGAAATTGGCGCCTTGGAGGCAAGCCTTCGCGAATGAGGTCGCGCGCTCCGAATTCACCAGCGACAGCACGGTGCCGGTGAAATTGGCGTTGATCAGGCAGGCGCCGTCGAAGTTGACGCCCGCCGCGTTTTTATCCTTGATGCCAGAGAAATCAGCTGCGACGAGATACGCACCGCTGAAATCCGCCTGCATGATGTTCGCGCCGACCAGCGCCGCGCCGTTGCCGTACAGGTAGCAAAACGGCATCTGGGCGTACGACATGTCTGCCTTGACGAACGTGGCCCCCATCAGGTTCGCCTCGCTCAGGTTGCAACGGAGCAGACCGTCTGACGTCGAGAGGGTGGCGTTGTCAAACGTGGCGTACGCCAGGTCCGCTTGCGCCAGGGCGGCGCCCCCGAGCTCGGCGTAGGACAGATCGGCGTAGCGAAGGCTCGGTTTTTCCACGGCGGAGAACTGCACCCCGGTCAAAACGGCGTACTGTGCGACCAGATGATTGAGCGTCCCATCGAGGATCGCCTTCCCCGGGTTTTTGGGATCAGGCGTCATAAATTTAACGCCGTCCATCTGTGCGTAGCTCCAGATGTAGATGTCGTTATCCTTGTCGTCGATCGCGTGCGTGAGGATCTTGTTCACGCGGGCATTCGAAAAAATGGTGCGTTTTGTTTTGTCTCGGGTGATGCGGATGGGCTTGGCAAGATCCGAGAGGGTCGCCAGGGCCAGATCGGCGCTTTCCAGATCAGCGCTTTCAAAGTTGCAGTTGTCGAGCACCGCGCCCGTGAAGTCGCTCCCTTTCAGGCTGGCGTTGCTAAGGTCGACGTCCTTCAGCGATGCATTGCGAAAGTTCGCGCCATCCAAAATGCAACCGGAGAGGTTGCTGCCATCGAGCACTGTGCCCGAGAAATTCGCGATGCCCGAGAACGTGACATTGCTCAGATTGCTGTTCGTCACCCGAGTGCCGGAGAAATCCACGTTGTGCAGGAACAGATACCAGAAATCGGCCTGGTCGTACGATTGCTTGTTCAGCTCCGACGCCCCGGGGAGCAACTGTTGCGTAGTGACAGGCACGGATGGGTTGGCAGAGACCAGGGCGAGTTCAACATCTTTCCAGGTGACCGTATCGGCGATGATATCGATATCGAGCACGGATATAACCGACCGGCCTCGAATGAGCTCCATCCAGATGGCATTGTCTGCCGGCGGGATGCCATACGGAGCATGGGTCGCCAGAGCAAGCGTCGCTGGTGTGTCCGGAGAGGTGAGTGCGACAAAGAAATCATGACAGTCGCCGCCCGTCATCGGGCTGCCACAGTCCAACCAAACCCCGTCACGTACTGATTGAACCTGAAGCCAGTTGTGGGTGTCCTGGTTGACAGCGTTGTCGGGGGTGAATGTATCTCCCAGATAGAAGGCGAACAAGGTAGAGTCTTTCTCGGTGTCGTCGTCCAATAATTCGCATGCCAGTGAATCACCGTTGCGGTATGCGAACCAGGTATTGGAACCTATCCCCCCATAATTGACGGTTATGGTGAGGTAATAGCAGCCGATGTAAGTTTTCACGGCATTCGGGTCAGTCATAGGGGCTCCCTGGGATTGAATAGCCGATTGATGAGCGCGAAAAAACTGCGATTCCTGGCAAAGATGAACTCACCGCCCCCATCGCGTCAGCCTAAGTACTACTGGGCAAAAGGCTTCCGGATAAGTGAATTGCAGCTGCGTCGACTTCTCCAAGGAAACCTCGGCAACTGCAACTCAAACATCTGGACGGCGAGACTGCCCCGCTAGCTGCCGAACGGCGGCATCGGTATATCGGCGGGCTGCAGGCCCAACAGTGTCATGTACTCATAGATGTGCTGATAGCCGGATTGAGACCTGTAGTTTGCGCAGTCGGATTGAGGTTTCCCGCAGAGCCGCAGCTCCATGTTCACGCTGCCCATTCCCCATTGCGTATAGTTCAGGTTGTTATTCACAATCTTGTCTATGCCGGACCAAACCGCGTTCCTCGTGTCTTCATCAATGGGATCATCCTCATACACGGTCAGGGAGTAATCGAGAGACGTTGCGCACCACGCCATCGGAACAATATCCAGGGTGTTGTAGATGCGAAGCGCATTACCGGCCATTTGCTTATTGAAATAACTGGCGAAAAAACCATCTCCCACCGTGGGCGCAGCGAAGGTTTCGCAAAAGAAGTTAAAGCCCGGGAACCTGTCTTTCAGATAAAGCGCGAGCACCGACATGAGCGCACCGCCAAGGCTATGTCCAACCAGACGGATCGTCGCCCCACTTTGCTGCTTCCCAAGAAAATCGCACAGTGTGCCCGTGGCACCGATAGTCGAGGCTGTGGTCAGTATCGCGTTCACACCATCGGCCGTTCCCTGGGCGATACTCGCCGATCCCTGGTAACCCGGAATAACGCTCTGCAACGGCACCATTGGAAAAATATCGAGATCGTCCAACTGATCCTTAAAGGAATACTGGAGTGTCCCACTCGTCACCACGACGATGTCGTTCCCACTTCTCCCGCCGATCAGCACCACGGTGATGTGCGCCGTGTACTCGCCATCCGGTACCAGCGCGGGGCCCCAGGCTACAGCATAGCCGCCACCTACCTTCGAGCCATTGAGACGCGTAAGAATATTGTCTTTGACCTGGCTCGGCGTGGGGTTCTTGATGTTTTCCCAGGACTGCGAATACAACGTCGCGTTATTGACCACGAACGCGTGGGTGAGGCTGATTTGTCTTTGCACAAGTGTGTCTGGGGTAGTCATGACTGCTCCTTGTCTCGAAGAAAGTTTTCAAAGGATCCACGAAAACCTGTGGCAGCCGTCGATCCTTCTTGGGCCTGCAAGACCGAGTGTAGTCGCAGTTTTGGAAGCGACAACTGTACTGAGCCACCAACATTCCCTTGCTCAGCGCCATGGGCGCCTTGGTGATCCAGACGCTGCATCCATGGAGCGTGGCGGCGGGTGACGATCAGGATGGTTGGCGAGAAGAGACGTTCAACGGGGTCCAGGGTCACGGGCATCCCATGCCCTGGTATTTTCGAACCTTGTCCAGCTGGCTTAACGCGTTGGACAGGGCCGGTTTTCAACTGGCGTGCCTGCAGGAACCGCAACATCCGCAGAGCCCCGCGCCGCAGTCGTTGCTGCTGGTGGCCGAGCGACGGAACGACCCGCACACCGCGCCTGGAGAGGATGCCGTGTGAGCTTCTGGCTCAAACGATTGGGATCATGTTGCTGATGATCTCGCGCGTGTGGCTCGCCAGGTCCTTGCTATTCATGCTTGCCACGACATCCGCCTCGATGGGCGGGTGGGCGACGATGCTGACGTCAGTAGCGCGCAATGAATTGTAGGCAACGTCCCTGACAGCGGAGCAGATCGTCACGGGAACGATCCCCACCCCCATGTCCTTGGCGAGCCGGAACGCGCCGCTCTTGAAAGGCAACATGTTCCCGCCGTTGTTCCGGGTGCCTTCAGGGAAAATCCAGAGGGACGTATTGTTGGCCACGACATTCTTGGCCACCTTGCGCATGCTCTGGATCGAGGCCCGCGGATTGCTTCGGTCAATGAACAGGCTGCCGGTCAGCCAATACAGTTGCCCCACCAGGGGCAACCACTTGAGCGATTCCTTCCCGACAATGACCGTGCCTGGCTTGAGCGCCTCGGCAACGATCATCACGTCATAGTTGCATTGATGGTTGGCCACGTAGATATATGACTTACCCTCGGCAATCGTGTTGAAGCCCCTGACAGCGACACGAACCGAAAATATTCGATTGATCACCGAATAGGCGCGGCAGGCGACGTGCAGGTTCCGGTTCTTCTTCGGATTGACCAACATGAACACACATAAAAATGGGAAGCTCAGGACGATGAACAGCCCGACCAACAGCCATCTCACTACCAGAATCATACGTCACCCCACCTTGCCTGAATCACTTGAACCCTTGGCAGCACCGGCCTGGACTTCGCTACCCCCCACCAATGCGATGCCATAGAAGCCTTCCTCATCGACACACGCCATTACCCCAACATCGCCGGCCTTGACCGACTGCGCCAAGTCGGCGAGTTGGTAGGCACCGACCAGGGACAGGCTCAATGCTTTTGTCCGTTGCAGGACAGCGAGTTTCTCCCCGAATGCCTGGCCGAGATCGTCCAGGGCGGCCCGCCACGAATCCGCTACCGACACGCTGACCCGACCCAGTCTGTCAGGCTCCACCCCATTACCTGCCGCGAACGTGAGTAGCAGGTCGCCCAGGCTGGCCCCGCTCGCGGGGAACAAGCGCCCGGTCACGCAGGACCTGACTACCGGCCCCGGCGTTTGCGGATCGGAACAGGTTCGGAAACTGAAAATCGCGGCGGTATCGATTCGTTCTGCCGCGTCCAGCCCATGGCTGTCGGCATAAAGAGTGCCGAATTCGCCGCTGAAGGTTTCCATGGCTGTCGCGTAGATCCGCTCGCAGTCCCCGCGCCTGGCGAATCTGAGCCCTTGCACCATCGCGCTGTAGAAGCTCAGCTCCTTGGCGCAGAGCGAAACGTTGGCACCCTTGATGCCGTATTTGATCGCCAACTGCCCCACCGAGGAGTTTATGACGGTATTGGGGATCTGCGCCGGATTGACCTGGAATGCAAAACGACTTTCGTTCGACTCCTTGATCAACTGGATGACGGTATCGATCGAACCGTTGGACGTGCCACCAATGACGGCCGCGCGCGCCAGGGATTCCCCCTGGTTGGCATCCTCGATCAACGACATCGCCGCCAACAGCAACAGGGACTGTCGATCGAAGCTCTTCAACTCCCGGCTAGGCACCAGTTCGCCCGCCGTCAGGTCCCACCGGGGCGTCAGCCCATGATGCAACTCCGTGCCCCCTTGCTCAAATGCGCCGGGCATCCGCAACATGACCCAATCGTTTACGGCCAGTGCAACGATAGCGTCATTGCTCATTTGAGATTACCGAATACCAGGATTGAATTATTTCCGCCAAAAGCGAAGGCATTGTTGATGACCACGTCGACTTTTCCGGCCCTGAAACCCTCGCAAACCACGTCGATGGGTATTTCAGGATCCTGCTCGCTCACGTTGATCGTCGGCGGCAACCCTTCGCTGAGGGCAAGCATGCAGGCGATGGCACCGAAACCCGCCGCCGCGCCCATGCTATGCCCCATCATGGACTTGATCGAACTGACCGGTGGCGGTGAGTGGCCAAAGACCGCCTCGATGGCCTTGTACTCGTTACTGTCATTGGCTGCCGTACCGGTGCCGTGGGCACAGATATAACCCACCGTCCCGGGCGGGACGCAGGCGTTTGCAAGTGCCGCCTTCATGCAGTCGCCAACGCTGTGGTGATTGAGCCTCACCATGTGGTCCGCATCGCAATTCATCGCGAAGCCCAGCACTTCTGCATAAATGTGTGCTCCACGGCGAATGGCCCGTTCGTAACTTTCGAGCACCAGCGCGCTGCCGCCTTCGGAGGTCAGGACACCCTTGCGACCGGCGTTGAACGGCGTGCAGTCCTTGTCGGTCATGCTGCCCAGGCGATGGAAGGTCGCGAAGGTCGCCTTGTACACTGCATCGCTTCCACCGCAGATGGCCAGCTCGCAGTCACCCGCCTGAATGGCCTCGTAGCCGAAGATCAACGCGGCATTACTGGCCGAGCAGGCATTGCCAATCGTCACGGCCTCGCCGGTGGAACCTATCGATCTCGCCACGTCTCGACTGATCTCGGAGGCAAACGTGCGCCCCAGCGACGCATGCCGGCCTGGCTGGGACTGCGCCATGGCCGTGACCATGTCGTCGATCAGGTTGGATTCACCATAAGTCGTGCCGAAGTAACAATTGACCCGCTTGCCAGCAATCGCTGCCCGCTCGATCCCGGCATCGGCAAGGGCGAGCCCGGTGGCGGCCAGGGCAAAATGACTCGGCGTACCCGATTCGGCGAACGCATCGAAATCAGCGACCCATTCAGCGATGGTGCCTTTCACCTCGCAGCCGTACTTTCTTTCGAAGCGCTGTGTGTCGATTTTCGACAGCGGCACGGTGCCGTTCACCCCTGTTTTCAAGGCATGGAAAAAGGCCTCTTTTCCGATCCCGATCGGGCTGACCGGCCCCAGGCCCGTCACCACCACCCTTGCGCCCTTACCGGAGCTGTTCATGCACACTCAGCCTCAAGGGTCTTGTCGATAAACGAGAGTATCGAATCCACACTGGTGATCCTGGGGATATAGGCTTCATCGACCCGCACCTGGAACGCACCTTCGATGCCGGCGAGAATTTCTATTCCCGACATCGAGTCGGCGCCATAAGCTTCGATGAAGTCCTTGTGGTTCTGAATTTCTTCGGCGTTGACCCCCAAGACCCGGGAAACGATTTCCTTGATTTTTGCTTCGTGAACGTGAGTCATGAGACCTCCTGGAATGACGCAATCAAATAATGAAAGGAATGACCTTGAAGCTGTCGGCCTGATAACGGACGTAGGATTCGCCAAAAAAACCGACCAACATTTTTTCTTCGCCGTCGACCCGTTTAAGAATCAATGCCAGTGCAACGGCGAAGATGATCGCCGCCGCGTATACGCTGGCGTACAAACTGAATCCGGTCACAATGAGCAGCGTGCCGAAATAGGCCGGGTGGCGGATGTAGCGGAAGGCGCCCGCGCGGATCAATTCATGGTCATCCAGCACCCGCAGCGAATGGGAAAAGTGCCGTCCCAATATGATCTTTCCATGGGCTCGAAGGCCGATGCCGCACAGGATCAGCAGCGATCCGGCCAATTGCAGCATCGCATCGCTGCGCGTCAGTAACTGCAGCAGCATGACGATCGCGATGGCGCACGACACCATGAAGCCGCTTTTCAGGCCTTTGTCGAATTGGCTGCCGCTGTCGGTTTCGCGCAGGAAATAAAACTCTGCGGCGAGCAGGATGGCGGCCATGACGACTGACTGGAACAACGCAAACCCCGTGCAGACATACAGCACCCAAGAGGCGCATGCGACCGGCACCAGCAAACTGGCGGCGACATCAATCCTGAACGTTTTCAAAATATGCCCCCACCAATACCGATAACGTTGAACGAGTCATGATCACCCTGACATCCTTTTCGACCCGCCAGGGGTACACGAACAAGTCATTGAAGCGCGCCCAAGGAAACAACTTGCGCTGGCGCCTAAAGGCATCGACGAAAGACAGCACCTTGTAGATCCTGAACAGTGTGCGCACCCTTACTGTGCGTAACCTCGCCCGGCCTTCGGCGCCCTGGAGCCGGCGGTACACCTCGTCGACCAGATCGTTATAGGTAACCGTGTCGTCGCTCAGCAGATAGCAGGTCTGCAAAGTCCGTTCGGGAGGACGTGAGAGCCATTGGAGGATGGATCGGGCAATGCTCTCCACGCCAATGACGTGCAAGGCTGGAAGTTCGCTGGTGACCAATGGCAATAACTTCAATTTGCACATCGAAATCATCGGCAGCAGGTTTTTATCGTGGCGACCCAGTACCGTCGGCACCCGTAGGATCACGCCCTGCACTTTGTGGTCATTGGCACGAATAACCTGCTCGGCCGCCCATTTGTCGTCCGCGTACGCATCCCGCCTTTTCTCCGGGTTATAGGCCTTGACGCTGCTCAGGTGGAACAGGTTTTTCTTATCGAGCGCGCCGACTCGGATGGACGCCATTATCTGTTGGGTCAGTGTCTCGTTATTGGCACGGCTCGTCCCCAGGCGACTGAGGCCGATGCCCGTGCAATTGACAATGAAATCGTGATCTTTGACCAGTTCGATAAACGCCGTAGAGCCGACCTCGCAAACCGCAAAACCCGCCTTTGGCGAACGCGAGTGGCGGGTAACCCGCAGGTCTTGTTCCTGCCTGAGGATTTCGTAGACACCCTGCCCGATAAAACCACTGGCGCCTAAAAGCAGTACCTTCTTCACCTGTCAGTCATCCTTTTCCTGGCGCTAAAGCCTCAACCGTAAAACACCCCGAGCGATACACCGTACGGCACTCCATGCCCTGTCTTTGCAGCGTCTTGCGCACGGTCCTCAGGAACATGCCGTGGGAGACCACGACCGTGGTCTCCCCGGTCGTGGTGCACGCGGTATAAAGCTCATCGGCCACCCCCACGGCACGCAGGTGTTCCGATCTTCGGGATGCGGCCCCCAACGAAATACCCATCAGCCAAAGCACGCGATGCAAGGCGAACCATTGCCTCAAGCCCATCTTCAACAAAGGCACGCGACCCAGCCGCAGGTCGAATTCCTTCAATCGGTTGTCTTGTCGGATACGTTCGGCATCGAACAGCCGGCAGGCCGTGGCATAGGCTCGATTGATCGGCGATGAAATGATGTTCAGCCCTGGCGTCATCAGCGGCCCGGACAACTCCGCACGGCTCAGGAAGTCGGCAATTTCGGCCTCGTCGATCGACGAAGTCTGGTTGTACTCATCCAGCAGCGCTTTGGCCGAGACAGCACCGCAGCGTCCGTAGTCGATCAGGGGGGTGGCGTGGCGTATCAAATAAATCACAGTAAATAGACACCGGTGACAATGGCATTGCCGACCATGAACAAGAACGGCGTATCCCACGTGTGAGGGGACTTCGCTTCGGTCAGGGTCAGCGCGAGAGGAAAAACGGCACACAACAATACGAACTGATGCCCTGCGAAGTAATCCTTGAACAACACGCAAAACAGCATCGACATCACAAACACCGTGGCCGAGCCTTCCAGGGTCCTTTTGAATGTCTTGTCGACAAAAAAACCTTTGGTCGTATATTCATGTTTTCCAAACCTGATACCGACAGGCTCCGCCAGGCCGTCACCAAACGTCGTCGCCAGGATCGTGATGTAGAGCAGTTCCAGCGGGACGCCGATGGCCAGCCAGATATATTGCGTCACCCACAACACCAACAAGCCCGCGACCGTCTGGCTCACCAACCAGGACAGCGTGTTCGGTGCGTCTTCTGGCCGGTCAATACTGGCGAACATGTGTTGCGCGGTCAGCGACCGACGGCGTGACCAGCCACACATGGCAAAGAACAGGATGGCGGTGGACAGCGCCGAGAGCAGCAGCCGCTCATGGGTGTCCTGGATATTGAACAACGCAAAAAACAGACTGGGCAGCATGAACATCGCAAAGTGCCCGACCTTCCTTGTGTAATTGACGCGCACCCCTCGGTTGATGACTAGCAGTCCCAATCCCTTGCACAACATGAAGTAGAAAAGAACGATACCTAACAGCGCCGAACCCACTTGAATCATTTCGTTTTTCGTCCGTTCAAATGATCTGGCGCAGCGCATCGATGCAATAGTCCACATCGCTCTGGGTGTGGTTGTAAGTCAGGCACAACCTGATCCTGGACTGGTGTTTCGGCACGAACGGCGGCACAAACAACGACCCCATGATCCCTTTCTCAACCAACCCGGCGTTGACCCGTGCAGCTTCCATCGGGTCCTTGAACACCACCGGAATCACCGCTGTTTTCGAATAAAGCTTGTCGACCCCGAGCGCGTCGATTTGCTCATGGGTGTAGCGAGTGAGTTCAGCGAGCCCGGCCCGGCGCATGCTTCCTTCCGTGGCATTGATCTCCAACGCGGTGCAGGACGCCGAGGCAACGCCTGGCGAAACCGAGCGCGAAGCATTGTAGGTCGGGCATCGGAACCTGACTTCTTCCGCGAACACCTCGTCTTTGAACACCACGAAGCCGCCCGATGAGCCGAACGCCTTGCTCATGGTGCCGACAATGTAGTCGATGTCCGAGAGCACCCCGGCCGCTTCGCAGGCCCCTTGGCCGCTGTTGCCCAGCATGCCAACGCCGTGCGCGTCGTCGATGTAGATTTCCAGCGCCGGATGGAGCTGCTTCAAGCGGGTGATCTTCTCGAGATCGGCGACATCGCCGTCCGCCGAGAACACCCCGTCGGTCACGATCAGGATTTTCTTGTCCAGGTTCAGCAGGACCAATTGCTCCAACATTTCGACGTTGGCATGACTGTAGGCCCTGAAGGGGCTGCCCGATAACTTCACCCCGTCCCAGATGGAAACGTGGGACAGCTTGTCAAGCAGGATCAAGTCGGCGCGTTCAGCCACCAACGGAATAACGCCGAAGTTCGCCTGGTAAGAGGTGGTGAACATCAACGCGGTGCGCCCGGTGTACAGCTCGCTGTAGCGCTGCTGCAAACGCTCGTGGTACTCGGTGAAGCCACTGAAAATCATTGGTCCGCCAATGTTCGAGCCGTACTTCTGGATGGCGGAAATGGCCGACTCTTTCATGCGTGGGTGATTGGAAAGCCCCAGATAGTCGCACGATGCAAAATTCAGCATCGTCCGGCCGTCCAGCAGCGTCATGTCCCGGCCGCACGCCGAGCGCACTTGAGGGAAGTACGTGTAGAAACCCAACTCTTTCGATTTGAACGCGACATCATCAATACGCATAAAACTCTCACTCAACCGATGCGGTGTATCTGAAAATGCGATAGGCCCTTTCGGTGCATATGCCATCGCGGGTGAGGTGGCGCATCGTTCGAAGCACCATGACGTTATCCTCGAGCATCCAGGACAAACTGATTTTGCTGCGGCCTATCTGGTGCAAGGCGATGGCGGACAATTTCAATGTCAGCACAACCGACAGGCCTTTTTTCTGATATTCGGGTGCCACCCCGGTAAAGAACGCGCGACCATACAACCCCTGCTCGTTCATCGCCGGAGCAAACATGGTGAAGCCAAGGATTTCGCCGTCCTGTTCGGCAATCAGTGCCGACATGTCCTTGATGTTGCGAGCCGCCACTTCAAACTGCTCGGCGGAAGAAGGACTGAAACCCCAGTTCCGTTGCCAGGCGCGGTTGTAGCAGTCAGCCAGCGCTTGACTCTTGGCAACCAACTCGTCCTGGCCATAACGATGGAACTGAATACCCGTCAAGCGGCGGGTCAGTTTTTCTTCCAGGTCGTGCTGCTGGTAGCCCTCGGCTGGGGGCTGGAACACAATCTCAATCAGGTCCTTTGCCTTTTCGCAGCCGGCCTCGATAAAGGCGTCGGTTAGCTCAGGGCTGTTGGACGGCAACGAAAACACATTGAAGTCCGACTCGAATGTGCGCAAACCGCGCTCAACCAGGAACGAGCTGTGGAGAGGGCCCACCAGCTCCGTCACCTGTCCGGGCAACAACCCCGTGTTGTTTATGTACTCGACACAGCTGCACAACAGCTGTTTCAGCATGCTCGCCACCGGCAAGGCCATCAGCGTGGAGAAATACGCATTGCCCACGCCATTGACCGTATCCTGCTGATCGAAATGCACGATGCAGAACGCGACGACCTCGCCCTCTTCATCCCTCCACGCCACCGGCACATTGTGCTCGGTCGCAGAGTAGGTGCAGGCCGTGGTGACCCGCTGCTCAAGTTGTTGCCGGGAGCGCCCCACGGCCGAAATACGTTCATCCAGCCGTACCAGGGCATCCCAGTCGCACGCCGCCAAGCCCGAGACTCTACTCATCGATTATTCCAACTATGATTCGCTATGATGACTAGGCGGCCAGAGACAAAGCGCTGGTGGTTTCGTCGTCGATTTCGATCCAGAAAGGCACGACACTTTTATTGTCGATAAGCTGTGGCGCCGAAATCCTACGGGTGTTCACGCCCATTCGCTTCAACAGACGCTCGTTGCCCACGGCTGTAAAGGCAATCAGCCGAAACGCGCCTTTCGAACGTGCGACGTCGATGACTTCCTTGACCAATTTCACTGTATTCCGCCAAGCTTGCTCAGCCGTCAGTACTTGCCCTTTCGGCTTGCTGATGGCGAACCGGGAAAGTTCCCATATCTGCGGCGACGACGGCAGCGGATTGCTTCCCATCAAATACGGGAAAACATCCCCCAGCAGATAAGGCCGATGCGTGGGAATCAATCGAGCACAACCGAAAATCTCCTGATTATCATCACAGGCCAGGACATACACTGTGTCGGAACGATCAAAGGCGTCTAATTCAATTCCTTGTTCACAAGGCAAAGGCCAGCCTAACTCTTTAACGAATACCTGATATCTATATTTAGCCAGCGCAGTTTCCATTCCTGGCAAAAGATCGCTAACAGTCCCTGTTACCGCGGTCAGCATAACTACCTCCTGACGAAAGTTATTCCGCCAGTACAACAAACCGGGCTCTTTGTGGGTAGCTGCCCGAATGGGCAGGTCAGGTAAATCAGCGAGTCGCCACAAGGTACTTCTTGGAAATACAGAATTGTATCTACGACAAAATAATAATGCCGTCTCTTGCCAGCTCTTCTAGCACTTTCGTACTAAAAAGTGCGCCATTAGCTCTGACCGCTATTACTCTGTCTAGACGCATCGGCGATGCCTAATGCTTGGAAGCGTCGGGCTGCTGGCCTATCGGCTGAAGAATTGCCAGCGGAAGGCCGCTACCTCTCCCGGCAGCGTTTCAATCCTGTATGATGAGCCCCGCTCTTGTCACGAAAGAGCGCTGACCACGGAAGGTAATATTGGTGATTGATTGGCGTGAAGACTTTATAGCGCTTGTGGCTGACTGTACTTACGAAAACGAGCTATTTAACGAGCTCGTTAAACTTACAACAGACTTAGGCTTCGAGTTTTGCTCTTATGGGTTAAGACTTAGTTCGCCGTTAGCTCCGGCGCAATATTTTCTGCTTTCAAATTACCCGGACGCCTGGGAAAAAAAGTACATTGCCGGCGATTATTTCTCCCAAGACCCCACCGTTGAACATGGCCTGACCCGTTCGATTCCATTGCGCTGGTCTGCGCAGCAGCAAAATCCGGGGCGCGGGTTCTGGGAAGAAGCGCGGCATTACAACCTCAACCATGGCTGGTGCCTTTCTTCGCGGCGCGAACATAACTCGATCGGCCTGCTCTCCGTCTCCCGCTCAAGCGAACGCATTTCAATGCAGGAAATGGAAAGCAAAGAGACCAAGCTGATTTGGCTGACTCATCTGGTACATGAGGCCATGGCGCAGTTTTTCTCCGCAAAAACCATGATCGATACTTACAAGCCACTGACCGCCCGGGAGAAGGAAATCCTCAGGTGGACGGCATCGGGAAAAACCTATGTCGAAATCGGGATCATCCTGAACATCGACATACGAACGGTGAAGTTCCATCTGGTGAATGCGATGCGCAAGTTGCGGGCGTCGAACAAGACTGAAGCGGCGGTCAAGGCGTCGTTATCTGGTTTGTTGTCCTGAGACGCAAATGTTCTGAAGCTCGAATGCAGTCCGGCCGTTATCAGAATACCAGCGAAGTGATGCGCGAAGGTTTGCGACTATTGGAACAGCGCGTCGCCGAAGACACCGCTAAAATTGAGGCCCTGCGTCAGGCGACCTCGATCGGAATCATGGATCTTGAGCACGGGCGCTTTACTCAGTTGAACGAAGGGAATCTGGAGCATTTCCTTGAGGGATTGAGCCAGGAGGCCACCCTCCCCGCGCGTGAGAAACACTGAGCATGCCGCAGTATCGGATTTCCAACGCGGCGCGCGCCGACATTGTCGACATCCTCAGGCTCTCGCAAACGCAGTTCGGTGATCAAGCACGCCAGCGCTACCAGACGCTGATCCTCTGCGTATTACAAGCTATCGCCGACATGCCCTATCGCATTGGCAGCCACGACGGCGAAGAGCTTGCACCGGGCCTTCTCAGCTATCACCTCATCTATTCACGCCAGCAGGCCAAACAAACCTATGGAACGGTCCCACATTCAGTAGAACCAGCAATCATCAAGCTATCGAGCTCAACCGCACAGAATTAGAGGGAGATGCCCCACCAGAAAAACGTCTCAACCTACCTCTCCCACCAGTCAGCTCACTACCAACAGATATCGGGGACCACGGGCGGCTCTTCAGGCTGGTATGTCGGACGCTGGGCCGTATGTACACCGCATCAGTCTCAACGTGTGACTCAGCGCTGCGTTCCAAGTCAGAGTCAACATTGACCAACCCGAAAAAGCCATAAGGCCGCTATCGTTACTGTTTTGTAACTCGCCAATAAAAGGTATCTGTGATCCCTGCCCGGGCAAAACCGCAATACAATTGAGATAAGCATGACAATTGATACACCGCAACAGCGGTATTCCAATCTGGACCTTACCCGTTCTATCCACTGATACAGACCATCACCACCAATCCTGCCTTAGATCAGCGCCCCGCCTGACATTCATCCCAAACACCACGCATCAGTTCCTTCAGCATCAACGCCTCGCCCCAGCGATCCGTTATATCGCGCCCATCACTCCCCGTGATCGCATAAGGTGGCGGGCCAAGCTCGCAGGTGAAGGACAGGCTCGCGGGGGTGTTCGGTCGCGCCAGCCAATCCTTGATTCCGTAACGCCACCAGCCCAGAAACCGGTCCAGCCAGGGGCGATGCTGGGCGAAGGTCATGGGCACCTGGACCTGCTCGCTATTAGCGACCCGCCCGTGAAAACCCCAACTGTGTCGCAGGATGGTGTGAATCTGTTCGTCGTCTTCGGCCGTGGCCGAATCAGGCAATTCGCGGCCCACGACGTAATGGGACAAGTCAGCCAACAACTTGAGGTCGGGCATCTGCACGAGCAAGTCGAGGGTGAACAACAGGTCACTGGTGAGACGATAGCGGTGGGTTTCCAGCAGGATCGGAAAGTCCACCTGCTCGGCCAGACGCTGCCAGCCTTCGATCAGAGTGATCGCTTGTGCCAGCGTGCGCGGCCGGACGTCGGCTTGCAGCGTGAGGTGGTGGCAGCCGTAGCGGGAGGCAACCTCAAGCGCTTGCGCCAAGTCACTCACGGTGCGGGGAAACAGTTGACCTTCGATTTGCAGGCCTTGCGCCTTGGCAGCGGCATGCAGACGTTCGGCCTGTGACGCAATCCAGAAATGGTCGGTGATCCCATCGAAGCCAGCAGCGGCAATCTTCTCCACCTGCGCCTCCAGGGAAAGATCGCATTGACCACGGTGATCTTGCATGGCCCACAGGGACTGAAATACCAGGAACTCACGCATGTCAGAGCCTTAGGAGATGTTTGAGAGGCACATCGGCGTCGGCCAATGCGTCCATAGAGAGCGGGGTCAAGTTGGCAATCAGCCGTTCACACAACTTGATGTCCTTGGCAACGCTGTTGCCCTGCCCCCAACCGCAGGCGCCTTGCAAACGCTGGTCGGTATCCAGGTAGAACAGCAGCAGACCACCGTCTGCCAGGGTGCGAACGGCCGAAGGTGGCGTCGATGAGATCACGCCCACCGTCTGCAAGCCCCAGTCGTACTGATCAGACCAGAAGCCGGGAACCCCCTCGAATGGCAACTCGCCGCCCAACAGATTCAATGCCGCGTGACGGCCCTGGGTCTCGGCATTGCGCCAGGTCTCCTGGCGCTGGAATAACGCGTCGGCGTGCAGGCGAAACTCACACACATCGCCGGCGGCAAAGATGTCTGGCGCGCTGGTGCGCAACTGGGCATCGACTCGAATTCCCTGGCCCACCTCAAGCCCCGCCGCCGCGGCCAATTCGATGTTGGGTTGCATGCCGATACCGACCACCACCCAGTCACAGGGCAGCACCTGGCCGTCCACCAGTTGCACCGCCTCAGCGCGTTCGATGCCTTGTACCCTTTCAAGCGCTACGTTCAGCCGCACGTCAACGCCCTGTTGCCGATGCAATTCCAACAAGGCCTGGGACACAGCTTCTGGCAATACTCGCCCGGCCAGTCGTGGCCCGGCTTCCAGCAACGTCACCTGACAGCCTAAGGTCCGGGCCGTTGCCGCGACTTCGAGGCCGATAAAGCCACCGCCGATGATCACCAGGCGCGTGCTGGGCATCAATGCGCTGCGCAGGGCCAGGGCTTCGTCATGGGTACGCAGGTAAAGCACGTTGGCCAGAGGTTCAGGCACCAGGGACAAGCGACGCGCTCTGCCCCCGGTCGCCAACAGTAATCGGCTGTAGGGCAACCAAAGTCCGTCGGTCAATTGCAGGCGGTGGTGCTGCGGATCCAGGCTTTTTACCGGATTGCCCGCCAGGTGTTCGATGTTCAGTTCAGTGAGCCGGCTATCCCTCCACAGGCTGCAATCGTCCAGGTCCATCGTGCCCTGCAGCAAGCCCTTGGACAGCGGAGGACGCTCGTACGGCAAATGGAGTTCATCGCCGATCAGGATCAGCCGACCGGTATAACCCTGCTCGCGCAAGGTCAGCGCCGCGCGGCCACCGGCATGGCCGGCGCCGACGATAATCAGTGGAGCATTCATGGCGTGCACTCCTGGCGGTCAAACCGAAATGGCGAGCAGAACCCGCCCCGCATCGACCCGTACCGGATAGGTCTTGAGATTGACGCACACTGGCGCTCCCAAGGCTTTGCCGGTGCGATAGTCAAAGCGCCCGTTGTGCTTGGGGCACTCGATGACGTGGTCCATCACCAGGCCGTCAGCCAGGTGGATCGACTCGTGAGTACACAGGCCAGCAGTGGCAAAAAACTCGTTGTCAGCAGAGCGGTAGATGGCATAGGTGTGCGGACCGTGGTCGAAGCGAATGACGTCTTCTTCATTGATTTCGCCCACGGCGCATACATCGATCCATTGATCGTTCATGGCGTTTTCTCTTGTTCGGGATACAGCCGGAAGGTGTCAGCCCAGGGTGGCTTCAGCCTGTGGATGAGCGTCGGCGGCAGGCCTTGAGCTACCGACGGGGCGTCGCACGAAATACGTCGGGTCCTTGCGCTGCTTCAAGAGGGTCGGAATGATTTCCTTGAAGGCCTCACCTATGTTGGCGTAAGGCGGCGGGCAGTCGTGGCGGATCTCTTCATGGAGTTGCGCCAGGGCGTGATACGGCACCATCGGGTACATGTGGTGCTCAAGGTGATAATTCATGTTCATGTACAGAAAGCGCAGTACCCGGTTCATATAGATGGTGCGGCAGTTGCTACGGTGGTCCAGCACATCTTCCGCCAAGCCTACATGTTGGGTGAGGCCAAACAGGTAGGACAACCAGCCGCCATACAGGATGGGCAGGCCGATATACATCAGCGGCAACCAGCTGTGCAGGTAAAGCGCCGCGCCAAAGACAACGGCATAAATCACGAGCCAGATACGGGCAGCCAGAAACACCTTGGGCCACTCGGACTCAGGGATGAACGTCTGTTCCTGGGCATCCATTTTGCCAACCGCGTGCCGACACACGCCCCCCATCGTCTTCAGCAGCAACGGGATCTGGAACAGGCTCAGCAGCATCATGAACAAGCTCGGTGGACGCGGTTCGACGATTTCCGGATCGCGGCCGACGACGATGGTGTCGGTATGGTGCCGGGCATGGCTCCAGCGCCACACATGGGGCTCGAACATGCACATGAAGCTCGCCACCTGGTAGAGCGCATCATTCATCCAGCGGGTCTTGAAGGCGGTGCCGTGACCGGTTTCATGCCAGCGCGGGTTGGAGGCGGTGGCGTACAAAACCCCATACGCAAGGAAAAATGGCACACAAGCCCAAGTGCCCCAGAACCAGTAGCCGCCGAAGCCGGTGATCACCAGGGTCAGCAGCCAGATGGCGGTGTCGAGCAAGGCCGGGCCGTCGCGGCGCTGCATCAGTTGCTTCATGCGTTGACGGGAAATGGGCGACTGGTACCAACTGGCCGATACAAGACCTTTTTCGGCCGCGCGGGCGGCTTCAGGGCCGGTCAGGCGATAGTCCCGGGGAGAGGCTGTGTTGTCTTGAGACATTGTTATTGTTCTCCGCAAGCGTGAGATGTCAGGTGCTTTGCGTAAGAAAATATAGAGAGCGTGGAAGGCCCCCTCAAGATCTTGAATACATTCCCTATCAAGCTATCATCCAGCTCCTACAGGGCTTGATAGTTTTCTATCAAGACGCTTTGAAGGTTCATCATGAATAACAATAAACGCCCCACCATCGCCACGGTCGCCAAACACGCAGGCTTAAGTGTCGCCACCGTCGACCGCGTGCTCAACGCTCGCGCCCCGGTTAATCCAGCCACTGCCGAACAGGTGCTTCAGGCCGCAGAAGCCGTGGGCTATTTTGCCGCCCGGCTGATCGGCCAACGCATTCTCGAACGTCGCCCCACGTACCGTTTCGGCATCCTGCTGCTGGGCACCGCCCAGGCGTTCTACGCCAACCTGGCCCAAGCCATCACCGAGGCCGCGCAACGCCAGGTCGGGGCCAACCTGACCTGCCAATTCGAATACGTTTTTGATCGCACCCCCAGCGCCATCATCGCCCAGATCGAACAGTTGGCGGTGCAGTGCGACGGCCTGGCGGTGGTCAGCTTCGCTCACCCGCAGATCAACGCCGCCCTTGCCCAGATTCGCGAGGCCGGCGTGCCCGTGGTGGCACTGCTGTCGGGCATTCATGAGGCGGCGACCGAGCCCTATGTCGGCCAAGACAATCAGGTAGTCGGGCGCACGATGGGGTGGCTGCTGGCCCGCACCTGTGGCGCGCGCAAAGGCAGCATCGGCATTCTGCTCGGAGGACATCGCTTTCTTGGCCACCAGGCGCGGGTCGAAGGCTTGTACAGTTACTTGGCCGAACACGCACCTGGGCTGCGCCCGCTGGAGCCGCTGATCAATCTGGACAACTGCGACATCACCGAAGAAGCAACCCTCGACCTGCTGGTTCGGCATGACGATTTGCGCGGGCTATGCGTGGTAGGCGGCGGTGGCGACGGGATTATCAACGCGTTGGCGCAACTGCCCAAGCGCCCGACGCTGTGCTGCATTTTGCAGGAGTCCACCGAGCTGTCACGCCAAGCCCTGGCCCAGGGTTTGGTCGACGTGGTGATCGACTCTCAGCCGCGCCAGACTGCAACGGCGCTGGTGGATCTACTGGTGGAATTGCAGACTGCGCAGCAGTTCGATCCTGTGCGTCACCGGGTGCATATTCCGCTGCAGATTGTGACATCGGAGAATTCCCAAAGCTGATGGGCTGGCGGCACAACCTTAATGGTTGCAGGCACGCTCATTGTGCTCGGGCAGGTCCAGCAACGTGTTGATACAGGCCCCCCGATGATCACGACCTCAGCCTCGATATCGCCTTCAAGGTCCCGATAGTGCAGGTCGTATTTACGAGTTTTGGTTGGCATACATGCACCTCTTCAGCATGTTATGCCCGAACACAAAATTTCCCAGATCAATACCAAGCACCACCCCGGCGCACTACGCACGAATCGATGCACAATCTGCATAAGCAGCGGAAATTGGTCCAATTATCCGCGAACCAATCCTCTTTAATCCCCTGAACCAACCCGACGAACCCTGACTTATTGGCCCCCGCCGCCGCCGCTCCTGAGTAATGGCTAAGCACATAGCGCTAATCCTGAGGTGAACCAATTTCAATTGGCATCGCGCTTGCACTTACCCTTTTGCCTCGATCTCCTGCCTACAGTCAGCTCGGAGCCTTTTTTTATACTCTGGCGCGAGCACCACGATGCAAAGGTTCGACCCTGATACACCCATCGACAACACTTCGAAACTAGCGCTGGATGCCTTGCGGCAGATGGTCGCGCAACATGCTGCCTTCCCGCACCGGCCATTGCCGACCGAGCGAGACCTGGCCGCCGATTTTGGCCTCAGTCGCCGGGCCATCCGGCGAGCGCTGTCGGTGCTGGAAGCCGAAGGGCAGATCTGGCGGCGTCAGGGCAAAGGAACCTTCGTCGGCCCTACTCCACCCAGTGCAGCCATGAGCTTTGCCCGGTTGTCCGGGCGGACTAACTTCAGCGAGGTTATGGAAGCGCGCCTGCATCTGGAGCCGGCACTGGCGTCCCTGGCGGCGGTTCGAGCCAACGGCGACCAGATAGCAATTTTGCGCCGCCTCGCCGAACGCACCAGACACCAACAGGCCGCCGAGCCTGCCGATGCCGAGGGCATTGAGCTGTGGGACAGCGCCCTGCATCGCGGGATCGCCGAGGCCGCAGGTAACCGCCTGATGCTGGATATCTTTGAAATGCTCGATGCAATCCGGCTCGACCCGGTCTGGCGTGACCTGCGTCAGCGGGCTCGCAACGCCGACCGCCTCGACACCTACAGCCACGACCACAACGACATTGTCGACGCTATCGAAAACCGTGATCCGATCAAGGCCGCCACGGCCATGCGTGGCCATTTGCGCGCGCTGCAACAGGCGCTGGACAACGTCATCAATCAAGATCTGGAGGCAAGTTTATGAGCACCACAACTCAGGCCACCGACACGGTATTGAGTGTCAGCAACTTGACCGTGTGCTTTGCAGGCGCACCCGCCAATGTCGTGGACGGCGTCTCGTTCTCGGTCCAGCGCGGCAAGACCCTGGCCATCGTCGGAGAGTCCGGATGTGGTAAAAGCGTTACGTCCATGGCGCTGATGGGCTTGCTGCCCGACACCGCCAAGATCGCCGCCCGTACGTCCGCCCTGCTCGATGAAGCCTTGCTGGGCATGCCCGACGAGCGCTTGCTGGATGTGCGCGGCAACCGCATGGCGATGATTTTCCAGGAGCCCATGACCTCCTTGAATCCGGTCTTCACCATTGGCGAGCAGATCGCCGAAAGCGTGATCCGCCATCAGGGTCTGTCGGCCAAGGACGCCCGTCAGCGCGCCCTGCAAATGCTCGAAAAGGTCCGCGTGCCTGACGCCGCGCAACGCCTGGACGCCTACCCCCATGAACTGTCCGGCGGCATGCGGCAGCGGGCAATGATTGCCATGGCCCTGGCCAACGATCCGGCGCTGATCATTGCCGACGAACCCACCACCGCTCTGGACGTAACCATTCAGGCGCAGATCCTGTTGCTGATTGCCAATCTGCAGGCTGAAACCGGCACGGCCATGATCCTGATCACCCATGATCTGGGCGTGGTCGCCGAAGTCGCTGACGACGTGATGGTGATGTACGCCGGACGAGTGGTGGAAAGCGGCCCGGTAAAAACCCTGTTCGATGACCCGCAGCACCCGTACACCATCGGCCTGATGGGTTCGATGCCATCGATTGGCCCGCGTGAAGGTCGTCTGGCAACCATCAATGGTCGCGTCCCTACGCCTGCGCAAATGCCCACCGGTTGCCGATTCGCCGGGCGCTGCCCTTTTGTGATTCAGGCATGTCGCGAGGCGCGCCCGCCGCTGCTTGAACTCTCCCCCGGACATTTCGCCGCGTGCATTCGTGCGCCACTGGAACAGCATACGGGAGCCAGCGCGTGAGCCTTTCTGAACGCCAAATAATTGAGCGTGCAAGCCCTGAGATCATTCTCGAAAGCATCGACCTGAGCAAACACTTCGGGGTAGAAAGCGGCTTGTTCCAGCGCAAGAAGCCACCGGTGCAAGCGGTCAATCAGGTCAATCTGTCGGTGCGCAAAGGGGAGACCCTGGCGCTGGTGGGCGAGTCCGGCTCGGGCAAATCAACCCTCGGCCGCCTGCTGCTCAACCTGCTCAAACCTACGGCGGGCGACGTCATTTATGAAGGCCGTAACCTGGGCAATCTGACCCCGGAAAAGCTGCGCCGGGTGCGGCGTGATTTGCAGATCATCTTTCAGGATCCGTTTGCCTCGCTCAATCCGCGCATGACTGTGGAATCCATCGTCGGTGAGCCTATCTGGCTGCACAGCGATGCCAGCCGCAGCGACCGCCAGGCCAAAGTCGCCGAGTTGCTACGCACCGTGGGCCTGGCGCCCGAGCACGGCGGCCGCCACCCTCACGAGTTCTCCGGTGGCCAGCGTCAGCGCATCGGCATTGCGAGGGCCCTGGCGTCTGACCCGCGTTTGATTCTGGGTGACGAACCCGTGTCCGCGCTGGACGTTTCGGTGCAGGCGCAAGTCGTCAACCTGCTGGAAGACCTCAAGCATCAATTCGGTCTGACCCTGGTGATTGTCGCCCACGGCCTGGCCGTGATCCGCCACATGAGCGACCGGGTAGCCGTGATGTACCTGGGGGAAATCGTCGAACTGGCGCCGGTCAACGGCCTGTTTGAAACCCCTCTGCACCCTTACACCCAGGCGCTTATGGCCGCCGTGCCGGTCAGCCACCCGGACCTGCGCCGGCCGCGCCCATTGCTGGGCGGCGACATGCCGAGCCCGAGTCGCCCGCCATCGGGTTGCCGCTTCCATACCCGCTGCCCGCACGCCCGGGCGCTGTGCAAAGAAGTGGTGCCGGTGATGGAAACCGTCGAGGCCGAGCGTCAGGTGGCGTGCCACTTCTGGCGTGAAATCGCCAATGCCGGTGCAGGCACCCTGATTTTGCCGACACCCAGCGCTGCCTACACCCAGCGCCTGAATCTGTTCAAGAACCATCAATCCCTTGCAGTGGAGAGCCAGCCATGAAAATTGCACGCGTCATGACAGGAACCTTGTTATTGCTGGCCGCCAACGCCGCCTTTGCCGAATCCACCCTGCGCATCGGCATTCAGGACGATCCTGATGGGCTCGACCCGCATCGTTCGCGTACCTATTCGGGCCGTCTGGTCTATACCGCACTGTGCGACAAGCTGGTGGATGTGAACCCGGACCTGACCTACGCCCCACAACTGGCCACTGCCTGGAACTGGAGCGAAGGCGGCAAGACCCTGACCATGACTCTGCGCGAAGGCGTGACTTACCACGACGGCGAAGCGTTCGATGCTGCCTCGGTGAAGTTCAACCTGGACCGCGCTCGCACCCTGCCCGACTCCCTGCGCAAGAGCGAGCTGGCCTCGGTGGACAGCGTTGAAGTGATCGACGCCAAAACCGTTGCCATCAAACTCAAGCAAGCGGACGCCACCCTGGTCTCCCAACTCTCGGACCGCGCCGGAATGATGCTTGCGCCGAAGGCCGCCCAGGGTGAGTTCGCCTCCAAACCGGTGTGCTCCGGCCCTTACAAATTCGTCCAGCGCGTGCAGCAGGATCGCATTGTGCTGGAGCGCTTCGACAACTACTGGAACAAGCAGGCTTATCACTTCGACAAGGTGATTTTCCTGCCGATTCCGGACACCTCGGTGCGTCTGGCCAACCTGCGTTCCGGCGACCTGGACATCATCGAACGGGTTGCCCCCACCGACGTGAAAACCGCCAAGGCGGACAGCAAGCTGGCGGTCTATAACACGCCAGGGCTTGGCTACATGCAGCTGATGTTCAACATTAACAACGGCGAAAAGGCCAACTCACCGATGGGCAAAGACAAGCGCGTGCGCAAGGCATTCGAGCTGTCCATCGACCGTGATGCGATCAACCAGGTGGTGTTCGAAGGCCTGTATGCGCCGAGCGCCCAGCCGTTTCCGAAAAACAGCCCGTACTACGACAAGGATCTGCCGATCCCGACCCGCGATGTGGAAAAGAGCAAGGCCTTGCTGGCCGAAGCAGGCGTGAAGCTGCCACTGGCAGTGGACCTGAAAGTCGCCAACAACCCTATCGCACAACAGGTCGGGCAGATCATTCAGGCGATGGCTGAAGAAGCGGGTTTCAAGGTCAATCTGATTGCCACTGAATACGCCACCATGCTGAGCGAACAGCAAAGCGGCAACTTCCAGATCGGCATGAGCGCCTGGTCGGGCCGTCCTGATCCGGATGGCGACATTCACCAGTTCGTGACCTGCAAGGGCGGCCAGAACGACGGCAAATACTGCAACGCCAAACTCGACGAGCTGTTGAACAAGGCCCGCACTGTCAACGATGTTGCCCAGCGCCAGGCCCTGTACAACGAAGCCCTGCGTTTGCTGGCTGACGAAGTGCCGACCGCGTACCTGTATTTCGATCCGCGAATCATGGCCATGCGTAACAACGTGACTGGTTTCGTGCCAAACCCGGATGGCCTGATTCGTCTGAACAACGTCGCGTTCAAGCCATGACTGTGAATGATCGCCGCAAAAACGAGGGGCCGGTATGCTGATGTTTATCCTGCGACGCCTGCTTAGTGCGATCCCGACACTGATCCTGGTTTCGCTCTTCGTCTTCACCCTGCAGAAACTGTTGCCGGGCGACCCGGTACTGGCCATGGCTGGTGAAGAGCGCGATCCGGCGGTGATGGAATATCTGCGCGACAAGTATCGACTCAACGACCCGATCCCCGTGCAGTACCTGAACTGGTTCGGCAATGTGCTGACCGGCGACTTCGGTACTTCGCTGCGCACCGAACAACCGGTGACCACGCTGTTGGCGTCCAAGTTGCCGGTGACCCTGGAGCTGGCAGTGCTGGCCTTGTTAATCGCACTGCTGATCGGCATTCCCACTGGAATTATCTCGGCCGTACGCAAAGGCACCGTCGTGGATTACGGGGCCAATGTCATCGCGCTGTCGGGGATCTCGATTCCGCACTTCTGGCTGGGGATCCTGCTGATCATGGTCTTCGCCGTGAAACTGCAATGGCTGCCGGCCTCGGGTTTCGTGCCCATGGGCGAGGACTTCGGGCAAAACCTGAAGACCTTGATCCTGCCGGCCTTCGTGCTCGGTGCAGGGTTGTCGGGGATTCTCATGCGCCATACCCGCAGCGCCATGCTTGAAGTGTTGCGCACCGACTACGTGCGCACCGCCCGGGCCAAGGGCCTGCGCCCGCGCACGGTGGTCCTCAAGCATGCCCTGCGCAATGCATTGATGCCTATTGTGACCCTGACAACCCTGCTGTTCGGTGAACTGCTCGGCGGCGCGGTGCTGACCGAGCAAGTCTTCAGCATACCTGGCTTCGGCAAGATGATTGTCGACGCCGTGTTCAATCGTGATTACGCCGTGGTGCAAGGCGTGGTGCTGTGCATCGCAATTGGCTTCCTGCTGCTAAACCTGCTCGCCGATGTGCTGTACCGGATGATTAATCCGCGTCTGAGGACTGCTTCATGACCGCTATTTTCAGCCTCCCTCATAGCGCGATCGCCCCCCGCAGCCGCTCGCCGTTCGTGAAGAAATTCCTCGCCAACAAAGGCGCGGTACTCGGCGCGGCGGTGTTGCTGCTGTTTATCCTGGCGGCCTTGCTGGCGCCCTGGATTGCGCCCCATGACCCACTGAAAGCCAACTTTCTCGCGGTCCGCAAGGCACCATCGCTGATCTACTGGATGGGCACTGACGAACTGGGTCGCGATCTGTTTTCCCGTCTGCTCTGGGGCGCACGCAGTTCGTTGCTGGCCGGTGGTGTTTCGGTGGTCATCGCCATGGCCATCGGTGTGCCTTTGGGCCTGTTGGGCGGCTATTTCGGCGGCAAACTCGAAGCGGTGATATCCCGTGTCATGGAAGCGCTGTTGTCCTGCCCGTTTCTGGTATTGGCGATTGCGCTGGGCGCCTTCCTCGGCCCGAGCCTGACCAACGCAATGATCGCTATCGGCCTGTCAGCCATGCCGATCTTTGCCCGACTGACCCGTGGTCAGGTGCTGACCATCAAACACGAAGATTACCTGGAAGGTGCTCGTGCCATTGGCTTGCCGGATCGCTGGATCATCCTGCGCTACGTGCTGCCCAACGTGATGTCGCCATTGGTTGTGCAAGCCACCCTGACCATCGCCTCGGCGATTCTGGCTGAAGCCAGTCTGTCGTTCCTCGGTCTGGGCCAGCAACCGCCCTCGCCTTCCTGGGGATCGATGCTCAACACCGCGAAAAACTTTATGGAGCAGGCACCCTGGATGTCGATTGCGCCTGGCGTGGCGATCTACATCACGGTCCTGTGTTTCAACCTGCTGGGGGATGGTTTGCGTGATGCGCTGGACCCCAAGGGCTAACTTTTTCTGCCAAAGAGAAACGCTAATGTTTGATGATCTGGATTACAGCCAACCCTACGCTTCGGCACGCTCGCCAGTGATGGGCAGTAACATGGTCGCCTGCTCCCAGCCATTGGCCGCCCAGGCCGGGCTGGACATGCTGCGCAAAGGCGGCAACGCCGTCGACGCGGCCATCGCAGCCGCCATGGTCCTGACCGTGGTCGAGCCCACCGGTTGCGGGATCGGCAGCGACGCTTTCGCTATCGTCTGGGACGGCAGCAAGTTGCAGGGCCTGAATGCTTCCGGTCGCGCACCGCAAGCCTGGACCCCTGAGTTTTTCGCCGGGCAGAGCAAAATGCCCCAGCGCGGCTGGCCAGCGGTGACGGTGCCGGGCGCGGTTTCGGCCTGGGTCGAGCTGTCCGAGCGTTACGGAAAACTGCCTTTCGCCACCCTGGCTGAACCGGCCATCGGCTATGCTCGGGATGGCTACCAAGTCACCCCGATCATAGCCCAGCTGTGGAAGCTCGGCGCTGAACTGCTCAAGGATCAGCCGGGTTTTGCCGAGTGCTTCCTGCCCGACGGCCAAGCACCACAGGCCGGGGAGAAAATCCGGCTCAAGGATCACGCCCGCACGCTGGAGCTGATCGCCCAAACCAAAGGCGAAGCGTTCTATCGCGGCGAACTGGCCCAAGCCATCATCGCCCATGCCAACGCCAATGGCAGCGTCATGAGCCTCGACGATCTGGCGACCCACACTGTGGACTGGATCGACACCCTTTCGGTGCCCTACGCCGGCGCCGTGGTTCATGAATTGCCACCTAATGGCCAGGGCATCGCTACCTTGTCCGGCCTGACTATGCTCGAAGCATTGGGCGTCGGCGAGCATCCAGTGGACAGCCTGGAAACCGTACACCCAGTGTTGGAAGCCATGAAGCTGGCCCTTGCCGACCTGAACGAACACGTGGCGGATAACGACCACATGCGCGTGCCTTCCGAGCATCTGCTGGACAAAACCTACCTGATGGAGCGCGCCGGTCTCGTCACCAACAAGGCCGCCAATCCGGGGCATGGTTCGCCTAAACCGGGCGGTACCGTTTACCTGTCGGCGGCAGATGAAAGCGGCATGATGATCTCGTTCATCCAGTCCAATTATATGGGCTTCGGCTCAGGTGTCGTGGTGCCTGGCACCGGCATCAGCCTGCAAAACCGTGGCGCGGCCTTCTCCTTGGATCCGCAGCACGTCAACTACGTTACACCGCGCAAACGTCCGTTCCACACCATCATCCCCGGCTTTGTGATGAACGCCGACGGCACGCCGTTGATGTCCTTCGGCCTGATGGGCGGCCCGATGCAGGCACAGGGTCACTTGCAGATGATGATGCGCATCCTGCGCTACAAACAGAACCCACAAGCCGCCGCAAACGCACCGCGCTGGAGGCTCGAATCTGGCCTGAAAGTCGCAGTGGAACGTGCATTCGACCCACAGGTGGTCGAAGCCTTACGTGCCAAAGGCCACGACATAGACGTAGAAGAACCTAACGGCGTATTCGCCTTTGGCGGCGCGCAGATTATCCAGCGCACCACTCATGGTTATGTGGGTGGCACTGATCCCCGGAAGGATGGTCTGGTAGCCGCGTACTGAAAGTCCGAAGATCCTACGCGTAACTTAGTTGCGCGTAGGATTATTCTCTTAAAACCGCTAACTCTCATCCCACCGCAAGCTATTGCCAACATGCTTTCTCGCCTGGGACTCAGAACTGTGGCGAGCTTGCATTGGGTCTTGCAGCTAACCCTTCTAAGGCAAAAAAAAAGCTACTCATCTGAGTGGCTTTTTTCTGAATCTTGGAGCGGGAAACGAGACTCGCATCTAGCGTCCTACCCATTGAAATCTAAAGGTTTTTAAATATCCCATCAGTGGGATATGGACTCATTTTTGGACTTGTTCGGAGGGCATGTCAAGAACAGGAAGAACATCACTCCAAACCGTACTATCGAGTGCTTTCTACATCCAGCCACAGAAGCAACCATCAGGCTGACGGCATCAACTCCCGCGTAAGCCATGTTACCAACCGCGAAATCATCAGCGTCCCGTGGGGTCGGCAAGCCAGTCAAACATTGTGTCGATCAAGGCTTGATATTCTTCAGCTTACTGAGCAGCTCCAGCAACTGTTGAAGCTGCTCCTCACCGAACTGCTCCTGAATCTTCAGGTAATTGCTTTCCATCTCCGCACTCATGTCGACAAAACACTGCTGCCCCTGCTCGGTGAGAGCGACGAACACCCGGCGCTGATCTTCCGACGACTTCCTGCGACGGACGATACCGTCGCGCTCCAGCCGGGAAAGAACACCGGTCATGCTCGGCTTGAGGATGCACGCCAGGTGAGCCAGCTGATGGCTTTCCAGTTCGCCGTGCTGGCGCAGGATACGAATCACCCGCCACTGCTGCTCAGTCAGATCATGTTCATTGAGCAACGGCCGGAAAAATGCCATGGCTGCTTCGCGGGCCTGCAACAAGGTGAGCGTAAGGGACGGTCTGGGGGTCGGCATGGTTCACGCAGAAAAAGAGGTCGAAGCGTCAAAGCTTAGAGTCGGCACAGAGTGCACGCAACTATCCAGGAGAGCAAAGCCAGCTTGGCCTTGTGGTGACCCGTCATGAAAAGTGCAATCGGTTCCCTGTAAAAGCCATTTTTCCGGGTGCTGACTACCGCCATGATTGCTCCACAGACACTCGACGCCTATCGAGAAGCAAACATGGCTACCTCAGCGCAAACCCGACTTTCGCAGTCGATACTCCCCAGGGGTCACCTGCGCATAACGTTGGAAGAATCGACTGAAATAGGCCGGGTCCTTGAAGCCCAGCTGGTAGCAGATCTCATTGGCCGAACTGCCGGTGAACAGCAACAGGCGCTTGGCTTCCTGCATGAGTCGTTCGAGGATCAGTCGTTTCGACGGCAAGTCGGCAATGCGTCGGCAGACGTCATTGAGCCGGGCCTCGGTAACACCAATACCGTCGGCATAGCGCGACAATGGCCAGTGCTGCAGGTAATGGTCTTCGATCAACTCGTTGAAGCGGTGGAAGATGCGCAAGTCTTCATGGCGCGCCGGGCGGGCTTCCAGGGAGTTGGCGCACAGCCTGAGCAGACTGATCATGATCAATCGCGTCAGGCTGTCCAACGCCGAACCCCGCCCCGGCCCATCGCCGTTGATCTCGCTGCACAGTTCCTCGAACAGAAACTCCAGGCGCCTGACCTCGGATTGGAATTGCGGTGCCAGCCGCGCCAGCGCCACGCAGGCCGCCGGCAACTGCGCGCCGGGCGCCAGGCTGGGGTCGGCATCGATCAACTGCCAGACCAATTGCTGGCGCACCGTCAGCACGTGCCCGTCGGCGTCCGCTTCGGTGACGAAGGAATGGGCCACCGTCGGTGGCGTGAGGAAAAACATCGGTCCCGACTCGAGGTATTGCTGGTCATCCAGATAGACCCGCACCGCGCCGCTCTTCACGTAATGCACCTGGAAGAACCGGTCGTGTCGATGCACGGGCATGTTGCGGCCGAAGAATTCCGCCAGGTTGCCGAGTTTGTCGTAGTGCACTTCAGCATCACTGTAGCGCTGGTCGTAGACCTGACCAATGTTGATATTGGGGATCGGCTGACGATCGATCATCGCTCGCTCTCTTTCTTGTTTGGGTGTTGGCAGTGCAAGGACCTTCATCCTGCGCCGGTTTCAGGCGGCTAACCACTGCCGGAAGATTTTGCCACGCTTGACGATTGTTAACATATTAATTATAACGTTAACAGGTTAACGAATATTTTGCGGGGCTATCACTGCTCCGCCACTGCCAGGAGAAAAGCATGAGCCGTGCCCTGCATGATGTTGCGAACGGCACCCTGTTCGGCGTTGCGCTGAACTATCAAGGGTTGCTGAACCAACGAATCGCCGAATTTGAGCAAGCGCCTTACCAGAATCCGCCGGTCAAGCCGGTGCTGTTCATCAAGACTCCCAATACCCGAAATGGCCATGACCGCGCCGTGATTCATCCGCAAGGTGAACGCCTGCAACCGGGCCCTGCACTGGGTGTGGTGATCGGCAAAAGCGCCAGCCGGGTCAGCATCGAGAATGCGCTGGAGCATGTGGCCGGCTACACCATCGTCAACGAGTTCAGCCTGCCGGAAGACAGCTACTACCGTCCGGCGGTCAAGGCCAAGTGCCGTGACGGCTTCTGCTCGCTGGGCCCGGAACTGGTGGCCCGTGATCAGGTCGCCAACCCGCATCAGTTAAGCCTGAAACTGTTCGTCAACGGTGAACTGCGCCAGGAAAACTCCACGGCCAACTTCGTGCGCAGCATTCCCCAGCTGATCGCCGAGATCAGCGAGTTCATGACCCTCCACGAAGGCGATGTACTAATCACCGGCACCCCAGAAGGCCGTGTCGGTGTCCAGCCCGGCGACACCGTCGAAGTCGAAATCAGCGGCCTGGGCCGCCTCGTCAACCACATCGTGGCCGAGTAACAGGAGCTTCCATGAAACACGCCCGTATCCGTTTTGAAGGCGAAGTCCACCTCGCCCATGTCGAAGAACACAACGCTCTGCGCCTGGCCGATGGCCGCCTGCTGGCCGAGAGTCAGGTTGAGTGGTTGCCACCGGCCACCGGCAGCATGTTCGCCTTGGGCCTGAACTACGCCGACCACGCCGCCGAACTGGCCTTCAAGCCGCCGACCGAGCCCCTGGCGTTTATCAAGTCCCCTGGCACCTACACCGGCCACAACCAGCGCACCTGGCGTCCGGACAACGTCGCCTACATGCACTACGAATGTGAACTGGTGGCCGTCATCGGCAAGCCGGCGCGCAACGTCAAGCGTGAAGACGCCCTCGAGTACCTGGCCGGCTACACAGTGTGCAACGACTACGCGATCCGTGACTATCTGGAAAATTATTACCGGCCCAACCTGCGGGTAAAAAACCGTGATGCCACGACGCCCGTCGGCCCATGGATCGTTGACGTCGCCGACGTGCCAGACCCAGGCAACCTGAAACTGCGCACCTGGATCAACGGTGAATTGCGTCAGGAAGGCTCGACCTGCGACATGATTTTCGACATCCCTTACCTGATCGAATACCTGTCCAGCTTCATGACCTTGCAACCCGGCGACATGATCGCCACGGGTACGCCGGAAGGCTTGGCCGATGTGGTGCCAGGTGATGAAGTGATTGTGGAAGTGGAAGGCGTGGGTCGCCTGGTCAATCGAATTGTCAGCGAAGCGGAATTCTTCTCCGCCCGTAACGAGGCTTGAGCAACATGATCAAACACTGGATCAACGGCCACGAGGTCGAAAGCAAAGGCACCTTCGTCAATTACAACCCGGCTACCGGTGAAGCCATTGGTGAAGTCGCCAGCGGCGGCGCCGAGGAAGTGTCTCAGGCAGTGGCCGCCGCCAAGGAAGCCTTCCCGAAATGGGCAGCGACCCCGGCCAAGGAGCGCGCAAAGCTGATGCGCAAGCTCGGCGAACTGATCGAGCAGAATGTCCCGCGTCTGGCCGAACTGGAAACCCTCGATACTGGTCTGCCGATCCATCAGACCAAGAACGTGTTGATTCCACGGGCCTCGCACAACTTCGATTTCTTCGCTGAAGTCTGCACCCGCATGGACGGGCACAGCTACCCGGTCGATGACCAGATGCTCAACTACACCCTGTATCAGCCAGTAGGAGTCTGCGCCCTGGTGTCGCCATGGAACGTACCGTTCATGACCGCCACCTGGAAGACCGCGCCATGCCTGGCGTTGGGTAATACTGCGGTGCTGAAGATGTCCGAGCTGTCGCCGCTGACCGCCAATGAACTGGGCCGCCTGGCCGTCGAAGCCGGCATTCCCAAGGGCGTGCTCAATGTCATCCAGGGCTACGGCGCCACCGCCGGTGACGCGCTGGTTCGCCACCCGGATGTACGTGCGATTTCCTTCACTGGCGGTACCGCCACCGGCAAGAAAATCATGCAGACCGCCGGCCTGAAAAAGTACTCCATGGAACTGGGCGGCAAGTCGCCGGTGCTGATCTTCGAAGACGCGGATCTTGAGCGCGCCCTCGATGCGGCGTTGTTCACCATCTTCTCACTCAACGGTGAACGCTGCACCGCTGGCAGCCGGATCTTCATCCAGGAAAGCGTTTACCCACAGTTTGTCGCCGAATTTGCCGCTCGTGCCAAACGCCTGATTGTCGGCGATCCGCAAGACCCGAAAACCCAGGTCGGCTCGATGATTACTCAAGCCCACTACGATAAGGTCACCGGTTACATCAAGATCGGTATCGAAGAAGGCGCCACCCTCCTCGCCGGTGGCCTGGAACGTCCGGCCAACCTGCCGGCACACCTGAGCCGCGGTCAGTTCATCCAGCCGACGGTGTTCGCCGACGTGAACAACAAGATGCGCATCGCCCAGGAAGAAATCTTCGGCCCGGTGGTCTGCCTGATCCCGTTCAAGGACGAAGCCGAAGCCCTGCAACTGGCCAACGATACCGAGTACGGCCTAGCGTCTTACATCTGGACCCAGGACATCGGCAAAGCGCATCGACTGGCCTATGGCATCGAAGCCGGCATGGTGTTCATCAACAGCCAGAACGTGCGCGACCTGCGTCAGCCGTTCGGCGGTGTGAAAGGCTCCGGTACCGGTCGTGAAGGTGGCCAGTACAGCTTCGAAGTGTTCGCCGAAATCAAGAACGTTTGCATCTCCATGGGCAGTCATCACATTCCGCGTTGGGGCATCTAGACCGCCGGTAAGGGTTGTCGAAGGCTGTGATGGGTCGCGCATCGGCCCATCGCAGCAGTCGACATCCACCTGACTGAATCAAACAACAACTTCAGGAGAATCATCATGGGCGAAGTCGTCCTGGCCGCGAAGATCTGCCACGTACCTTCAATGTACCTGTCGGAACTGCCCGGCAAGCATCACGGGTGTCGCGAAGCGGCGATTGCCGGGCACAAAGAAATCGGACGTCGAGCCCGCGAACTGGGTGCCGATACCGCCGTGGTGTTTGACGTGCACTGGCTGGTCAACAGCGGCTATCACATCAACTGCGGCGAACATTTCAAGGGCATCTACACCAGTAACGAACTGCCGCACTTCATCAAGAACATGGAGTACGAGTACCCGGGTTGCCCAGAGTTGGGCGAGCTGATCGCCGCCGAGGCCAATCAGGCGGGCGTGCGCACCATGGCCCACAACATCCCGAGTCTAGAGCTGGAATACGGTACCTTGGTCCCGATGCGCTACATGCACATGGGCGTACCAGACGAGCAGAAGTTCGACGTGATCTCCATCGCCGCCTGGTGCGCCTGGCATCGTCTGGAAGATAGCTTTGCCTTCGGTGCTGCGGTGCGGCGGGCTATTGAGAAGAGCGACCGCAAGGTGCTGGTGCTGGCTTCGGGCTCGCTGTCCCACCGTTTCTCGGATGATCGCAAAGCCGAAGCCAACATCCACAACTGGACCCGCGAGTTCGACAAGCAGATGGACCTGCACGTGGTCGAGATGTGGAAGCAAGGCCGCTTCAAGGAGTTCTGCGCAATGCTCCCGGACTACGCCGAGCATTGCTTCGGCGAAGGCAAGATGCACGACACCGCGATGCTCCTTGGACTGCTGGGCGGACCTGAATACAACAAACCTGCCGAGATCATCACTCAGCCGTTCGGCAGTTCCGGCACTGGCCAGATCAACGCCATTTTCCCCCTCTGACACTCGCTCGCGGGCAACCCAAGGGTTGCTCACGGCCCGGGAGACTCACATGCCGCATTTCATCGCCGAGTACACCGACAACATCGAACAGCAGGCGAACTTGCCCGCGCTGTTCGAAAAGGTCCACGCCGTCCTGGGAGACAGCGGCGTGTTCCCCCTGGGCGGCATCCGCAGTCGCGGTGTGCGCCTGGATACCTGGCGCATGGCTGACGGCAAGCACGATTACGCCTTCGTCCACATGACCCTCAAGGTCGGTCACGGACGGGATCTGCCGACCCAACAGGCCGTCGCCGAAACACTGTTCAACGTGATCACCGAACACTTCGCCGAGCTGCAATCGCAACGCTTGCTGGCGCTGTCGTTCGAGATGATCGAACTGCACCCGGAACTGAACTTCAAGCAGAACAACGTGCATGCCTTCTTGAAGAACCAGGCGAGCTGATCTGCGCCCACCTTCCGCCAACGGCCACTCTGACAAAAAGTACAACATCATGAGCACAGCCAATACCGCCGACAGCATCACCCTTGCCGAGCATGATCGAACCCACAGCACCGTGACCCGGCGCCTGATGCCCTTGCTGCTGATTTGTTACCTGTTCGCCCACCTGGACCGGATTAACATCGGTTTCGCCAAGATGCAGATGAGTACTGACCTGCAGTTCAGCGATACGGTCTACGGCCTCGGCGCCGGGCTGTTCTTCATTGCCTACGCGCTGTTCGGCGTACCGAGCAACATGGCGCTGGATCGGGTCGGACCACGGCGCTGGATTGCCAGCCTGATGGTGGTCTGGGGCGTACTTTCCACCGGCATGTTGTGGATCGAAAGCGCCAACGGTTTCTATGTCCTGCGCTTTCTGCTGGGTATGGCCGAAGCCGGTTTCTTTCCGGGGATCCTGGTATTTCTCAATCGCTGGTACCCGGCCCGTCGCCGGGCGCAAGTCACGGCCCTGTTTGCCATTGCCGTGCCCATGGCCGGCGTCATCGGCGGACCGTTGTCCGGCGCCATCCTGGAAAATTTCCATGACTTCGGTGGGCTGCGAGGTTGGCAGTGGATGTTCCTGATCGAAGGGGCGCCGGTGGTCCTCCTCGGCCTGGTGGTGCTCAAATGCCTGCCGGATAGCTTCGAAACGGTGAAGTGGCTCAACCCGATGCAGAAACAACAACTGCGAGCGCAATTGAGCCATGAAGAACAACGCAAATCCATCACCTCCTTCGGTGGCATTGTTCGTGATCCCCAGGTCTGGTTGCTGGTCGCGATTTATTTCGCGGTGATGCTGGCGGTTAACACCCTGGCGTTCTGGATGCCGACGCTGATCCACGGTGCCGGTATTGGTCGCGACAGCCAGGTCGGCCTGCTCAGTGCCGTGCCTTATCTGGCCGGTTGCTGCTTCATGATCGGTTGCGGACGCTCGTCGGACCGTAACCGGGAACGCCGCTGGCACCTCTGTGTGCCGCTGCTGATGTCCGCCGCCGGCATTGCCGTCACGGGCCTGGCGCCGGGCAATCCGCTGCTGGTGCTGGGTGGTCTGATCATCGCCGGAATGGGTGCCAGTGCCGCATTGCCGATGTTCTGGCAACTGCCGCCCGCCTTTCTGTCCAATGGCACTCAGCCCGCCGGCATCGCGTTGATCAGCTCGTTCGGCAGCATCGCTTCGTTCCTCGCGCCCTACCTGATCGGCTGGATGCGTGACACCACTCAAAGCGCCAGCCTGGCCCTGTATGTGCTGGCGCTGTTTATCGCCCTTGGCGGCTTCCTGGTCCTACGCACCAATGCAGCCATCGTCAACCCACAGTAAGAGATCTTCGTCATGCTCGATCAACAACAAATCCTGCAAGCCGCCGCACAACTGGACAGGGCCGAACGCTCCCGGGAGCAGGTCCGGCAATTTTCTCTCGACCACCCGGCTATCACGATCGAAGACGCCTATGCCATCCAGCGCGCGTGGGTTGCTCAGAAAATCAAGGACGGGCGCAAGCTGGTCGGGCACAAGATCGGTCTTACCTCACGGGCCATGCAAGTGTCCTCGAACATCACCGAGCCGGATTTTGGTGCGCTGCTCGATGACATGTTCTTCGACGAGGGCACTGACATTCCTTTCGAACGCTTTATCGTGCCACGGGTGGAAGTGGAGCTGGCGTTCATCCTTGGTAAGCCGCTCAAAGGCCCGAACTGCACGATCTTCGACGTGCTCGACGCCACTGAATGGGTGATCCCGGCATTGGAGATCATCGACGCCCGCATTCAGCAAGTCGACCCGCAGACCAAAGCGACACGCAAGGTGTTCGACACCATTTCGGACAATGCCGCCAACGCCGGTGTGGTCATGGGCGGTCGCGCCGTTCGGCCGACCGAGATCGACCTACGTAAGGTGCCCGCCGTGCTCTACCGTAACGGCGTGATCGAAGAGTCCGGGGTTTCGGCCGCAGTGCTCAACCACCCGGCCAAAGGCGTGGCCTGGCTGGCGAACAAGCTGGCCGCATACGACGTCACCCTTGAAGCGGGGCAGATCATTCTTGGTGGTTCCTTTACTCGTCCGGTGGCGGCCAACCCCGGCGATACCTTCCATGTCGATTACGACATGCTGGGTTCCATCTCCTGCCGCTTCATCTGATCCCTGGAGGACTGTTCTATGGACATGCCCATCAACCGTTTCAAACAACGTCTGAAAAGCGGCGAAGCACAGATCGGTCTCTGGCTCGGTCTGGCCGATGCCTATTGCGCCGAGCTGGCGGCGAATGCCGGCTTCGATTGGCTGCTGATCGATGGCGAACATGCACCCAATGACCTGCGTGGCATGCTCAGCCAATTGCAAGCTGTCGCACCCTATCCAAGTCAGGCAATCATCCGCCCGGTGATCGGCGATACCGCGCTGATCAAACAGGTGCTGGATATCGGCGCCCAGACCCTGCTGGTTCCGATGGTCGAAAATGCTGAGCAGGCACGAGAACTGGTGCGCGCGATTCACTACCCGCCCCAGGGCATACGCGGTGTCGGCAGTGCGCTCGCCCGTGCTTCGCGCTGGAACAGCATTCCCGGTTACCTGGATCAGGCCGATGCGCAGATGTGCCTGCTGGTGCAGATCGAGAATCGCGAAGGCCTGGCCAACCTGGAGGCCATTGCGGCGGTCGAGGGCGTCGACGGGGTGTTTATCGGCCCAGCGGATTTGAGCGCGTCCATGGGTCATCGCGGCAATCCGGGACATCCCGAGGTGCAGGCGGCCATCGAGGACGCCATTGTGCGGATTCAGAAGGCCGGCAAGGCCGCAGGCATTCTCAGCGCCGACGAAAAACTCGCCCGGCGCTATATCGAGCTAGGCGCGGCCTTCGTTGCTGTCGGCGTCGACACCACCGTGCTGATGCGCGGTCTGCAAACCCTCGCTGCCAAATTCAAAGATGCTCCGGCGCCCACCAGCTCCGGCGGCGTGTACTGATTTTTTCGAGAAGTCCGATGAAACTTAACGATTTGAAACTGCTACGCGAGCAGGCTTACATCAATGGCCAATGGATCGACGCCGATGACGGCACCCGTTTCACGGTGACCAACCCGGCGGATGGCGAAACCATCACCCAAGTCAGCTCCCTCAGCCAGGCCGAAACCGCTCGCGCCATCTCTGCTGCTCAGGTTGCCCTGCCCGCCTGGCGCGGAAAGACCGCCAAGGAACGCAGCAACGTGCTGCGAACATGGTTCGAGTTGATCATGGCCAATCAGGAAGACTTGGCCCGCCTGCTCAGTTGGGAACAAGGCAAGCCATTGGCCGAGAGTCACGGCGAAATTGCTTATGGCGCGAGCTTTATCGAGTGGTTCGCCGAAGAAGCCAAGCGGGTCTACGGCGATGTGATTCCTCACGACAAGCAAGGCCGGCGGCTGGTGGTAATCAAACAGGCTATCGGGGTGGTTGCAGCCATCACGCCATGGAATTTCCCCAATGCGATGATCACCCGCAAGGTCGGGCCGGCGCTGGCCGCCGGTTGCACCGTGGTGCTCAAACCGGCGTCGGAAACGCCATTGTCGGCCCTGGCTCTGGCTGAACTCGGCGAACGCGCCGGAATTCCGGCCGGCGTGCTGAACGTGGTAACCGGCACCCGCTCCCGGGAAATCGGTGCCGAGCTGACGGGTAACCCAGCGGTGCAAAAACTCTCGTTCACCGGTTCCACAGGCATCGGAAAATTGCTGATGGCCCAGTGTGCGCAAACCATCAAGAAAGTCAGCCTGGAACTGGGCGGCAACGCGCCCTTTATCGTCTTCGAAGACGCCGACCTTGATGCCGCGGTGGAAGGCGCGATCGGCTCTAAATTCCGTAACAGTGGCCAGACCTGTGTCTGCACCAACCGCTTGCTGGTGCAGAACAGTGTCTATGACGAGTTCTCCCGACGCCTGGTGCTGGCTGTCAACGCCCTCAAGGTCGCCCGAGCCGAGACCGAAGGCGCGCAACAAGGACCGCTGATCAATGCCAAAGCCGTGGCCAAGGTCGAAGAACACATCAGCGACGCTCTGGCCAAGGGCGCCACGCTGCTGGCCGGCGGCAACCCCCACGCGCTGGGCGGCAACTTCTTCGAGCCCACGGTGCTCGGCGACGTCACCCCGGCCATGCTGGTGGCCCGGGATGAGACCTTCGGCCCGCTGGCACCGCTGTTTCGCTTCGACACCGAAGCCGAGGCAATCACCCTGGCCAACGATACCGAGTTCGGTCTGGCGTCCTATGTCTACACCCGCGACCTAGGCCGCGCCTGGCGCGTCAGCGAAGCCCTGGAGTACGGCATGGTCGGGGTCAACGAAGGACTGATCTCCACCGAAGTGGCGCCGTTCGGCGGGATCAAGCAGTCAGGATTGGGCCGCGAAGGTTCGAAGTACGGGATCGATGATTACATCGAGCAGAAGTACATGTGCATGAGTATCAAATAGGTCGGCTGATCGGCTTCCGATTGAGGGCCAACAAGCAGCAAGGTCTTGTGCGGGCCTTCTGGGAGCCGGGCTTGCTCGCGATGAGCGATGAAGCGGTTAGCCTGGCGCACCGCGGCGCCTGCATCGCGAGCAAGCTCGGCTCCTACAAGCGCTTGATGGTTTTCAGCTCATCGAGCAGCCCGAGCAACGTCTGCAATTTCTCCTCGCCCAACTGCGCCTGCAACCGTTGGTAGTTCTCTTCCATGCACTGGCTCATGGACGCAAAACACGCCTCGCCCTTTTCGGCCAGAGTCACCAACACCCGCCGTTGATCCTGTTCGGCCTTGCGCCGACGGACCATACCGGCCGCCTCCATGCGCACCAGTACACCGGTCATGCTCGGTTTGAGAATGCACGCCAGTTCCGCCAGTTGGTAGATTTCCAGTTCGCCGTGCTGACTGAGGATGCGGATGACCCGCCACTGTTGTTCAGTCAGGCCATGCTGGTTGAGCGAGGGCCGAAAAAAACTCATGGCCGCTTCGCGGGCTTGCAATAGGGTCAAGGTCAGGGATTGCCGGGGTTTATGCATGAAAGTCAGAATCACGGTTGATTTGGTTAATAGTTTAACGAAACTTTACCACTGTCCAACCCACAAAACGCTATAACTTCTTTGGCTCCCGGAGGCTCTGGCGCGCTGAATCAAAAATCCCGGCACAGAGAATCAAGACATTCATTGCGCCAAGTCTCTTAATACGAGTCATCCCTTACACAGTTTCTCGAAGTCCCCGAGCGCTTGAGTTTTCCTTCACTTTTTCAGGCTGCGCCATGATCAATATCGAAACGCCCACTTATTACACGGCCACCAAGAAATACAACCTCAGTTTCCCGACCCTGGAACAGGATGTGGAAGCCGATGTCGTGATCATTGGCGGTGGTTTTTCCGGCATCAATACCGCGCTTGAGCTCGCCGAAAAAGGCATCACCAATATTGTCGTGCTGGAGGCGCGTTACCTGGGTTTTGGCGGTACTGGCCGCAATGGCGGGCAGATCATGGCCGGCATCGGTCACGACTTGGAGAAGATCAAGAAGGAAGTGGGTGAGGACGGCCTGCGACAGATCTTCGAGATCAGCGACCTGGGCGCGGACATCATCAAGGATCGCATCGCCAAGTACAACATCGACGCCGACTTCTGTCACGGCTACGGCTACATGGGTTTCAACGCTCGCCAGGAAAAGACCCTTCGCGCCTGGGAGAAAGACTTCAAGTCGATCAACACCAAACACGAGATTCGCTTTCTCGGCGGTTCGGACGTCAAGCAAATCATCGGTTCCGATGCTTACAGCAGTGCCCTTTTGCACATGGGTGGCGGTCACGTCCACTCGCTGAATCTGCTGCTCGGCGAGGCCAACGCGCTGGCCAGTCACGGCGTGCGGATTTACGAGAACAGTCCAGCCCTGGAAGTCAGTTATGGCGAGCGCATCACCGTGCGCACCGGCCGTGGCTCGGTCAAGGCCAGCAAGCTGCTGTGGGCCTGTGACAGTTTCCTAAACAAGCTGGAACCTGAGTTGCATCGATCGACCATCAACACCTACGCGTTCCAGATGATGACCGAGCCACTGTCGGACGAGTTGATCCAGCGCATCAGCCCGATTCGTGGTGCCTACAGCGATATCCGCCCGGTGATCGACTACTACCGCGTCACTAACGAAAACCGTCTGCTGTTTGGTTCGGCCACCCCTTTGGTCGAACATATTCCCCTGGACCTGAAGGCCTGGAATCGCCGCCAGATGCTGAAAATATTCCCCTACCTCAAGGACGTGAAAATCGACCTGGCCTGGGGCGGTCCAATGGCCTGCAGCCCGAACCTGTTCCCGCAAATCGGCACCCTACCCGGTCGCAGTAACGCCTTCTTTGTCCAAGGCTATTCAGGCTTCGGCGTGACCCCAAGTCACATTATCTGCAAGGTGTTGGCGGAGGGGATGAGTGAAGGTTCGGCGCGCTATGACCTGGTCAGCTCGATCCACCGTCCAACCATCCTAGGCAAAGATGCGTTTCGCCCACTGTTGCTGACCGCCGGCAAGTCCTGGCACCAGCTATCGGGTTACTGGAACGGGCGCCGGTAACGGCCGAGGCGCTCTTCCCCTTCCTCTTTTTTACTCATCAGGAGCAACTGCCATGACCCTTGTTACCCTCAAGAAAGACATCCAGCTGTCCGAACTGGACGCCTGGGGTACCGTCGCCGACCTCGGCTCGGAAATCCTCGAAGGTGAAGTCAAAGCCTTCGGTAAAATGACCTTCGGCGCACCGACCGACCCGGTCAGCAGTGCCTACTTCGGCACCACCCAAGGAAAATTCCGGATGGTCTATCCGTTCGCCGAACAAGCCACCGTGGTCACCGGCGAAGTGGTCCTGACCGACGAATCCACCGGCCAGAGCACTCGCTACAAGGCCGGCGACAGCTGGTTCGTGACCAAGGGCACGCCTGTTCTCTGGGAAGTCGTCAGTGAAAGCTTTGTAAAACATTATTTCGCTGTCGTCTGATCGATCCTGGCTGCCGACTCCTACCGGCAGCCTTTTCTGGCGAAGGTTACTGACCATGAACGCCATACCCCCCCAGGACGTCGCCGTCCATTGCCTGCAGGCTTTCACTCAACTCGTTCCTGCCAGTCAGGCGGCGTTCTACTGTGTCGACCGGCAACTGCAAGCCCGTGATTTCCACTTGCATTGCATGAGCACTGAGATGCATCGCGACTACCTGGACAACTACTATCAGTTCGACCCGCTGCAACCACGCAACTGCCTGTCCAGCGGGCTGGCTGTGGTGCCGCTGGGCCTGGCCATGGCCCGACAGCCGACTCGGGACAGTCGGCGCTATCGAGATTTTCTGCAGCGCTACGGCGTCGTCGATGTGGTGGAGATCCTCGCTCATCGCGCCGGCCAGCCTCAGGCCGCCATCTCATTGCTGCGCACCGCCGAACAAGGCACCTTCACCACCGATCAGCTGGCCCAGCTCAATGCCTTGCAGTCTCTGCTGCAACTGGCCGTGGCGAACATGCCGCCCTGCGAAGATCCGCTGATCGGCCTGACGCCCAAGGAGCGGCAGATTGCCTTGTTGTTGCGCCAGGGCGCCAGCAACAAGCAATTGGCCCGTGAATTGGAAGTCGGTCTGCCAACCATCAAGACCCACCTGATCAACCTGTTTCGCAAGACCGGCGTCAGCAGCCGCACCGAGTTGGTAGGAACGCTGTTTCTCTAACCCGGTTCAACCATCCGGTTGATAGGCGAGCTTGTCTGCGAACCGCATGCTCCAAGTTGTTATTTCATACAACCGGAGCATTGCAATGACGACATCATCCGACTGGATCACCGTTGGCGCCCTGGCCGATGGCTTTGCCCCAGAAGCCTTCATTCTGCCGAACCTGGCCGACCTGAACGGCAAGACCTTCACGCTGTACTTCGTCAATGGCTGGCAGATCGAGCATCGTTTCGACACCGCAACGGTGTCTTGGACCACTGCCGACGGCCACTCCAACGGCGCCGCGGTGTATCGGGCAACTTCGGTGCGCCCCGGTCTGTACCTGGTGGATTTCATCAAGCGCGAAGGCGCTCAAGACTGGTCGGTGAGTCTGGTACTCGACACCGCCAGCGCTGCGTTCACCGCCGTGATCGGTCGCATGCCGACCCAGGAGCAAACTCGTGAAGGCCTCTACAGCCGTGCGCTGGCCGGCAAGAACCTGACCTCGGTCGAGGTGGATTTCCTGCATGGCAGCCTCGATCGTCCGTGGCAGGAAGGCCAATGCCCTCACGCACCAACAAGCGAACTGATCGGCCTGCGCAACCTGTATCGCTACAGTCCGAGCGAAGTCTACGAGCACATCTACCTCAACGATCAATTCTATTCCTGGCAGTGTCTGAAGGGTGTAGAGCAAGGCCTGTGCGACACCGACCGTTGCCACTACTACAAGATCGCCGATCAGCTGTACCTGTTCGTCTGGCGCGAGAAGATCATTCCGACCCTCGGTGTGCTGCTGATCGACATGCAACAGCACCGCAGCGACGGCAAGATTTTCGGTTATGCCGAGTCGTCCTTCGATGAGCTGTCGAACTTTCCGGTCGCCTCTTACTGCCAGGTTCTCAACCAGACGGAATATCCCCATGACTGAGCCACGTATCGTTGCAATCACCGGAGCCGGGACTGGCATCGGTGCCGCCTGCGCTCGGCTGTACGCAGCCGAAGGCGCCAATCTGGTGCTGATCGGCCGCCGCCGCGAGCCTCTGGAGCAGATCGCCCGGGAAACCGGAGGTCTGGTCCTGGTCGGTGATGCCGCTTGTCCGGACACTTGGGAAGGTTTCGTCGCACAGATTCGTCAGCGTTATGGTCGGCTCGATGTGCTGTTGGCCTGTGCCGGTGGTCATGGTCTGGGCAGCGTCACTCAGACCAGCCCGAAGACCTGGGAAGCGGCGCTGCGCAGCAACCTGAACAGCGCTTTCTACAGTGCCCGGGCCTGTCTGCCGCTGCTGCTGGAAAGTACTGGCATCATCGTGCTGATCGGTTCCGTTGCCTCACTGGTGGCAGGGCCTGAAGTCTGCGGCTACACCACGGCCAAGCATGCGCTGCTCGGTCTCAACCGCTCACTGGCCAGAGATTACGGTCCGCAGGGCGTGCGGGTGAACGCCATCTGCCCGGGCTGGGTACGCACGCCCATGGCCGATCAGGAGATGCAGCCGCTGATGGATTTTTATGGCGAAACGCTGCAGCAAGCCTATGACCGAGTCTGCGCCGACGTGCCATTGCGCCGACCGGCCAGTGCCGAAGAAATAGCCAGGGTGTGTCGCTTCCTGGCGTCCAGCGAGGCTTCAATCATCACCGGCGCAACCCTGGTGGCCGACGGCGGATCGAGCATCGTCGATGTGCCAACCCTGGCCTATACCCATATGGAGCAACCTCATGTCTGAAAACCTGGACTTCAGCGGTAAAACCGTACTGGTGACCGGCGGGGCCCAGGGTATTGGCCGTGCGATCGTCGAAGCCTTCGCCTTGCGCGGCGCACGCGTGGTGATCGCTGACCTGCAACTGCCCCAGGCTCAGGCGCTGGCCGCCGAGTTGTCCGGGCAGGCATGTCAGGTCGAAGCGGTGCCCGTCGACCTGGTCGAGTCCACGGTGGTGTTCGAACTGGTTCAGAGTCTGGAGCAGCGTATGGGTCGGTTGGATATCCTAGTGCACAACGCCGGGTACTTTCCGCTGACGCCCTTCGCCGAGATCACCCCATCCATTCTCGACCGTACCCTGGCCGTCAATCTCTCGGCACTGTTCTGGCTGACTCAAGCAGCCTTGCCGATGTTCCGTCGTCAGGGTCAGGGTTGCGTGCTGGCGACCTCATCGGTCACTGGTCCACGGGTGGCCTACCCGGGGCTGAGTCACTATGCGGCGTCCAAGGCAGGGGTCAACGGTTTCATTCGCAATGCCGCACTGGAGCTGGCTGGCTACAACGTGCGGGTCAATGGCGTTGAACCCGGCATGATCGCGACGCCGGCCCTGGGCAACCTGGGTGGCGATCAGGTCACCGACAATATCGCCAGCCGTGTGCCTTTGGGACGATTAGGCGTTGCGTCCGATATCGCCGGAGCCATGCTGTTTCTGGCGTCGGATCTGGCGAGCTACATTACTGGACAGACGCTGGTGGTCGATGGGGGGTCGACCTTGCCAGAGGTTTGATAACGCTTGTCCATACAGAAAAGGGGGCGATGAAAAGCTCCTTTTTTCGTCCATTCAAATACTAACGCCCCCCTCCACCGTTTGCTGCAAATGACAGGAACGAAAATCCTTAGGGGATAGCTCGAACTGCTTCTTGAACGAGCGGCTGAAATGCGCCGAATCGGTGAACCCCCACTTGTACGCAATCGAGGTGATCGATTCGGTCCTCAGGAACGGGTTGGTCAGGTCATCGGCGCTGCGTTTGAGCCGCGCCCGTTGAATGTAGCGGCATACGCTATCGTCCTGCTCTTCGAACAACCGATACAAATGCCGCACTGAAATATTCAGTCGACTCGCCAGGCCCACCGGGCTCAGGCCGGGCTGAGTCAGGGATTCATCGATGACTTTCTGCACATAGCTGCGTAGGTTATTGCCCTGCAACGAGGCACTGTCATCCCGTGAGTCAGAGACCTGCTCGAATGCCGAGCCTAGCAGCGAAACAAAAGCACACTGCAGGGCCTCGCCCTCGCCCGCGGCGCCGTCACCTTCCAAGCTGTCTTTGCACAGCTGATCCATCAGCACGTGCAACATCCGCCCACAGGCCTTGCTCGAGGAAATCTTGCCGAAGGTCCTGGGCTGGCTGCCGAGCTGCTTGCACACGTCATTGCGAGACAATGACAGGGAAGCATGTTCGATCAGGCCAAAGGGGGTGATTTCGATTGAGCCCGCCGAATCCATCAGCAACAAATCCCCTGGGGCAAGCTGGATGCTCAGGCCATTCTGAGTAATCTGGGCGTATCCGCTGCGCTGGCTGACCAGGAAACAATGCTGATCGTCGTCGTGATCAGGGTTGTTCCTTGAGCGCTTGATGAGGCCCGCATTGGTGCGCAGGTTGGCCAGCGGCAGACCGCCTCGGGAGAACTTGGACACCTCACCGATGAACAGCGCGCGGTTGAAGGCGAGTTCTGTGTCGAAGTGACCGCAAACAGCTCGCAGATCCCGGGTCCAGGTTTCCAGCCCGCCTTGCACAATCTGTTGGACGCTCATGGGTATCTCCACAATGGCTTTTTGTTTTTGTAGCGCAATAGTTAACATGTTATCTATATGTGCGCAACAAGTACTGGTTGCCGTATGTGAAAGCACTAATGATGCCAACCTCAAAGCGCGCGCAGTACTCGCTGCAAACCACTCAAGGCACCGAGCAGCCAATCGCGCTGCTCACGGTTCAAGGCGATGTAGCGACGAAAAGCCGGCATCCGGTTGACCACTTCACTCCCGCCCATATGCTCCAGCCGCAAGCACCATTGACGCGCTTGTAGATCGATACGCAAGCGTTTGAAATCCAGCGGCATCAGAGCCTGCTGCAGCCCACTGTCCGCCTCTAATCCTGCTTGCAGACCGGCCAACAGTGCCGCGTCTCCAACACGTTGCCGACAGCGGATTCCAGTCCGTCGAACCGACCCGGTATGGTGCAGTTCGAAGCTCGCCACGCCCTCTCTTGTAGCAGGCACCCGCAGCACGAATTCAGTCATGACCAGGTGCATCAACAGTTGCGACTCGGTGCGCTCGACGATCTCCAATTGCAGGCCGCCATCATCCAGCGAAACGCGGGCCGCTGTCGGCGCTGTCTGCTCGAAACTGGCCAAACCGAGGTTGCGCCGAAGGTGCTCGAGCGTCACCCCCGGTCGGTAACCAGCCGGGGCGCGCCTGGGACTGAACAGCTCAGACAGTTTTTGCAGCATGGTCGATATACCCGTTGTGAGGGTGTCCTGGCTCATTCGCGAATTCCTTGGCCAACACTTCTTCCACCGAAGCCGGTTTGAACGGATTGACCTTCTGCACGACCAGCGTCCAGAACAGCGCGTACAGCGCGGTGCCACCAAGCATGACCGCGAACGGGACATAGATGTCTGCAGGGCTCATGCCGGGCGGCGTGATGAACCACATGCCCAACAGGATGCCGATACTGGAGACAACCTGCGGCAGCGGGAAGAACGGCGAACGATAGGCCCGTGGCAGATCGGGACGGCGGATCCGCAGAATCACCACTGACAGCGTCACCAGCAGATAAGCGAAACTCCAGGCACAGACGGCCGCCAGAACCAGAGGCATGATGTTGTCGGCGTTGCCGCCCAGATACAGTGCATGCAGACAAGGAATCAGCATCACTACCAGAATGCACAGAATCGGCGTCTTGAAGCGCGGGTGCAGGTAGGTGAATACTTTGGGCAACGCGCCGTCAACCGCCATGCCGTAGAGAATCCGTGGCACCCCGGCCATTAGTGTATTGATGGTCGCCGCACCGGCAAACAGAAAGCCGATTCCCAGCCACATCGGACCAATGTCGCCCATCACCTGCTCAGCGAACTTTGGAATGGCCATCGGCGTATCGAGCAGATGCGCGCCGCTGGCGGTATCGAGCAACACGTTCTCCACCTGACGTTTCATCGCCGCGCCGTAGATGAACATGCACGTCGCCACGCTCAACAAACCGAGAATCATCGCCTTGGGCATAACCTTGGCCGAATTGCGCAGGTCCGGAGCCAGCGGGGTAACGAACTCGCAACCGACGAACATGAACATGGCCATGCCCACCAGCGACAGGATGGTAATCAGGTCAGTCCCGACCATCGACTCCCCGAACCAGCCATCCAGTTGCACGGCGGGTGCGGCAATCAAACCCAATACTCCAAACACCATCAAGGTGGTCCACATACCGAAGGTGAGGATGATCTCGGCCCTGCCGAAAGCACTGACGCCGAAGGCATTGAGAACCCCGAATACGACGACGAAGCCCACCCCCAGCAACCATGAACCGCCGGCCGATTCGGCCAGGGTATTGAGGTGCTCGAAGTTCACCAGCGCCATGACTCCGGAAAGAATGGTTTCCGCGGTTCCAGCGAACACATGGACAATCAGGTAGGCCGACAACGTACCGGTGATCGCAAAGAAACGGCCCATGCCGCAATTGATGTAATCGTAGACCGAACCAGTGGTCGGCAGGATCGACGCCGCTTCAGCGAAGGTGGTCGCCTGAGCCAGCATCATCACCACGGCGATCAACATGGCCACGGCGAAGGCACTGCCGCCGATGCCGAACCCCATGGTCGCAGTGAGAATCACCGGGCTGGCCATGATCAGACCAATGGTGCTGGCGAGCGCAGTGGGGAAACCTACCGTACCCCGGTTCAAATGCTCGGTGAGTCTGTCATTGATCGACATAGTGCAGATCCTCGAAAGCGGATTTTTATAATGGATGTAGCGATCCGCTCAAGGAACTGGCGATAACGCCCTCCCCAGCCAGTCCCTGATCGAAACGCCGCCGTATACAGAGTCACTTTGCGCCTCTGCCGCCCTGATCGTCTTGCCCGTGTCTGCCGCCGGTTTTGTTGCTGTCTGCCAAGGTCCACTGCTTGGCCCACAAGATCAATTATAGGGTACGCAGGTGAAAAATTTCCCCCGGCCCCAGGCGTCCCAAGGGGTGCTCAATCTAATCACTGTCCAACCATGCTGGGAAAAAACAACGGCGGCAACCAGGTCGCGGCGATGGCACCAACCTTTACAGCCAACTGAGAGTGGCCGCCCTTTTCCGATCCAGTTCAGAACCTGCCTTTTGCAACTCCTGAAACCGGGTTACTGCTTGTGCTGGTGCAACATCGTCTGAATCTTATGAGTCGCCTGGCGGGTATTTTCTGCCAGTTTGCGCACTTCATCGGCCACCACTGAAAACCCGCGCCCGACCTCTCCCGCCCTGGCTGCTTCGATCGCGGCGTTCAAAGCCAATAGATTGGTCTGGTCGGCGATGCCCTTGATGACTCCCACTACCGTCGCAATCTGGCCGTAGGTAGCCTGATTTTGTTCAAGCATTTGTTGATGGGTGGCCTTGGCTGAACGCTCATCGCTGATGTCGCGTACCGCGCCGATCACACGGACTAAACGCCCCTGTGCATCACGGACCGCACGACCTCTCTCGCGACACCAGATATAGTCACGGGTCTTGTGACGCATCCGATATTCAATGACGTACTCGCCGCTGCCGTGGATGGCGAGGACTTCCTGATTGAAGATCGCCATGATCGCCGGCAGATCGTCAGGATGAGTAATGCTGACCTGAGCATCCCAGCCGTCGTGCAGCTCATGCAGGGCGTAGCCCATGAGGATGCGAAACTGATTAGAAAACCGCATACAGCTGGCTGGATCCTGCACATCGCCGTTGACCACGGTGATGTCCCAGCAGCCTTCGGTCAGTGTCGACTGCAGCAATTCCCAGATCTGTTCCTCCTGCCGATGCTGGCGGGATAGCTGCACGTGCCGGCCTAACTCGACTTCGAGCGTCTGCTCGCGGCTCCGGGCCTGTTCCAACTGCTGGCGAAGGGTTTCAAGCGTCTGCTCGCTTCGCTCCAATTGGCCGGCCTGGTTGTTGGCCAGGTCCTCGGCCGCTCGCAATCGCTGCTCGATCAGGGCTTTTTCTTGCGTGAGTTGTTCCAGCTGCACGGATTCAGCGAGCGCCTGTAGCCGTTTATGTTTCTTGAAGAACATCAGCCTGTCCTTTGTTCGTCGAGTCGAAACACTGGATCTGATAGCAAACTGAAGGTGATTGCTTGTACGAGGCTGCTGAGGCGTTTGCTCCTGCCTGCCATCAATAAAAACGGCGCCCGAAGGCGCCATAAGAAATTTGATTGGAGATCAGCAGCTACTGATCAGTCTCTTCAACACCGTCTTGAAGGTATCGATCTGTTCTTCACTGAAATCGGAAAACACCTTGTCCTGCTGCTCTCGAGCGATGGCCCACAGGCCTTCGGTCTGCTCGATACCGGCGGCGGTCAGACGCACGCGGCTGTCATCGTCGCTGACCAACCCTTTGCGCTTGAGGTTGGCCACCGCCTCATCGATTTCCCGCACTGGCATCGCCACTTCCCGCAACAGATCGTTCAGGCTCAGACCGGCGTCACTCTCCAACACCATCAACATCCGCGCCTCGCTCGTGCGCAGCCCGGTGGACAGTTGCCGTGGCTGGTAGCTGGACTGGTAAGCCCGTACCGCCTGGGTCATCAGGTAGTACAGATTGTGGCTGAGGCGCCCCTGGAAATGGCTGCTCGGAGGCTGGCTTTCATCGCGTTTGGTCATGCGGGTATGGGGCAGCACCATGGAGTAGGCACCTTGGTGATAGAGCAACGGCGAGCGGCCGAAGTCGTCGAAGGCCACCACCTTGCCGATAATGATCCAGTGATCGCCACCGTCCACTTGCTGGTACTTCTCACAGTGAAAACGCGCCGCGCAATCAGTGAATACCGGCGCGCCGCCTTCGCCAGGTTCGAACTCGATGTCGGCGAAGCGATCTTCCTTGGGGCGGGCGAAATTGTTGGAAAGGTCGATCTGGTCCGCCGCCAGTACATTGACCGCAAAATGGCTGGCCTCTTTGAACACCTCGTGGCTGTTGGAACGCTTGTCGATGCTCCACAGTACCAGAGGCGGATCGAGAGAAACGGAGTTGAAACTGTTGGCGGTTACCCCGGCTTTGCGCCCGGATGCGGTGGCGGCGGTCACCACGGTCACGCCGGTGGCGAAATTGCCCAGAGCCCGACGAAAGGCCCGCGGGTCGAAGGTCGTTTCAGTGGCTGCACAAACGCTGTTATCAGACATGCAAGACTCCCGGACTGCTTTGAGAAGCAATCCTGATTGTTGTTATGGACGGTCCGGGCTCAGATCATGCTCGGATCGGGTTCCAGGCCCATCAGCTCGCGGCCGAGGATTTGAGCGCAGACGTCGTAGTCGGTGTAGGCATGGGCCCCGGTCATGTGTGAGTCGCGGAACAGGCGCTGCATCTCGTTGTGCTCGAACCAGGCGTTACCACCGGCAGCCTCGAAAAGACGGTCCACCGCCTGGATGCACATCTTGGTGGCGTAGGCTTGATTGGTGCGCCAGAACGCCAGGGTTTCGCGGCTTGGATAACGCTGCTGTTCACTATGTTCGGCGTGCTCTTCCCAGGTTTTCTCGAGAAAGGCTCGGGCTGCTGCCACCTGATGAGTTGACTCGGCCAGGCGCATCAACGCCGGGGTCGCAGCACCGACTGCAGCACCGGTGTAGGCACGCACGCGGGATTTGGTTTTTTCTCGGAACACCTCCAGCATTCGCTCGGCAACACCCAGGCTCACGGTGGAAAAACCGCTGGCGAAGTAAGGACGATACGGCGAGTAGAAGATCTTACTGTCCGGGTACAGACCGAAACCGGCGGACTTGCCCTCCATCATGTCCTTGGCTTTCTGGATACGGTGTTCCGGTACAAATACATTGTCGATGATCAAGGTCTTGGTGCCGCTACCCTTCATGCCGGCGGCGAACCAGTCGTCACGGATCTGATAGTCGCTGCGCGGCAGCACCGCGAAGCAGTAGTCCTGGGTACCCTCGGCATTTTTTCGGCGGAAGCCTACAATCGCCCACTCGGCATGGTCGCAGCCGCTGCTCCAACCCATTTCACCGCTGAACAGCACACCGCCGTCGGTCTCTTCGGTACGACCAAAAGGGGCGATGCTGCTGCTGGCGGTGGCATTCGGGTCAGCGCCCCAGACTTCTTGCTGCAGCTCGGCCGAGAACATTGCCAGTTGATGGCTGTGAGTGCAGAGCAGACTCATGGCCCAAGCGGTACTGGCACAGGACCCGGCGAGCAAGGCAATGCAGTCGGCAAATTGAGGCAGCGATATTTCCATGCCACCGAACTTCTTCGGCTGAAAGGCTCTGTGCATGCCGATGCCTTTGAGAAGCGCAATGTTCTCGTCGGGGACCTTGCGGTCCTGCTCGGCCTGAAAGGCATTGGCAGCGATGGTCGGCAGAATGGACTTGAGGTCTTCGAGGAGCGGGTTTGGCTTTTTCATGGACGGCCCTACTTATTATTGGTTGTCCGGCCGGCGCCCCGATTAGAGGCGCCGCGCTGGATACAGGGCCAGTATGGAACCCGTCACTGCGATAGAAAATGCACCTTCCAGAGCCAAGATTGTACTTTTCAAAGGCAACAACCCAATCATTCCGCCTACACTTGAAGCCGTTCTGGCACCCACGGGCATGTAGCACGGCAGGCACAGTCAAGCCCCCCGTCCCCACGGATTAACCTCGGTTTTTTCTCTTGTTCGTGATCAGGAAAACGTCCATGAGTGATATTGCGCTGCTGCCTCAAGTTGAAGCCTTCCTCCGTCGAAGCCATGCATTGTTTATCGACGGTGGCTACGTCCAGAGCCGCTCCAGCCAGACACTGGAAGTGATCGACCCCGCCACTGGCAAGGTCATTGCCCAGGTCGCCAACGCCGATCCAGCCGATATCGACGCGGCGGTGGAATCAGCGGAGCGTGGCTTCAAACAATGGTCCCAGGCCACACCGGCGACGCGGGGCAATGTGCTGCTGAAACTGGCGGACTTGCTGGAACGCAACCGCGAAGAACTGGCACAGATCGAAACCTGCCAATCGGGCAAGATCATTCAGATTTCCAGGGCTTTCGAAGTTGATCAGGCCGCTCACTTCCTGCGTTATTACGCTGGCTGGGCGACCAAGATCAGCGGTCAGACCATCACCCCGTCATTGCCCTCCTTTGCCGGCGAACGCTATACCGCCTTCACCCTGCGCGAACCCGTCGGGGTGGTAGTCGGCATCGTGCCGTGGAATTTCTCGACCATGATCGCCATCTGGAAACTCGCCTCGGCGCTCGTAACCGGGTGCAGCATCATCATCAAACCCAGCGAATTCACCCCGCTGAGAATTCTTCGAATCGCAGAATTGGCCATTGAAGCCGGCCTCCCGGCCGGCGCATTGAACGTTTTGACTGGCGGTGGGCTGGTGGGCAAAGGGTTGATCGAGCACCCCGGTACCGACAAAGTCTCGTTCACTGGCTCGGTGCCGACCGGCATCGCTGTCGGTCGCAGTGCCATGGGCGCCGGGTTGACACGAGCCACCCTGGAACTGGGCGGCAAAAACTCGGCGGGGTTCCTGCGCGATGTCGATCTGGACGAGGCAGTCAACGGCATCATCGAAGCCGGCTTCCTGCACTCTGGACAAATCTGTGCCGCTGCCGAGCACTTCTTCGCCCATCGCTCGCAGATCGAGCCGATCATGGACAAGTTGGCCCGACGCCTGAGCAAGTTGAACATCGGCTCGCCCCTGGATGAACGCACCGAGTTCGGCCCGGTCACCAACCGCCAGCATCAACTCAAGCTCGAAGGTTTTTTCGCCAAGGCCCGTGCCGAAAACAACACCATCGTCCACGGCGGCAAGCTGATCGACCGCCCCGGCTGTTACGTCGAACCGACAGTAATCCTCGCCAACACCATCGACGACACTCTGCTCAACGAGGAGACTTTCGGCCCGATTGCCACTTTCTTCCCCTACGACACCGAAGAAGAACTACTGGAACTGATGAACAATACGCCCTACGGCCTGAGTGCCAGCCTCTGGACCAATGACCTGGGCAAAGCCCTGCGCATGGTGCCCGCGATCGAGGCCGGTACTGTGTGGGTGAACATGCACACTATGCTTGATCCAGCGGTGCCGTTCGGCGGTAGCAAGTCTTCGGGGGTGGGACGGGAGTTTGGCAGTGCCTTTATCGATGATTACACCGAGCTCAAGTCGGTTATGATTCGTTCCTGATAGTGGTTGCACCGTGTTCGCTTATCAATCCCGAGCCTGTCTATGCCGGGGACTTGATTGAGCAGACCATGATCCTGCGCTCCAAGGAGGCGATGAAGGGATGAGAAAAGAGAACGATCTATCTGAGGGAACATTAGAGGAAATATCAGCGTCCGGCTAAGTTACCTGCAGAACTCCACCATCGCCCTTAATACTGGAGTGCGGTAGGTGACTTAGCCGGACGCCTACAGCGCTTCGACTTCCTCGTCAACAATGCAGGCAATGGCATCTTCACGAACTTTATTGACGCGACCGAAGACCAATTTGCCTCACTTGTCGCCACGCACCTTCGCGGCCCGATTTTCCTGACTCGGAAGCTGTTACCGCGCCTCCAAGACGGTGGTCGTATCCTGAACGTTTCGTCCGGATTTGTACGTTTCACATTGCCGAGGTACAGCGTTTACGCGGCGGTCAAGGCCGCAGTTGAAGTGCTCACCCGTTACAGGGCCATAGAACTACTGAACGTTCATTGTCCACGGGACTTTATCGCATCGGATAGCCGCCGACATCTCATATCGTTAGAACCTTCGCAATATTTAAGCGCATCATCCAACTCGTTATTTTGCGCACTCAGGTAAGCTAGCGTGTAGCGCAGATCCTGATTAGCGGGATCCTGCTCCAAACCTCTTAACAATGAGATTTTCGCCTCCTTCTGACGCCCCATCCGGCTCAAAAGCAGACCGAGGTTGTAATGCGCTCGTGGAGTGTCAACACGCTGCAGCCATTCTATCGCCTCCGGAGCATTACCCTGCTGTGCGAGCAAAAGCCCAAGCGTTAAGACAAGCTCCTGCTGCTGGGGCTGTAACGCCAGTCCTGCGCGAAGTAACTGTTCAGCTTCAACGGTCTGACCTTGAATGACCAGTAGACGCACAAGACCCGTACGGGCCGGTACGAAACGTGCGTCCTGCACAAGAGCCTGGCGGTAGTTGTGCTTTGCGTCTTCAGGTCGATGCAGACGCTCCTGCAGTATCGCCAAGTTCACTCTTGTCACAGGCAGATCAGCGTCGCGCGCCAAGCGCTGCTCATGGTCGGCGAGCTGAGAGGAAAGCAGGTCCTGTAACGGCGGCTGCAAGCCAGTATTGTAATAGTCGGCGAGCCCCCGAGCCGCCTGATCACGGACCGCCAGGATCGGATCACGCAACAATGGCAGCAGATACTCCAAACGCTGTGTGGGTGAATGCGCCTCCACACTACGTGCTGCTTGCAGCCGAACCTCTGGACTGTCGTCTTTTAGTGCTTCGATAAAACTGCGATCTAAAGCCGAGCCGTAACTTGCGCCAAGCTCAACCGCGGTAGCCCGGACGATGGCAGGCTGCGTAGTGTCGGTGATGAGCTTCGCTAATTGAGGGAGGACCTCAGGATCGTTGCGACGAGCTGCAGCGAAGACTTCGCCGTAGTGCTTAACAAGGGGAGGTCGGAAATTCCATCCTGCAAGCGCTTGTGCCGCCCAGGCCGGGGTTTCTCCTTTATGACAGCCAGTACAAGCGTCGGGCGATCCGGTCTGTGCATCCAAATCCGGGCGAGGTATGCGCAAAGCGTGGTCGCGTCGCTCATCTACACCCATATAAGTACGAGTCGGCATATGGCAGTTGACGCACTGCGCGCCTTGAGAGCCAGGCACGTGATGATGATGTGCTGGATTATCGTAATTTTTAGGTATCAGACTGGGAAATAGTGGATTGCCTGCCGGATTGTGGCATGCCTTGCAAAGGTCGTTGCCTTCAGCACGCAGCTTCGTTGTGTGGGGCTCATGGCAATTGCTGCAGGTCACGCCTTTGTTAAACATTTTGCTCTGAGTGAATGAGCCATACTCAAAGACTTCATCGAGGATTTGCCCATCGGCGTGATAGAGCCCTGCTGAAAGCACCGCTGGGCGCATTGCATCAAGCAGTGGTTTGCCGGGCTGACCACCATTACCAAGGGGTTGGCGACGGCTATGGCAGCGAGCGCATTGCTCAACCAGATAACCTTTCTGAGGGTTATGGAAGTCGACGGCGAGCCCTTTCTCATCCGAGCCGGAACGCTCAGTTTCTTGGGCGCTCTTTTTTGCCCAGTCGATATGCCGTTGACCTGGGCCATGGCAGCTTTGGCACCCTACCGCCATTTCGCTCCAGGTAGTCTGGTAGGTATCCGCAGCAGCATCGTAACCTTTGCGCAAATTGCCAGAATGACAGTCTGCACACATGGCGTTCCAATTCTGGTAGCGACCCGTCCAGTGCAGTGCGTCATTGGGGCTGAACCGTTGCCCAGGATACAGTGAAAACCATCGCTGCCCGCCCGCCATCTGCGGACGACTATCCCAGGCTACGGTCAGACTCTGCAAGCGCCCACCGGGGCGCTCTATCAAGTATTGTTGCAGTGGATAGAAACCAAAAGTGTACGCGATCACAAAGTCGGTGAGTTTACCCTGCTCGTCCCCAGCATTAACGTAAAAGCGGTCACCACGCCTGAAAAACCGAAGTTCAATGCCGTTGCCATCATTGAAAATGACATCATTAAAGTCACCTGAAACGTTACCCTCACGAGCTTCCCGCAGGGACCAACTGTGATGGGAACCTGCCCATGCATTTGCCTCAGCCTGATGACAGCCGGAGCAACTCTCTTGAGCGACATAACCATCCGAAAAGGCTTGTGCGGGAGGAGACGAAGCTGCCATACCGGGCGTCGACAACAAAATTTGCAACAAGCACAAGCATTTTAGAACGGCCCGGTAAGGCATTGATCAATCTCTTATCGAGTAGAAGCCGCGAAGATCCTCCGCCACTGGTTCCGCTTAGGCGTAAATCAATAGCCGCTGACCTGATCCGGCAGGACCACTTGATTTTGCTGCGCGTACTGGTCCCACGTCTTTTTTAGTTCTGCCACTCTAGCTGGCTCTTTCGCGCTGAGATCGTGCGCCTCAGCCAGATCCGTATGAAGGTTGAACAACTGCCACTCACCATTACCCCATGGCTTGGGCATATGCACCAGCTTCCAGTCGCCTTTACGTACGAAGCGCTTACCGAACAATTCACCGGCCTCCGTTCGCTCAGCCACATTCTGCCCCTTGAGCAGCGGTATGATCGAGGTCCCCGTCATCGGTGCAACTTCACGGCCGTGGTACTGCACTCCAGGACGTTTGACACCTGCCAGCTCTAACAATGTTGGCGCGAAATCTTTGACGCTGACCAGCTTGTCGAGCTTTTTACCGTGCGATTCAATACCCGGAATGCGGATGATACCCGCAGTACGGGTGCCTCCCTCGGTCGGAAAACCTTTAAAAAGGCTAAAGGTCGGGGATGACACACGAGCCCAGTTAGGACCAAGGAATGTGTAGGAACCAGGCTTACCCATGCGTTCGAAACTGAAGTCGTTAGTCTCGTCGATTACCTTGCGGATCTTTGGAAATTTGTCGCCTGGCCATGTATCGTCCAGGTCGTGGCCTTCCGCGCCGTTATCAGAAATGAAGATAACGACCGTATTGTCGTACAGACCATTTTTGCGCAGATAGTCGAAGACACGCCCCGTGTTTACGTCCATTTGATCCACCATCGCCGCATAGATTTCCATTGCACGGGCTTCACGCTTACGTTCTTCGTCGGTGAGGCTATTCCATGGCCGACCTTTAGGGGAACGGGCTGCCGGTTCGGCACCCGCCGGCACCAGACCCAAGGCTTTTTGCTTACTCAGCCTGGCTTCGAGCAATGCATCATAACCAGCGTCGTAGCGACCTCGATATTTGGCCACAGCCTCATCTGGCGCTTGCAACGGCCAATGCGGCGCAGTGAAGGCCATCATGCCGAAGAATGGACGCCCACTGTCCTTATCTGCGGCTATATAGTCGATCATCCTATCCGCGTAGTACTGGCTGGAATAGGTAAATTGCGCGGGCAATGTTTTAAGTATTTTGCCGTCCTCCGCGTAGGGTGCCCTAGCTTCCGGCGTAGGTGCATAGGCAGGCTTCATGTCCGGGAAGTGACTGGCACCACCGCTAAGCATACTGAAGGAATGCTCAAAGCCGCGCTGGTTCGGAGTGGTTTGCTCAGTACTTCCAAGATGCCATTTACCTGCCAGGTACGTGTCATAGCCTGAATCGCGCAATAGGGAGGCGATCGTGACTGCCCGATCATTCAGATACCCTTCGTAACCCTTTTTGCCTTCCTGGTTAGGTGCTGTTTCTTCAGCCATATTGCCCAAGCCGACCTGATGGGGGTCCGCCCCGGTCAGCAGCGCGGCACGGGTTGGAGAGCAGGCAGGCATAGCCTGGAAGTTGGTCAGTTGCACCCCGGACGCTGCCAGGGAATCAAGGTTCGGGGTTTCTATCTCACCTCCGAAACTACCAAGATCGGAGTAGCCCATGTCATCGGCAACGACAACTAGAATATTTGGCTTGGTAGGGTCGCTGGAGGCGGCCAGCGCGCACGAGACGCTGAGTGAAGCAGCTATACCGACTGTCGCAGCCAGCGCGGAGCGAAAAAAGGGAGCACGCATCGGATATATCCTATTCGTAATGTCTTTATGGTTTAACGTCTTTACGGCAGGAGACGATCACTAAAATGCAAATGAGATGACCAACTGGCTGTAAAGGTTAAGGTCATCGCTACCCTGTTGCGACCCACCCTCTTCTGCGCTCTTCTTCGGCTTATACAAGCCTACTAGCGGGCTGACCGTGAACTGTCCCAAGGTCCAATCGAGGTAAAGATCCAACTCTTTAGCGTCGAGGTAGCCTTGAGCAGGGTCGAGGGTGTTGAAATCGAAGAGAAGTACACCCATCGCTACATCAGGATGCGGTGTCAGGCCAAGGCTGACCATCTGAATGGCGGCATTCCGCTGAAATGGACCTGAGTAATTACCCGCCACCTCGCCCTGGAACCAGGTTCCATAACCCCGACTGAAGCCACTGAATAGCGGATCGTAGTTTTCCGAATAGCGGCTGTAGCGGTAACCGAGACGTGGCTGCCAAGGTGCAGCGGAGAACGTCCAGCCCGCCTCGGCATACCAAGCATGTTCATCACCCAGACTTTTCTCTTCATGGGCATACTCGAAGGACAGGAACAAGTCTTTAACCCCAGCGTTACCCTGGGCACGCAAGCTGGTGACCTTCAAACCGTCGCGCTGCCTGCTGAAAGCATTCGCCAGTTTGTCATCAACGCCTAACCCTTTGATATACGTCAGACCTACCGTACCCTCAGGCGCTACATGCTCAAGCACACCGATACCGAGCTCAGGCTTGGCCTTGATTTCATTATCTGACTTCAACCAGATCAAATCCCCGCGCCAACCCTCCTGTCCACCGAGGCGCAACCAGGCTGTCCGATCGAAGGCATTGCGGGCGGTCAGATAGTAGGCCCCTCCGCGATCAAGGCTACCGTCGGCGAAGTTATTACCCACACTCAGACCATCACCGTTGATGATGAACCCATCACCAATCTTGACCTTCTGGCTGCCGGCGGAGAAGTCTACGCCGTCCTTGCCCAAGGCCGGAAACAGATCCCCGGAGCGCCAGCCAACGTAGGCACGGTCAACAGCCGTACGACGCTCCGTTCCATCGGTATAGCCAGCTGCGTCACCCTCACCCCAGGTAGCATTGCTGACCAAGTTGAATTCTCCATACAACGAAGTGTTTGCAGAACCTGGAAAGACCTGAGTTCCGCTCATCCCGTAGCGTACAAAACCCTCTTGCCATGCCACTGAACCTGGTTTTATCGGGCCACCCTGATTGTAACTTTCGTCGCTATGAAAGAAACCCACAGCCCCTTGAACATTCAATTTCAATGTAGTGTCAGAATCGGAGTACAACTCGTAGGCCCAAGCGCCTGAGTTCATGGTACTCAAGGCGGAGAGCAACAACACGCTACGGTGAAACTTGCACATATCGAACCCTCTTTATGCTTATGTGTTGTGAAAGGCAGAATGTTTTGCATATAGCCATCTCACCACACAAAAATTAGAGGGTCTTGACGATAGCAGCCATGCAACTTGTACCAGCCTGCCAGCCCGAGGGGTCAGTACGCTGCTATCGGGCAGCTTTATGTACAAAGAAATTGATGGTCGAGTGAACAGCGACTCAGAGCAGTGGAGCTTTCACAGATATACCCACGCTTTTCGTGAATAACTTTACGGCTCGCTTCTGAGAGCCATCTCGAAAGCTGCACGCGCCACAGACGGTTGATTTTCAGTTATCCAGGTTCTCTGCCAGAAATCCAACCAGATCAAGAGGACTTCGGCTGTCGATTACCTTGTAGATCAGGTCGCGTTTGCTTCGCTGAAGCCCTGACGGCCTCGTCTGTTCCATGGATACGCGCTGCCAGGAGCAGCACGAGCGTAGCGTCAGTAAGGTTCATTGCTAGACCCAAAAATGATGCACCGCAGTGTACCCACTCTTCTCTTCTCCATACCAATCAAGAAGACGTACCACGTCAGGCGTCATCGCGCCTGGCGGACGACATGATTGAAGTATCCGACATCTGCATGACGTCGTAGATGGGCAACTGCATCTGCCAACGCTTGATCACAAACGCTGAGCCCACGCCTAAGCACCAAATTCCAGGCAAAAAAAAGCCACTCATCTGAGTGGCTTTTTCTGAATCTTGGAGCGGGAAACGAGACTCGAACTCGCGACCCCGACCTTGGCAAGGTCGTGCTCTACCAACTGAGCTATTCCCGCGTCTTGGTGTGGCGCATTCTATAGACTCAGAATACGCCGTCAACCCCTTGATTCAAAAAAGTTTTATTTCGGGTCTACGTCGGTGCGCAGATGTGGCCAGGCGGCGCGTAGGTACTGGACCATTGACCACAGCGTCAGGCCTGCGGAGATCAGCAGCAGTGCATAGCCCAACAACACCCAGAAATTGAAGTTGGCCGGGTTGCCCAGCAGGATAACCAGCGCGAGCATTTGCGCGGCGGTTTTCCATTTGCCGAGGTTCGAGACGGCGACTTGGGCGCGGGCGCCCAGTTCGGCCATCCATTCGCGCAGTGCCGATACGACGATTTCGCGACCGATGATCACCGCCGCCGGCAAGGTCAGCCAGAGATTGCCGTGTTCCTGTACCAGCAGCACCAGGGCCACTGCGACCATCAGCTTGTCGGCCACAGGGTCCAGGAAGGCGCCGAAAGGCGTGCTCTGCTCCAGGCGTCGGGCCAGGTAGCCGTCCAGCCAGTCGGTTGCGGCGGCGAAGGCGAAGACCGAGGCGGAGGCTACATAGCTCCAGTGGTACGGCAAATAGAACAACAAAATGAAGATCGGGATGAGCAGGACGCGGAGTACGGTAATCAGATTTGGGATATTCATCGGCACAACTGGCTGCGAGGTTGACGGGCATTCTACTCGCTATGCAGGCTTGCATAAATCGACTCAGCGAGCTTTTTACTGATACCGGGAGCTTTGGCTATCTCTTCGATGCTGGCACGAGACAGCTCCTGCAATCCACCAAAATGTTTCAATAGATCGCGACGTCGCGTTGGCCCGACCCCTGCCACACCTTCCAGCGTCGATGTGCGGCGGGTCTTGCCCCGGCGGGCGCGATGTCCGGTGATGGCGAAACGGTGAGCTTCGTCACGGATCTGCTGGATCAGGTGCAACGCCGGGGAATCCCCTTTCAGGGTGAACTCATGAGCCGCATCGTTCAGGTACAAGGTTTCGAAACCGGCCTTGCGGGTTGCGCCCTTGGCCACGCCTAGCAGGATCAGGTCGGGGACCATCAGCTCATTCAATACGTCGCGGGCCATGGACAGTTGGCCTTTGCCGCCGTCCACCAGCAGGATGTCCGGCAGCTTGCCCTCCCCGTCCTTGAGCTTGCCGAACCGGCGCATCAGCGCCTGATGCATCGCCGCATAGTCATCGCCCGGGGTCACGCCTTCGATGTTGTAGCGCCGGTAATCGGACTTGATCGGCCCCTCCGGACCAAACACCACACAAGACGCCACGGTCGCTTCGCCACTGGAGTGGCTGATGTCGTAGCACTCCAGCCGCTGCGGCGGCTCGTCCAGGTTGAGGACGTCGGCCAGGGCATCGAACCGTGCCGCCACATGCTGGCGGTTGGCCAAGCGTGCGCCAAGGGCCTGCTCGGCGTTGGTCACGGCCAGTTGCTGCCAGCGCGCCCGGGTGCCACGCACGCGATGGCTGATGGTCAGTTCACGACCACGAAGCTTGTCGATGGCCTCGACCAGGGCCGGGAAGTCATCGTGGACCACATTGACGATCAACTCGGCAGGCAGGTCGCGTTCCGGGCTGCTGATGTAGTACTGACCCAAAAACGCCGCCATGACTTCGGCGACGTCCTCCTCGATACCCACCTGGGGGAAGAAGTTCTTGCTGCCCAATACCCGGCCGCCGCGCACGCTAATCAGGTGAACGCAGGCGCCGCCCGGGTTGATGAACGCGGCAATCACGTCAACGTCGCCGCTGCCGCCTTCCATGCTCTGCTGGTCCTGCACACGGCGCAGCAGCCCGATCTGGTCGCGCAGCTCGGCGGCCCGCTCGAATTCAAGGTTGACCGCCGCATCTTCCATCGCCGCTGACAGTTCATCGGTCAAGGCGTTGCTGCGCCCCTCAAGAAACATCACCGAGTGCCGCACGTCTTCGGCGTAGACCTCTGGATCGACAAACCCGACACACGGCGCTTTGCAGCGCTTGATCTGGTATTGCAGGCAGGGTCGGGTACGGTTCTTGTAATAGCTGTCTTCGCATTGGCGAACGAAGAAAGTCTTCTGCAGCAGACTCAGGCTTTCACGGATCGCCCCGGCGCTGGGGTAAGGACCGAAATACCGACCTTTAGCCTTTTTGGCCCCGCGGTGAATGCTCAGGCGCGGAAATGCCCCGTCCGACAGAAACACGTACGGGTAGGACTTGTCGTCACGCAGCAGAATATTGTACGGCGGCCGCCATTCCTTGATCAGCGTCTGCTCGAGCAGCAAGGCCTCGGTTTCATTGGCGGTGATGGTGGTTTCGACTTGCGCGATGCGCCCCACCAGGGCGGCGGTCTTGGGTGCGAGACCGGTTTTACGAAAGTAGCTGGCCAGACGCTTCTTGAGGTTCTTGGCCTTGCCGACGTAAAGCAGGCGCGCATCGCTGTCGAACATGCGGTAGACGCCTGGGCGGCCGCTGCACGTGGACAGGAAAGCACTTGGATCAAACAGTTCAGTCATTATCAGGCGCTGGCATCGACCATGCCGTGGCGCACCGCCAGCAACGTCAACTCGACATCGCTGCTGATCGACAGCTTCTCGAAGATTCGGTAACGGTAGGTGTTGACGGTTTTGGGCGACAAGCACAGCTTATCGGAGATGATCTGCACCTTTTGGCAACCAACAATCATCAAGGCAATCTGGATTTCCCGCTCCGACAGCGCATCGAAGGGCGACTCATTGGTCGGCTGGAACGACTTGATTGCCAACTGCTGGGCAATTTGCGGGCTGATGTAACGCTGACCGGCAAACACCAGGCGAATGGCCTGGACCATCTCGTTCAGACCGGCGCCCTTGGTGAGATAACCCGCAGCACCCGCCTGCAACAACCGGGTCGGGAACGGATCTTCCTCACACACGGTCACCGCGACCACCTTGATGTCCGGGTGGCTGCGCAGCAGTTTACGCGTGGCTTCAAGACCGCCGATGCCTGGCATCTTGACGTCCATCAGTACCACGTCGGGTTTCAGTTCACGCGCCTTGATAAGGGACTCTTCCCCGGATTCAGCCTGGCCAACTACCTGCAGACCGTCAATATCAGCCAGCATTCGTGTAATGCCCGTACGGACGAGATCATGGTCGTCGACCACTAACACCCTAATCAAGCAGACACCTCACGATTTGGTCTTATTTGGGTTGCCCAACACCTTAGCAAAAAGCATCCGACAGACCTAGCGCAAAGGGACATATAAAAGTTACAACGCGTCTTTCAGAGGCGCACGCTGCGCGGCCTCAAGCCCTGGCATCCCGCTCCATCCTCAGGAAACATTCATCCTCGCCGACCACCCGCAAGCCCTGGCGCTCGTAGAGCACCCTGGCCGGATTGTTCTTGAAAACCGTCAGGCGCAGAGCCGGGCGTCGCTCCTGCGCCACCATGTCCCAAACCTGACCGATCGCCCAAGTGCCAGCGCCCTGCCCCCAAAACGCCTCGGCAATCTGTAGTTCTCGGATATACAACGCCCGCGCATCACGACTAAGGCTGACAAAACCCAGCGCTTGCCCCTCGCGGCAGATGATCCAGTTCTGGCGAATGATCCAGGCCAGATCGAATGCTTCGTCCTGCCATAACAAATCGTGCTGCAAGTAATAGGGCAGCATGTTGACGCACGTCAGTTGCCGGGCAAAAGAAATGTCCTCGGCCGTTGCCGCACGCCACTGGAAATTCATGGGTACCTCGTCAAAGCGTTGTCGCCCCTTCGACTGGGCTCGAAGGCCGAAAGAAAGTGCAAGCCCAAAGTTTCTCACAAAACCCACCGGACTCCAGCCAGGATGAACAATCACATGCCCACGATAGAATTTTCTGATTGAACCGGCCCGCCCTGCTCGAGTAAGCTCAGGTCCATTCATCGGAGACAGACCATGTTCAACACCCTCGCATCGCTTCAAACCGCCAGCGCCCAGCGCTCGGTTGCGGCTGCCTGGGCGAACAGTGTTCAGACTCCGGTCAGCTTTTATTTTGGGTATTGGTTTAGCCACTGGCGCGCCTGATACCCAACCGGCGCCCAATTTAAACGGGTCGCCTTCCAGAGTTTTCTAACCCCCGGTCGGCCTCCCGACCGGGGGTTTTGTTTTTTCAGCCCCACACATTTTTGCGACACCCGACAAACTTGAGGATTGAGCCATGAACGACGCCACTTATTACCGTTACGACAGCTTTTCCGCCTGGCGATTTACCAGCCACCGCTCGGGCCAGCCTGCCGCCTCCGATCGGTCACCTACCGGTGGCAAGCCTCAGTTGCGGGCCAATACGGCCAATTGTCGAACACCCCAATAGGGCCGGCGCGCGGGAATGAACCCGCTGTCCGCCCAGGAAACCAGATCATGAATTCTTCCGTCTCTGCTTTGCCGCTGTCCACGCTCAACCCCGCCAATGAAGCCCTGACCCTGCGTCTGCCCAGCTCATTGCAGCTCAAGCAACAATTGCCCCTCAGCTCGGCGCTGAGCCAACAGGTCAATGCCCATCGCCAGGCAATCCGCGCCATCCTCGACGGCGAGGACTCCCGTCTATTGGTGATTGTCGGCCCCTGCTCCATCCACGACCCGAAATCGGCCCTCGAATACGCCGCCAACCTCGCTCGCCTGGCCCATGAAGTCAGCGACAGCATGCTGCTGGTGATGCGCGCCTACGTGGAAAAACCCCGCACCACCGTAGGCTGGAAAGGCCTGGCTTACGACCCTGGCCTGGATGGCAGCGATGACATGGCCGCCGGCCTGACGCTGTCGCGAGAGTTGATGCGCGAGATGCTCCAGCTTGGCCTGCCTGTAGCCACCGAACTGCTGCAACCCATGGCCGCCAACTACTTCGATGACCTGCTCAGTTGGGTCGCCATCGGCGCACGCACCACCGAATCGCAGATCCACCGGGAAATGGCCAGCGGCCTGGGCATGCCGGTCGGTTTCAAGAACGGCACGGACGGCAGTGTTGGCATCGCCTGCGATGCCATGCGCTCGGCAGCCCACCCTCATCGGCATTTCGGCGTCGACAGCCAAGGGCATCCGGCGATCATCCAGACCCAGGGCAACCCCGACACTCATCTGGTGCTGCGCGGCGGCCATCGCGGGCCGAACTATGACCGGCAGAGTGTCACGCAGATACACAATGACCTGACCCGCCTGAAAATACCGGCCCGGATCATGGTGGATTGCAGCCACGCCAACAGCGGCAAAGACCCGTTGCGGCAGCCGCAGGTGTTCAGCGACGTCCTGGAGCAGCGCTTGCAAGGAAACCGCTCCCTCATCGGCATGATGCTGGAAAGCCACTTGTTCGAAGGTTGCCAGTCGTTGGGCCCGTCGCTGCGTTACGGCGTATCGGTGACCGATGGTTGCCTGGGTTGGGCATCCACCGAGCAACTGCTGCGTCAGGCCCATCGTCAGCTAGTGTCGGCCTGAATCCTGAAAGCGCCCTCCCCAGCGAGGGCGCTCAGCTTTTTGTCTCGGAGCGAACCTGGACGGTGACCCACTCCGAGTGCTGGCTCACATCGTCCAGGCGCTCGACCTGATAAAACAAGTGCACCGACCTGCCGCGCTGGTCCTGCCAGAACGCCGCGGGCACTACAAAGGTCAGCGCTTGACCTGCCGTCGCCGCGGTGATTTCGCGCTCGGCGACATGCGCGTAATTGCCGTTGCACTGCAGCCAGACCAGCTCGCCAGCCTCAAGCCCGGCTCCGTCGATGACGACACTCACCCCTTCCTGTAACCCGTCGACATCCAGCCCGCCCTCGTTCAATCCCGTAATCCACGGCGCTTTCAGCGCAGGACGTCGCAAAGGCCCCAGATGCAACGACAGCGGCTCGGCACGGCGCACCGAATGTCCGCGCCTGACGACATAGGTCAGGCTCAGGCTTTGACCCGCGTGAGGGGCAATCAGCGAATGATCGATCCAGCACGCTACCTCGCGGCCGACGGCATGAGCCTCGATATCCAGCACATCGCGCCAAACGGCCTTGGAGTCGTTGCTGGCAATCAGGATCAACCGGTCGCCGACGGCCATTCTGGAATAGGGCCTGATGGTCACGTACGTTCCTTCGGGCACCCGCGCCGGATCCAGGCTGCCACCCACGGCATCGTTGGCAACGGCGGCCGGCAGTTGCAAGGGAACATCGCCGATATCCAGTTGCAAAAGCTCGGAAACCAGCGCGGCCGGCAGGCGTTTGCTCGTCACCTGGTAGCTGATCTCCAGCGAACCGCCATCCAGCTCGGCGATATGCGGCTCGCGCACGACAAAAACGACCTCTCGCCCCACCTGTCGCTCCGTGATGAACCTTCGCACTTCATGTCGATAGGGCTCGGCATCTGAGTTAAGCCCATGCCAGAACAGCAGCACTTCATCGCCGCACGTCATCATTGGATAGGGCTTGACGGTGATGACGACCTTGCGCCAAGCGGGATTGATCACCCCTCCCTTGGCCGCTGCCAGAGACGGTGGTGGCAATTTCGTCAGGGGTGCGAGCCGGGCTCGCGAGGCAGATGGGTAAGTGGTCATACATAGGCTCCAGTCCTTGGATAAAGGCACCGCCTTCACATCGCGGCACCCGATGAAGCCATTAAACCTCGACCGTCCCAAACCCACAGTCAGACAAGACGACCGCGGGAGTGGCCTGGTGCCCGTGAAGTTGTAGCCGCAAGCGCCAAGGGCTATCGGAAGTATCCCGATACGCTCAGGTCCGTCCGGTTTCCAGTCTGACCCTTCCCACTTCTTCTATTCCGTTTTCAGCAGATCACTGCGGTTTCTTCCTACACCGCCCAGCACAAGCCTGCATTAGAGTGTGGTCGCGAATTCAATAGGAACCTCTTCGAAAAAGGTACGAACATGCAACGGAATGCAACCACTCAATTTCCCATCCTGCTGGTCCATGGGTTGTTCGGGTTTGACAGGGTCGGCGGCTTCGAACTTTTCCACGGGATCAAACAGGCATTACGCGCCGCCGGTGCCCGGGTGTTCATCCCCTATTTGTCGGCGACACATTCCAATGAAGCCCGTGGCGAACAACTGCTGGCACAGATCGATCGGATCCTGAGCGGCACCGGCGCCACCAGGGTCAACCTGATCGGCCACAGCCAGGGCGCGCTGGCCGCCCGATACGCCGGCGCTGTTGCCCCCGACAGGGTGGCCTCGGTGACCTCGGTCAGCGGCCCCAATCATGGCTCCGAACTGATTGATTTCCTCTACAAGGCCCTGACCCCGGGGCGCTTGCCAGAGCATGTGGCGGATAGAGTCGCCACGCTTTTTGCAGACTTCATCTCGTTGCTGGGCGGCCAAACGCAACTGCCGCACGCCGCCATTGCAGCACTGGCGGCGCTGACCACCGAAGGCGTAGGCGCGTTCAATGACAAATACCCCCAAGGCCTGCCCAAACACTGGGGCGGCAATGGAGCACAAAGGGTCAACGGGGTGCGCTACTACTCATGGAGCGGCACGTTGCCGGACTCCGAGAACGGCGCATGCAATGCGATGGATCCTCTGCAGGGTTTTTGCAGGGCCTTTTCCGAGTACTTCATCACCGAAGCCGGGCAGAACGACGGCCTGGTGGGACGCTTCAGCTCGCACCTGGGCAAGGTCATTCGCTCTGACTATCCACTGGACCACATGGACGCCATCAACCAGACAGCCGGTTGCAGCCGCAAGGGCACAGACCCGGTGGAGCTTTACGTGCGCCACGCCGAACGCCTGCGCAAAGCCGGCCTTTGATCGACAGACTCAAGGTTTTGACGCATTTTTGACAACAACCGGTCAGTGATTCCGGTAGGCTCAACACCTTTAAAGCTATTGAAAGGAATTTTACCCATGGCCAAAGCCACTGCCCGCCACATCCTGGTTTCCAGCGAAGAAAAGTGCAACGAACTCAAGGCCCAGATCGAAGCCGGCGCCGACTTCGCTGAAGTCGCCAAGACCAACTCCTCGTGCCCGTCCAGCCGTCAGGGCGGCGACCTGGGTTCGTTCGGTCCAGGCCAGATGGTCAAGGAATTCGACACCGTGGTATTCAGCGCCCCGATCAATGTGGTGCAGGGTCCGGTCAAGACCCAGTTCGGCTATCACCTGCTGGAAGTGACCAGCCGCCAGGACTGATCCCGGTTTATCGACCTAACGGCCCGCCCTTCGGTGGGCCGTTGTGTTTGTGTCAGGCCAAGGGGCTAGCGATCAAGGCGTAGCTCGCGTACAAATCGTGGTCATCTATCACCCGGCTTTAAGGCTGACAATGCGACTGGCGTTCCCTTCACTGCTGTTCACTGCCGTGGTCCTGCTGACAGGTGCCGCCGGTGTGGATGCCACACCGCAACATGCCCTGACGGTGTATGGCGAACCGGCCAAGTACCCCCAAGGCTTCAGCCACTTCGCCTATACCAATCCCCAGGCCCCCAAAGGCGGCACCATGCGCCGCTCGGCCATCGAGATCGGCCATTTCGACCACGTCCTGCCCTACATCGACAAAGGCATCGGCGTCAGCCAGATCGACGGAATGCTGTATTCGCCGCTGGCTCAGCGCTCGCTGGACGAGCCCTACACCGTCTATGGCCTGGTGGCGCAGAAGATGGAACGCGCCGACGATGGCCTGTCCTTGCGCTTCTACCTCAATCCCAAGGCCCGGTTTGCCGATGGTAAGCCCATCACCGCCGAGGACGTGCGCTACACCTTCGAGCTGTTGATGACCCAGGGCAGCCTGCGGTATCGCACCCAGTTCGCCGCCGTCAAAGGCGTAGAAGTGGAATCCGAGCGCACCGTTCGCTTCGACTTCAAGAACAACGAAAACCGTACCCTGCCCCTGGACATCGCCACACTGCCGGTCTTTCCCGAACACTGGTGGAAAACCCGCGATTTTGCCAGTGGAGGTGGCTACGAAGCACCGCTGGGCAGTGGCCCCTATCGGGTGGGCCGGATCGACTCGGGACGCAGCATCACCTTTGAGCGCAACCCCAACTGGTGGGGCAAGGATCTGCCGGTCAGTCGCGGGCTCTACAATTTCGACCATTTCAGCATCGAGTATTTCGGCGATACCGATGTGGCGCGGCAGGTCTTGCGTGGCGGCGCCTACGACTACAATCGCGAGTTCTCCGCCACCGGTTATTCCATCGGCTATGACAGCCCGGCCCTGCGTGACGGTCGCCTGCAAAAGGCTCACTTGGCCACCGAGGCGCCCCAGACGGCCCAGGGCTTTGTGTTCAACCTGCAAAAACCGCAGTTCCAGGATCGGCGTGTCCGCCAGGCCCTGGCCATGCTCTGGGATTTCGAGTGGAGCAACCGCCAGATGATGCGCAACCTCTATGTGCGCCAGCAGAGCTTTTTCTCCAACACCGACCTGGCCGCCCGGCAACTGCCCGATGCCGATGAACTGGCGATTCTCGAACCGTTGCGAGGGAAAGTACCCGAGGAAGTCTTCACCCAGGTATTCCACGCGCCGAAAACCGACGGCAGCGGCGTGATCCGCGACAAACAATTGCAAGCCTTGGCACTGCTGCAACAGGCCGGCTGGAAACCCGATGGCGACCGCCTGGTGAATGCCGACGGTGAACCGCTGAGTTTCACGTTCCTGATCAGTCAGAACGGCCTCGAACGGCTGTTGCTGCCCTACAAGCGCACGCTAAAACAGATCGGAATCGACATGAACATCCGGCGCATCGACGCCTCCCAATACGTCAACCGCCTGATGAGTCGCGACTACGACATGATCATCACCGGCTACCCCGTCAGCACCTCGCCGGGCATGGAGCTCTACAACTACTTCGGCTCGGCGGCGGCCAACGATCCGGGCGCGAACAATTACATGGCCCTGCAAAATCCCGCTGTCGACAGCCTGATCGACGGTCTGGTCAAAGCCACCACCCAAGGCGACATGCTCCGCCATGCCCACGCCCTGGACCGCGTGCTGCAATGGAATTACTACTGGATCCCCAACTATTACCCGCCGGGCAGCTCCACCGTCTGGTGGAACCGTTTTGGTCGACCCAAAGTGCAGGCTAGCAATGACGAAGCCATCGAGAGCTGGTGGGAGATGAGCACCACGCCACTGACCAACGAGCAGATGGCCGCCGAACGCCTCAAACGCGGCGCCCCTGGAGGGCGGCATTGATGTGGGCCTATATCGCGCGGCGCTTGCTGCTGATCATTCCAACGCTGGTGATCATCCTGCTGGTGAACTTCGTCATCGTCCAGGCTGCTCCGGGCGGGCCGGTGGAACAGGCCATCGCCCAGCTGCAAGGCATCGGCGGCGCCAGCGTCGGCAGTTCGGGAAATGCCATGACCGGCAGTTCGCGAGCCAGTCGCGGCCTTGATCCACAGCTGATCAAGGACATCGAAAAACAATACGGCTTCGACAAACCGGCCCACGAGCGTTTGTGGTTGATGCTCAGCAACTACGCCCGGCTGGACTTCGGCAAGAGCTTCTTTCGCGGCGCCACCGTGACCGACCTGATCCTGGAAAAGCTGCCGGTGACCATTTCCCTCGGGCTCTGGGCCACGCTGATCACCTATCTGGTGTCGATTCCCCTGGGCATCCGCAAGGCCGTGCGCCATGGTTCGGCCTTCGATGTGTGGAGCAGCACGGCGATCATCATCGGCTATGCCATGCCAGCATTTCTGTTCGCCATGTTCCTGATCGTGATGTTTGCCGGCGGCACGTCGTTGAACTGGTTTCCGGTGCGCGGGCTGGTGTCGGACAACTTCGAGTCGCTGTCGACACTGGGCAAGATCACCGATTATTTCTGGCACTTGGTCCTGCCGGTCACCTCGTTGGTGATCGGCGGTTTCGCCACCTTGACGATCCTGACCAAGAACTCGTTTCTCAACGAAATCACCCGCCAGTACGTCGTCACCGCGCGGGCCAAGGGCATGAGCGAACGACGCGTGCTGTATGGCCATGTGTTCCGCAATGCGATGCTGCTGGTGGTGTCGGGGATTCCCCAGGCGTTCATCAGCGTGTTTTTCGCCGGTTCCTTGCTGATCGAGGTGATCTTCTCCCTTGATGGCCTGGGACGCATGAGCTATGAGGCCGCGGTGTCTCGGGACTATCCGGTGGTGTTCGGTTCGCTGTTCATCTTCACGCTGTTCGGCTTGCTGATCAAACTCATCGGCGACCTGTGCTACACCCTGGTGGACCCGCGTATCGACTTCGCCGCGAGGAACGCCTGATGTTCAAGTTATCTCCCTTGGGCCGTCGGCGTTTTGAGCGCTTCAAGAAGAATCGCCGGGGTTGGTGGTCGCTGTGGCTGTTCATCGGCCTGTTCATGCTGACTCTGGGCGGCGAATTGATCGCCAATGACAGGCCGCTGGTGGTGAGTTACCAGGGGTCGCTGTATTTCCCGGTGTTCAAGCGCTACACCGAACAGGAATTCGGCGGGCAGCTGCCGTTCCAGGCCGATTACCGCAGCAGCTACGTGCAGGATCTGATCCACAAGGACGGCGGCTGGCTGTTGTTCCCGCCGATCCCGTTCAGCGACGACACACCCAACTACGACCTGAACCAGCCAACCCCAAGCCCGCCCTCCCCAGTGAACTGGCTGGGCACCGATGATCAGGCCCGGGACGTGCTGGCCCGGGTCATATTCGGGGCACGGGTGTCGATTCTGTTCGCCCTGGCCCTGACGGCCATCAGCGCGCTGATCGGCATCACCGCCGGTGCGTTGCAGGGTTACTACGGCGGCTGGGTGGACCTGCTGGGGCAACGCCTGCTGGAGGTCTGGTCGGGGCTGCCGGTGCTTTATCTGCTGATTATTCTGTCCGGCTTCGTCGAGCCGAATTTCTGGTGGCTGCTGGGAATCATGGCGCTGTTTTCCTGGCTGGCCCTGGTGGACGTGGTGCGCGCCGAGTTCCTGCGCGGGCGCAACCTTGAATATGTCAAGGCTGCCAGAGCCCTGGGTCTGTCCGACCGCAAGGTGATCGTGCGACATATCCTGCCCAACGCGATGAACGCCACCCTGAGTTATCTGCCGTTCATCCTCACCGGGGCGATTTCCACCCTCACCGCCCTGGACTTCCTCGGCTTCGGCATGCCGGCGGGCAGTGCGTCGCTGGGCGAACTGATCGGCCAGGGCAAACAGAACCTGCAAGCGCCGTGGCTGGGCCTGACGGCGTTCTTCACCCTGGCGCTGATTCTTTCTCTGCTGGTGTTTATTGGCGAGGCGTTGCGCGATGCGTTCGACCCCCGATCCTGAGCCACGGCCATGAAGCGGAACCCTGAGATGAGCGACAACCTGATCGAAATCCGCGACTTGAGCGTGGCCTTCAACGAGCAAACCGTGGTGCGCAACCTGTGCCTGGATATCCGCCCTGGCGAATGCCTGGCCCTGGTGGGCGAGTCAGGCTCCGGCAAGTCGGTCACGGCCCATTCGATCCTGCAACTGCTGCCGCAAACTGGCAGCCATACCACCGGCAGCATTCGCTATCGCGGTCAGGAACTGGTGGGCGCCGAGGCCAGAGTCCTGCGCGAACTGCGAGGGGACCGGATCGCGATGATCTTCCAGGAGCCCATGACTTCGCTGAACCCGCTGCACAGCGTCGAAAAGCAGATTGGCGAAACCCTCATGCTGCACAAGGGCCTGGGCGGCAAAGCGGCGCGTCAGCGCATTCTGGAGTTGCTGGCCCTGGTGGGCATCCAGAAACCCACCGAGCGCCTCAAGGCCTACCCGCATCAACTCTCCGGCGGCCAACGACAGCGGGTGATAATTGCCATGGCCCTGGCCTGCGAACCGGAACTGTTGATTGCCGACGAACCGACCACCGCGCTCGACGTGACGGTGCAACGCAAGATTCTGCTGCTGCTCAAGTCTTTGCAGCAAAGACTCGGCATGTCATTGCTGCTGATCAGCCACGACCTGAACCTGGTGCGCAGCATCGCGCAACGGGTGTGTGTGATGAAGGCCGGGGAAATTGTCGAACAGGCGCCCTGCGAAACACTCTTCAGCGCACCGAAACACCCCTACAGCTGCGAGCTGTTACGCGCCGAGCCGGAAGGTGAAGCGCTACCTCGAGACGAACGCGAGGAGGTGTTGCAAGTGCAGGATCTGCGGGTGAGCTTCGCCCTGGGTGGCGGGCTGTTCCAGCGCAAGGAATACTTGCGCGCCGTGGACGGTATCAGTCTGGACGTTCAGCGCGGCAAGACCCTGGGTATCGTCGGCGAATCCGGTTCCGGCAAATCCACCCTCGGCCAGGCGATCCTGCGGCTGATCGAATCCGAAGGCAGCATCCGCTTCCAGGGACAAGCCCTCGATCAGCTGTCACAGAAAGACCTGCGACCGTGGCGCAAGCAAATGCAGGTCGTGTTCCAGGACCCGTTCGGCAGCCTCAGTCCACGGATGTCGGTGCAGCAGATCATCAGCGAAGGCCTTGAGATCCACAACTCGTCCAGTTCCGAGCAATGCGAAGCACAAGTGATCAAGGCCCTCAAGGAAGTCGGCCTCGACCCGCAGAGCCGCCATCGCTACCCCCACGAGTTCTCCGGCGGTCAGCGCCAGCGCATCGCCATCGCCCGTGCGCTGGTGCTCAAGCCGGCCCTGATCCTGCTGGACGAACCGACCTCAGCCCTGGACCGCACCGTGCAGAAGCAAGTGGTCGCCCTGCTCCGCCACCTCCAGGAAAAGTACGACCTGACCTATCTGTTCATCAGCCATGACCTGGCCGTGGTTCGCGCTCTGGCCCATGACATGATCGTGATCAAGGACGGTAAAGTGGTTGAGCGCGGCGCCTGCCGTGACGTGTTCGACTCGCCTCAACACCCCTATACCAAGGAGCTGTTGGCGGCGGCATTTGTGCAGTAAACCCTGATTCACTCAGGCGCCACGTCGTTGATCCAGCGCTTGAGTGAACTCACCCATCACCTCCACAACCTGCTGCGCGCCTCGATGAATATCCAGAATGACAGTGCCGGCCTGGTTAGCCAGTTTCACGCCCTGCTCTGCCTTGAGCGTGCTCGATTGCATGCTGCTCACCGCTTGCCTGGCCAATTCACGGTTCTTGGCGACAACCTGAGTAATGGCCACGGTTGATTGACTTGTCCGTCGCGCCAGGTTGCGCACCTCATCGGCCACCACCGCAAAACCGCGTCCCTGCTCCCCAGCGCGAGCCGCTTCGATGGCTGCATTGAGGGCAAGCAGATTGGTCTGTTCGGCGATGCCGCGGATGGCGTCGACGATGCTGCCGATTTCCTCGGACTGCGCACTCAGGGCCGCTATCCCGGCAGACACCTGCAGAAGTTCATCAGCGATGCTTTGCACCACCGTAACGGTTTGCTGAACCACACACGTGCCCAGCCGGGTTTGCTCATCGGTCTGCCGGGACGTTTCGAAAGCAAGTCCGGCCGCTCTTGATTCGCTTTGGCGCTGCTCGACTTCGCGAGTGCTGTCGGTGGCGAACTTGACCACTCCGTACAAACGCCCCTGGGCATCGTAGAGAGGATTGTAGGTCGCCTGCAGCCAGACAGTCGCGCCTCGATTGTCGACGCGTTCGAAAAGGCCGCTCTTGTACTCTCCGCGATTGAGCCCGGCCCAGAAGCCACGATAGGCTTCGCTCTGGACCTCGCTTGGCTTGCAGAAAATCCGGTGGTGCTGGCCCCGAATCTCTTGCAGGCGGTACCCCATGACGCTCATGAAGTTGCCATTGGCATTGACGACCTGGCCGCTCAGATCAAATTCGATAACCGCCATGGAGCGGTCGATCGCTTGCATAAAGCTGGTTTCGGCCTGGGCGCGCAACACCCGCTCGTTGATATCGCGAACGAACATGATGATGCGCTGCACCCTTGCATGCTGATCGAGCACGGGGACACAGCTCGCTTGCACCCACAGCCAGCTTCCATCACGCCGCAAATGCAGAAACTGGCTGTCGACAGAAGAGCCCTGACCCAGCTGCTGCCATAACGCTGAGCACTCGGCGCTGCGTGAATAGGCCGGCTCACAAAACATCGAATAATGCTGGCCGAGGGTTTCGCTGAGTGAATACCCCATCATGTGCAAAAAAGCCGGGCTGACCTCGAGTACCTCACCCGTCGGAGTGAACTCGATGATCGCCATGGCCTGATGCAAAGCCGTCCGTTCGGCTTCAAGGATGGCCTGTCTGGCCTGGGTTTCGTGCAAGGCGTCCTGATGCTTGCGAGTACGAATGAACATGGATGGCGCTCCCGGTGGCTTTGAATGCGTGGCCGTCACAACACGAAGGCAGAGATGCCCATCGCTAGATAGCCGCCATTAAGCCACTACTGCGGGAATACTTGTACAGATTTTTAATTATGTATAACTATCAACAACCATTCCGATCTCTATGACACCACCCAAGCCAATCAGCACCAGCCCATTTTCCAATGCTTGCTGTCGCGTAGCTCACGCCAGTCGAGCAGCGCCACACGACCGCTATACACAGCCTCAAGCTCAACCTTAACGGGCGTTCCCTGCTCATCACAGAGCAGCTGGGTGACGAGAAAATGCTTTTCCCGATCGGTTGGCTCGCAGGCCGTCCATTTGGAGAGCTTGAGCTTGTGTGGATTGATTTTATTCATAAATGCGCTCATAAAAATGTACAGACTTAAAACAACTGTACAACTTTATCGATCTGCCCACTACTGAGCAGATCCGCCGACGCTCAGGGTTTGACCTCAACGCTCGCCATGGCAAAGAATGCCGGCGGAGTATTGCCGGGGCAGCCCCTCCCGGCATAATGCCGCTCTTTGGCAACCCCTTTGATCGGAGGATGCCGGCAAATCCCACCTTCTGGAAATGCCCGATGAACCCCACCGAAAGCCTCAAGGATTACAAGCGCGTGCGCACGCTGGCGATCCGTTCGTTGTTCGAGATCATCGAGCAGTCCAGCGAAGGCACGGTGATTGTCGACCGTGACGCGAACATCGTCTGGATGAACGAACGTTATGCCCGGCGCTTCGGCCTGAACTCGGCACAAGAAGCCATCGGCCGAGCGTGCGAGAGCGTGATCCCCGGCAGCCTGCTGCGCGAGGTGGTGCGCACGGGCCGGCCTATTCTGCTGGACATGCAGGACACGCCCAAGGAGCCGCTGGTGGTGATGCGCCTGCCGATCCACGACAGCGCGGGCGCGGTGATCGGCGCCATCGGTTTTGCCTTGTTCGATGAACTTCGCAGCCTGTCGCCGATGCTCAAGCGCTACCTGAGCATGCAGGAAGAACTGGCCTCCACCCGCTCGCTGTTGCGGGCACGGCAGACCCGCTACAACTTCGCCCATTTCATCGGCACCAGTCGCGCCAGCCTGGAGGTCAAGCGTCGTGCCCGGCGCAGCGCCAGCGCCGATTCACCGGTGCTGCTGCTCGGTGAAACCGGGACCGGCAAGGAACTGTTGGCCCAAGCGATCCACGGTGCTTCGCCGAGGGCGCACAAGGCGTTCGTCAGCATCAACAGCGCGGCAATCCCGGAGGCCCTGCTGGAAGCCGAGTTCTTCGGCACCGCCCCGGGGGCCTTCACCGGCGCCGACCGCAAAGGCCGCGCTGGCAAACTGCAGATCGCTCAGGGCGGCACATTGTTCCTGGACGAAATTGGCGACATGCCGCTGCCGCTGCAAAGCAAACTGCTGCGGGTCTTGCAGGAAAAAGAATACGAACCGGTGGGCTCCAACGAGGTGCTGCAAAGCGACGTGCGGATCATCGCTGCCACGTCCATGGATCTGGAAGCGGCGATCAAACGCGGAGAGTTTCGCGCCGACCTGTATTACCGCCTCAACGTGTTACCGATCCAGGTCCCGCCGCTGCGCGAACGCCTGGATGATTTGCCGGCCCTGAGCGAGGCGATCCTCGAAGAACTGCGCAGCCAGCACGAACTGGACCGCGACGCACTCGAACTGCTGGCGCAGCACGCCTGGCCGGGCAACATCCGGGAGCTGCGCAATGTGCTGGAACGAACCGCGCTGCTCAGTGACGACCTGCTACTCACTGCCGCCGATATTCGAGCGGCCATTGGGACTTTCACGCCGGTCGCCCGTACGTTGAATCCAGATCAGGCACCGCTGCCGCAAGAAACCTTCAGCCAGGCGCGGGCACGATTCGACCGCCATTTGATTGAAACCACCCTGGCGCAATGCGGCGGCAAGGTGACCGAAGCGGCCGAGCGATTGGGGCTGGGAAGATCGACCTTGTACAAGAAGATGGTGGCGCTGGGGATTGCAGAGTCTCAATAAAGAGACTTACATCTCTATTTTGAGATAAAACAAGATCGCAGCCTTCGGCAGCTCCTACGCGGCATTTGCAAGCCTCTGTAGGAGCTGCCGAAGGCTGCGATCTTTTTAGTGTCTCAACTAAGAGAAAATTTTCATTATCTTTTTAAAAAAATATAAATAATTTCTTATATTTCAATAGCTTATACATCTGGCACAAAACTCGCTAAAGCCTCTCCCACCGTTTCACCACAAAAATAACAATCCAGGAGACACACCATGAGTGTGATCATTGCCTTGGCAGCCCTCACGCTGCTGATGGTCGCCGCCTACCGTGGCTACAGCGTTATCCTTTTTGCCCCCATCGCCGCCCTCGGCGCCGTCCTGCTCACTGATCCTTCCGCCGTCGCGCCTGCCTTCACCGGGGTGTTCATGGAGAAGATGGTCGGCTTCATCAAACTGTATTTCCCGGTGTTCCTGCTCGGCGCGGTGTTCGGCAAGCTGATCGAGCTGTCGGGCTTCTCCCGCTCTATCGTCGCGGCAGCGATTCGCCTATTGGGCACGCGCCAGGCCATGTTGGTGATCGTACTGGTCTGCGCTTTGCTGACCTATGGCGGCGTGTCGCTGTTCGTCGTGGTGTTCGCGGTGTATCCGTTCGCCGCCGAGATGTTCCGCCAGAGCAATATTCCCAAGCGGCTGATCCCGGCCACCATTGCCCTTGGCGCGTTCTCGTTCACCATGGACGCCCTGCCCGGTACGCCACAGATCCAGAACATCATCCCCAGCACCTTCTTCAACACCACCGCCTGGGCCGCGCCATGGCTGGGTGTGATCGGCACGATCTTCGTGTTCAGCTTCGGCATGCTGTTCCTGCAACGCCAGCGCAACAAGGCCCAGCGCGTCGGCGAAGGCTACGGCACCGAGCTGCGCAACGAGCCGGAGACCGCCGAAGACATCAAGCTGCCCAATCCCTGGCTCGCCATTTCACCGCTCTTGGCGGTCGGGATCATGAACCTGCTGTTCACCCAGTGGATTCCCCAGTGGTACGGCAAGACCCACAGCCTGGCATTGCCGGGCATGACTGCACCGGTGACCAGCGACATCGCCAAGCTCACCGCGATCTGGGCGGTGCAGGCCGCGCTGCTGGTGGGCATTGTGCTGGTGCTGCTGTTCGCCTTCAGCACCATTCGCAGCAAGCTGGCCGAAGGCAGCAAGAGCGCGGTGGGCGGTGCGCTGCTGGCGGCAATGAACACCGCCTCGGAATATGGTTTCGGTGCGGTCATCGCGTCCTTGCCGGGTTTTCTGGTGCTGGCCGACTGGCTCAAGAACATCCCCAATCCGCTGGTCAATGAAGCTGTGACCGTGACCCTGCTGGCGGGCATCACCGGCTCTGCTTCGGGCGGCATGAGCATCGCCCTGGCGGCGATGTCCGAAACGTTCATCAGCGCCGCCAATGCTGCCAACATTCCCTTGGAAGTGCTGCACCGGGTCGCGTCCATGGCCAGCGGAGGCATGGACACCCTGCCCCACAACGGCGCGGTGATCACCCTGCTGGCGGTGACCGGCCTGACCCACCGTGAAGCCTACAAAGACATTTTCTGTATTACGCTGATCAAGACCCTCGCGGTTTTCGTGGTGATCGGTGTGTTCTACGCCACTGGCATTGTGTGAGGTTCGTATGACAACAACTTTATCCGGCAAGACCGCCCTGGTGACCGGCTCCACCAGCGGCATTGGCCTGGGCATCGCCCTGAGCCTGGCCAAGGCCGGCGCCAACCTGATCCTCAACGGCTTCGGCGATGCCTCGGCGGTGATCGCCGAGGTGAAACAGTTTGGCGGCATGGTCGGCCATCATCCCGCCGATGTCAGCGACCCGGCGCAGATCGCCGACATGCTCGCCTACGCCGAGCGGGAGTTCGGCGGCGTGGACATCCTGGTGAACAATGCGGGTATCCAGCACGTGGCCGCCGTGGAAGATTTTCCGGTGGAGCGCTGGGACTCGATCATCGCCATCAACCTGTCCTCGGTGTTCCATGCCACGCGCTTGAGCCTGCCGGGCATGCGCACCAAGGGCTGGGGGCGGATCATCAACGTCGCCTCGGTGCACGGCCAGGTCGGCTCGGTGGGCAAGGCGGCCTATGTCGCGGCCAAGCACGGGGTGATTGGCCTGACCAAAGTGGTCGGCCTGGAAACCGCCACCAGCAACGTGACGTGCAACGCCATCTGCCCTGGCTGGGTGCTGACACCGCTGGTGCAGAAACAGATCGACGACCGCATTGCCACGGGCGTCGATCCGCAACAGGCGCAGCATGACCTGCTGGCCGAGAAGCAGCCTTCCCTGGAGTTCGTCACCCCGCCGCAACTGGGGGAACTGGTGCTGTTCCTGTGCAGCGAAGCCGGTAGCCAGGTACGCGGCGCGGCGTGGAATATTGATGGTGGGTGGTTGGCTCAGTGAATTTTTTGCGATCCCTTGTGGCGAGGGGATTTATCCCCGACTTGTGGGAGCAAGGCTTGCCCGCGATGAACGAAAACGCGGTTTAGCTGTTAAACCTCGGCGCGGCCATCGCGGGCAAGCCTTGCTCCCACAGATAAATCCCCTCGCCACAAGATTGGGTCGTTCTATAGTTTATTTGTACATAAAAACAAGAGGCACCCCATGTCCGACATCCTCTGGCAACCCACCCCCGATCGCATCGCCCAGTCACGCATGGACGCCTTCCGCCGGTTCATCAACGAGCGGCATCAACAGCAACTGAGCGATTATCCCGCCCTGCACGCCTGGAGCATCGACCAGCGTGAAGCCTTCTGGCAGGCCATCGTCGACTTCTTCGAGATCCGTTTTCAGCAGGCGCCCCGCGAAGTGCTGGTGGAAGGTGAGCAGATGCCCAGTGCCCAGTGGTTCCCAAGCGCAACCTTGAACTTTGCCGAACACCTGCTGCGCCGTCGTGACGAGGCCGTGGCTGTGGTGGCGATCGATGAGCACGGTGATCAGGAACAGTTGACCTGGGCCGAACTCGCCGCCCATGTCGCCGGCCTGCAAAAGAGCCTGCAAGCGGCGGGGGTGAGCAAGGGCGACCGGGTCGCGGCGTGCATGCCCAACACCTGGCAGACGCTGGTGGGCATGCTCGCCACCACCAGCCTGGGGGCGATCTGGTCGTGCTCCTCGCCTGACTTCGGCACCCAAGGCGTCATCGACCGGTTCGGCCAGATCGAGCCCAAGGTGCTGATCACCTGCGCCGGTTACCGCTACGCCGGCAAGGTCATCGACCAGCGAGCCAAGGTCAACGAAATCCTCGAACGCCTGCCTTCGCTGCAGCAACTGATCATCCTGCCCTACGCATGCCCTAACGCCCACGTCGAAGACTTCAAGACAGCGGCCAGCATCGCGTTGTGGAGCGACTTCTACCGCTGCGGCGGCGAACCGGCGTTCGTCGACGTGCCGTTCGATCATCCGCTGTACATCCTCTATTCCAGTGGCACCACCGGCGTGCCGAAGTGCATCGTCCACAGCACCGGCGGGGTGTTGCTGCAACACCTCAAGGAGCATGGCCTGCATGTGGACCTTGGCCCGGAAGATCGGCTGTTCTACTACACCACGTGTGGCTGGATGATGTGGAACTGGCTGGTGTCGGCCCTCGCCGTGGGCAGTGCGGTGGTGCTCTACGACGGCTCACCGTTTCACCCTGGCCCCGAGCGCCTGCTGGACCTGATCGACCAGCAGCGCATCAGCGTATTCGGCACCAGCCCCAAATACCTGGCGGCCCTGGAAAACCAGGGTTTGAAACCGCGACACACCCACGACTTAGGCAGCCTGAAAACCATCCTGTCCACCGGTTCGGCTCTGGCGCCCCACAGCTACGACTACGTGTACCGCGACTTCAAGCCCCAGGTGTGCCTGGCCTCGATGTCCGGTGGCACCGACATTGTGTCGTGCTTCGTCAATGGCAATCCGTTGTCCGCCGTTCGCCGCGGCGAGATGCAGGGCAAGAGCCTGGGCATGGCGGTGCAGGTCTGGAACGAGGCAGGCCAAGCGGTCATCGGTGAGAAAGGTGAACTGGTCTGCACCCGGCACTTCCCCGCCATGCCCATTGGCCTGTGGAATGATCCGCAGCAGGAAAAACTGAGGGCCTCCTACTTCAGCCAGTTCCCCGGTGTGTGGGCCCAGGGGGACTACGCCGAGGAACTGCCTCACGGCGGTTTCTTGATCCACGGGCGTTCGGATGCCGTGCTCAACCCCGGTGGTGTGCGCATCGGCACGGCGGAAATCTATCGACAGGTGGAAAAGGTCGAGCAGGTGCTGGACAGCGTTGCCATCGGCCAGCAATGGCAAGGTGATGTGCGAGTGGTGCTGTTTGTACGCCTGCGCGACGGGGTGACCCTGGATGAGGCCCTGGAGCAGCAGATCCGCCAGGTGATCCGCGCCAATACCACCCCGCGCCATGTGCCGGCGAAGATCCTGGCAGTCCGCGACATCCCGCGGACCATCAGCGGCAAGGTGGTGGAATTGGCGGTGCGCAACGTGGTGCATGGCGAGGCGGTGAAAAACACCGATGCCCTGGCCAATCCCGAGGCGCTGGAGCAGTTCAGGGATCGGGTGGAGCTTACTACCTGACATTCAAAGCTTCGCTGGCCATGCGGGCCTCATCGCGAGCAGGCTCGCTCCCACATTGGTCGGTGATGAATACAGGATTTGCAAGCACCCTCGATTCCCTGTGGGAGCGAGCCTGCTCGCGATGAACGATAACGCGGTATGCCTGTAGAACCACCAATCCATCAATCCATCAACCCCCACTCCCCCGCCGCCGGATCGGGCGGCGGCGCGGCGTCGGACTCGGCATGCAACTTCAACCGCAACCGCAGGTTGTTCGCCGAGTCGGCGTTTTTCAGCGCTTCCTCCTCATCGATAGCGCCCTCCACCACCAGGTTGTACAGGGCATGATCGAAGGTTTGCATCCCCAGTTCTTCTGACTTTTCCATGATGCCCTTGAGCTCGCCGAACTCATTGCGGCGGATCAGGTCGGCCACCGTGGGCGAACCCAGCATGACCTCCACCGCGGCCCGGCGCTGGCCGGTACGCGTGCGCACCAGGCGTTGTGACACGAACGCCTTGAGGTTGTTGCCCAGATCATTGAGCAGTTGCGGCCGGCGTTCTTCCGGGAAGAAATTGATCACCCGGTCCAGCGCCTGGTTGGCATTGTGAGCATGCAGGGTGGAGATCACCAGATGCCCGGTGTCGGCGAAGGCCAGGGCATGCTCCATGGTTTCGCGATCACGAATTTCGCCGATCAGCACCACGTCCGGCGCCTGGCGCAAGGTGTTCTTCAGGGCGGCATGAAAGCTGCGGGTGTCGACACCGACTTCCCGTTGATTGATGATCGATTTCTTGTGTCGATGGATATACTCCACCGGGTCTTCGATGGTGATGATATGCCCGCTGCTGTTGCGATTACGGTAATCGATCAGCGCCGCCAGGGAGGTCGACTTGCCCGACCCTGTCGCACCGACGAACAGCATCAACCCCTGTTTCTGCATGATGGTGTCCAGCAACACATTCGGCAGTTTCAGGTCCTCGAACCGCGGGATGTCCAGCTTGACGTTACGGATCACCATGGACACGTCATTGCGCTGCTTGAAGATATTGACGCGAAACCGCCCGACCCCGGCCAGGGAGATGGCCAGGTTCATTTCCAGTTCCCGATCGAACTCAAGGCGCTGTTCGGCGTCCATCAAAGACTCGGCGAGCCCGGCGATGTCGCCCACCTTGAAGGGCTGGTTGCTCAAGGGTTTGAGCACCCCCTCGAAACGCGCGCACGGCGGCGCACCGGTGGACATGTAGAGGTCGGAGCCATCCTGGCTCGCCAGGATGCGTAACAAGGGATCGATTTCCATGGCCTGATTGACTTCCGCGAGACTTCAATGAAACAAGCTGACCCGATGAACAAACCTTTCAGACCAACCCGCGCTTACCTTCTTCAGAGGATAGTAGACACCGTGGCTGCGACACGATTTGCAGGGCTAGCGTGATGAACGCAACACCCGCCGGCATTGACATACAGAGCCTGTTCGCCCGACGCGACTGGGCCAACAGCCCGCTGGGCACTGCCCAAACCTGGCCCCAGAGCCTGCGTACCGCCCTGGATATCGTGCTCCACTCGCCGCTGCCGATGTCCCTGCTGTGGGGGCCACAGCTGATTCATTTCTACAACGACGCCTTTAGCCGTCTGACTGGCGACAAACACCCCCAGGCGTTCGGCCAACCGACCCATTCAGCATGGCCCGAACTCAAAGACGTGAGCGGGCCGATTTATCACAACGTGTTGCAAGGGCGCACGCACACCTGTCGCGATCAGCATTGGCGGGTGCCCTTCGCCGGCCGCCTTTGCGATGTCTGGCTGGACCTGACCTACAGCCCCGTGCACGACGAAGACGGCGCGGTGGCCGGGATTCTGGTCACTGCCATCGAGACCGGTGAACGGCGACGCCTGGCCCTGGAGTTCGAGCGACGCTCAGAGGCCAGCCTCAAGGCCCAGCAGGAAAGCGAGGAACGCCTGCAACTGGCCCTGGCCGCCGCCGACACACTCGGCACCTGGGATTGGGACATCAGCGAAGACCGTTTCGTTGCCGACGAGCACTTCGCGGCGCTGCATGGCGTCGACCCGAACCTGTCGCGTCAGTTGCCCATCAGCGCCTACCTTGAAGGCGTGCATCCGCAAGACCGGGCCATGGTCACCCGCAGCATCAAGCATTGCATCACCCACGGCACCGAATATGCCGAGGAATATCGTCTCCTGCGGCCTGATGGCGAACTGCGCTGGGTGTTCGTCCGTGGTCGTTGCTACAAGGATCGCCACGGCCGGCCCAAACGCTTCCTCGGCGCGGCCCTGGACCTGACCGAACGCAAGCGTACCGAGCAGGCCCTGCGCCAGAGCCAGACCGAACTGCAGCTGATCATCAATGCCATGCCGATCCTCATCAGCTATGTGGACCGGGAAGAACGTTTTCGCCTCAACAACAGCGCCTATCTGGACTGGTATGGCCTGACACCCCAGGAGCTTTACGGCAAGACCATTCGCGAAGTGCTCGGCGACTCAGCCTACGCCGCCCGCGCCGAGCAGATCGCCGGCGCCCTGGCAGGCAAGCCGTGCAGCTTCACCGCGCAGTCGGATCATCGCGACGGCCGCCCCCGCCATGCCTTGATCAACTACCTGCCGCGCCATGGGGCCGACGGCGCGGTGAACGGTTTCTACATCTTTGTGATCGACGAGACCGAGCGCAAGAAAACCGAAGAGGCCCTGCGCAACCTCAACGAAACGCTCGAAGAACGCGTCATCGCCCGCACCCAGCAGCTGGCTGAAGCCAACCACCGCCTGCAAAACGAGATGTTCGAACGCGAACGTGCCGAGGAGGCGCTGCGCCACGCTCAGAAAATGGAGGCCGTGGGCCAACTCACCGGCGGCATTGCCCATGACTTCAACAACATGCTCACCGGCATTCTCGGCAGCCTCGACCTGATGCAGCGCTACATTGCCAGCGGCCGCACCGCCGAGATCGGTCGTTTTACCGAAGCGGCGGTCGCCTCGGCCAACCGTGCGGCGTCCTTGACGCACCGCCTGCTGGCGTTTTCCCGACGCCAGTCGCTGGACCGCAAACCGCTGGACCCCAATGACCTGGTACGTTCACTTGAAGACTTGCTGAGCCGAACCACCGGCGATCACATCGTGCTGCGCCTGCAGTTGGCCGATGAACTGTGGCCGGTCAGCACCGATGCCAGCCAGTTGGAAAACGCCCTGCTCAATCTGGTGATCAACGCTCGGGACGCGATGCCAGAAGGTGGCGAGTTGACTATCGAAACCGCCAACGTCTACCTCGACCGTGATGACCTCAATGCCTTGGAACCGGTCAAGGCCGGTGATTACGTGATGATTGCCGTCAGCGACAACGGCAGCGGCATGACTCCTTCCGTGCTGGCCAAGGCCTTTGATCCGTTCTTCACCACCAAACCCATCGGCCAGGGCACCGGCCTGGGCCTGTCGATGATCTACGGGTTTGCCCAACAGTCGGGTGGGCTGCTGAGCCTGGACAGTGTGCCGGACCAGGGCACGCGGGTGCAGTTGTACCTGCCGCGGCTGTACGTCGCGTCTGTCCAGCAGACTGCGGTGCCGGTAGCGCAGAATGCGCCGGCCGCAATCGCCGGGGAAACCGTATTGCTGGTCGAAGACGAACCGGCCGTGCGCATGCTGGTGCTCGATCTGCTCGACTCCCTGGGTTACACCGCCCTTGAAGCCCAGGACGCCAAGGCCGCCCTTGCGCTACTGGATTCCAGCCGGCGCATCGACTTGCTGGTGACCGATGTCGGCCTGCCAGGCATGAATGGCCGGCAACTGGCAGAAATAGCCCGTCAGCATCGGCCCGATCTGAAGGTGCTGTTCATGACCGGTTATGCGCAAAAAGCCGCCGAGCGCCAGGGCTTTCTCGAGCAGGGCATGGACATGGTTGCCAAGCCGTTCACCCTTGATCTGCTGGCGAACAAGATTCGGACGATGATCAACCATGGCGCCTGACTTGAGGCATAATCGCCGGCCCGTCGCACCGTTCAGGTCACTGCTGCAATGAAAGCCCAAGCCCGCCATATCCTGGTGAAAACCGCCGAAGAAGCCGAACAGCTCAAGCAACGCATCGCCAAGGGCGAAGCCTTCGATGTACTGGCCAAGAAATACTCCACCTGCCCCTCGGGCAAACGCGGCGGTGACCTGGGTGAAGTGCGGCCCGGGCAGATGGTCGGTGCAATCGATGCCGTGATCTTCAAAAAGCCTCTGCGGGTGGTGCATGGGCCGATCAAGAGCAAGTTCGGGTATCACCTGGTGCAGGTGTTTTACCGGGACTGACCCTGAGCCTGGCTCTTGTGGGAGCGAGCCTGCTCGCGATGGCGGCGGCACAGTCAATATTTCTGCAAGCTGACCCACCGCTATCGCGAGCAGGCTCGCTCCCACAGGTTTTGTGCCCAGCTATTACTTGGGCATCAACGCCCCCGGCACCTGGATCACCCGGCTCGCGAGAAGGTGCCCAGCCTCGGCGGCCTCCACCGGGCTGCCACCCAGCAAACGGCTTGCCAGGTAAGCGGCACTGAATGAGTCCCCCGCCGCCGTCGTGTCCACTACCCGCTCCACCCGCCGGGCAGGAATCTGGAAAGACTCCCCATCACAACAGATCAGACAGGGTTCGGCACCGCGCTTGAGCACGACTTCCGAAGTGCCTAGCTGCGCGTACGCGGCGAACACTTCATCGCTGTCGGCATAACCGAACAGCGCCTGTTCGTCATCCACCGTCAGCAGCGCCAGTTCCACGTAAGGCAATACACTGCGATAGGCCGCACGGGCAGCCTCCACCGAAACCCACAGCCTTGGCCGGTAGTTATTGTCGAACACCACCTCTGCCCCGCGCCGGCGGGCCTGGATCAGGGTTTCGATGAGTTTGCTGCGGCCTTGCTCGCCGAGCACGGCCAGGGTGATGCCGCTGAAGTACAGCACGTCATAGTCCGGCAGCGCCGCCAGGATCGGTGCGGCGGCCGGGGTGGTGAAGCAATCACGCACCGCCGCCTCGTTGCGCCAGTACAAAAACCGCCGCTCGCCCGCCGCGTCGGTCTGGATGCAATACAAACCCGGCAAGCGGCCGGGCAGGCGCTGAACCCTGTCCAGGCCGATATTTTCAGCCGCCCAGCTCTGGCACATGGCATCGCTGAAACTGTCGTCACCCAGGGCAGTCACGTAATCCACCGCGCCCTTGTCGCCGAGGGCGCGGGACAAATACACAGCGGTGTTCAGGGTGTCGCCGCCGAAGCTTTGTTGCAGGCTGCCATCGGCGCGTTGCTGCAGTTCGATCATGCACTCGCCGATCAGGGCAATGCGGGGTTTCGGGTTGGGGTAGCTCATGGGCGATCCTGATATTTCGATAGTGTCTGCCAGGCCGCTATCGCGAGCAGGCTCGCTCCCACAGGGGATATTGGTGAACATAAATCCTGTGTTCACCACCGCCCCCACTGTGGGAGCGAGCCTGCTCGCGATAGCCGCGACTCGGTTTCAAGGCTAGAAACACGTCTCCATGCACTCGACCACCCGCAACTGCTCATCCACCAGACACGCCACCCGCCACTTGTCGAAGGTCAGGCACGGATGCGACGTGCCGAACGAGATGATGTCGCCAACCCGCAACGCCACCCCCGGCGCCACGCTCATGAACGCATGCTGGTCCATCACCGCCGTCACCTTGCAACCGCTCAGCGCTTGCCCCGCTACCGAGTCCGAACCGGGCTCGTAACGCTTGAGCGGCACCGGCAGTCCGGCATCAAAGGCCACGTCGCGTTTACCCAGGGCGATCACCGCAAAGCCAGGCTCGGGGAGCGATTGCACGTGGGCCCAAACCTCCAGGGCCGGGCGCAGGCCTTCGTGCAGGTCGCTGCGCCGTTCCAGCACGCAGCACTGGGCCTCTTTGTAGATGCCATGGTCATGGGCCACATAACTGCCGGGGCGCAACACACTGAGGAAACGTCCGTGGGCGTTCCGCGCCTCGAAGGACTCGGCAATCAGATCGTACCAGGCTGAACCCGAGGCGGTGATGATCGGCTTGTCGATGGCGAACGCACCGTTGTCCTGCAGTTGCACCGCCAGCCCCACCAGGGACGCGGCAAACGCGCGGATGCCACTGATGGCGTGGTCACCATGGATCACGCCTTCGTAGCCTTCGATACCGGTCAGCGCCAGCGCCGGTTGCGCCCCGATCGCCTCGGCCAGGGCCAGCACCTCGGCCTCGCTCCGGCAGCCACATCGGCCGCCGACCACACCGTATTCGATCATCACGTTCAACTTCGCCCCGCGAGAGGCGAAGAACGCCCCCAGGTCAGCCACGTTGTCGGGATGGTCGACCATGCAATGGAATTCGAACGCTGGATCTGTCAGCAAATCCGCGATCAGCGCCATGTTTGGCGTGCCCACCAATTGGTTGGCCATCAGCACCCGGCGCACGCCATGGGCGTAAGCGGCACGGGTCTGCACCGCGGTGGCCAGGGTCAGTCCCCAAGCGCCGGCCTCCAGTTGGCGGCGAAACAGCGCCGGGGTCATGCTGGTCTTGCCGTGGGGCGCCAGTTCGGCGCCGCTGTCCGTAACGAACTTTTGCATCCAGCCAATGTTGTGCTCCAACGCTTGGCGATGCAAAACCAGCGCCGGCAGGCTGATATCCTGCAGCAGGTGATCGCCCGCTTGGGCGGCCCCCTTCTCCACGCCAGCGTTATGAATGGCAGAAGACATGTTCGAACTCCTCACACAGCCGTGGCTGTCTATTCATTGATGCGACGGGCCAGGTTGTTGGCGCTTTCGATCAGCACCCGGCGGTAGTCGGCGTAGTTGTTCTTGGCGTCGGCCCGTGGGGCGACGATGCACAGGGTCGCGATGGCCACGCCATTGGCGTCTTTGACCGGCGCGGCGAAGCAGTGGGTGAAGGTGTCGGCCACACTGTCGAAGGAGAAAAATCCATCGAGGCCGGCCTGCCGGATCTCTGCGAGAAATCGCTCCAGAGGCAAGCGCTCGCCGTCCGGCAGGATGAAGTCGTCGGGGTCGATCAGGTCGATGATCTGCTGGTCACTCAGATGCGCCAGCAGCAGGCGTCCGGATGCGGTCCAGGGAATCGGCGCGTTCTCGCCGATGTCCGAGGAAATGCGAAAATGCCGCTCCCCTTCCTTCATCAGCGCCACCGTGTATTTGCGCCCGTTGAGCAGGCACATCTGCGCGGTTTCCCGGGTTTGGCTGACAATTTCCTGCAAGGCGTGATCGGCCTCGCGACTCAGGTCGAAATGCCGCAGGTGCGCCTGCCCGAGAAAGTACAACTGGCGACCCAGATAGACGTGACCGTCCTTGCCCACCGGCTCCAGGATGCGTCGCTCCAGCAGCGACGCCACCAGTTCGTAGACCGTGGACTTGGGGCTGCCGATGCCGCTGGCGATGTCATTGGGGCGCAACGGCTGGCCGATTTCCTTGAGGAAATCGAGGATATCGAACGCCCGGTCCAACCCTCGGGCCCGGCGCTTGATGGTGTCTTCGGTCATTTATTGCATTCCCGTTCATTGGTCGTAGGCGCTGTCGAGTGTAACGAGGCTGGGATCTTTCCCCAGTCAATTGAGCCTTGAGCGAAAGCCCGACAGATCAAGATCAAAAGATCGCAGCCTTCGGCAGCTCCTACAACGGTTCAAGCCTTTTTCTTGTAGGCGATGCAATCGATCTCGACCTTGCAATCAACCATCATATTGGCCTGCACACAAGCCCGGGCCGGGGCATGTTCGGGGCTGAAGTATTCGCCAAATACTTTGTTGAAACTCCAGAAGTCCCGCGGGTCCTCCAGCCACACACCGCAGCGCACCACATCTTCAAGGCCATAACCGGCCTCTTCAAGAATCGCGATCAGGTTCTTCATGGTCTGGTGGGTCTGCTCGACGATCCCGCCGACAATAATCTCGCCGTTCACCGCCGGCACCTGACCGGACACGTGCAGCCAGCCGTCGGCCTCCACGGCCCGGGCGAAGGGTCGTGGCTGGCCGCCGCCTGCGGTGCTGCCGGTGCCGTAGCGCGTAATGCTCATGGGTGTTTCTCCTTGCTTGTAGCCATCAAAGGTTCAATAGAATTAAAAACGGGTGTTCTTGAGAAATTCAGCCAGCCGCGGCGACTGCGGCCGTTCGAACAGTTCCTTCGGCGGGCCCTGCTCTTCGATGCGGCCCTGGTTCATGAACACGATCTTGTCGGACACCTCGAAGGCAAAGCGCATTTCGTGGGTCACCAGCAGCATGGTCATGCCATCTTCGGCCAGCCCCTTGATCACGTTCAGCACTTCGCCCACCAGTTCCGGGTCCAGGGCCGAGGTCACTTCGTCGAACAGCATCAGGCTGGGGTTCATGGCAATCGCCCGGGCGATTGCCACACGCTGCTGCTGGCCGCCGGACAACTGACCGGGAAAATGATCGCGCCGCTCCAGCAGGCCAACCCGCTCCAGCCATTTCTCGGCCAGGGCCACGGCTTGGTCCTTGGGCAGTTTTTTCACCTTGAGCAGGCCCAGGGTGACGTTCTGCAACGCCGTCAAATGAGGGAACAGGTTGAATTGCTGGAAGGCCATGCCGGTCATGGCCCGGTGCCGGGCGATGACTTTTTCCGGGTGGCGCACACGCTTGCCGCCCACCTCGTCATAGCCGATGGCCTCGCCATCGAGCACGATCTGCCCGCCCTGGAATTCTTCGAGCATGTTCACGCAACGCAGCAGCGTGGTTTTGCCCGAGCCACTGGAGCCGATCAGGGTGACGACATTGCCGCGCTGCATGCTCAGGTCCACGCCCTTGAGCACTTCCACCGGGCCGTATTGTTTGCGCAGACCGCGAATATCCAGCAGCGGTTGGGTGTTGGAGAGCCCCGTATGGGAGAGATTCGAAACGTCAGTCATGGCAAAGCCACCCGCTTTTCAATGTGCCGCCCGAGCAATTCGATGGCGTAGTTGATGATGAAAAAGAGAAAACCGGCGAACAGGTAAAACTCCAGGGTCATGAAGGTCCGGGCGATGATCTGCTGAGTGCTGAGCAGCAGTTCGGCAACGCCGATCACCGACAACAGGGTCGAAGCCTTGACGATTTCGGTGGAGGAATTGACCCAGGTCGGCAAGATCTGCCGCAGCGCCTGGGGCAACAGCACGTAACCCAGCGCCTGGAAGAACGTCAGGCCGATGGCCTGGCTTGCCTCCATCTGCCCACGGGGCAAGGCCTGCAAGGCACCGCGCACGATCTCGGCCACATGGGAGCCGCAAAACAGTGTCAAGCCCAAGGCGCCGGCCTCGAATGCGCCGATCTGCCAGCCCAGGGCCGGGGCCATGTAGAAGCAGGCCAGCACCAACACGAACACCGGGGTGCCGCGAATCACGTCGACGTAGAAACGAAACGGCGCGCGCATCCAGAAGCGGCCGTAAGTCAGCACCAGCCCGGCGAACAGGCCGATCAGCGTGCCTAACAAAATCGCCAGCACCGAGCACTGCACGCTGGTCAGGAACCCGGCCCACAGCGTCTCCCGGGCGACCCACAACTCATGTAACCAACTGGGGGATTCGTACATGGAACACTCCTAACGGCGGATCGCCAGGCGCTGCTCGAAATAGCGCAACAGCATGGCAATGAGGTAACAGGCCGCGACATACAGGGCCGTGGTCACCAGCCAGGTCTCAATGACCCGGTAGCTTTCCACGTTGATCTTGCGGGCGTAGTAGGTCAGCTCCGGCACGGCAATCGCCGCCGCCAATGAGGTGTCCTTGAACAGCGAAATGAAGTTATTCGACAAGGCAGGCAACACGTTGCGCAGCATCACCGGCACGGTGACGTAGGCCTTGACTTGCCACTCGCCCAAACCGATGGCCAGCCCCGCTTCACGCTGGCCCTTGTGAATGCTCAGCAGCCCGCCACGGAACACTTCGGTCAGATAGGCTCCGGCGTACAGCGAGAGCGTGATGACGAATGAGGGGATTTTGTCCAGGCGAATACCCAGGCTTGGTAACGCGAAGTAGATCAGCAGGATCAGCACCAGGATCGGCGTATTGCGGATCACCGTGACATAGACCGAGGCCAGCACCCGCAACGCGCGGTGCTTGCTCAGCAGCGCGAAGGCCATCAGCAGGCCGATCACGCAACCGATGGCGATGGACACCAGCGCCAGGGAAAGCCCCAGGCCGAGCCCCGCCAGCAAGGTGTCGAAATCGCGCCAGACGGCGGCAAAGTTCAACTGATAATTCATGGTCGACAGTACCTTCAACGGGGCGCCTTCAAAGGACGCCCCGGGCTCACGGGATCATTTGAACTCGACGGGGAAACCAATGGCCGGCGACGGCAGCTCGACGCCAAACCATTGCTTGAACGATGCCGCATAGGTGGGGAATTCCACACCGGTCATGGCTTCATGCAGGGTGGTATTGACGAAGTTCAACCAGTCCTGGTCGCCGCGCTTGACCGCGCAGGCGTAGGTTTGTGGACTCCAGGCATAGGCCGGGCTGCGATAGCGACCGGGGTTCTGCACCATCAGGTATTTGACCGAAGACTGGTCGGTAGCGGCGGCGTCGGCGCGGCCGGAGTTCACCGCCTGGTACATCAGATCGACGCTGTCGTATTGGTCGACCTTGGCGTTGGGCAGTGCCTGATGCACCAGCTCTTCAGCGTAGACGTTCTGCAACACGGCCACGGTGACGTCATCGCCGGCGGCCTTGAGGTCTTCGATTTCCTTGTACTTGCTGTTGGCTGGCAGGAGCAGGCCCACCCCTTCACGGTAGTACGGCAGGGTAAACGCCACTTGTTGGGCGCGACTGGCGGTGACGGTGATGAACTGGCAGCTCATGTCGACCTTGTCGGTCAACAGGTTCGGAATGCGCGCATCGGACGACTGCACCACAAACTCGACCTTTTCCGGGTCATTGAACAGGCCCTTGGCGACCATTCGCGCGATGTCGATATCAAACCCCTGCAACTTGCCATCCGCTCCCTGGAAGTGCCACGGCGCATTGGTGCTGCCCGTGCCGACGATCAATTTGCCGCGCTGCAGCACGCTATCAAGCTTGCTGTCCGCCGCTTGAGCGACACCCATGGCAGCCGTCGTGGCCGCGAAGATAAAAACACACGCTTTGAACAAGGAAGGTCGGCGATGCATGGCAAGCACTCCTGAGTCAGTTTATTCCGCTATACCGGAACTTAGTATGTAACAACGGAATAGACAGCAGAAAGTGTGCCACAGGCTGGCGGCGGGGAGGTAAGAAAAATGGAAAGCCAATGAAATCAGAAAGATGGCAGGCGCAGAGGGATCAACAGGGGCGCCGGCACATGCCCCGGGACTGCTACTGTTGGCTACAGCCGCCGGGTAGCAAGGCCCCATACAGGGTGCCGACGATACTTTTTCGCACCAAAACGGAGCCGCTGAACTGTCAACTCTGACAGTAGCGATGCCCGGCCGTGTTGCTTATGGTTGCGAGTACCCGTGTCGATGAAGGGAAGCGAGCCATGAGTTCATTCATCACTCACATCGCCTCAGCCAAGGACTATCGCAAGGCGCTCAAGACCTGGCGCCCGGTGGTCTTCTATTTCGGCCACCCGCACTGCTACGCCTGTAGCTGGGCCGAGCCGCTGTTTTGCAGGGTGGCCGAGACGTTCAAGGATCGGGCGGTGATCTACAAATTGAGTACCGACGAATCACCCCGGCACCCGGACGTCACCGGGACACCCACTGTGCTGTTCTATAAGGATGGCAAATTACGCCGCAAGCTCAAGGGCGTCGGCGATCAGGGCTCGCTGACCTGGAACTTTGCCGAACACATCGGCCGAACCAAACCCAGGCGGCCGCCTCGTTCGCCGCGTCGTGACTTGCACTGGTTACGTCAGCGACTGCGAACCGTGTGCACCACCCGCCGGGCAAGGAAGCTCGTAAGGTTGCGAGCAACGCTTCGATAACGGCGTGGTTATCTTGCACTAGCAGACAAGTATTCTGTGGGAGCGAGCCTGCTCGCGATGACGGAGTCTCAGTCAGTGTTGATGTTGAATGACCTGACGCTATCGCGAGCAGGCTCGCTCCCACAATTGGTCGGCGATGTTCCAGGAAATGCAAATCATCGCTCTATTTGCGTTTGTAACTTTTGTTTCCACCAGGTGTGAGGCAATAGACCCGCCCCGGGGTCGACGCCTGCACCTAGCGTCCGCAAAACCTCACTCTGGACAACTTCCGCAAATCCCCCTCGCGGTAATAGTCGTCCGTCCAGCTGTCATCCACAGCTAGCGGCTTGACCTGCTTGAGCGCCAGTTTTTTTGCGAAATAGCGAAAGCGGTAATGCTCATAGAAGCGCAGCAACTCAAGCCCGTAGCGGTCGGCCAGGTCGGTGTCGCCCTGGATGATGAGGTAGTTCTCGTCGTTGCCGCTGCTGGCCGCGGCGCTCAGGTTGTGGCTGCCGCTGATGATGGTCGGCATGTCGCTGGTGAAGTCGGTGACGACCGCTTTGGTGTGCACCAGCAGATTGCCTTTCTGACCTTTCATGGTTTCCCTGAGCCAGCCCTCCAGGCCGGTATTGAGCAACGCGGTGGCGGCGAATTCGGCGGTGCGGTCAGCATGAAAGCCAGTGATGCGGCTGGTGGTGTTCTGCAGGCCGTAACGCAGCACGTCGTCGTTGGGTTGGCCGAGCAAGGCATCGAGGATCCGGTCGGGCAAGGCGAAGGCGGTGACGAACAGCAGGTCCTTGCGAGCGCCATTGATGATATCGACGAAACGATCCAGATCGCCCTCTCCGGTACGCGGTGAGAACCCGGTGAACAATGGCTCCTCGGGAGCCATGGGGTTGTTCCGATTGATCCACTGACGCGTGGCCCCCACGTCCTCGGGTGCGGCCCAGATCTGCTCGAACACCTGGCGATAGCTGTCGCTGACCCGCGGGTCGTCGAGCACATGAATAACGTTGGCCTGGCGGTAGACGCCATTGGCGGTGAAATTGGTACTGCCGCACAGCACGGCCTCGGGGTGTAATGAGCCGGTGTCGTCGACCTTGCTCAGCACGATGAACTTGTCGTGGAAAATATTGTGCGTGACACGCCCACGCTTGTTGGCCGCCGGCAGTGCTGCGAGGCTGGCTTCGTTGCGCAATGTGCCATCGTCTCCCGGCTCGGCGTGGTACAGCACTCGGACCCGCGCGCCCCGTGCGAACGCTGCGTTCACAGACGCGACGATCACCGGCAGTTCATATTCATAAATCGCAACGTCCAGGGCCCAGCTGGCGTTCAGGGCCCGGTCGATGAAACCGGTCAAGCGTCCCAGCAGACCATTTTCCAGCCAGCGGCGCGGCGCGTCGGGCCAGTCATCGATGGACAGGTTTTTGTTGGCGTCGATCAACGCGTCCAACTCGGGGAATTTGCGCTGGAAGGCCTGGCTGGCCGCCACGGCACGGTTGAAGATGACCCCCTGGTTGCTTGGCTGACCATCGTCACTGGTCACCGACACCTCAAGTGATTCCCCCAGTTGCGGCGCGTCAGGGCTGCCATAGGCCAAGTGCACGCGGTAGTGAATGGCCACGCCGGGGTTGATGGCGTAGTCGGCCCAGCGAAACTTCTGCAGCGGTGCTTTATCGCTCGGCGTGGCACGAAACTGCGGGAACGTGTGAACCTTGTCGGGGAAGGTCAGGCTGTTGAACAGGAACAGCCAGGGTTTGGCGCCGTGCTGCTTCTCGATGGCAAAGCCGAGCAACCCTTTGCGCCGGGGTTCAGCCAGGTCCATGGCGAGCAATACACCGTTGGTGCCAGCATAGGCCTTGACCCGAAAATCGTCCTGGGCGTTGGTGACGAGTACGCGCATGGTTCACTCCTGTGAGGGACTGCCTGAGCATAGAGCAGTGATGCTTATTGAGCGTGCGGATCTGACACCAAGGCGATGCTATCGCGAGCAGGCTCGCTCCCACAGGGGATTCATCGATCCGTGTGTTCACCACAGAACAAATGTGGGAGCGAGCCTGCTCGCGATGAGGCCCTGTCAGTCAGCGAACATCCGAGCCCGGTAGCCCTTCATCAATATGCCGATACAGCGCCCCCAACTGCCCCGCCAATTGCCGGGCCCGGCCCAGGCGAATCGGTCCGCGCTCGATGTCGATCAACAGGCATGGGCAATCCAGGGGCGGCAGTGTCAGTTGCTCTTTGACTCGCCCATCGGTCATCAGCAACAGCCGCTGTTGCTCTGTCGGGTAGCGCTTGCGCCGGGCGGCCAACCAGCGTCCGGCCTCGTTCAGCGCCGCCAGCAACGGCGTGCCACCGCCGGCGCCCAACCCGTCAAGCCAGTCCCGTAGCCCGGCCGAGGCCTTGAGCCCTTGCACCTTCCAGGCCGGTGCGCTGCCGCTGGCCGTCAGCAGCGCCAGCCGGGCGCGTTGGCGGTAGGCGTCATCGAACAGTTGCGCCAGCAGGCCTTTGCCATCGCTCAAGGCTTGATGACGACGAGTCGAGGCCGAGGCGTCGACGATGACCAGCCACAGCTCATGGGGCGAACGATGGCGTTGCTGAAAACGCAGGTCTTCGCGCAGGCGTGGACGGCCAACGAGCAAGGTGCCCGGCCAGTTCACCGCCCCGCTGGCCGCCGCTTTGCTGCGGCCCTGGCGCCCCTGATCCAAGCGTCCCGCACGGGGTCTGGCATTCACCCCCGCGGGCGAACGGGGGCGAATGCCTAGGGCTTTTTTGGCCAACTCGGCACGTCACGCCGAGGACCGGTGGGCAATGCCCGGGCCGGCAGGTCACCCCACTGGCCCTGACCATCGTCAGGCCTGGCGGTTTGATCGGCGGTGGCTGGCGGCGCCTGGGACGGCGCAGGGGCCGAAGGTTCGCGCCGGCGATGACGCAAGGCAAACTCGGCGACCGCATCAATGTCTTCAACGGCAATGGCCTCCGCCCCGCGCCACGCAGCATGGGCGCGGGCGGCCCGCAGCCAGACCAGGTCGGCGCGCAAGCCATCGACCCCGGCAGCAAAACAACGCTCGGTGATCTGCGCCAACGCTTGGTCATCCAGAGGAATCTGCATCAACCGGTCGCGAGCCTGCTGGCAGCGTTCGCGCAGTTGCTGTTGGGTCGGTTCCCACTGCGCGCAGAACGCTGCCGGATCGCTGTCGAAATCCAGCCGCCGACGAATGATCTGCCCGCGCTCCACCGGTGCGGTGTGACCGTCCAAGACCACGTTCAGGCCGAAACGGTCGAGCAACTGCGGACGCAATTCACCCTCTTCCGGGTTCATGGTGCCGATCAATACAAAACGCGCCGGATGCCGGTGTGAGAGACCGTCGCGCTCGATCAGGTTGGTGCCGCTGGCGGCCACGTCCAACAACAGGTCCACCAGATGATCAGGCAGCAGGTTCACTTCATCGACGTACAACACGCCACCGTCGGCCTTGGCCAGCACGCCCGGAGAGAACTGCGCGCGCCCTTCCCCCAGGGCCACGTCCAGATCCAGGGTGCCCACCAAACGTTCCTCGGTGGCGCCCAGGGGCAAGGTGACGAACTGACCACTGGCCAGCAGATCCGCCAGGCCCCGGGCCAGCGTGGATTTGGCCATGCCGCGCGGGCCTTCAATCAGCACTCCGCCGATTTTCGGATCGATCGCGGCCAGGCACAGGGCCAGTTTCAGGTCATCGGCCCCGACCACGGCGCAGAGCGGGAAATGAGGGATGTCGGTCATGGTCGATTCTCAAAGGTGGTCGGTAAGGTCGGTTTGGAGAAAGTCTTTGTGGCGAGGGGATTTATCCCCGCTGGATCGCGAAGCGATCCCCCGCAGCTCGGGTGTGTCAGTTCTACCGGGTTGATCTTGTGGGGCCGCTTCGCAGCCCAGCGGGGATAAATCCCCTCGCCACAAGTTCTGCGCATGGCCGGCTGGCTAGACAATCAGCCATCCTCCTCGATGTCCAACAACAAGTTCTCCAGCGCCTCACGATACTCCCCAGGCTCCTGCCACATCCCTCGCTGCTGCGCTTCGAGCATGCGCTCGGTCATGTCGCGCAAGGCATCGGGGTTGTGCTGGCGGACGAAATCCCGAGTGTCCGGGTCCAGCAGATAAGCCTCGGCCAGCAAGGCGTACTGGTGATCGTCGATCAACTGCGTGGTGGCGTCGAAGGCGAACAGGTTGTCCACCGTCGCCGCCAGTTCAAACGCACCTTTATAGCCGTGGCGCTTGACCCCGTCGATCCACTTCGGATTGGCCGCCCGGGAACGAATCACGCGGTTGAGCTCTTCTTTCAACGTGCGGATTTTGGGCAAGTCCGGCTGGCTGTGATCGCCGTGGTAACTGGCCGCCGTTTCGCCCCCAAGGGTCTCCACCGCCGCCAACATACCGCCCTGGAACTGGTAGTAATCGTTGGAATCGAGCAGGTCGTGTTCGCGATTGTCCTGGTTCTGCAACACCGCCTGCACCTGGCTCAAGCGCCGGGAAAACTGCTCCCGGGCGGCAGTGCCTTCATCGCCGGCGCCGTAGGCGTAGCCGCCCCAACTCAGGTAGACCTGCGCCAGGTCTTCGCGGCTCTGCCACAAACGACCGTCGATAGCGCCCTGCACACCCGCGCCGTAGGCGCCGGGCTTGGCGCCGAAAATCCTCCAGCCGGCCTGACGGGCCGCGACCTCGGGTTCAAGGCCCGATTCCAACAAGGCCTGGCGCTCGCTGCGCACCTTCGCCGCCAAAGGATTCATGTCGTCCGGTTCGTCGAGGGCGGCGACGGCCTGCACCGCCGCATCGAACAGGCGGATCAGATTGGCAAAGGCGTCCCGGAAGAACCCGGAGACCCGCAGCGTGACATCGACCCGCGGCCGGTCCAGCAGAGTCAACGGCAGAATCTCGAAATCGTCGACTCGCTGGCTGCCCGTGGCCCACACCGGACGCACGCCCATCAACGCCATGGCCTGGGCAATGTCGTCGCCGCCGGTGCGCATGGTGGCGGTGCCCCACACCGACAGACCGAGCTGGCGCAGGTGATCACCGTGATCCTGCAAGTGCCGTTCGAGGATCAGGTTCGCCGACTGAAAACCGATACGCCACGCAGTGGTGGTGGGCAGGTTGCGCACGTCCACCGAGAAGAAATTGCGCCCGGTGGGCAGCACATCCAGGCGTCCGCGACTGGGCGCACCGCTGGGGCCGGCCGGCACGAAGCGCCCGCTCAAGGCATCGAGCAAACCGCGCATTTCCGCCGGACCGCAGGCGTCCAGACGCGGCGCCACGACGCCGCGCAGGTTTTCAATAATGCTGTTCACCGTCTCCCAACCCGGTGCCTGAAGTTGCTCGACCACCCCTTCCAGCGCCTGCTCGATCAATTGCCCGGCGAACAATTCCAAACGCTCCCGAGTATCGCCAGCGGTACGCCAAGGTTCGCCGCTGATCCGACGCAAGGCGTCAGGACAAGCGCCGGTCCAGGGTTCGGCCAGCGCACAATCCAGCGGATCGAAACCCAACGCGAAGGCCTTGGCCAGCGCCCGCAGCAAACTGGACTGCGCGCCCTTGCCATCGCCCCGGGGAATGCGCAGCAACGCCAGCAAGGTGTCGATACGCAACCGTTGTGTGGGTGACTCGCCGAAAATGTGCAGGCCGTCGCGGATCTGCGACTCCTTCAGATCGCACAAGTAGGTGTCCAGCCGCGGCAGCCAGATTGCCACGTCAGCGTCGCCGTCCAGTTGCAACTCGCGGTCGATGTGGGTTTCGCGCACCAGATTCAGAATGTCTCGCTGCAATTCCCGGGCGCGGCGGGGGTCGAGCAGTTGCGCTTCGTAGTATTCGTCAGCCAACAGTTCAAGGTTACGCAGCGGCCCATAGGTTTCGGCCCGGGTCAGCGGCGGCATCAAGTGATCGATAATCACGGCTTGGGTGCGACGCTTGGCCTGGGCGCCCTCGCCCGGGTCATTGACGATGAACGGATAGATGTTCGGCAACGGTCCCAGCAGCGCATCCGGCCAGCAGTTTTCCGACAGCCCGACGCCCTTGCCCGGCAGCCATTCGAGGTTGCCGTGCTTGCCGACATGAATCAGCGCGTGGACGCCGTAGGTGTGACGCAGCCAGAAATAAAACGCCAGGTAGCCATGGGGCGGCACCAGGTCCGGGTCGTGGTAAACGGCACTCGGGTCGACTTGGTAACCCCGGGCCGGCTGGATACCGACAAACGTCAGGCCCAGGCGCACACCCGCGATCATCAGCCGGCCATCGCGGAACATCGGATCCTGTTCGGGCGCGCCCCAGCGCTCCAGCACTGCTTGGCGATTGGCCTCGGGCAGCGCGTCGAACATGGCCTGGTAGGCATCGAGGGCCAGGCTCTGGTGACATGGACGCAGGTCGAGGCTGTCCAGATCATTGCTGACCCCACCGAGCAATTGCTGGATCAGCGCAGTGCCGCTCCCCGGCAGTTCGGCCGGCAGCGGGTAGCCCTCGGCCTGCATGGCCCGCAAGATATTCACCGCCGCGGCCGGGGTGTCCAGGCCGACGCCGTTACCGATGCGCCCATCCCGGGTCGGGTAGTTGGCGAGGATCAGCGCCACGCGCTTCTGCGAATTGGGCAGGCACGCCAGGGTGGTCCAGCGCCGCGCCAACTCAGCGACAAAATCCATGCGCTCGGGCGCGGCCCGGTAGCAGACCACATCGCTCTGGCTACGCTCGCTGCGCCAGGCCAGGTCCTTGAAACTGATGGGGCGACTGATAATCCGCCCGTCCAGTTCCGGCAGGGCAATGTGCATCGCCAGATCCCGCGGGCCCAGGCCTTGCTCACTGGCGCGCCAGCCGGGCTCGTTGTCCTGGGCGCAGATCGCCTGGATCACTGGGATATTGCGGCGAAACGGTCGCATGTGTGGCGCTTCGGGGCTCGATTGGGCGAAGCCGGTGGTGTTGAGGATCACGCCTGCCGCCACCTCATCCAGCCAGTCTTCGACCAAGACCAGGCAACCGGGCTCCTTGAGGCTCGCCACGGCAATGGGCAAGGGATTGAGCCCCGCCGCGTGCAGGCGCTGGCAAAACACGTCGATGAACGCCGTGTTCGCCGCTTGCAAGTGAGAGCGATAAAACAGGACCGCCGCCACCGGCTGCTCGGCCCGCCAGTCGCTTTGCCAATCGCTCAGGGTGGCGTTGGTTGTTTGCGGATGGTAGATCGCCGTACGCGGCAGGGCTTGGGGTTCGCTCCAAGGATAGTCGCGACCGAACCATTGGCTGGCCAGGTTACGGAACAGATCCAGGGCATTGCCCAAACCTCCCTGGCGCAGGAACTGCCAGAGCCGGTCCCGATCCTCATTGGGCACGTTGCTCAGGTCGCTGAGCTCCGGGTCCGGTCGATCGTCTCCCGGCACCAGGATCAGCTTCACCCCACGCCCGGTCAGTTCCATCAGACGTTCTATGCCATAGCGCCAATAACCGATGCCACCATGCAGGGAGAGCAGGATGACCTTGGCGTGACGCAACACGTCGTCGAAATACAGATCCACCGAGGCGTGGTTCTGCACCTGCATCGGGTTGGCGAGGCGAAACTGCGGATAGTCGTCGGGCAACTGCCGCGCCGCTTCGGCCAGCAACGCCAGGCTAGAGTCGCCGCTGCACAGGATCACCAGCTCGGCGGGGGTTTGTCCGAGATCGGCAATGTTGTCGTCCGCCACGAATCCGCCGGGCTGGGTCCTGAGCAGGTGCATGGCTTAGACGCTGAGGGCGGCGCGCAATTGCGCTTCGAGCAGCTTGGCATCCAGCGCCTGGCCGATCAGCACCAGGCGGGTCACCCGAGCTTCATCGGCGCCCCACTGGCGGTCGAAATGTTTGTCGAAGCGCGTGCCCACGCCCTGGATCAGCAAACGCATCGGCTTGCCGGGAATCGCCGCGAACCCCTTGACCCGCAGCACGCCGTGCTGGACCACCAGTTGAGTCAGTGCGTCCAGCAGCAGGCTTTCGTCGGCCTGGGGCAGTTCGATGGAAATGGAGTCGAACGCGTCATGATCATGGTCATCATCGTCGCCGTCATGGTGATGATCGTGATGGCTGTGGCGGCTGTCGATGTGCTCCTCGGAGCCGGCGCCCAGGCCGATCAGCACTTCCAGGGGCAGGCGACCGCTACTGGCTTCGATGACCTTGACCGCCGGCGGCAGCTCCTCGGCCACTTCCAGGCGCACCTTGGCCAGGTCTTCAGGGCTGATCAGGTCGGCTTTGTTGAGGATCACCAGGTCGGCGCTCGCCAGTTGATCGGCGAACAGCTCGTGCAGCGGTGATTCATGGTCCAGATTCGGGTCAAGTTTGCGCTGGGCATCGACCTGGTCCGGGAACGCAGCGAACGTGCCGGCGGCTACGGCCGGGCTGTCGACCACGGTGATCACCGCATCGACGGTGCAGGCGCTGCGGATCTCCGGCCACTGGAAAGCCTGGACCAGCGGTTTGGGCAGGGCCAGGCCGGAAGTTTCGATGAGGATGTGATCGAGGTCACCGCGCCGCGCCACCAACTCGCGCATCACCGGGAAAAACTCTTCCTGCACGGTGCAGCACAGGCAACCGTTGGCCAATTCATAGACGCGACCGCTGGCTTCTTCTTCGGTGCAGCCGATCGAGCACTGCTTGAGGATCTCGCCGTCGATGCCCAGCTCGCCGAACTCATTGACGATCACGGCGATGCGGCGGCCCTGGGCGTTGTCGAGCATGTGCCGCAGCAAGGTGGTTTTACCCGAGCCGAGGAAACCGGTGACGATGGTGACAGGGAGTTTGGCCAGTGTTTTCATCGGATGCCCTTTGGCAAGGTGGCGGGCAAACGGGACGACAACCCGCACGCATAGGCGCACGCGGAAGATTTCGCCACCGGATCACCCCGCCCGGTTGTAGTGAGAATCTGTGTCGAGGCAGGTCTCCTGGCTGATGGCGGGCCAGTCATTCGACTGGCAGTGGCTGCGCCTTCCCGTGCACCCTTGGTAAAAGAGCATGCGCAGTGGCTTTGCAACAACATCACCGTTCACAGTTGCGGGGGCAGCCGCGGCTTGGACCGCGTTCCCTTCTTAGCTTCGGCCAATGCCGAAGAACCTCGAAGGCGCAAGGCTACGCAGGGTGTGGGAGCGGGTCAATGTCCGCAGGTGAGTTCTGGGGTGTCTTGCGGGCCCTATCGCGAGCAGGCTCGCTCCCACAGTAAATTTCGCCGTTCACAAAATTCATGTTCAACAAAGCTCAACTGTGGGAGCGAGCCTGCTCGCGATGGGCGCAACGGGTATCAGCCAATTGACGCCCAACCCCCGCCCATGCTCTCCTGTGCGCCTAGTTTTGGGTGCCCTTCACAGGGTGAAACGGGAAACCGGTGAATCGTGTGCTTTACTTCAAGGCCACGTCAGTCCGGTGCTGCCCCCGCAACGGTAAGCGAGAGAAGCGTCAGATCCACTGTGCCTCACGGCATGGGAAGGTGACGCTTGTCGGCCAGGCACAAGCCCTGCCCCTCGCGAGCCCGGAGACCGGCCCATGACTCATGCATCAACAAACCCGCGGTGGGCGGGCGCTGTTCGAACCTTGGCGGGCCTGCGCCCGGGGTTTCATTGCGCTCGCTTCACCCGATGACAAGACCATAGGGAAGCGCCATGTCGACCATCAGCAGCACCGCCCGTACCGCCAGCAGCTCCACGACCCTGAGCCAGCGCCTGAGCGCGGCGATCTTCGCCTCGATCCTCGGCGCGGGCCTGGTCTATTTCGCCGGTTTCTCCCACATCGAAGCGGTGCACAACGCGGCCCACGACACCCGCCACAGCGCCGCATTTCCGTGCCATTGAGACCTGACGACATGATCAAGCGTATCGCCCAAACTGCCGGTTTCAGCGGGTTGCTGGCCGCCCTGCTGCTGACCCTCCTCCAGAGTTTCTGGGTATCGCCGCTGATTCTGCAGGCCGAAACCTACGAAAGCGCACCGGCCACCGAGCTTCATGAGCACGCCCCTGGGGTTGCTCATGCCCATGACGGCGAAGCGTGGGAACCGGAAGACGGTTGGCAGCGAGTGCTCTCCACTACAGGCGGCAATCTGGTGGTCGCGGTGGGTTTCGCCCTGATGTTGGCCGGCTTGTACACCTTGCGTGCGCCGACTCGCACGTCCCAAGGCTTGCTCTGGGGGCTGGCCGGCTACGCCACCTTCGTTCTGGCACCGACCCTTGGCCTGCCACCGGAGTTGCCCGGTACGGCGGCGGCCGATCTGGCCCAGCGACAGATGTGGTGGATCGGCACGGCGGCCTCCACGGCGGTGGGCATCGCCCTGATGGTCTTCGGCAGGCATTGGTTGCTCAAACTGTTGGGCGTGGCCACCTTGCTGGTGCCCCATGTCATCGGTGCGCCGCAGCCTGAGGTCCACTCGATGCTGGCGCCCGAAGCACTTGAAAGCCAATTCAAGCTCGCCTCGCAAGTGACCAACGTCGCGTTCTGGCTGGCCTTGGGCCTGGTTAGCGCATGGTTGTTCCGTCGCGGCGACCAGGCTCACCACGACGCATGAGGGCTGGGCCGATCCTGGTGGTCGGCCTGGGCTGTCAGCGCGGCTGCCCGGCCAGCACATTGCGGGCATTGCTTGATCAGACCTTACTGGCGCATGGCATTGAGCTCTCCCGGGTTCGCGCCTTGGCCAGTATTGACCTCAAGCGTGACGAGCCGGGTCTGCTGGAACTGGCCGAGCAACTGAAGTTGCCGCTGACCTGCTTCAATGCCAGGCAGTTGTCCAGCTATCAGCAGCGGCTCAGTCACCGCTCTGAAATCGCGTTTGAGCACACCGGTTGCTATGGCGTCGCCGAAAGCGCCGCCCTGGCGCTGGCCGACCGGTTGGGCGCGGCGCCCGCGACGCTGCTGATTCCTCGCCAAAAGACCCCAAGCGCCACGCTGGCATTGGCGGTCACGTCGTAAACCCCGATAATTCGCGCCCTGGATCATGAGCGATCTTCATTCAAAGGGTCGCCCACTCACCTTTAGGAACCGGTCATGACCGTTTATTTCATTGGCGCCGGCCCTGGCGACCCGGAACTGATCACTGTCAAAGGCCAGCGACTGATCCGCAGCTGCGCGGTGATCATTTACGCCGGCTCCCTGGTGCCCACAGCCGTGCTGGAAGGCCACAGCGCCGAACAGGTGATCAACAGCGCCGAGCTGCACCTGGAGCAGATTATCGAGTTGATCAAGACCGCTCATTTCAAGGGCCAGGACGTGGCCAGGGTGCACTCCGGCGACCCGAGCCTGTACGGCGCCATTGGCGAGCAGATTCGCTGCCTGCGGGAACTGGACATCCCATTCGAGATCATCCCCGGTGTGACCGCGACCTCAGCCTGCGCCGCCCTGCTGGGCACCGAACTGACCTTGCCGGACGTGTCCCAAAGCCTGATCCTCACCCGCTACGCGGACAAAACCGCGATGCCCGCCGGCGAAGAACTGGGCAGCCTGGCGCAGCACGGGGCAACCATGGCGATTCACCTGGGCGTCAATCATCTGGAAAAAATCGTCAGCGAACTGCTGCCCCACTACGGCGCGGATTGCCCGATCGCGGTAATTCACCGGGCGACATGGCCGGATCAGGATTGGGTGGTGGGTACGCTGGCTGATATTGCCGAGAAGGTCCAGGCCAAGGGCTTTCGGCGCACGGCGCTGATCCTGGTGGGGCGTGTGCTGGGCAATGATGTGTTCAGTGACTCGTCGCTGTACCGCGCCGGGCATGCGCATCTCTACAGGCCCTGAAAAATACAACTTTGAGAGCGAGCTTGCTCGCGATAGCAGTGGGTCAGATAGCTGCTGATGTTGAATGTGACGCAGCCTTCGCGAGCAAGCCCGCTCCCACAGGGATTTGCGGCGATTAAAAACATCGAACATCACCGCGGACCCAATGTGGGAGCGGGCTTGCTCGCGAAAGCGGTGGGTCAGCTTGCGGGGATGTCGGATCCGCGCCCATAAAAAACGGCGCTCACGGGCGCCGTTTTTTGTATTCGCAGCGAACACCTATCAGTAGTAGGCGTTTTCTTTCTGCGTGTGGTCGGTCACGTCGCGCACGCCCTTGAGCTCCGGGATACGCTCGAGCAAGGTGCGCTCGATGCCTTCCTTCAAGGTCACGTCGGCCTGGCCGCAGCCCTGGCAACCGCCGCCGAACTGGAGCACGGCGATGCCGTCTTCCACCACGTCAATCAGCGAAACCTGGCCGCCGTGACTGGCCAGCCCCGGATTGATTTCGGTTTGCAGGTAATAATTGATGCGTTCGTTGACTGGGCTGTCGGCGTTGACCATCGGCACCTTGGCGTTCGGCGCCTTGATGGTCAGCTGGCCGCCCATGCGGTCGGTGGCGTAGTCGACCACCGCATCGTCCAGGAACGCTTCGCTGAACGAGTCGATGTACGCGGTGAAGCTCTTGAGCCCCAGCGCGGTGTCTTCAGGTTTCTCTTCCCCCGGCTTGCAGTAGGCAATGCAAGTTTCAGCGTACTGGGTGCCGGGCTGGGTGATGAAGATGCGGATCCCGATACCTGGGGTGTTCTGCTTGGACAGCAGGTCAGCCAGGTAATCGTGGGCGGCATCGGTAATGGTAATGGCGGTCATGGAAACTCCTCGCAGGCTTGTCGGCAGTTTACGCCAATCATCGCCCCGGACAAAGTCCTAGTATTTTTGTCGGGAAAGCGCCCGGATATCCTGGTCAGAGGTTCTGGTAACGGTTCATATCCAGCACGCCGGTCTCCAGTGGCTCCGTCTCCTGGATATACCGGCTCAGGTCGTGGAAGTACTGCCAGAACTGCGGATGACTGCGCCTGATCCCCCAACGCTCGACAATCCGCTCGAACGCCTGCCCGTCCCGGGCGCTTTCCATGGCGTCGACAAAGGCCGGAACCTGCTCGGCGGGGATGTTGAACATGAAGTTCGGATAGCTGCTGAGCACGCCCGGATAGACTGTCAAGGTGTCCAGCCCCGGCTGGTATCGCAGCGCCTCGCCCAGCAAAAATGCCACGTTACTGTGAGCGCGGTTGCGCAGCAGGCTGTAAACCTCACGGCGACCGCTGACAGTTTCGACGCGCAGCATGGTCGCTTCCGGCAACTGATGGATGACGCTCAGACCCGCCGCCGGTCGCGAAACCAGACGACTGAGGGCCTGTTCGGCGTTCTGCAGAGCCAGGTCGATGTTCGGGCGCGAGCAGTAGGCGCCGTCGCAACGGTTGATCGGATCGGGCCAAGCGTTCAAGTCGCCGTAACGGAGCAGCAATTGCCGGGCAAAGTCACGCTTGGGATCACGCTCGTCGAGTATGAGTGCCGTCGGTTTGTCGTCGTCGATAGCCTCGTAATCAAGCCACATCTTGAATTTTCCGCCCGACTGATACCAATCGTTGAGGTAGTCCTCACGGGAATCGGCTGGCATCAGGCGCAGGAAGTTCTGCTCCGCTCCGTTGCGAATCAGGTCGAAATACAGTCGCGTCTGGGCCTGGTGGGACACGTTGCCGAACACGTCGAAGTTCACCGCCAACTGATAATAAGTGCGTTCCAACAATGGAAAGTCGAACAGCCACATCGTCTGCGGCACTTCGCCAATCAGGCCCTTGGTGACCGAAGCACTGTCGAAATGCCGGAAAATGCTCAGCAAGGCGTTGTCGTTACCGGCCCACAGCGTCGACCAACTGGGCGCCGGCAGGTCGGCGTAATTGTCGCGACGCAAGGCTTCGTACTCGTTGCGCTTGTCCCGGTAGTCCAGCCACAGGCTCAGGACGCTGCCCACGTCGTCATTCTGCCCAGGCATCGCCAGCAACGGCGTGGCCTGGCCGCGATAGTTCGGGTCGGTGATGTACAGGTCATGTTCGGGGGCCTGGAACAACGCCCAGAAGTTGTCGCGAATCACGTCCGTGGCGATCTGGCCCCGGCAAACCGGGCCGCGGATAAACGTGCGTACGAAATATTCGGCGTTATCGAGCATGAACTGATAGCGGGCCTGGGCCGGGATCGCTTCGAAGGTGGAGAACGGATTGGCCCGGCGCTCCGGCCCGTACCCCGGCAACGCAGTGACCTGCCATCGGCCGCTGTAGAACAGGCTCTTGATCCGCGCCATCTTCGCCGCACTCAAGCCGTAGGTGATATGGGTTTTGTGCACGATCACCCCTTGCACCGGCCAGAGCCGGTAGTACACGCGGGTGCCGGGGTCATCGTTCGGGCGGCGGGTGTTGATCAGGTCGATAGGCTGGCCGGTAGGCGTGCGCGAACGTACCCACTGGAAGAAATGCCCCGGCTCGCCATCCTTGAAATAAATGTGCGCCAGAAACCAGTGTTCGAACAGCCACCGGCCCACCAGGCTTTCCCGGGCGCCGGGGGCGTTGAGCAGGTTTTCCCACTGCACCACCTGCAAGGCTTCAGCGGCGCTCGGCGCCAGCGCCTGCTGATCGATGGGTGCGCCCGCGGCCAGCCAGCGCTGCAAGGTCTGATATTGCTGGTCGGTCAGGCCAGTGACCGCCAGGGGCATGCCTTCCTTGGGATGCGTGGCGGCGTACTCATCGAATTGCCCCGGCATCGGGCAACTGTTGTCACGGTTCAGGCCCAGCACGATTTCCTCCGGCAGCTTGGCGTTAGGCTGCAGCGGCGTGCGATGCCCCAGCTCAAGCATGCGCGCCATCAGCGCGGCCTGACTGCCCTGGGCATCGAGCACGGAATAGAAACCCATGCGCTGCCACGCCTGCGGGCCAGAGGCGTCATAGAACAAGCGGGTCGGGTCAGCGGCCTGGCGCCGCTCGCCGTCGTACACCGACAGTTTGCTCGCACCGCGGGCTGCGCCTTCGCCACTGCCCAGATTCAACTGACAGGCGGAGTCGTAGCAGGCGTGGCAGGCCACGCATTTTTCCGTGAAGATCGGCTGAATGTCGCGAGTATAGGAGATCGCGGGAGCAGGTCCCCCGGCGGCTGCGCTAAAAGACAACGACAGCAACAGACTGCCGAATAAGACGCGGTACGGCATGTCTCGGGTCCCTAAGAGATAGTCCGGCGATTCTACCGGCCCGGCAACGCCTTGCAAACATGAGCGATATTCATGCAAAAGCCACCCATGATCAAATCCTGCACAGGTTTGCTATCATCCCCGCCTTCGTAATGGTCTTTTCCAGGTAGTCCTATGTCCGATCGCAGCGCTCGCCTTTATCTTCTCCAGCAAGCCCTCAAGGAACGCATTCTGATCCTCGACGGCGGCATGGGTACGATGATCCAGAGCTACAAGCTTGAGGAACAGGACTATCGCGGCAAGCGTTTCGCCGACTGGCCGAGCGACGTCAAGGGCAACAACGATTTGCTGGTACTGAGCCGCCCGGATGTGATCGGCGCCATCGAAAAAGCCTACCTGGATGCCGGTGCCGACATTCTGGAAACCAACACCTTCAACGCCACCCAGGTGTCCCAGGCCGACTACGGCATGCAGGCCCTGGCCTACGAGCTGAACCTGGAAGGCGCGCGCCTGGCCCGAAAGGTGGCCGACGCCAAGACCCTGGAAACCCCGGACAAGCCGCGCTTCGTCGCCGGCGTGCTGGGCCCGACCAGCCGTACCTGCTCGCTGTCGCCAGACGTGAACAACCCCGGCTATCGCAACGTGACCTTCGACGAGTTGGTGGAAAATTACACCGAGGCCACCAAGGGCCTGATCGAAGGCGGCGCCGACCTGATCCTCATCGAAACCATTTTCGACACGCTCAATGCCAAGGCAGCGATTTTCGCCGTGCAAGGGGTATACGAGGAATTAGGCGTCGAACTGCCGATCATGATCTCCGGCACTATCACCGACGCGTCAGGCCGCACCCTGTCCGGCCAGACCACCGAAGCCTTCTGGAACTCCGTCGCTCACGCCAAGCCGATTTCCGTTGGGTTGAACTGTGCCCTCGGTGCCAGCGAGCTGCGCCCGTATCTGGAAGAGTTGTCGAACAAGGCCAGCACTCACGTATCGGCGCACCCGAACGCCGGTCTGCCCAATGAATTCGGTGAGTACGACGAACTGCCGGTGGACACCGCCAAAGTCATCGAAGAGTTTGCCCAAAGCGGCTTCCTGAACATCGTCGGCGGCTGCTGCGGCACCACCCCGGCGCACATCGAAGCCATCGCCAAGGCCGTGGCCGGCTACGCACCGCGGCAGATTCCGGAGATCCCGCGGGCTTGCCGCCTGTCGGGCCTGGAACCGTTCACCATCGATCGAAGCTCCTTGTTCGTCAACGTCGGCGAGCGGACCAACATCACCGGCTCGGCCAAGTTCGCCCGGCTTATCCGCGAAGACAATTACACTGAAGCCCTGGAAGTGGCCCTGCAGCAGGTCGAGGCCGGCGCCCAGGTGATCGACATCAACATGGACGAGGGCATGCTCGATTCGAAGAAGGCCATGGTGACCTTCCTCAATCTGATTGCCGGTGAACCGGACATCTCTCGCGTTCCGATCATGATCGACTCCTCGAAATGGGAAGTGATCGAAGCGGGCCTCAAGTGCATCCAGGGCAAGGGCATCGTCAACTCCATCAGCATGAAGGAAGGCGTCGAGCAGTTCATTCATCACGCCAAGCTGTGCAAACGCTACGGCGCCGCCGTGGTGGTGATGGCCTTCGACGAAGCCGGCCAGGCCGACACCGAAGCGCGCAAGAAGGAAATCTGCAAGCGGTCCTACGACATCCTGGTCAATGAAGTCGGCTTCCCGCCGGAAGACATCATCTTCGATCCGAACATCTTCGCCGTCGCCACCGGTATCGAAGAGCACAACAACTATGCCGTGGATTTCATCAACGCCTGCGCCTACATCCGCGACGAACTGCCTTATGCGCTGACCTCCGGTGGTGTGTCCAACGTGTCCTTCTCGTTCCGGGGCAACAACCCGGTGCGCGAGGCGATTCATTCGGTGTTCCTGCTGTACGCGATCCGCTCGGGCCTGACCATGGGCATCGTCAACGCCGGCCAACTGGAGATCTACGACCAGATCCCGGTGGAACTGCGCGACGCTGTGGAAGACGTGATCCTCAACCGCACGCCTGAAGGCACCGACGCCCTGCTCGCCATTGCCGACAAGTACAAGGGCGACGGCAGCGTCAAGGAAGCGGAAACCGAAGAGTGGCGTGGCTGGGAAGTGAACAAGCGCCTGGAACACGCGCTGGTCAAGGGCATCACTACGCACATCGTCGAAGACACCGAAGAATCGCGGTTGTCGTTCGCCCGTCCGATCGAAGTCATCGAAGGCCCGTTGATGGCCGGCATGAACATCGTCGGCGACCTGTTCGGCGCCGGCAAAATGTTCCTGCCCCAAGTGGTGAAATCCGCCCGGGTGATGAAGCAGGCCGTGGCCCACCTGATTCCATTCATCGAGGCGGAAAAAGGCGACAAACCCGAAGCCAAGGGCAAGATCCTGATGGCCACGGTCAAGGGCGACGTCCATGACATTGGCAAGAACATCGTGGGTGTGGTTTTGGGTTGCAACGGCTATGACGTGGTCGACCTGGGCGTGATGGTGCCGGCAGAGAAGATCCTGCAGGTAGCCAAGGAGCAAAAGTGCGACATCATCGGGCTGTCCGGCCTGATCACTCCGTCCCTGGACGAGATGGTGCATGTGGCCCGCGAGATGCAGCGCCAGGATTTCCACCTGCCCCTGATGATCGGTGGCGCCACGACCTCCAAAGCTCATACGGCGGTGAAGATCGAACCCAAGTACAGCAACGACGCGGTGATCTACGTCACCGACGCCTCGCGCGCTGTGGGCGTGGCCACCCAGTTGCTGTCCAAGGAACTCAAGCCGGCCTTCGTCGAGAAAACCCGCCTGGAGTACATCGACGTTCGCGAGCGCACCGCCAACCGCAGCGCCCGTACCGAACGCCTGAGCTACCCCGCCGCCGTGGCGAAGAAGCCGCAGTTCGACTGGAGCAGCTACCAGCCGGTCAAGCCGACCTTTACCGGCGCCCGAGTGCTGGAGGATATCGACCTCAACGTCCTGGCCGAATACATCGACTGGACACCGTTCTTCATTTCCTGGGACCTGGCCGGCAAGTACCCGCGCATCCTCACCGACGAAGTGGTCGGCGAAGCGGCCACTGCACTGTACGCCGATGCCCGGGCGATGCTGCGCAAGCTCATCGACGAGAAACTCATCAGCGCCCGCGCCGTGTTCGGCTTCTGGCCGGCCAACCAGGTGCATGACGACGATCTGGAAGTCTATGGCGAGGATGGCAAGCCACTGGCCCGCTTGCATCACCTGCGCCAGCAGATCATCAAGACCGACGGCAAGCCGAACTTCTCCCTGGCCGACTTCGTCGCGCCCAAGGACAGCGGCGTGACCGACTACGTGGGCGGCTTCATCACCACCGCCGGCATCGGCGCCGAAGAAGTCGCCAAGGCCTACCAGGAAGCCGGCGACGACTACAACTCGATCATGGTCAAGGCTCTGGCCGACCGCTTGGCCGAGGCCTGTGCCGAATGGCTGCACCAGCAGGTGCGCAAGGAACATTGGGGCTACGCCAAGGACGAAAGCCTGGACAACGACGCCCTGATCAAAGAGCAGTACACCGGCATCCGCCCTGCCCCTGGTTACCCGGCCTGCCCGGATCACACCGAGAAGGCCACCTTGTTCCGCCTGCTCGACCCCGCGGCCAGCGAACTGAAGGCCGGGCGCAGCGGCGTATTCCTCACCGAGCATTACGCCATGTTCCCGGCGGCAGCCGTCAGCGGCTGGTATTTCGCCCATCCCCAGGCGCAATACTTTGCCGTGGGCAAGATCGACAAGGATCAGGTCCAGAGCTATACCGCGCGCAAAGGCCAGGACTTGAGCGTGACTGAGCGCTGGTTGGCGCCGAATTTGGGTTACGACAACTAGTAGGATTGCGTCGGACAAAAAGATCGCAGCCTGCGGCAGCTCCTACGGGTATTGGTGTACCCCTGTAGGTGCTGGCGAAGCCTGCGATCTTTTTTCGCGGGTTGTCTATGCTTGTTCCAAACCCATGGCAGACGAGGGATTTATGGACGATCCGATCGACAACAAGCCGCCGACCCTGTGGCAGATGATGCACAGCGTACTGGCTGCCGCTTTCGGCGTGCAGAGCGGCAAAAATCGCGCCCGTGACTTCACCCACGGCAAGCCGAGTCACTTCGTGGTATTGGGCATCGTCTTCACGGTGATCTTTGCCCTGACGCTGTTTGGCATCGTCAAGCTGGTGGTGCATCTGGCGGGGTTGTAAAAACATCGGCCAGCAATAAATAACCCTGTGGGAGCGAGCCTGCTCGCGATAGCGGCGTGTCAGTCGACATGATCATCGGCTGAACCACCGCTATCGCGAGCAGGCTCGCTCCCACATGGGTATTGGGTTCGACGAATGATTATTGGTGACTGACCCAGAACACCGCGGTGCCCACCACCAGGATAATCAGGAACAAAATGGCCCAGGCATCAACAGTACTGTCGCTTTTCCTTGCTTTGGTCGGATTGCTCATTGCATCGCCTCTTGTCGGTTTTGTAGGTGATTGCATAGGGACTCGACCACAGTTAAGACGATGATTGCCCGCACGACAAATGTGGGTTAGGCAATAATCAATCCCATTAGTCGATTTGGTTCTTTACATATACTCAAACATCACTTTTGCGCATAACTCAAAACAGGTATCTTGCACCGGCTCCTGTAGGAGTGCGCGGCCGTGCGCGTAGAATTGCCGAGGCAGAATCCGATTTCAGCGAGCCAACACGCAGCTGTTTCTGATCGGCCCAAGCCTGAGAACGAGACTTATATGTACGTATATGACGAGTACGATCAGCGGATCATCGAGGACCGCGTCAAGCAGTTCCGTGATCAGACCCGACGCTATCTGGCAGGCGAGCTGAGCGAAGAAGAATTCCGCCCTCTGCGTTTGCAGAATGGCCTGTATATCCAGCGCTTCGCCCCGATGCTGCGCGTAGCGGTGCCCTATGGCCAACTGACCTCGCGTCAGGTGCGCATGCTGGCCAAGATTGCCCGCGACTACGACAAAGGCTATGCCCACATCAGTACCCGCCAGAACGTCCAGTACAACTGGCCGGCCCTGGAAGATGTGCCTCAGATCCTGGCTGAATTGGCCACTGTCCAGATGCACGCGATCCAGACCAGCGGCAACTGCCTGCGCAACGTCACCACCGACCAGTTCGCCGGTGTCGCGGCCGATGAGTTGATCGATCCGCGCCCCTGGTGCGAGATCGTTCGCCAGTGGACCACCTTCCACCCGGAATTCGCCTACCTGCCGCGCAAGTTCAAGATCGCCATCAATGGCTCGACCTCGGACCGTGCGGCCATTGAAGTCCACGACATCGGCCTGGAGACGGTCTACAACGCCGCGGGCGAGCTGGGCTTCCGTGTGCTGGTGGGCGGCGGTCTGGGCCGTACGCCGGTGGTCGGCGCGTTCATCAACGAATTCTTGCCATGGCAGGACCTGCTGAGCTACCTCGACGCCATCCTGCGGGTGTACAACCGCTACGGCCGTCGTGACAACAAGTACAAGGCGCGGATCAAGATCCTGGTCAAGGCCCTTACGCCAGAAGTGTTCGCCGAAAAGGTCGAGGCCGAAATGGCTCACCTGCGCGGCGGCCAGACTACCCTGACCGAAGCCGAAGTCCATCGCGTGGCCAAGCATTTCGTCGACCCGGACTACAAGGCCCTGAGCAACCAGGACGCCGAGCTGGCCGCGCTCGACAAAGAACATCCAGGCTTCGCCCGCTGGCGCACCCGCAACACCCTGGCCCACAAGAAGCCGGGCTACGTCGCGGTGACCCTGTCCCTGAAGCCGACCGGCGTCGCGCCGGGCGACATCACCGACAAGCAACTGGACGCCGTGGCCGACCTGGCTGAGCGCTACAGCTTCGGTCAACTGCGCACCTCCCACGAACAGAACATCATCCTGGCGGACGTTGAACAGAGCCAATTGTTCACCTTGTGGGGCGAGTTGCGCGAGCAAGGCTTCGCCACCCCGAACATCGGCCTGCTGACCGACATCATCTGCTGCCCGGGCGGTGATTTCTGCTCCCTGGCCAACGCCAAGTCGATCCCTATCGCCGAGTCGATCCAGCGTCGTTTCGACGACCTGGATTATCTGTTCGACATCGGCGAGCTGGACCTGAACATTTCAGGTTGCATGAACGCCTGTGGTCACCACCACGTCGGCCACATCGGCATTCTGGGCGTGGACAAGAAAGGTGAGGAGTTCTACCAGGTCTCCCTGGGCGGCAGCGGCAGCCGCGACGCCAGCCTGGGCAAGATCCTCGGCCCGTCGTTTGCCCAGGACGACATGCCTGACGTGATCGAGAAGCTGATCGACGTGTACATCGAACAACGTACTGAAGACGAGCGTTTCATCGACACTTATCAACGTATCGGCATCGACCTCTTCAAGGAACGCGTCTATGCAGCGAATAATTAAGAACGACGAGGTTATCGACGAAACCTGGCACCTGCTGCCCAAGGACGCGACCCTCGATGGTATTTCCAACTGCGACGACCTGATCGTGCCCCTGGCCCTGTGGCGCGATCATGCTCACGCCCTCAAGGCCCGCGATGGCGGCCTGGGTGTGTGGCTGGACGCCGACGAAGAAGCGGAGGAAATCGGTGATGACGCCAATCAGTTCCAGGTCATCGCCCTGAACTTCCCGGCCTTCACCGACGGGCGCAGCTACTCCAACGCTCGCCTGCTGCGTGACCGCTATGGCTTCAAGGGCGAATTACGGGCGATTGGCGATGTGCTGCGCGACCAATTGTTCTACATGCGCCGTTGCGGTTTCGACGCCTTTGCCTTGCGCGCCGACAAGGACCCCTTTGAAGCCTTGGAAAGCCTCAAAGACTTCTCGGTGACCTACCAGGCCGCTACTGACGAACCGTTGCCGTTGTTTCGTCGTCGCTGAAACCTGATGCATGAAAAAGCCCTGATCCGGGTACTCCGGTTCAGGGCTTTTTTATTGATGGATGATTGGTGCGGAACCTAACCTTCAGTCCACCCGGAACCAAATGTGGGAGCGAGCCTGCTCGCGATAGCGATTCGCCTGAGTAGGTGATGTTGGATGTGCCACCGACATCGCGAGCAGGCTCGCTCCCACAGGGAGTAGCCGCTACCAGAACCGCTGCTGGGTCAGCCGGCTCCACCAGTTCAGCAGCACCCGGTCCACCGAACCGCTGGCCGCCATGCCAATGCGCTCCTGTAAACTTTTGCGTTCGGCGTAGTGCAGGTGGTACAGCTCGGCACTCTTGGCTCGTTCGGCCAGGTATTCATCGCTGGTCTTCAGCTCGTCCACCAGGCGTTTGTCCAGTGCCGCGACGCCCAGCCAGACTTCACCGGTCGCCACTTCATCAATGGCCAGTTGCGGACGGTAGTTGGACACGAAGTTCTTGAACAGCTCATGGGTGATGTCCAGGTCTTCCTGGAACTTCTCCCGCCCCTTCTCGGTGTTTTCGCCAAACACCGTCAACGTGCGCTTGTATTCACCGGCCGTCAGCACTTCAAAATCGATATCGTGCTTCTTCAGCAGACGGTTGACGTTGGGCAACTGGGCCACGACGCCGATGGAGCCAAGAATGGCAAAAGGCGCGCTGATGATCTTCTCTCCGATGCACGCCATCATGTAGCCGCCGCTGGCCGCGACCTTGTCGATGCACACCGTCAACGGCACGCCGGCCTGTCGGATCCGGGCCAGTTGCGAGGAGGCCAGGCCGTAGCTGTGGACCATGCCGCCACCGCTTTCCAGGCGCAACACCACTTCATCCTTAGGGGTCGCCAGGGTCAGCAATGCGGTGATTTCATGACGAAGGCTCTCGGTGGCCGAGGCTTTGATGTCACCGTCAAAATCCAGCACGAATACCCGAGACTTGGCCGCCGGTTTGTCCTTGGTTTTCTTTGCGGCCTTTTCAGCCTTGCCTTCGGTCTTGCGCAGGGCCTTGAGCTGGTCTTTATCCAGCAGCGTCTGCTCCAGGCGCTCACGCAGCCCCTTGTAGAAGTCGTTGAGTTTGCTCACCTGCAACTGGCCGGCTGACTTGCGCCGGCCTTTGCTGCGCAGGGCAGCAAAACTGGCCAGCACCACCAGGATGGCGATCACCAGCGTCACGGTCTTGGCCAGAAAACTGGCGTATTCGATGAAAAACTCCACGATGGCTCCTAATAAATTCAAAACGCCGCTCAAGGGCGGGCACTCAACACGTTCAGCATACCCATGCGCCTGCGCCGCGACCAGCCGTGAAACCTGTGGTTACCTTAACGGGAGCGCAGTTGAACAAAGCTGTAACGGGCATTTCAAACAAGCGTATGTTTTTTCATTGACAGCTCACCGCCATCCTCATAACCTCGCCAAACCTTCAACGTACCGGGATGACGCGGACGTGGGCAGTATCTATCTGATTCGACATGGCCAGGCCTCCTTTGGTGCGGACGACTACGATGTCCTTTCGCCAAACGGTGTACGCCAGGCGCAAGTGCTGGGCAGCCACCTGGCCGAACTGGGTGTCGTGTTCGATCGCTGCCTCTCGGGCGACCTGCGTCGTCAGCAGGATACCGCCACCGGTGCGCTGGGCCAGATGTCCGCCGCCGGGCTGCCGGTTCCCGGGCTGGAGATCGATTCGGCGTTCAATGAATTCGACGCCGACGCGGTGATCCGCGCCCTGTTGCCGGACATGCTCGCCCAGGAACCCGAAGCCCTGTACATCCTGCGCAACGCCGCACAGAACCGCGCCGAGTTCCAGCGCATCTTCGCGTTGATCATCGAACGCTGGCTCGGCGGCCAATACGACCCGCCCGGGCTGGAAAGCTGGCTGGGTTTCGTCGACCGCGTCCAGGCCGGCCTGCAGCGCATTCTGGAGCAAGCCGACAATTCTCAGAAAATCGCCGTATTCACCTCCGGCGGGACCATCACCGCCCTGCTCCACCTGATCACCCAGATGCCTGCGCGGCAGGCCTTTGAATTGAACTGGCAAATCGTCAACACCTCGCTCAACCACTTGAAATTCAGGGGCCGCGAGGTGGCCCTGGCTTCCTTCAACAGTCATGCCCACCTGCAACTGCTGAAGGCCCCGGATCTCATCACCTTTCGCTGAGTCCGGATTACTGTAGACCCTTGCTGTATAACCCAAATAAGGATCGAAACCATGACCTCCGTAGCCGACGCCGTACAATCCATGAAAGCCAAGTTCAACCCTGCCGCCGCTGCCGGCCTGGATCTGGTATTTGGTTTCAACATCACCGACGAAGACAAGCACTACGCCCTGATCGTCAAGGATGGCACCTGTGAGCTGCAAGAAGGCGAAAATGAAAACGCCAACTGCACGCTGATCATGGACAGCGAAACCCTCAAGGGCATCGTCAGCGGCGATACCGATGGCATGCAAGCATTCATGGGCGGCAAACTGCAGGCCGAAGGCGACATGATGCTCGCGATGAAATTGTCCGAGCTGTTCCCAGGTTGAGACTACTCGCCTTCTCCGGGCGCCCTGGCTGCAAACGAATCCCGCCTCTGTGGCGGGATTTGTGTTTTTACTTGAGCATTTCCACTGACCGGCCCATCGCTATCGCGAGCAGGCTGGTTGGCTGGCTGGCTCCCACAATTGCTCCGGTTTCAAGATTGAGCGTCGCCCCAGATCCCTTGTGGGAGCGAGCCTGCTCGCGATAGCGCCGGCACCTCCAGCAAAGGGCCCCTGCGATTATTCGCAGGTATCGTACAATCCCCGCTTTTCTCGCATCGGCCTGACCATGGACATTGACCTTGCCCGCACCTTTCTGGAAATCGTCCGCCACGGCAGCCTCGCCGCCGCAGCCGACAAGCTGCACGTCACCCAGACGGCTATCACAGCGCGGGTGCAGAAGCTTGAAAGCCAGCTTGGCTGTGTGCTGTTTGTGCGCAACCGTGCCGGCGCGCGCCTGACCGCCGACGGTGAAACCTTCGTGGTGTATGCCAACCAACTGGTGCAGACCTGGGAAGCGGCCCGCCGGGACCTTCCCTTACCCGAAGGCTTTCGCAACGTTTTGCACCTCGGTGGTGAAGTCAGCCTGTGCAATCCCTTAATGCTCGCCTGGGCTGAGGAACTGCGCCAGAAAATCCCCGGCCATGCCCTGCGCATGGACATCCGCGATGGCGAAAAACTGCTGCAACAACTGGAGCTAGGCCTGCTGGATGCCGCCGTGGTATATCAGCCCGAATACTGGCCGAGGCTGCAAGTGGAACAGTTACTGGAAGAGAAACTGATCCTGGTGCGCCTGGCCACCTGTCCCGAGCCCTACGTGTACATCGACTGGAGTGCAGACTTCCGTCGTCAGCACGACACCGCGCTGCCGGACAAGGCCAAGGCGGCCGTGACGTTCAACCTCGGCCCCCTGGCCCTGCAGTACATTCTGGAGAACGGCGGCAGCGGCTACTTCCGCACCCGGGTCGTGCAGAGTTACCTGGACAGCGGCATTCTGGAGCGAGTGCCCAAGGCGCCGGAATTCAACTACCCGACTTACCTCGTCTACTCCCGGGATCGGGATTCGGCGGCGTTGCAGCAAGCCTTCGAAGTGCTGCGTCAGATCGTCACCGCCGGCAGCGACTGGTCCCAGCGCTGGAACCCGCTGACCTGACGGATCGCGGTGGATGTGTGGCGAGAGGGCCCTTCACGAAACAAAGGGCTCCTCACAAACAACCCAGCCTTATGGCTCTTCCTGCAAGTACCCTGCGATCTTATCTTTGACCTGCAATCGTTTCTCCTTGAGCGCCTTCAGGGCAACATCGGACAGTGCGGCGGACGACGGCTTCTCGGCGTCGACCACCTCGGCATCAAGTTGGGAGTATTTTTGAAGTAACGAGTCGAGCCTTGGATTCTCGCTGCGTTTTTGCTGGATGTGGTCTTTTGTGCAGTTGAGATCCTGGCACAAATCGTGGATCACCGGCATGGAACACCTCCTTTGGCAGAACGATGGCAGACGCCTTCTACGGCGTTCGTCGACCATCAGAATGGCCTCGCCGACGGGGTTCTGTCGACCGCCAATCCGACCAGCGGTGACCGTTCGTCGTACCGGCCCGCTGTGCAATCAAACCTTTGTCCGCCCGCCGCTCTCCATTGAACAGGACGACACAAGTCCCTTGTACAACCTGTGTGGAGACTTACCTATGGACGGATTTACCCTGCGTCAACTCGGCCTGGCAGTTGCCTTGAGCACCAGCATGGGCATGGCTTGGGCCGCAACTTCCAACGACTTCGTCGACAACGCGGCGGCCGGCGGTATCGCAGAAATCGAAACCAGCAAACTGGCCCTGGAAAAAAGCAGCTCGGCGGACGTCAAGGACTTCGCCAACATGATGATTTCCGACCACACCAAAGCCAACGAGGAGTTAATCTCGCTGGCGAAAAAACACGACATCGAAGTGCCGGACGAACCCACGCTGGTGAAAAAGGCCAAGGCCAAGATTCTTGACATGCGCGATGAGTCGTTTGATGCGGCCTACGCCAACAACCAGGTGATGGCCCACGAAGAAACCATCGCCCTGTTCAAGAAAGAAGCCGAGACCGTCACGGACGACAAGAAGCCCGGCAACACCGAGCTGAAGGCGTTCGCGCAAAAAATGCTTCCAGACTTGGAAAAACATCTGGAAATGGCCAAGAAACTCCAGGCCGCTCATCCAAGTAAATAAAGCTTGAAAACGGAAAGCCCGACCATCGAGTCGGGCTTTTCATGGGCTGCTAACCGCCATCCGTATCGATATCAGCGTCAGTGCTCTCCCCGGATTCCGGGCGGTCTGGATCCGGTTTGAAACCAGGACTGAAGGTGTTGTCGTTATCCTGGTGGTGATTCTTTTGATCGACTTCGCTGTCGGCGCTTTGGGCTTTGCCTGCTCCAGCCGGGCTGACTGGCTGGGTGCCAGCGGGCTCAGGGGCAACCTGAGGATCGATCGCCGGATCATTGCGCGGTGACGGGGCCTGCGTCTGGCCTTGTTGCTGGGTGTTTGCAGGATCTTGGTTCATAGGCACCTCATTCATGACAGGCCGGATTGATGACCGGTCATGGTCATTTGAAGGTGGCATGGCGGCTTCGGTTCCATTTGTTTAACGCACCGCGATCAACTGCCCAACACAGTCCTCACCATGGTGATCAAGGCATCCGGGCCGTAAGGTTTGCTCAGCAGATGGGTATCGGGGCTCAATTGGTGGTTGCGGGAAATGATGTCCCGAGTGTGGCCCGAGGTAAACAGTACGGGCATAGGCGGAGTCTGTACCCTGGCCCAGGCCGCCAGGTCGGAGCTCTTGATCAGGCCAGGCATGACCACATCGGTAAAAATCAGATCCACCGAGGCACCTTCGAGCAAAAGCGCCATGGCCGCATCAGCATTGGCGGCCGTGAGGGTTCGATAACCGGACTGCTCCAGCAGCTCCACCGAGGCGCTGCGCACCTCTTCGTTATCTTCCACCACCAGAATCGTCTCTTGCCCACCGGCCAGAAGCGGGCCGTGGGGCACCTCTTCACCCGTTTCAGGTTGCCGACTGCGGGGGAAATACATTTGCGCCCGCGTGCCCTCTCCCACGTCACTGGTAATCTCGATATGCCCGCCACTTTGTTTGACGAACCCGAACACCATACTCAACCCAAGCCCGGTGCCCTGGCCGTCGGTCTTGGTGGTGAAAAACGGCTCGAACACATGATTCAGCACATCGGGAGGCATGCCCGCGCCGCGGTCGATCACCGACAGACGCACATAGTCACCGGCCGGAATGTCTTTACCGGCGCAGGACGATTCGTCGAGCACGATGTTTTCGCCGATCAGGCCGATGGTGCCCTCACCGCCCATGGCATCGCGGGCATTGATCGCCAGGTTCAGCAAAGCGTTTTCAAGCTGGTTGCGATCGACGTGGATGCACCAGGGCTCGGCGGGCAAGGCCACTTCGATCTGGATGGTTTCGCCCAAGGCCCGCTGCAGCAATTCGCCCAGGCCGTCGAAGATCCGCCGTGGGTTGTAGACCGCCGGTGACAAAGGCTGGCGGCGGGCAAACGCCAGCAATTGCGAGGACAGTTTGGCGCCCCGTTCCACCGCTTCGATGGAGGCACTGACCCGCCGCTGCACATTGACGTTGTCCGGTTCGTGGCGAGCCAACAGGTGCAGGTTGCCGGCGATCACCTGCAGCAAGTTGTTGAAGTCATGAGCCACACCGCCGGTGAGTCCGCCAATGGCTTCGAGTTTCTGCGACTGGCGCAACTGTTCTTCGGCTGTCAACCGCGCATGCACTTCCTCGGCGACACGTTGCTCCAGATCACGGGTGAACTTAAGCAGTGATGCTTCAGCCGCCTTGCGTTCGTGGATATCAATCAGCACACCGGGAAAACGCAAGGGCGTGCCCAACGTATCGAACTCACATCGCCCGCTCGCCAGCACCCACAGGTAATCACCGCCCAGGCGGCGCACCCGATACTCAGCGTTGTAAGGAGTCCCGGTGCGCAAGGTCAGTTCGACCCGCCGGTTCACTTCCTCAAGGTCATCGGGGTGGATGTTCTGGCGGGCAATCTCGACAGGCAATGCATCCAGGGGTGTGTCCGGCGGGTAATTGAACGTGCGGGAAAAGCGCTCATCGCCGGAAAGTGTGTCGTTCTGGATGTCCCAGACAAACGATCCCAGCAAGGGCCCGGCCGAGAGGGCCAACTGAATGCGCTCGTTGACGGCGCGGTAGCTGCGTTCCGCCTCCTGGCGGGCACGCTCGGTCAGCACAAGCTCGGTGGTTTCCACGACGATCGCCAACACGCCGCCCGGTGACTGATCATCGTCGGGCACCGGGCTGTAGTAAAGATCCATCCATACATCTTCAGGTTTGCCATTGCGTAGCAATACCAGCTCTTTGCTGCGATAGGACAAGGTGCCGCCGGCCAGGCAGACATCCAGGACGTGACGATTGAATTCGGCCACTTCTGGCCAACCCAACTCTACCGCGCAGCCCAGCAGGTATGGATGGCGCCCGCCGGCGAACTCGGCGTAGGCATCGTTGTAGACCATGAAACCCTGACGCCCCCACAACATGACCATCGGCAAAGGCGAAGCCAGCAGCATCTGGACGGCGCTGCGCAGGCTGGCGGACCAGTGCTCGATGGCGCCCAGTTCGGTCTGGCTCCAATCAAACGCGCGGATACGCCCGGCCATTTCACCACCCCAACCGGGGCATCCATGATTCTGGGATAAGAACTGCATGAGTCGATTCTGAACCTCGAAAATGCCAGCAGGGAATCGGCCTACCACAAGTCCCTTGTGCTCAGAGCTTCGAGCGCTGGGTTGGCGTTTGGTTTCATGGTGGGGTCATGCTGCAAACCTGCTCGGACTAGGGGCATGCTTGCTGTGTGGCGGCTGGGTTCAGCGGAAATCGCGGCTATGCACCTGGATACCCGCCAGCAACTCGGTCAGGTCGCTCAAGCGGCCGGCGATCAGATGACGAACTTCACCGACACTTTCCCAACGTCCGTCGACCCTGAGCAATTGCGAACCCACCAACGCTTTGCGTTGGCGCTCGGCCAGGTCGCGCCAGACCACCACATTGAGGTTACCAAACTCATCTTCCAGGGTGACGAACGTCACGCCGCTGGCCGTGCCTGGCCGTTGGCGGCCGGTGACCAGCCCGGCCACGCTGACGTTGCGGCCATGTGCCACGTCCTGCAGCTCCCGTGAGCTGCGACAGCGCCGGGCGCGCAGTTCGGGGCGCAACAAGGCCAGCGGATGGGGGCCCAATGTGGTACCGACGCTGGCGTAATCGGCGAACAGGTTCTCCCCCACCGTAGGTTTTGGCAGATCCACGGGCGGTTCTTCCTGACTGGGTAAACCGGCGAACAAGCCCAGCTGTTTCTGCACCCCGGCCACTTCCCAGCGGGCGCGATGACGATCACCGGCCAAGCCCCGCAAGGCACCGGCGTCGGCCAGTTGCGCCTGGGCCCGGGCATCGAGTTGCGCGCGCTCGCCGAGGTCGGCCACGTCACTGAAAGGCCGATGCCGACGGGCCGCTTCGATACGCTGGGCATCGTCCTGGCGAAAGCCCTTGATCATGCGCAGGCCCAGGCGAAGCGCCGGTTGTCGGCCCTCCATGGGTTCAAGGCTGCAATCCCAGTCACTGGCACGCACGTCCACCGGGCGGATCTGCAACTGATGCCGGCGGGCATCCTGAAGGATCTGGTCCGGGCTGTAGAACCCCATGGGCCAGCTGTTGATCAGGGCACAGGCGAAGGCCGCCGGTTCATGGCATTTGAGCCAACTGCTGGCGTAGGTCAGCAAAGCGAAGCTGGCGGCGTGGGATTCAGGAAAACCGTAATTGCCGAAGCCTTTGATCTGCTCAAAGATCTGCGCGGCGAATTCGGCGGTATAGCCGTTTCTCGCCATCCCCGCCGCCAGGCGTTCCCGATGCGGTTCCAGGCCACCGTGGCGTTTCCAGGCGGCCATGGAGCGACGCAACTGGTCAGCTTCGCCGGGACTGTAATCCGCCGCAACGATGGCGATCTGCATGACCTGCTCCTGAAACAGAGGCACGCCCAAGGTTCGTTTGAGCACTTCTTCCAATGCTGTGGAGGGATAAGTCACCGCTTCTTCCTTGTTCTTACGCCGCAGATACGGATGCACCATCCCTCCCTGGATCGGCCCCGGTCGCACGATGGCCACTTCAATAACCAGGTCATAAAAAGACTCGGGTTTGAGCCTAGGCAACATCGCCATCTGCGCGCGCGACTCGATCTGGAACACGCCGATGGTGTCGGCGCGGGTGATCATTTCGTAGGTGGCCGCGTCGTCCTTGGGCAACGTCGCCAAGGTGTAGTGCTGGCCGCGGTACTGCGCGATCAGATCAAAACAGCGACGAATTGCACTGAGCATACCCAGGGCCAGGATATCCACCTTGAGCAACCCGACCGCGTCCAGGTCGTCCTTGTCCCACTGGATGATGGTGCGCTCGGCCATGGCGGCGTTTTCCACCGGCACCAGGGTGTCCAGGGGCTGTTCGGAAATCACGAAGCCGCCAGGGTGCTGGGATAGATGCCGGGGAAAACCGATCAGTTGTCGGGTCAGGCTCAGGATCCGGCGCAACACCGGGCTGTCCGGGTCGAAACCACCTTCGCGCAGGCGCTCCACGGGCGGTGCCTCGTCACTCCAGCGCCCACAACAGTCGGCCAGCGCGTTGACCTGATCCGGGGGCAGGCCCAAGGCCTTGGCGACGTCGCGCACCGCGCCGGCACCATGGTAGCTGCTGACCACCGCCGTCAATGCCGCACGATGGCGACCGTAGCGCTGGAACACGTACTGCAGCACTTCTTCACGACGCTCGTGTTCAAAATCGACGTCAATGTCCGGCGGCTCGTTGCGCTCCCTGGACAGGAATCGCTCGAACAGCATGCTGGTCTGGCTCGGGTCGATTTCGGTGATACCCAAGGCGTAGCACACCGCTGAGTTGGCCGCCGAACCACGGCCCTGGCAGAGAATATGCCGCTCGCGGGCGAAGCTGACGATGTCCTGCACGGTCAGGAAATAGCTGTCGTAGCCCAGATCGGCGATCAGGGCCAGCTCCTTGTCGATCTGCTGGCGGACCTTGTCCTGCAGACCTTTTTCCCATCGCTGACGCATGCCGCGCTCGGTCAACTCCCGCAGCCAGGACGCCGGATCATGCCCCTCAGGCACCAGTTCACGTGGGTATTGATAACGCAGTTGGCCAAGGTCGAAGGTACAGCGCCGGGCGATGTTCAACGTTTCGTCGAGCAAGGCGCGCGGGTAGATGTCGGCCAGGGCCTGGAGACTGCGCAGATGGCGCTCGCCGTTGGGGTGCAGGCGCTGGCCGGCCTCGGCCACCGTGACGTGGTACCGGATGGCGGTCATGGTGTCCTGCAGGGCACGCCGGCCACGTGCGTGCATGTGCACGTCCCCCGTGGCGACGGCCGCAACGTTCAACCGTTGCGCCAGCGCCAGCAAGTCCGCCAGCCGACGCCGGTCGTCCTGCCCGCAATGCAACTGGATCGACAGCCACAAGCGCTCGGCAAATATCTGCCGCAGCCAGCGCCCCTGACCTTCGGGATCGCTGTCACCGGGCACCCACAACGCAAGTAACCCCGGCAAGGGCTCGTCGAAGTCTTCGCGCACGATGCGATAGCGACCTTTCTCGCTGCGTCGACGGGCGCGGGTGATCAGCCGGCACAGGGCTTGATAGCCTTGCAGATTCTCCACCAGCAGCACCAGTTTCGGACCGTTCTCGATCTGGATCTCACTGCCAATGATCAAGTGCAGGCCCAGTTCCCTGGCAGCCTGCCAGGCTCGGACAATCCCGGCCAGGGTGCACTCATCGGTGATTGCCAGGGCCTTGTAACCCTGTTGTTGCGCACGACGGCACAGCTCCAGGGCGCTGGAGGCACCGCGCTGAAAACTGAAGTTCGACAGGCAATGCAGCTCGGCATAGTCGATGTTCATGCGAACCAGCCTTGCAGCCACAACGGCCCGCCCTCGCCCACCGGTCGATAGGCCCAGCCCCGTTGGCCCGCGCGGGTTTCAATCAGATAGTAATCACGGCGTACGTCGGCGCCGTCCCACCAGCCGGACTCGATGCGCTCCGGGCCCATGAGGATTCGCGTCTGGCCCTCCTGCAAGGCCTGGGGTTCGTCCAGCAGCCAGCCGGGACGCCGGACGCCCTCGCGCACCGGACATGCCTGGGGCTGGCGTTCAGAGGTCATCTGCCAGGCACATTCAGGCCGATGGTCATCGCGAAACCCCAGGCCCTGCACTGCGTCGTCCCCCAGCCGGGCCCGCAGCCGCTCGCGCAATTGCTCCCAAGGCAAGGACTGCTGAGGACGCTCGTCGAACAGCTCCAGGCGTTGGGGCACGAAACTGGGCAGGTCTTCGGCACACAAACGAAAGCCACGTACCGGCGCCTCGACCTGCACCTGCTCCAGCCGACCACGGGCCAGCTCGAAAAGCATCGCAGGATCCCGCTCGGCGCTGAGCAGGCCGACCTTGATCAGCGTGTCAGGCAACCCGGCGTGTTCCAGGTGCAGGTCAAAGCGTTGCACGCCGCTGTCGCGACCGCACAGGAAAGCCGAGAGATCACCGGTCAATCGGCGCAACGGAAACAACAACGCCTGGTGGGATTGCACGTCGTAGTTGAGTTCGATGCGCACATCAAAACGATCCGGCGGCAGGTAAAACGACAGCGCCAGGGTGCGGCTGCCCGTCAGCGCGTCAAGATGCTTGAGCACCTGGGCTTCAAAACGCCGCGCCAGGGTGTGTCGGGGCAAGGCCTGGACCTGACTCAACTGACGCAGCCCCATGCGTGACAGTGCCGTGGCGACGTCGGGCTCCAGACCGATGCGGTCCACCGGCATCTGCCCCAGGCAGGCTTGCAGGGTTTCAATATCGGGCACCACCAGGGCGTCGTAGGCATTGGCCAGCACCCGCGCTGCCACCGGGTTCGGGGCGGCGACAATGCGATGCCGGAATCCCAGTTGCGTCAGCTCGGCCCGCAGGCGTTTTTCGAACGCCGGCCAGGGGCCGAACAGGCCCAGGCTCGACTCGATCTCGAATACCACCGTGCGTGGGTAATGCACGCTGACCTGGGAGCTGAAACGGTAGGCCCAGGCCGCCAGAAACTGCTGCCAGTATTGGATCTGCGCCGCGTCGTATTCGGCCGTGGCAAACCCTTTGCTCAGGGCTTGGGCGGCCGTCATGGTCTGGCCGGGACGCAAGCCCAGGGCCCGTGCCGGCTCATTGACCGCCTGCAGCACCCGGCGCTGGGCCGGGCCGGTCAGCAGCGCCAACGGCTCGCCAGGATCGGGACGCTGACGCAGCGCAGCGTCCAGCGCCAATTGCGGGAAGAGAATGCAGACCCAGCGCATCGCAACCTCAATGCTCTGTCTGTGGCGTGAGCGTGGCGAAGGCAATGGGCGTTGAACGGGCCAGCCCGCCTCGACACTTGAGCACCCGCAATTGTCCTGGCCGGCCATCGATGGCGATGCGCAGGGCCGCCGGTGACGGGTTGATGGCTTCTTGGATCGAGCGCCAGGCGAACGCCAGGGTCTGGCCGGTTTCCGCCGCCACTTGCAAGCGGCGCAAAGCCCGGTCGTCAGCCTGGCGGGGCCAGCACAACACCGCGCCGCAACTGCCCGAACGCAGGCACTGTTCGGCGGCCCACAAGGCATCGCGCTCATCGGCCCGGATTACTGACAGCTGGCGCAGGTCCACCCCGGCGTTCTGCCAGGCCTGGGGATAGGGCACGAACGGCGGCGCCACCAGCACAATCCGCTCCCCCGCCGTCGTCAGCCGCGCCAGGGTCGGCCAGACCAGTTGCAACTCACCCACGCCCGGCGCGGCAACGAGCAGTTCGGTCAGCGCCGCTTCCGGCCAGCCACCGCTGGGCAACGCTGCGTCCAATGCCGCATGACCGGTGGGTTGCGGGCTGGCGGCCGGTGGCGCGGGTCGGCCTTTCCAGACCTGGCCACCGTTGAACAGCGTGTCCAGCGCAACGACAGCGCCCATCAGCCTTGCCTCAGCAAGCCACAGAACACGCCTTCGATGGCCAGGTCCTGGTCGGCTTCGACAATGATCGGCTGGTAGGCCGGGTTGCGCGGCAGCAAACGTACCCGCTCGCCGATTCGCTCGAAGCGCTTGATGGTGACTTCACCGTCCAGGCGCGCCACGACGATCTGGCCATTGAAGGCTTGGGGCGTACGCTGCACGCCCACCAGGTCGCCGTCGAGAATGCCATCCTCGATCATCGAGTCACCCTGGACCCGTAGCAGGTAATCCGGCGCCTTGGTGAACATCGCCGGGTCAAGCATCAGACGGCTGTGGACCTCTGCATCAGCACCGATCGGCAGACCGGCGGCCACTCGCCCCAGCACCGGTACGTCCAGTAGCTCGGGACGCGGCGGCTGGTTCAGCAAGCGGATACCCCGGGCCTGGTGCGGATTGACTTCGATGAAACCGGCTTCGGTCAACGCCAACACATGCTTGCGCGCCACGCTGCGGGAGGCGAAACCGAACGCCTCGCTGATTTCAGCGAGGCTGGGGGGCTGGCCCTGCTCGGCGATGCGTTCGCGAATGAAGGTCAGGATGGCGGTACGGCGGGGAGTGAGAGTGGTCATGGAGTACATTTGTACTCTTGTCGGTTTTTTCTGACAAGCACCGCCAGTCAGTCAACCATAGGAAGCCGACCAGTGACCGTCCCGGCTAAGCCGGTGTCGACCCCTCGGTACGAAACGCGCTGGGGCTCATCCCGGTCCAGCGCCGGAACGCCCGGCGGAAACTGCGCACATCGCTGTAGCCGACCTCTTCGGTGATCCGTTCGATGGACCAGTCGGGATTGGCCAGCAGGTTCAGGGTCCGGCCACGACGCACCTGTTCAAGCAAGGCCTCGAAGGTCAGGCTGTGCTCGGTCAAGCGCCGACGCAGGGTGCGGCTGCTCATGTTGAGGTCGCTGGCGATTTTCTCGATGTGGCTGCCACGGGTCAGGTCCCGGGCAATCGCCCGCTCCACCGCCTGGATCAGATCGATCTTGCGATGGACCTCAGTGGCCTCCTGTTCCAGCAAGGCCAGGGCCTGACGCAGGGCCAGCGGGTGATGATTGGGCAGGCGTACGCCGAGCCAGGAGGCATCGATCAGCATGCGATTGTGACGACAACCGAAACGCACATCCGGCCCCAGGACCCGTTGGTATTGCTGGGCATAAGACGGTGCAACGTGCATGAACTCCACGGCCTGGGGCCTGAAGTCAGGACCTGCCAACGCTCTGCCGTACACCATCAGGCTGGCGAAGAATTCTTCGACCGCAAACACCTGGACCTCGGCAAAAGGCAGGCGGCAAGTCGCCTCGACCATGATCCGGTCACTGGCCTCTTCAACACTCGAGACCGCGATACCGCCGGTGGTGTGTTGATAGCGAATCCCCAGGGCAAAGGCATCGCGCAGGGTTTCGCACAGCGACAATACGTGGCCCAGCAGGCCCAAGGTACCCAATACATTGCGATCGCCAACCCACAAGCCCAGGCCCCGATCAGGCAACAGCTTGAGCGCCCGCTGGATCATGACCACGGCCTGGCGATAGGAAATCCGCTGGGCAGGATCCTGCAGATCGTCGAGCCCGAAACCAAGGCCGCGACACAGGCTGGCGGCATCGAAACCCTGGTCTGCCACCACGTCGGCCAAGGTTTGCAAAAGAAACGGCGACACCAGCGCCAGTTCATAGGTCGGGTCGATGACTTTCATCTGCATGGGCGGGTTCCGGGGTACGTTAGGTGGCGTTTTTGTAACCGGTTGTTTCATAAACGTTAGCATGACCCAGCGCATAGAGGGGCACAAAAATCTGGCCGCCCATGTCCCCTGTGTGGCCGCCAATACCCTGCCCCGCCGGCGGCGAACGGCTTATTTGTATGGCTCGGACCTTTGGTGCATCTCCAACAATAATAATGAGCCCCCACATGAACCCGACCCGCACGACATTCGCCTTGCAACTGACCCTCGGCCTGGCCTGTGCCCTGCCGGCCCTGGCCACCGAAACCGGAGTCGACAACATCGGCACCGGCACCGACGGTTTCTTCGTGTTGCCGCTGGACGTCGACAACCTTCCAGACCACATGTTCGCGTTCAACCTTTACTACAACCATTACAAGGCCAGGAAATTCAACATCAGTTCGTTGGGCGGCGAAGTCCCGGATGTCGAGATCGAATCCACAGCGGTGGTCCCCCGGATCGATTACCTGAGCCCATTGCGGGTGGCCGGTGGACGCCTGGGCATCTACGTTGGCCAGCCCTGGATCAAACAGGAAATCTCGGTGTTCGGCCTGCAGGACACTCGCGAAGGCATGGGCGACACCACCATCTCGCCGATCGTGCTGTGGGACATGGGCAAAAACCTGACCCTGGCCGCTGCGCTGGAAATCACCGTGCCGACCGGCGAATACAGCACCGACCGCCTGGCCAACACCAGCACCAATTTCTACACCTACAAGCCGCTGTTTTCCTTCACCTGGTTGCCCACGGAAAACACCGAGGTGTCGGTGAAAACCACTTACAGCTTCAATCGCGAGAACAAGGACACCGACTACCGCTCAGGGCAGATCTTTCACTTCGATTATTCCGCCAGTTATCGGCTGACGGATAACGTGATGCTGGGGCTCAACGGTTACTACCTCAAGCAGACCACCGACGACAAACAATACGGCCGCACCGTGCAGTTCGCCGGTCAGGATGTGGATGACGGCGTGCGCGGCCAGGTGTTCGCCATCGGTCCGGCGCTGCACCTGACCTTTCTCAAATATGCCAGCGCCGAGATCCGCTGGGCCAAGGAATTCAACGTTGAGAATCGTCCGGAAGGCGAAATGTTCTGGGCCAAGATCAGTATTCCGTTTGCGTTGTGAACATCTGATCGAATCCCTTGTGGGAGCGAGCCTGCTCGCGATAGCGGTGGGTCAGCCTGCATTGATGCTGAATGTACCGCCGTCATCGCGAGCAGGCTCGCTTGTATGGTAGGACTTGAAGGGAGGAGGAGGGACAAGGCTCGATTCTGACTGTTAGGCGCAGTACAGACCGTGGGAGATTTCGCCCCTCCTCCTTTCACCCAAGCGCCGATAAAGAATGCATCTGGCCTAAACCGACGATAGGAACAAGCCTGCGCCTCTGGGTGAACCCTTCAAGTGTTCAAACCTTAGCCCGGAGAATTTTCAATGGCAATGCCGGTTTCTGTCACAAAGCCGATTGTGGGCGTGGATGTCGCCAAGAACGAGTTGGTGATCTATCACGCCGAACTTGATGTACTGGAGGCGATTCC
>NZ_FODL01000009.1:77198-252292 GCF_900110355.1 Pseudomonas sp. NFACC39-1 | reverse complement strand
CGGCACCCAGCGGGTCCTGTTCGGCGATCAGCCGGCCCTGTGGGTCATAGGCCTTGAGGTGCTGGCCGCCATCGGGCTCGACCTTGCGCACCAGCCGCGCCCGCTCGTCGTGGACGTACACCTCCTGGCTGCCATCCAGGTGCTGGACCGTGACCTGCCCGTCCTCGCCCCAGGTGTAGCGGCTGTCCATCTGTGCAAACGAGGCCCAGTGCCGCACGCAGCGGGCCGCGCGCCCGGCCCCTTGCCATTCCCAGAAAAAACTCGCGCCGCCGGCCAGTTGCCGCTGGAGGATGACGTGCTGGTCGTCGTAGTCGTAGCGTTCGCTTTCGCCTGCGGCGTTGGTCGCCTCGATCAGTCGGAAACGTCCGTCGTAACGGTAGGAGACCAGCGTCTGTTCGGTGCGCCAGGCTTCGTCGAGGGTCAGGGCCGGGTGAAAGCTCTGGTAGTCGATGGCGACCAGATGGCGGTGTTCGTAACGCAAGCGCAGGGAGCGCCCGGCACCGTTGTCCAGGCGGCTGATGTCGCCATGGATGTTGCGCTGCAGCGTCAGGCGGTTGGCGTAGCGGTCGCTGAGGGCGGTCAGATGGCCGTCGCGAAAGTGTAGGAAAGGTGCACCTTCGCCGGGTTGGGCGATGATCAGTTCGTCCGGCTCGGCCCCCCGGTAAATCGCTGCACGGGCCAGGCTGTTGTGGATCGCTGGGCGCTGGTCGGTGGGCAACGGAAACGGCGTACGGCGGTTTTCCTGATCGATCCAGATGACCTGCTCGCCCTCGAGCAACAAACGGTGCGCCAGGGCATGGCTCCAGCCACGGCCCAGGCCGACGTCCAGCTCCACCGCGCTGGTGCGGTACAAGCGGGTGAAGACAAACGGCAAGCAGCCATCGAGGGTGCCGTCGTCCAGGGTCAGCAGTTCCTCGCCGGTGACCATCGACACCGGGCAGCCGCTGGTTTGGGTCAGGGCTGCGGTGTCGGCACTGTCGCCGTTGGGGTTTTTCGATTGGGCCGGGACGTCGTCGTGGGGTTCGAACTGGCTCAGGCGCGTGGAACCCTGGGACTTTTCCCGCGCCACGGCGGCCGGATTACTGACGGACAATGGTGCAGAGTGTTCAGGAGTGATGTGCAAAGGTCCGACAGGCGTCGGTTTTAAGGGCCCACGCTGGCTGACCACCAACGGTTTGAGCACATCGGCATGCTGATTGAGCCGGTCGGGGGTGAGTTGGCCCAATCTCAGGCTCGACGCCAGCAACCACTCCCGGGCACGCTCCGAGCGGAGCCGGGCCAGCACTTTGCCGCTCATGCGCACGCCCAGGCCCAGCCCCCCGGTCAAACGCATCAGCAGGAAATTGATCAGCACCGAGGCGCGCATCTCGCCCACGACTTCAGCGGCGTACTGGGGTGGCAACATCCGCAGCCAACTGGCGAACGCCGCCATATGCACGAAGAGCAACGGCTCGTCGCTCAACACCATCAGCCCTTTGGCGATCGCATCCGAAGAAGCTTTGAGCAGTTGTTCAAGCTCGACCTGGGTCAAGTACTCCAGCAGTTTTTCACTATTGACCTGCAAATCCGCCAGCAGCTCGAAGACCTGTTTGACGTCATCCCACAGCTGATGCAGGGCGTTTGTGAAGCCGCGCCAATCGGCTTGCTGCAATACGTCGTAGCGTTCGAGAAACCCGCTGTCGGAAAACGCCGCCCACAGCGGTTGAAATTCATTTGCCCACTCCGCTTTCAGCCAACCTTCGAGTTCGCCGATCACGTCTTGGTAAGAGGCAAAAAGCGCTCGGGTATGGTCCGCCGTCACGTTTGGAAAAAAGCTGATGCGATAACGCTGCCCCCGCCAACACTTGGGGATTTCCAGGATGCCGCTGGGGCCGATCACGTGATGGACCGGCTCGCCGAACGTTTCCTTCCCCGGCTCGCCTGCGATGACCGGTTCCAGCATCACCGGCGTGTCGCCGATCGGGACGAAGCGCGCCGCCTGGAACATGTGCACCAGCGTCAGCGGACCGCCCGCCGGACAAGCGACGACCGTGGCGCTGACGGGTTGATCAAGGTCCTTCGGTGCCGCCAGGGACACTTCGTTGCCGACCTTGAACACCTGCTCGATATCCAGCGCCCAGCCGGCCCAGAAGCTTTCAGCCCAGCTGTCGTAGTCGTTCAGACAAGTGCGCAAATCCGCCAGCACCGCTTCGACATCCGGCTGCTCGGGGTCCATGGCCGCAATCACCAGAGAGCCGATGACGTTGTTCAAAGCCAGGAGTTTGTCGGGGACGAACATGCGGAAATCTCGCGGTGCGGAAACGGACGCGAGACTTTGCCGAGGACGGCAGGGAAAATAAGTCAGAGGAGGAGACGGCAGGTGTAAGGCGATTCTTTAAATACGAAACCCAAATGAACGCGTCACGAAACTCGCACGCCCCATTCTTAAATCCGCAACATCCTGTCGCTAACATTCGCCCTACCTCTTGGAAGGAGGCCTTACAGTGCACGGAATCGGTCGGTATCGAACCAAAGGGCGTCAGAAGACTCTGAGCAATGCCCCGAGAAATCGAAGCGGCGTCACGACAAGGAAAACACCTGAAGCCAAAAACTTCGTGGTGCCCGGGTTTGTCAGCCTGATGTGAGAGAGCCGAAGAATATTATTCGATGATGAATCCACTGAATTTCGCCAAACGCTTCAAGCGCCGACCGTGGCTGATGTTGCCTACGCTGCTTGTCGCTTGTGGCCTGGCGCTGTTGCTGGAGTCGAGCGTCAGTCGCGCCCAACCGGCCGACGGCATCCAGACCCTGGTGTTCCTGCGCCACGCCGAGAAACCCGCCGGCGGCCTGGGCCAGCTCAATTGCCAGGGGCTGAATCGCGCCATCGACCTGGCCACCCTGCTCCCGGAGAAATTCGGCAAGGCCGACTATGTGTTCGCGGCCAACCCTACCCGCAACGTCGAAGAGGGCGAGCTGGACAATTCCTACAGCTACATCCGCCCACTGATGACCATCAGCCCCAGTGCCATCAAGCTCGGGCTGCCGGTGAACATTGAGTATTCAGCCAATGACACCAGCGACCTGGCGGACGAACTGCTGCACGACAAGTACCACAACTCGACCATCTACACCGCCTGGTCACACGGCTACCTGCCGGAGCTGATCAACGAGGTCGCCAGCGACGCGATGGGCAAGAAGCAGACGATTACCGATGACTGGGAATCGGGGGATTTCGATTCGCTGTACGTGCTGACCCTGACGTGGCACAACGGCAAGGCCAGTCTCACCAGCCAGAACTACAAGCAAGGCCTGGACAACGGGCAGGAAACTTGTCCGACATAGGCCGCGGGCATTAGTCTGGAAAAAAGCGATCAGCCTTTGCGGGCCGCTCGCTCACGCAGATATTCCAGCACCGCGCCCTGCTCTCCCGCGAACTCGATCCGCCCGCCCTTCTGCTCGCGCTGGAACACGTACATCGGGTCGTAATACTCACGCAACAGACCTTCGATCCAGCCGCGATGCAAGTCGACGGCGCCGCTGTTCGCCTGCTCGACCAGGGCAGCTTCCATGATTTGGAGCAAACGTCGATGGCGGTCGCCACCCAGGCGTTTATGGATGTTATTGAGGCTTCCCAGCAACCGTTCGCAAAACAGCGAGAACCCTTCATCGCCATGGACTGCAACAAACTCGCCGCACAGGTTGATGACGTAATCGCGCAGGATCCGCTCGACCCGTCGCTCCAGGCTGTCCTCAAGCCAGACCATCGGAACCTGTTGCATGCGCTGGTACAAAGGCAGTGGCAAGGCGCAACTGCCGACCATGCGGCTTTCATCTTCCAGCACGAACTGTTCAATACCAGCGGCACGCTTTTTCAGCACATCCACGGCCAGCAGATTCTCGAAATCGATATTGGAAGGCTGCCCGGTGGCGCGCTTGCCGAAGCTCGAGCCGCGATGGTTGGCGTAGCCCTCCAGATCCAGACTGTTGCCCAGTTGCGTCAGCACTTCTGTCTTGCCGGTGCCGGTCATGCCGCCCAGCAACACCAGGTCGCATTGGGCAACCGCTTGCTCGACGGTGTCGAGCAAGAATGTACGCATGGCCTTGTAGCCACCGCCGACCCTGGGATAGTCAATGCCCGCCTCGTCCTTGAGCCACTGCTGGACAATCTGTGACCGCAAGCCCCCCCTGAAACAATACAACACACCGTCAGGATGGGCCGTTGCGAACTCGGCCCAGGCCTGGATGCGTTGTGCCTTGGTATCGCCGGACACCAATTGATGCCCCAGGACAATGGCCGCCTGCTGGCCCTGCTGCTTGTAGCAAGTGCCGATCCGTTGCCGTTCGATGTCGGTCATCAACGGCAGATTGACCACGCCGGGGAATGCGCCCTTGAGAAATTCGACGGGCGCACGGGTGTCCATCATCGGTCGGTCATTGAGAAAAATGTCGCGGTAATCGGTGATGTCATTGGTCATCAAGACACCTCGACCGCGTAGGTCTGTCGCTCGACCAGTTCGCCGATCGGTTCCAGTGCAAGCCCCAGTTGCGCGGCCACCGCCAGAAACGCTTCGTTGCCCTCGGGCGTGACAGCGATCAGCAGTCCACCGCTGGTCTGCGGGTCGCACAGCACTCGCTTGTGCAGCTCCTGCAGGCGCCCGACCTTGCTGGCGTAGCTGTCGTAGTTGCGCAAGGTACCGCCCGGTACGCAGCCCTGGTCAAGGTAATACTCGACGCCCGGCAGACGCGGCACCGCGTCGTAGCGGATACGCGCCGTCACCTGGCTGCCATCGGCCATTTCCACCAGATGCCCGAGCAGGCCGAAACCGGTGACGTCGGTCATCGCCGCCACGCCGTCGAGCTTGCCGAAGTGGCTGCCCGGTTTGTTGAGGGTGCACATCCAGTCGCGGGCCAGGCCCACATCGGCGGCGCGCAGCTTGCCTTTCTTTTCTGCGGTGGTGAGGATGCCGATGCCCAAAGGCTTGGTCAGGTACAGGCGGCAACCGGCAGTGGCGGTGTCGTTGCGCTTCATATGACGCTTTTGCACCAGGCCCGTGACCGCCAGGCCGAAAATCGGCTCCGGCGCATCGATCGAATGGCCGCCCGCCAGGGGAATGCCAGCCTCGTCACACACGGAACGACCGCCGCGAATCACTTCACGAGCGATTTCCGGGGCCAATACGTTGACCGGCCAGCCGAGAATCGCAATCGCCATCAACGGATCACCGCCCATGGCGTAGATATCGCTGATGGCATTGGTGGCGGCGATGCGACCGAAATCAAAAGGATCGTCGACAATCGGCATGAAGAAGTCGGTGGTGGAAACCACCCCGCGCTCCTCGTCGATGGCGTACACCGCGGCGTCGTCCCGGGAGGCATTGCCAACCCACAACTTGGGGTCAAGGTTCTGCGCACCGCTGCCGGCCAGGATCACTTCCAGCACCTGTGGCGAAATCTTGCAGCCGCAACCGGCGCCGTGGCTGTACTGGGTCAGGCGAATCGGCTCGCTCATGGGCATACCTCTCGTAAGTCAAGGTGGGCGATTCTAGCAGCAACGCCGCCGGTTCTGTGCCGACGCGAACCCATTGAATTTTCCCCCAGCAGAGGAATCACTAGAAGACCCGCCGAGCACTCATCTCAGGAGACCGCCGATGTCCCTCGCCCCTACTGCCGACGACAGCACCGACCTTAAATATGGCCTCGACACGCTGTTTGGCCGCCAAACCAAAAGCATCGATTGCCGCTACGAAGTCCAACGCCTGGATGACGGTGAACCGGTGTGGTTCGCCCTGCACGTACAGCCGCCACTGCCGGATGATCTGGAAAAAGCCGAGGTCGTGGTCTTCAGCACCGAAGGCCGGCACATTGGCGGTATTGTCCGGCTTGCCAAGCGCTTGGACGATGGCAGTCTGCGACTGGAAGTCGAGCCCAACTGACCGTTCTCAGACCTGCCGCGCACTGCTGCGATACATGAACACCAGCGCCAGCGCCAGGCAGGCCATTGCCAGCACCCGGCTCTCGGACAACGCCATAGCGGGGTTGCCCAACCAGCCGAAATTGTCGATCAGCATGCCCATGGCCAACTGCCCGAGGATCACCGCCACGGTCGCCACGGCGGTGCCGACCCTTGGCACAGCGCCGACCATGACCATCATGTACACCACGCCAAACAAGGCACCGCCAAGTTGCCATTTCGGCACGTCCAGCAAGCTGACGGAGTGAGCGGGTTCAAAAAACACGATCAGTAACCCGGTGACCACCGTGCCCACCACGAAGGTCAGCAGACTGCTGCGCAGCACACCAACCGTCTGGCCCAGGCGACCGTTGATGGCCGCCTGCACGCTCAACACCGCACCGGCAACAACGACCAGCAGCAATAGCAAAAACAGATTCATGTTCAACCTCGGGCAATCAGGACAAGGGCTACGACGATCAGCGCCAAGGCGAGCCAGCGCTCGCCGTTGACCCGTTTGCGGGTTGCACCGAACCAGCCGAAATGGTCGATCAGCACGCTTTTGCCTACTTGCCCGGAAAGGATTGCGACCATGGTCATGGCGATGCCTATGTGGGGCGTGGCAAGCGTCAGCACCACCACGTAGATCGGCCCCAGGAAACCGCCGATCAATTGCCAGCGCGGCAACTCATTCAAGGCGGGGCCTTGTTGCGGACCACTGAGCAGCAACAGCAGAAACAGAATCGCAGAACCGACGCCGAATATGCTCAGGGTTGCCCAGAGATGCCCCACTTGAACCCCCAGAGGCCCCAGTAGACCGGCCTCGACCGACAAGCCCATGCCGGCCAGAATCACCAGGGGCAGCAACAGCCAGCGCAAAAGCGCTCGTGGTTTGGAGGCAGCAGCCGGGGCGGCGGCGTTGAGTGAAGACGCTTGCATGATCAGAACCTGTGAGAAGAACAATGAGCGGGATTATCGGCTGGCGCAGCTGTGCGATAAATGGGAGCATCCCGACAACACTTTTGCGTAACTCGCACAGCGGAGCTGGTCATGCACGGTCTCAACGAACTCGGCTTCAAGGCCCTGCGATTGTTTGTCGCTGTGCTCGACCACGGCAGCTTCTCGGCGGTGGCCCGGCGCGAAGGCTTGGCGCCGTCGTCGATTTCCCGGCAAATCCAGTTGATGGAACAGGCCCTCAACCAGCAGTTGCTGTATCGACACACCCGCGCCGTTTCGCCCACCGAGGCGGGCCGCCTGCTGGGCCATCATGCACGCCTGTTGCTGGTGCAACTGGAAGAAGCCGAACAGGCGCTGCAGGAACAACACAGTGAGCCGGCCGGACTGGTGCGGATCAATGCCCCGGTGGTGTTCGGCCAGCGCCATCTGACGCCGTGGCTGGGGTCATTGTGTGAGCGCTACCCGAAGCTGCAACTGGACATCCAGCAAACCGACAGCTACGTCGACCCACTGCAAGAAGGCGCTGACCTGCTGTTTCGCATCGGCCCACTGCACGATTCAGGCATGCAGGCGCGAATCGTCGCCCCCCACCGCTTTCAGATCGCCGCCAGCCCCGCTTACCTGGCACGTTGCGGCACGCCGCTCAAACCTCAGGATCTGGCAAACCATCAGTGTCTGGCTTACAAGGGCGTGGCCGGCCAGCAGCGCTGGTTTTTCCGCCGTCCGGGTCAGGCCTGGACGCCCTACAGCGTCAAAGGGCCGATCACCGGCAACCACGCCGACACCCTGACCCAGGCAGCCGAACAAGGCCTGGGGCTGGTGATGTTTCCGTCGTGGCTGATCGGCGAAGCCGTGCGCAACGGCACCCTGGTGCCGGTATTGCGCGACTACGAAGCCTCCAACAGCCTTGAGCCCCAGCAGATCGCCATTCTCTGGCCGGGCAGCCGACGTCTGTCGGTAAAAGTGCGTACCGTGATCGACTTTTTTCTGCAGTGCTTTGGCGACGTGCCCTACTGGGATCGCTGAAACTGGAAGGTCGGTGCTAACGTGTCGGCCCGACGCCTGACAAGGACAACCCCGTGCTGCTGCTCAAATTATTGGTGATTCCCGCTTTCCTGCTGCTGATTTCCCTGGCCGGCAGGCGCTGGGGGCCGAGCGTGGCCGGTTGGCTGTCGGGGTTGCCGGTGGTGGTGGGTCCAATTCTGTTGTTCCTGGCCCTGGAACAGGGCGAGGCGTTTGCCGCTCAGTCGGCGACAGCGGCGCTGTCGGCCATGTTCGCAATGATTGCATTTTGCGTGGTGTACGCCCGGGTCGCCCAACATCGTGACTGGCCGTGGGCGCTGGGTATCGCGTTGGGCGTCTGGGCGCTGGTGGCGATGGTGCTGTCCTGGTTGCCGGCCTCACTTCCGCTGTCGAGCGTGATTGCCATTGTTGCGTTGCTGGCCGCGCCTTATCTGTTCCCGGCGGTTCGACCGGTGATGACCGGTCCGGCGCCCAAATCCGACAAACTGCTGCTACGCATGGTCGCCGGCGCGCTGTTGACCCTGGCGGTGACGCTGCTGGCCAGCACCGTGGGTGAACGCTGGAGCGGACTCTTGGCGGTGTTCCCGGTGCTGGGCAGCGTCATGGCGGTGTTCTCCCAGCAAACCCGGGGCGCGGCCTTCACCGCCGCGTTGCTGCGGGCCACGGCCACCGGTATGTATTGCTTCACCGCGTTCTGCCTGACCCTGGCCCTCACCCTGCCGTTTCTCGGCATGCCGGCCTTTGTCGTGAGTGTCGCGGTGTCGGTGGTCATGCTGCTGGTGACCCGCCGCTTGCTGGTGCGCGCCTCTGCTCCACGCACAAATGATGTGGCGCACTCGTGACCGGCGCTGGAGCCGGTTGGACGCCCATGGGATGATCGCGCTCAAGCATACCCCCCTGTGGAGCGTTTCAATGTCATTGGTAAGTAAACAAGCCGCTGCCCTGGTGCTGACGGCCATCGCCAGTCTGGTGATGATGCCTGCTTATGCCGCCCAGCCCAAAACCGGCGGCGCAGCCCCGGCACAAAAGATTTCCCTGCTGGGAGGCAAGTTCAACTTCACCCTACCCAAGGGGTTCACTGCGACGCCGCTTCCGGCCGGCGACGCCGCCCAGGGCACGGCTGGGGCGAAGGGGACGATGTATAGCAATGCCACGAGTAAAACCGTGGTGATCACGGCTGAAAACACCATCATCGATGGCACGAATGTGAAGGACGACGACAGCACATTCCTCGACGCCACCATGGCCGACTTCGCCGTTCAGAAAACCAAGGCCCTGCCGGACGCCAAGATCCTGAGCGAGAAAAGCCTGACCCAAAAAGGCACCGGCCTGGGTCTGCGCCAACTCGATACCAAGGCGACCCAAGGCGGTGGGCCGACCCTCGATAGCACCTTGCTGGGCGCCTCCGGCACGCGCATGGCAGTGGTACAGATCATTTCCCGGGCCAGCGACAAGGCCGGGCATGAGGCGCTGGTGAAGCAGATCGTCGCGGGTCAGTGACTTGATGGACCGGGTGGTTTTCATCGCGAGCAGGCTCGCTCCCACATTTTTCCGAGCGGTGCTCAAATGCTGGATTGCCACCGGTCCTGTGGGAGCGAGCCTGCTCGCGATGGCGGTGGCACATTCAGGATCCCTGTCACTGATCAGGGATTAAGCCGCTCCAGCCAAGCGCGCAGATCCCGCACCTGCATGGCACTGACGCTGTGGCCAACGCCCGGATAGGCATGGAATTCGGGTTCCAGGGCCAGGGTCTTGAGAAAGCTGTCTGCCTCGGTGCCGTCATGGTATGGGATCACCGAATCCGCCGTACCATGACCGATGAACACCGCCAGCGTCCGGCGCGACTCGTCGGGGGTCAGCTCGGCCCGTAGCACTGACAGCACCCGCCCGCCCAACGCGGCAATGCCGCCGACGGCCTCGGGATGGCGCAGGGCGACCTCGTAACTCATCATCGCGCCCTGGCTGAAACCGACCAGGTAGACGTTGCTCGCATCGGTGGGGTACTTGACCCGAGCCTTCTCGATGAAATCCAACAGCATCTGGCCGCTGGCCCTCAGGTCCGCCGTATCACCGTCGTAGGCGCCCTCGCCCTTCTTGGCAAACCATTGATACTGGCCCCGTTCCACGGTCTTGGGCGCTCGTACCGATAGGTAGTTGTAGTCACTGGGCAGTTCATCCTTGAGGTCGAACAGATCTTGTTCGCTGCCGCCGGAGCCATGCAGGAAAATCACCAACGGCCGGTTCCTGGCCTGCTCATCGGCGTGGGCCAGGTAATTGAGGGGTAAATCGGTGTGCAGCGCAGGCTGAGCCTGCACACCGCAAGACACGACCAACAGCAACAGGGCGAGCGCTTTGAACATCAGTCTTCCTCCATCATTCGAAAGCCGCACGGCAACGAGCGTGCGCTGAGGTAGACAGCAGTTATCAGTCGTTGATCAATTTCCCCGCGCGAATCGGCTCTCGCCCGGCAACTTTCGCCTGCCAGATGCCAGGCTGGGTATAGCGCCCACGGTCCAGGGCAAACAACACGCCGCTGGTGCCGGCACGTACAGTGGTGACCCGATCGTTCAACGGATCGACCACTTCGAACAACGGATCGTCCTGCTCCACCCACTCACCGGCCTCGCGCAGGAAGCTCACCACCCCATGATGCGGCGCAAACAGGTACTCAGTGCCTTCGAACGGAAAACCTTCACAACATTGCGCTGGCACGGGCGGCCAGTCACCCCCGATGAACCCCTGCTCGGCCAGGAACCCGAGAATGGCTTCGCAGTTGGCTTGGGCCTGAGCCACCCGGGTGTCGCCCATGCTGCCCAGTTCCAGCGTGGTCGCCAGGTTGGCCGGCGGGATCGCGGCCTCGGGGAAGGTCTTGGCCAGACGCAACCAGGGCGAGGAACAGGACTCGTCGAACGAACTGCCGCCAGAGTCTTCGCACAGCAACGCCACGCCCGCCTTCAACCGCGCGGCCAGGGAGCGCCACTGCGGCCAGTGTTGCGGCAAGGCGTACAAGTGAATCGCCGCCTCGAAGTCGCAATGCAGGTCCAGGGTGACATCGGCGTCGCAGGCATGGCGCAGCAGCAGGCGATGCAGGGCCTCGAGTTGTGAGGGCGACGCCGGCAGATCATCCAGCACCTGAACCATGGTCTGGCGGATCAGCGTGATATTGGCAGCCGGGTCGTCGCCCAGGCGATCACCGATGCGTTGTGCCACCGGCGCGCTGAGTTCCACGAAAGACCGATTGAAGTTCTTGCCGCTGCCCAGTTCGAAACGTCCCAGATGAGCGCTCTGCACATGCTGGTCCAGGCCGATGGGGTTGGCCACGGGCACCAGTTCGATCACGCCGTTGAGCAAGCCTTGGGTCTCAAGCTCGTTGAGTCGTTGTTTCAGCTCCCATGCCGTGCGCATGCCGGGCAATTCATCGGCGTGCAGGCTGGCCTGGATATACGCCTTGCGTGGACCGTGGCCGTAACGAAACACACTGAGTCGGCGCTCGGTGCCCAAGTGGCTCCATGGCAGGGTATGGTCGATGCGTTGCATGAGGAACTCCCAATAACGGTATTTCGACGGGCGCCGGGGTAAAACACTCGCCCATGAAAAAGGTGGCCGACCGGGTCAACGGCGGGCCACCTTGGTTTCAGCGATTAATGCCCGTAGACATCAAAAGCGAAGTACTTGTCTTGCACTTTCTTGTACGTGCCGTTGGCGCGGATCTGCGTGATGGCGTCGTTGAATTTCTCGGCCAGGGCCTTATCGCCCTTGCGCACGGCAATGCCGGCACCGCCACCGAAGTATTTGGCATCTTCATAGGTCGGGCCCACGAAGGCAAAACCTTTGCCGGCATCCGTTTTCAGGAAGCCGTCGTCGAGGTTGACCGAGTCGGCGAGCATGGCGTCGAGACGACCGGCGACCATATCCAGGTTGGCTTCCTGCTGGGAACTGTAGCGCACCAGATTGATACCGGCGGGCACCAGCACCTCGGTGGCGAAACGGTCGTGGGTACTGGCGCGCAGCACACCGACTTTCTTGCCCTTGAGTTCGGTCAGCGGATCCTTGACGTCGCTGCCTTCCTTCATCACGAAACGCGCCGGGGTGTGGTAGTACTTGATGGTGAAGTCGACGTTCTTCTTACGGTCATCGGTGATGGTCATGGACGACAGGATCGCGTCGATTTTCTTCACTTTCAGCGCCGGAATCAGGCCGTCAAACTCCTGCTCGACCCAGGTGCACTTGACCTTCATCTGTTCACACAGCGCATCGCCGATATCAACATCGAAACCCGTCAGCTTGCCGTCGGGGGTTTTCATCGAGAAAGGTGGGTAACCGGCTTCGATTCCTAGGCGGATCGGCTTGGCGTCTTCGGCCACGGCCGAAAAGGACAACACGGACAGTGCCAGGGCACCAAACATTGTTAGCTTGTTCATTTTTGCTCCTGAGTGCGCAGGGTTTTTATTAGCAGGTTATCGGCAGATTCTTAGGCAGCGTTCGGTCATTAAAAACCGAAGTGGCCGGCAGTCTAGAGGGGCACTCAGGAGGCGAATTGTGTTGAGGCGACAAATATTTATAGAAACAACCAGGTCACAGGGATTGCACCCTGCTTCCTGGAAAGGATCAGCAATCGCAGCCGACAGCCTGGTCCGCCGCGCATTCCACTGCGCCAGTCAGACGGAAGCCTTCGTCCAGCCAGCCCATGACGCCGCCAATCATTTCCTTGACCGGATAGCCCAGGGTCGCCAGACGCACTGCCGCCTTGTTCGCACCGTTGCAATGCGGGCCCGCGCAATAAACTACAAACAGCGCAGTTTTGGGATAAGCCGCCAGCGCCTGGGCGGTCAGCGAGCGGGTTGGCAAATTGATCGCCCCGGGCACATGCCCGCGCTCGAAAGCCAGTGGCCCACGCACATCCACCAGTACAAAATCGACTTCTCCCGCCTGTTGGCTGGCGTGAACGTCGGAGCAATCGGTTTCGAACGTCAGACGCCGGCTGAAATGTTGCAGAGCAACGTCGGACGGGGCGGCAGGCACTTGGCGAACCAGGCTGGTCATGAGGGTGTACTCCACAGACAAATGAGGGGGTGAGCAGACTTTATCCCGCCGATACTTACCGCTACAGTGGCGCACAAGACACTCTGTGGGAATTTTCCGCCATATGCAGCCTAATCCCGGTCTGGTCGCCATCCTCGCCTACGACGGCCTGTGCACCTTCGAATTCGGCATTGCCATCGAGATATTCGGCCTTGCCCGACCTGAGTTCGATTTCCCTTGGTACAAACATCGGATCGTTGCCGTCGATGACGGCCCGATGCGCGCCATGGGCGGCTTCCAGATCCTGGCCGATGGCGGCATGGAACTACTGCAAACGGCGCGAACCATCGTGGTGCCCGGCTGGCACAGTCGCGACGAACCACCGCCGCCGGCGCTGCTTGAGGCACTGCGCAGCGCTCATGCCCGGGGCGCACGCCTGCTGTCGATCTGCTCCGGGGCATTCGTGCTGGCCGCCGCCGGGTTGCTCGATGGGCTGGGCGCTACCACTCACTGGCGCTACACCGACGAACTGGCCAAAAATTTTCCCGCCATCCTGGTAGACCCGGATGTGCTGTACGTGGACTCGGGGCAAGTCATTACCTCGGCCGGCAGCGCCGCAGGCATTGATGCCTGCCTGCACTTGGTGGCGCGGGACTTCGGCACTCAGGTCGCCAACGCGGTGGCGCGGCGACTGGTGATGTCACCGCAACGCACGGGCGGCCAGGCGCAGTTCATTCCTTCGCCGGTCAGCCGCACGCCCCGCAGCGATTTGTCCGGTGTCATGCACTGGGCCCGCGAACGCCTGCATGAGCCGCTCGGTGTGCGCGAACTGGCCAGCCAGGCGGCCATGAGCGAACGAACCTTCCTGCGGCACTTCACCCAGGCCTGCGGCCTGTCGCCCAAGGCCTGGCTGCAACATGAGCGCCTGGCCCGGGCTCGCGAGTTGCTGGAAAGCACCGAAGACAACACCGACAACATCGCCCAGTTGTGCGGCTACCGCTCGGTGGAAAGCTTTCGCGTGGCATTTCGCAGCGTGGTGGGGCTGGCGCCCTCAGTGTACCGGGAGCGGTTTGGGCGTGGGGCGAAGGCGGCCAGCTGACGCGGGAACTGCCGAACATTGGGATTTGAGCCATCATGGTTTGCGCAACAAATAAGTATCCATGATCCACCCATTGGCCTGCCGCGCAGCCTTGCGGGCACGTTCGATGTCATCAGCCACATCCCCCAGCCGACCAGCGACGAGGATTTCATCCGGGGTCCCCACATAGGCCCCCCAGTAAATATGCGTATCAGGCTCGTTCACCTGACGATACGCATCTTCAGCATCAAGCATCACCACCACGCTTGGCGAGTCACCGACCTGCCCTGCCGCCAGCCGGCGGCCCGTGGTGATCTCCAGCGAACCGCCAATGCTGTTCAATGGCACCTTATGTTGCGCCGCGAGGGCCTGGACGCTGGTGATGCCCGCAATCACCTCGAATTCGAAGGCGCAGCGACCCGCGTCGAGAATCGACTGCAAGATACGCACGGTGCTGTCGTACAACGACGGATCGCCCCAGACCAGGAAACCGCCGCACTGCCCGTCAGACAACTCATCATCGATCAACCGCTCGAAGGTGGCCTGCTTCGCCCGGTTCAGTTCTTCGACACTGGCGGCGTAGTCCACGTCGCCGCGTTGTCGCTCGGGGCTGTAGGCTTCGACGAAACGGTACGTACGATCAACGATGTAGCGTTGGCAGATTTCCCGCCGCAGATCCAATAACGTCTGCTTGGCAGGCCCCTTGTCCATGAGAAAGAACACATCCACCCGATTCAAGGCTTTCACCGCCTGGATCGTCAGGTAATCCGGATCGCCGGCACCGATACCGATGACTGACAGTTTTTTCATTCAAGTGACTCCTGGCCCGGACCCTGGGTGCGCAACCGCCACACCCCGTTGAAACGCAACTCGACAGTGGACAGCGGTTCGATGTCGATACGGTTGAAGACAGCTGCCGGACAGCCCAATACCGTCACCAGGGCCGCACGGATCACGAACGGATGAGTGACGGCCAACACATGCCCCGGCCGGCCTTCCAGGCTGGCCAGCCAGTCTCCGACACGATGGCACAAGCGGGTGACGGATTCGCCGCCATGGGGAGCGGCATCGGGATCGTCGAGCCAGGCTTGCAGGGGTTGCGGCTCGACCTTGAGCAACTGGTCGATGGACAGGCCACGCCAGCGACCCAGATCGCAGTCGGCCAGGTCAGCGACCACCTGGACCTCGTCGCCAAACAGGGCGGCAGTCTGCCGGGTGCGCAACTCCGGCCCGCAGAGCAACTGCCGGACATTTCGGTAGCCGTGGCCCGGCTCCGGGCGTTTGGCCAGCCAGTCGGCCTCCAGCGGTTCATCCAGGCCGAAACGCGCCTGCTTCTGGGCGACGGTGCGGGCATGGCAGATCAGGGTCAGGCGAGTGGCTTGCACGCACGGTACTCAGAGAGTCGAACGGGTTTAATGGAGGTGATACTCAGGCTTTTTCTTGTACAACACCTTATATGAAATCAAATAACTGAGACAAAAAGGCGTTATGTCTTACACCGACAGAGGCATCAACTGACATATCGGATCTATGCGATCAAGTCCCCGTCCTACAAGGCTTTCGCACTACTTTCGTGCATTTTAAACAGAACGTAAAAACCACTGGACATGTAGTACCCGCTACATAAATACTATTTTCAGGAGTTATGAAAGAAATCCAACACCCATCCAGGCAAGGAGCACGGATGCCGCCTCTTCGAGACCTGATTACCGATCCGGGCTTGGTTTTGACGCCGTCAGAACGCAAGGTCGTACGGGCCCTGCTTGATCATTACCCGCGCAACGGCCTCGGGCCAATGTCGCGCCTGGCCGATCATGCCGGGGTCAGTGATCCGACTATCGTGCGGCTGGTGAAAAAACTCGGATTTGGCGGTTATGCCGAATTCCAGGATGCGCTGCTCAGTGACATGGACCATCGCCTGCGCTCCCCTCGCACCCTGTTGCAACCGCGGGCCAAATTGCAGCAAGGCGACACCTGGAGCCAGTACCTGGCCACCAGCCAGCGTATCCTCACCGACACCCAGGCCCTGACTCAACCCGAAGACGTGCGTATTCTCGTGCAATGGCTGCTCGACAGCCGGCATCAGGTGCATTGTTTTGGCGGGCGCTTCAGCAGCTTCCTTGCCCAATACCTGCTCAACCACTTGCGCTTGCTGCGTGCGGGTTGTTTTGCCCTGGAAGACAACGCCCAGTTACCCGACCGGTTGTTCGACGTGCAGCGCCAGGATGTGGTGCTGATTTTCGATTATCGTCGCTATCAGGCCCAGGCCCAACGCGTGGCCAGCGCGGCCAAGGAGCGCCACGCGCGGGTGGTGCTGTTCAGCGACGTCTACACCTCACCGCTACGGGAACTGGCCGACCTGATCATCAGCGCTCCGGTGGAATCGATCTCGGCCTTCGACAGCCTGGTGCCGGCACTGGCCCAGGTCGAAGCCCTCATCGCCTGCCTGACTTTGCAATGCCCTGATCTGGCCGAGCGCCTGGAAGGTATCGACACCTTGCGCACGGCGTTCAACACGCACCTGTTGGAGGAAAAATAAGGATGTTCTCGCTCCCTCACCACTCCCCTCGGGATTTGCCATTCGCCTGCGACCATACCGCCTTGCTGCTGGTGGACATGCAACGCGCTTGGCTGGAACCGCAATTCGATGCCCACCTGGCCACGCCCGAGGCCGACTATTTCATCCGCCGTGCCCGCCAGCAGGTGATCCCCAATCAGCAGCGCCTGCTCGAAGCGGTGCGGGCGGCGCAGCAAAACGTGTTGCACACCCACATCCAGAGCCTGACTGCCGATGGTCGCGATCGCTCGCTGGACCACAAGCTGTCGGACATGCACCTGCCCAAAGACAGCCCGCAAGCCCAGATCATCGCCGAGTTGGCACCGCGGGAAAATGAAATCGTGCTGCCCAAGACGTCTTCGGGGGTCTTCAACTCCACCAACATCGATTACGTGCTGCGCAACCTGCAGACCCGTCATCTGATCATCGCCGGCATCGTCACCGACCAGTGCGTCGACATGGCCGTGCGCGACGCCGCCGACCGCGGCTATCTGGTCACACTGGTGGAAGATGCCTGCGCCACTTACAGCGAACAACGTCATCTGGCCTGCCTGAATGCGATCAAAGGTTATTGCTGGATCACCGATACCGACACCGTGCTCGGTCGGTTGCAGGAGATGCAACCGTGAGCCGTCTCGATCCCGCGACGCCCCTGGCCCCGCTGCCCGTGTCCACGCTGGTCTGCACCGACCTGATCGGCGTGACCCGCGGTCGCTCGTTGCCCAGTGATGAACTGCCCCATTACGTCGACGCCGGTTGTGGCTGGGTGCCGGCCAACAGTGCGCTGACGCCCCAGGACATCATCGCCTCGGCCAACCCGTGGGGCGCTTATGGCGACCTGCGACTGATCCCGGACCTCTCCAGCCGAGTCACTGTCGACAATGGCCCGGATGCCCAGGCGCCTGCCCTGGATTTCATTCATTGCGATGTGCGGGAAACCGATGGTCGGGCCTGGGGCGCTTGCCCTCGCACATTGCTGCATGACGAAGTGCAACGTTATCGCGCCGAGCTGGGCCTGCAGGTGTTCGCCGCGTTCGAGCATGAATTCAACCTCGATACCCCTCACCCCCAACCGGATCGCCTGGCCTTCAGCCTCCAGGCCCAGCGCCAGCAGGCCGGGTTCGCCGGATGGTTGCTCAGCGCATTGCGGGCAGGCGGCGTCGAACCGGAAATGTTCCTGCCGGAATACGGCAAGCATCAATATGAAATCACCTGCCGCCCGACCCTGGGCGTGGCCGCCGCCGACCGTGCAGTGAACGTGCGGGAAATCACCCGGGAGATCGCCCAGCAAATGGGCCTGGAGGTGAGTTTCGCCCCCAAGACTTCGGAACATGCCGTGTGCAACGGCGTGCATTTGCACATGAGTCTGCAAGACCTGGACGGCGTCCCCGTGCTGCATGATGCTGGCGGCGCCAACGGCCTGTCGGACCTGGGCCAGCACTGGGCCGCCGGGGTGCTGCGCTATCTGCCCGCCCTGTGCGCGATCACCGCGCCGACACCGGTGTCCTATGAGCGGCTGCAACCCCATCACTGGAGCGCATCCTACGCCTGCCTGGGGCAACGTAACCGCGAAGCGGCGTTGCGCATCTGCCCGACGGTGAGCGTGAGCGGAAAACCGGTGGCGACCCAGTACAACCTGGAATTTCGCGCCATGGACGCCACCGCTTCGCCGCACCTGGCGCTGGCGGCGCTGTTGATCGCCGGGCGACTGGGCATCGAGCAACGGCTGGCGCTCACGGCGGTCACCGATGAAATACCCGATGAATTGAACGAAGAACAACGTCGTGCCCGTGGCATTATCGCCCTGCCGACGACCCTGGCCCAGGCCCTGGATTGCCTGCGCCACAGCGGGGCGCTGTTGGAAGCCCTGCCCGGCCCGCTGGTCGAAACCTATTTCGCCTTGAAGGCCCAGGAGCTGGCCTTGACCCAGGCGCTGTCACCTGCCGAGCTGTGTGAGCACTATGCGCGAATCTATTGAATGTGCTGAATCGGGCCTTTATACCGGGCCGGCTTATCGCCTGATCCGGGAAGACGCCGAACACCCGTTGATCCTGGTCTGTGAACACGCCGACCGCTTTATTCCCGCCGCGTTGAACGACCTTGGCCTGGATGAGACGGCGGCCCAGGAGCACATTGCCTGGGATATCGGTGCCCTGGCGCTGGCCGAACGACTGTCCGAAACCCTGGGAGCGACCTTGCTGGCGGCCAACTATTCACGGCTGCTGATCGACCTGAACCGTCCCCTTCACGTCGCCGACAGCATCCCGCACCAGAGCGAGATCTACCAGATTCCGGGCAACCAGTCCCTGGATGAGGCCACCCGTGAATATCGCCAGCGGTGCCTGTTCCATCCCTTCCATGATCGACTGCGAGCGTTGATCGACCAGCGTCTGGCCGACAACCGGACGGTGCGGGTGGTGGGCATCCACAGTTTTACGCCGGTGTTCTACGGCCAACCGCGCGCCCTGGAAGCGGGCGTGCTGTTCGGCGAGGCCAAGGACTATGCCCAACGCATCGTCGACGGGCTAAGCCGGCACTCGCTGCGGGTCGCCGGCAACCAGCCGTACAAGATCAACCCTTCGACCGATATGACGGTTCCGGTACATGGCGATGGACGCGGCCTGGATTCGGTGTTGATCGAAGTGCGCAACGACCTGCTCCGCAGCCCGACAGCGGTGCAGGCCTGGAGTGCTTATTTGGCGCCGTTGTTGTAGGAAAGCAGCGGCAAGGTTTGAGCGGCAAGCGACAAGCAAGAGCACACCCACACACAGCTGAGAGGGAGAACGGCTTATGAGTATCGAGGCATTTGGCTATAAACAGGAATTGAAGCGCAGCCTGTCGCTGACGGACCTGGTGGTGTACGGGATGATTTTCATGATCCCCATCGCACCGTTCGGCGTGTATGGCTACGTCAACGCCGAGGCGCCGGGGATGGTGCCGTTGGCGTATATCATCGGCATGGTGGCGATGCTCTTCACGGCCTTGAGCTACGGCAGCATGGCCAGGGCTTTTCCGGTGGCCGGCTCCGTCTATTCCTACGCGCAACGGGGCCTTAACCCACACGTGGGCTTCATCGCCGGTTGGCTGATGCTGCTGGACTATCTGCTGATCCCGCCCCTGCTCTATGTCTACGCCGCCATGGCACTGAACCATCTGTACCCGGACGTTCCCAAGGTCGGTTTCATTCTGGCATTCCTGGTCAGCGCGACCTTCGTCAATCTGCGGGGCATCACCTTCACCGCACGGATGAATATCATTTTCCTGCTGGCGCAACTGATGGTGCTGGCCATTTTCCTGTTCTACGCCTGGAATGCCTTGCAGGGTGGCGCCGGTAACGGCCAACTGACCCTGGCGCCGCTGTACAGCCCGGAGCGTTTTGATTTCGCGCTGTTGATGCAGGCCGTGTCCATCGCCGTGTTGTCGTTCCTGGGCTTCGATGCCATTTCCACCCTGGCCGAAGAAATCAAGAATGATCCGGGGCGCAGCGTGGGCAAGGCAGCGTTGATCACGCTGCTGGTGATGGGAGTGATTTTCGTCGTGCAGACCTGGATTGCCACCGACCTGGCGGCCGGTATGGGCTTCAAATCGGCCGATACCGCGTTTTATGAAATCGCCGAATTGGCGGCCGGCAGTTGGCTGGCCACTTTGACCGCCGTCGCCACGGCGCTGGCCTGGGGCGTGGCTGTGGCGATCACCTCGCAAGCGGCGGTATCGCGGCTGTTGTTCGGCATGGCCCGGGACGGCAAGTTGCCCAAGGTGTTGGCCAAGGTCCATCCGAAACATAACACCCCATACTTGAGCATCTATCTGGTAGCGGTGCTGTCGCTGTTGATCTGCTACCTGTTCATCGATGCCGTGGACACCCTGACTTCCCTGGTCAATTTCGGCGCCTTGAGCGGCTTCATGTTGTTGCATATCACCGTGATCAACCATCACTGGCGCCGCCAGCGGTCCGGCCAGGTGATTCGTCACCTGATCTGCCCTTTGATCGGCTTCGGCATTGTCGCGGCCATCATGTACAACATGGGCGTGGATGCGCAGAAGCTCGGCTTGATATGGATTGCCGCAGGCCTGGTCTATCTGGCCGTGCTCAATAAGTTCGGCACCGATACTGCCCTGCCTGACCCTGCGGGACAGTGAGGATCGGCGGTCGAAGGGGTTCGACCAGCCGTCGTCACAATGCGTGGACATCGACAGTGATCGTCAAGCCCGGTGCACGTCACCGGGCTCTTTGGAAAAGGAGTGCAATCCATGCTGGCCTTACGTCCAGTTCAATTAAGCGACCTGCCGCAATTGCAGCAACTGGCCCGTGACAGTCTGGTGGGCGTCACATCGCTTCCCGACGATACCGAACGCCTGAGGGACAAAATCCTCGATTCATGTGCCTCGTTCGAGACCGACGTGCAGAGCCCTGGTGCAGAGAATTATTTCTTCGTCCTGGAGGACCTGGCATCCGGGCAATTGACCGGCTGTTCCGAGATTCTCGCCAGCACCGGCTGCAATGAGCCGTTCTACAGCCTGCGTCATCGACCGTTTACCAGCGAGTCCCGGGAATTGAACATCCAGCACGGCGTACCCGCGCTGTCGCTGTGCCAGGACCTCAATGGCCAGACGCTGCTGCGCGGCTTTCATATCGACGCCGAACGGGTACGCACGCCGGAATCGGAGTTGCTGTCCCGGGCGCGGCTGATGTTCATCGCCGCCCATCCGCAACGTTTTGCCGAATCAGTGATCACCGAGATCGTTGGCTTCAGCAGCGATGACGGTCAGTCACCGTTCTGGGATGCCGTTGGCCAGCATTTTTTCGACCTGCCCTACGCCGAAGCCGAACGCTTGTGCGGGCTGCAGAGCCGCACCTTTCTCGCCGAACTGATGCCGCAATACCCGATTTATGTACCCATGCTGTCTCAGGCGGCCCAAGCCTGTATCGGTCGGGTGCATCCCGACGGCCAGGAAGCCTTCGACATCCTGGAGCGCGAGGGTTTCGAAACCAACAGCTACGTGGATATCTTCGACGGCGGGCCGACACTGCATGCTCGTGTGGCGAACATCCGCTCCATCACCCAAAGCCGTATAGCCACGGCCCGACAATGCTCAAACATTGACCTGGGCGGGCGCTTTCTGCTGAGCAACGACGGCCTGAAGAATTACCGGGCCATCGTGGCCGAGCTTGACGTCAGTGCCGAGGGCACCGCGTCCCTGACACCGCAGATGCTGGCAGCACTGGGTATCACCGACGGCGAGCGGGCCCGGGTGGTTGCGCTATGAATCTGACGCGATTCCCCGCCCGGCATCAGCGCCCCGACTGGCACCATGAAGGAGCTGCATCATGATTGTGCGCCCGGTCGCTCTGACGGATCTGCCCGCCTTGCTGGACCTGGCCCATTGCGCGGGTCCCGGGTTCACCAGCCTGCCGGCCAACGAAGAACGCCTGGCCCATCGAGTGCGCTGGGCCCAGCGCACCTTTGCCGGACAAGTCGAACGCGCCGACGCCGATTACCTGTTTGTGCTCGAGGACGATGATCGGCAAGTAGTCGGTATCAGCGCCCTGACCGGCGCGGTCGGGCTACGTGAGCCCTGGTACAACTATCGAGTCGGGGTCACCGTCAGCTCCGCGCCTGAACTGGGCATCCAGCGGCAGATACCCACGCTGTTCCTCAACAATGAGATGACCGGGCAATCGGAGATCTGCTCCTTGTTCCTGCATCCCGAACAACGCCGCGGCCATAACGGACGCCTGCTGTCCCTGTCGCGCTTGCTGTTCGTGGCCGAGTTTTCCCAGTTGTTCGGTGAGAAACTGATCGCCGAGTTGCGAGGGCACGCCGACGAGCACGGCTGCTCACCGTTCTGGGACAGCCTGGGCCGACACTTCTTCCAGAAAGACTTCAGCTACGCCGACCAATTGTCCGGCATGGGCAACAAATCCTTCATCGCCGAGCTGATGCCACGCCAACCGCTGTACACCTGTCTGCTCACCGAACAGGCCCAGGCGGCTATCGGCAGGGCCCACCCGAACACCGAGCCGGCCCTGAAAATCCTCGGCGCCGAGGGTTTTACCCATAAAGGCTACATCGACATCTTCGATGGCGGCCCGGTGATCGAAGCGCCAGTGGCGAAAATCCGGACCGTACGCGACAGCCAGTCGCTGACCCTGGCCATCGGCACGCCGGACGAACAGGCACCGCTCTGGCTGATCCATAACCGACGGCTGGCGAGCTGCCGCGTTACCAGTGCCCGAGCACACCTGCACGGCCACAGCCTGCTGGTGGACCGCCTCACGGCCAAACGTCTGCAAATGCAACCAGGTGACACGGTGCGCGCCGTGGCGTTGCTTAAACAGGGGCGGCAGGCGGTGGCGGCGTAGGCCTGGTTCGAGCACAAAGACTTCGTCCACGGACACGCATCAGCCTCCGCCCCTTTGCCGGCATCGTGGTCAAATCAATCATTGCTTACAACTTGTCGTGCTCCGCTTCAATCCCTCCCGCAACGTGAGGGCCATGCTGTGATTTATCCGCGCTAACGCCCTGCGCTGCAGAGTTAATTAATAGAAGCGCGCTGGACAGTAATACTTGCCGACAATTCCATAATTGCCTCTCACCCACACAAAACTCATACTTTCAAACACCGACCCACTGCCACGACTATATTCATGCTAAACACTCTAATTACCAAAAAACTTCCGCCAGAACACATAGTGGATAAAATAAAAACATTAGACATGACAGCAGAAATCAATCAACTGATCACTCACCTGGGTGCTCAATCTACATTTGCCACAGCGCAATCCCGACGCGCGGCCATCATGAACATTACCAACCTGCACACAGGCACCATTACATTACACCGTACAAGCATTGGCAATATAAGCATCAAGGCACTTACAGCCGAAACAGCCTCATCGCCTCTATACTCAGTGCCCGGACAAAGCATCGTGTTCGCGGTCGACCGCCCTTTCAAAGTTCAGCGATATACCCTGAATTCGCATCAACTTGAAAAAAGCGATGCAGTGATCATCGACAAAAACAGTCCGCTGATCATTGATGGCAGCCGAACAGTATTTGACTACTTGCCATTGGACTTTGAATCCGGTGGATTGATGGGCAGGATCAACTGGCCAGACAGAAGTGCAGACATCAGCGTGTTTCACCGTGTCTCATTGCGCAAAGTTGCCTGGCTGCCTCACGACGAAAGTGCTGCCCGGTATCTGGTGAGTCTTGAGTTACTCGAAACGCTCCAGGACCCCGAGAGGACAAGGGTTGCCGAGGAACTGGTCTATCACTACCACCCCGCCGTGGCGTGGAAAGCCTTCCAGATGCTTTATCAGGCTGACCCACAGATCGCATTGAATTACGTCCCGCTCCTGAAAAAACGCCAGGACACACGACTGGACAATTTACTTGCTCCGCTGGAGAAAGCGGCATGAATCTGGAGACCTTTGTCGAGCGCCTGGAAACTTATGACATGCAAAGAGACAAAAGCAAAATCATTGCGGATTTGCGTCAGCTGGCAACCAACCGTTCTTTATTGAGCAACCATTTGTACGCCACGATCCAGCAACACGGTTTTGTTCCACGCAACAGTCTCTACCATGCCTATGCATTTGTACTGTTCAGCAATAATCTATTTACCCTTCGACTGGGGTTCTGGTCGCCAGTGCAAACCCAGGATGAGAGCGAAACTTTCATCTACAACCTGAATCACAACCATGACTTTGAAATGTATGCAGTCGGCTATAGTGGCGAGGGCTACACAACGCTCATACGTGAAATACTCGATGGCTTTCCACTGCAAACGGGCAAAACACCTCGACTGGGCAAAGCACGAATACTTAAACTTGCTCCGGGTGAAGTTCTGTACATGCCTGCACTTCGGGAAGTCCATAAACAAATCGCGCCGCACACCATGTCCGCATCACTGAGTTTGCTTATTCACCCCGAACACCCGACCAAAACTGACGAGGCCTGGTGCTTCGATCATAATTACACACCGCTTTACCCCGGCATCGCTACACAGGAAGTAGCGCTGTTTAACGACACGCTGTCATTACTAAACCCCGAGCAGTCTTTCTCTGCCCGGTAACAAAAGAAGGAGAAAACCATGAATAACCTGATGAAAAACTGGACTGAAGTGCCCTTACTGCGGGCAGGTAGCCATGTGATCGATACCTCAACGCAGCTGGAGAACGAAATCTACTGCACGATTCCTGGATTCCCGACTCGTTACAACGTCGGCAACATCCATGAAATCAAACAGATCTGGAGCGTACCGATCAAGGACTGACTGCCCATCGGGTGATGGTATTTGCCAGGCTGCAAACCGTCAGGTCTGCAGCCCCTCTATTCGGCGCAAGCATCCCCTATGCACATTCGTCATCATCTTTGAACCTTGCCCGTGATAGCCTTTGGATCTTTCGGCGTTGACACTTTTGCTCAAGCCTTTCCATTCCAATGGTGGAACTCATATGCCCAGGCTTTCCCATCAAGACTTGCGTCGCAACTTTCGCCAACTGCTGGCGAGCGAAACCTGTTACCACACCGCCTCGGTGTTTGATCCGATGTCAGCGCGCATCGCCGCCGACCTGGGTTTTGAAGTAGGGATACTGGGAGGCTCGGTCGCGTCGCTGCAAGTGTTGGGGGCGCCGGACTTTGCCCTCATCACACTCAGCGAATTCGCCGAGCAGGCCACGCGCATTGGCCGCGTAGCCCAACTGCCGGTAATTGCCGACGCCGATCACGGTTATGGCAACGCCCTGAACGTGATGCGCACCATCATCGAACTCGAACGCGCCGGCGTGGCGGCCCTGACCATCGAAGACACGCTGCTGCCGGCCCAGTTCGGCCGCAAATCCACCGACCTGATCGGCGTTGCCGAAGGCGTCGGCAAGATTCGCGCAGCGCTGGAAGCCCGGGTCGACCCGGAAATGGCGATCATTGCCCGCACCAACGCCGGGATCTTACCGGTCCAGGAAATCATCAGTCGGACCCAGCAATATGAACGTGCCGGCGCCGACGGGATTTGCATGGTGGGTGTGCAGGACTTCGACCACCTGGCGCAGATCAGCGAAAACCTGAGCGTGCCGTTGATGCTCGTCACCTATGGCAATCCGTTGCTGCGTGACGACAAACGCCTGGCAGAGCTCGGCGTGCGCGTCACCATTGATGGTCACGGTGCTTACTTCGCCGCGATCAAGGCCACCTATGACAGCCTGCGCGAACAGCGGCAGATCTTCACCCAGGCGTCGGACCTGAGCGCCACCGAGCTGACCCACACGTACACCCAGCCCGAGGATTACATCCGTTGGGCTGAGGAATACATGAGCGTCAAGGAGTGAGCTGACTTCCCGCGTCACATTGCAGGACGCATCGCGAGCAGGCTCGCTCCCACAGGGTCATCCATTAATGGACGCCTGCAATCAACTGTGGGAGCGGGCTTGCTCGCGAAGACGCAGGCACATTCAACATCAACTGTTCAGACAAACCGCATTCGCGAGCAAGCCCGCTCCCACAGGGGATGGCGGTGGGCTCTGACTGGCTCATCCAATAGAAAGCCGCTAAACGAAGCCTTCAACGCCCGCTGCGCAACATCTCCTTGGGCACGTACTTGCCGATTTCGAACTTGCCGATGGCGGCGCGGTGCACTTCATCCGGGCCGTCGGCCAGGCGCAAGGTGCGTTGCATGGCGTACATGTAGGCCAGCGGGAAATCGTTGGAAACCCCGGCGCCACCATGGATCTGGATTGCCCGGTCGATGACCTTCAAGGCCACGTTCGGCGCAACGACCTTGATCTGGGCGATCTCACTCTTGGCAACCTTATTACCGACGGTGTCCATCATGTACGCCGCTTTCAAGGTCAGCAGGCGCGCCATGTCGATTTCCATCCGTGAATCGGCGATCTTGTCGACGTTGCCGCCCAGGCGCGCCAATGGCTGGCCGAAGGCGGTGCGGCTGACGGCACGTTTGCACATCAACTCCAATGCACGCTCGGCCATGCCGATGGAACGCATGCAGTGGTGGATCCGGCCTGGGCCGAGGCGACCCTGGGCAATTTCAAAACCGCGCCCTTCGCCCAGCAAGACGTTTTCGTACGGCACCCGCACATTGTCGAACAGCACTTCGGCGTGGCCGTGGGGCGCATCGTCGTAGCCGAATACCGGCAGCGGACGTACGATTTTTACCCCAGGTGTGTCCACCGGCACCAGAATCATCGAGTGCTGGGCATGACGCGGCGCGTCGGGGTTGCTCAGGCCCATGAAGATCAGAATCTTGCAGCGCGGATCACAGGCCCCAGAGGTCCACCACTTCTTGCCGTTGATCACCCACTCGTCGCCATCGCGCTCGGCGCGGGCGGCCATGTTGGTGGCGTCCGAAGAAGCAACGTCCGGCTCGGTCATGGCGAAGGCCGAGCGGATCTCGCCGCGCAGCAGCGGTTCCAGCCAGCGTTGTTTCTGTTCTTCATTGGCGTAACGCACCAGCACTTCCATGTTGCCCGTGTCCGGCGCCGAGCAGTTGAACGGCTCCGGCCCCAGCAACGAACGGCCCATGATCTCTGCCAATGGCGCGTATTCGAGGTTGGTCAGGCCAGCGCCCAGCTCAGACTCGGGCAGGAACAGATTCCACAGCCCCTCGGCTTTGGCCTTGGCCTTGAGCTCTTCCATGATGGCGGTGGGCTGCCAGCGGTCGCCTTCGGCCACTTGTCGTTCGAACACTGCTTCAGCCGGGTATACGTAGGCGTCCATGAACGCGGTGACACGTTCACGCAGTTCCTGAACCTTGGGGGAATACGCAAAATCCATGAGAAGCACCTTCTTGGCAGAGGTTGTTTTTAGGTCATGAAATCGATGCTAGTTCAGCTACGAAAATTTACCTAACCTATTCTCGGCGTGTATTAACATTCATCACCGATATATGGTTCACTGATTTGCATCGCCACCCGGCACCTCACAACAAGCTTAAGAACAAGCCCAATAACAAGAGTGCAGCGCCATGAATCTGAGCAAGGTCGACCTCAACCTTTTCATCGTCTTTGATGCGATCTACACCGAAGCCAACCTGACCCGCGCCGGGCAGATCGTCGGCATCACTCAGCCGGCGGTGTCCAATGCCCTGGCGCGTTTGCGCGAGACCTTCAATGACCCGCTGTTCGTGCGCACGGCCCAGGGCATGGTGCCCACGCCCATGGCCCAGAACATCATCGGCCCGGTGCGCAATGCCTTGTCACTGTTGCGGGTGTCGGTGCAGGAAAGCCGGATCTTCAATCCGCTGCAAGCGGTCAAGACCTACCGCATCAGCATGACCGACCTTACCGAAGGCGTGATCCTGCCACTGCTGTTCCAGCGCCTGCGACGTCTGGCGCCGACCGTGGCCATCGAGAGTTTCCTGTCCAAGCGCCGTGAAACCACCAAGGAACTGGCCGCCGGTCGCCTCGACTTCGCCGTCGACGCGCCACTCAATACCGACCCGCAAGTACGCCACGTCAAGCTGATGGAAGACCGGTACGTGTGCGCCATGCGCAAGGGGCACCCACTGGCGAGCAAGGAAAAAATCAGCCTCGATGATTACCTGGCCCAAACTCATGTGCATATTTCCAGCCGCCGTAACGGTCTGGGTTATGTCGACCTGGCCCTGGGCAAGATGGGCATCCAGCGCAAGATCGCCCTGCGCTCCCAGCATTACTTGATGGCGTCCCAGGTGTTGCAACAGACCGACATGGTCATGACCGTTCCCGAGCGCTTTGCCCGTCGTCACGATCTGCATGCCTTTGTGTTGCCGGTCAACGATGTGCCCCCCGTGGAAACCCATCTCTACTGGCATGAAAGCACCGACCAGGACCCGGCCAACCGCTGGATGCGCGAACAAATGATCGAGCTGTGCCAGCAGGTGACGGCGCATGAGAAGAAGCTTGATAAGGTGGTGTAAAACTGAGGACCGCGTCATCGTTCTTCGCGAGCAAGCCCGCTCCCACATTGGACCTGCAGTACACGCAACATTTGTGTACAACGCAGAACCTGTGGGAGCGGGCTTGCTCGCGAATAGGTCTGTACAGGCAACGCACCTACGACTGCTTGACGTGAACGTCAACCTGCCATTAGCTTAGCGCCAGCCCCTTTCGTTTCGAGCGCTTCCATGAGCAGCCAGACCTACAGCATCTCCGACCTCGCCCGCGAACTGGATATCACCACCCGGGCCATCCGCTTCTATGAAGAGCAAGGCCTGCTGAGCCCGGAGCGACGTGGCCAGGAACGCATTTATTCACCTCGGGACAAGGTCAGCCTGAAGCTGATCCTGCGAGGCAAACGCATCGGTTTTTCCCTGGCCGAGTGCCGTGAACTGATCGAACTCTACGACCCCACCAGCGGCAATCAGAAACAACTGCACAGCATGCTGGCGAAGATCACCGAGCGCCGGGAGCAGCTCGAACAGCAACTGCTGGACATCGAACAGATGAAACTGGAACTCGACACCGCCGAAGAACGCTGCATCCAGGCCCTGGAGCAGACGATCAAAGGCCAGGAATTCATCCAATAACGACGCCAATCCCATGTGGGAGCGGGCTTGCTCGCGAATGCAGACTTACATTCAGCTCATCTGGCGACTGTCACACTGCTTTCGCGAGCAAGCCCGCTCCCACATTGGATCGGCGCACTCAACTACAGGTCAATCCCCATGTCCCTTCCCTCCTTTGTACGCCTGATTGAAGTTGGCCCCCGCGACGGCCTGCAGAATGAAGCACAACCCATCAGTGTCGCCGACAAAGTGCGCCTGGTCGATGCCCTGAGCGCCGCCGGCCTGGGTTATATCGAAGTCGGCAGTTTTGTCTCGCCCAAGTGGGTGCCGCAAATGGCCGGTTCCGCCGAGGTGTTCGCGCAGATCCAGCGCAAACCCGGCGTCACCTATGGCGCCCTGGCGCCGAACCTGCGGGGGTTTGAAGACGCGCTGGCGGCCGGCGTGAAAGAGGTCGCCGTGTTCGCCGCCGCGTCCGAAGCGTTCTCCCAGCGCAACATCAACTGTTCCATCAAGGAAAGCCTTGAGCGCTTCGTGCCGATCATGGAAGCCGCCCGGCAGAACGGTGTCAGCGTGCGCGGTTACGTCTCCTGCGTGCTGGGCTGCCCGTACGAAGGCGCGGTCAAGCCCGAACAAGTGGCGTGGGTCGCCCACGAACTGTATGCAATGGGCTGCTACGAGGTGTCCTTGGGAGACACCATCGGCACCGGCACCGCTGGCGCCACACGCAAGATGTTCGAGGTGGTTTCGGCACAAGTGCCCAGGGACAAGCTTGCCGGGCACTTCCACGATACCTACGGCCAAGCCATGGCCAACGTCTACGCCAGTCTGCTGGAAGGCATCGCCGTGTTCGACAGTTCTATCGCAGGCCTGGGCGGTTGCCCGTATGCCAAGGGCGCCAGCGGTAACGTTGCCACCGAAGACGTGTTGTACCTGCTCAATGGCCTGGGCATTGAAACCGGCGTCGACCTGGACGCACTGATGGGTGCCGGCCGGCAGATCTGTGACGTGCTGGGTCGCCCTACCGGTTCGCGGGTAGCCAAGGCGCGCGCCGCACAGTGAGGTGTTACCGCTCCCTGTGTAACAGCTACGAAACGAGTAACACGGAAACAATTTGTCAGGTTTGGTCTGACAGCTTTTTCTACCAGAATTCATAACTCATTGATTTTGTTCATTTTTTAAAAGTTGGCACGGCACCTGCTATATCTCTGGCATAACAAGAATAAAAAAAGCGACAAACCCAATAAAAACAAGACGAAACGACTCTGACATAACAAAAACAACACGACAGAGGCGCAGCTAACAGATTTTTTTGGAGAAGATGGGCTTTTCAGGGTGCTTTCAGGAGCAACCCGCAACCGGGCAGAGAACAATAAAACTACCTTCAGGTAGCCCCCGAATCGGTTGGATCGCAAAGCGAAAAAGCAGATCAGCGCTCAAAAAAATACGTTTGCTCTTGATCCCGGATGGGGATCACCAAAACAGCGGTAAAGGGTCACGGCTACTAAAAACAACAACAGGCCGCCCCTCAATAATAAAAAAAGAGCACGTGACGACAAAATTAAAGGGGAGCTTCGGCTCCCCTTTGTGCTGTCTGGCGTTTGCTATTTTCTTGTGGGAACGGGCTTGCTCGCGAAAGCGGTGTGCCAAGCGACATAAATGTTGACTATGCCGCCGTCTTCGCGAGCAAGCCCGTTCCCACAGGGGATCTTGTTCAGCCTTCTTTATCACGCAGTTCTTCAATGCTGATTTCGCGCATGCGAAACTTCTGGATCTTGCCGGTCACGGTCATCGGGAACTCCTCGACGAACTTGAAATGACGTGGCGTCTTGAAGTGAGCAATGCGCTCTTTGCACCAGGCCTGCAACGCTTGCTCGGTGGCGCTGTGGCCGGGATGGAACTTGATCCAGGCGACGATTTCTTCACCGTAGCGCGAGCACGGAATGCCGATCACTTGCACATCAGCAACAGCGGGGTGAGTGAAGAAGAATTCTTCCAGCTCACGCGGGTAAATGTTCTCACCACCACGGATGATCATGTCCTTGTTGCGCCCGACGATGCAGACGTAACCCTGTTCGTCCATGCTCGCCAGGTCGCCGGTGTGCATCCAACCGTCCCGATCGATGGCGTCGGCGGTGCCCTTGGGGTTGTTCCAGTAACCGAGCATCACGCTGTAGCCACGGGTACACAACTCGCCGATGGTGCCACGGGGAACGATATTGCCGGCCTCGTCGACGATCTTGCTTTCCAACTGCGGCTGGGTACGGCCAACGGTGGTCACGCGCAACTCCAGCTCGTCTGAAGGACCGGTCTGCAACGACACCGGGCTGGTTTCCGTCATGCCGTAGGCAATTTGCACTTGGGCCATGTGCATCTCGCTGATGACCCGGCGCATCACCTCAATGGGGCAAGTGGCCCCGGCCATGATCCCGGTGCGCAGGCTGGACAAATCAAAATCGCCTCGTTGCGGCTGGTCCAGCATGGCGATGAACATGGTGGGCACGCCATACAGCGCCGTGGCTTTTTCTTCGGCCACGGTACGCAGGGTCAGCAACGGATCGAAGGCGTCGTTGGGGTAGATCATGGTGCTGCCGTGGGTCATGCAGCCCAGATTGCCCATGACCATGCCAAAACAATGGTAGAGCGGTACCGGGATCACCAGCCGGTCGCTCGCCGTCAGTCCCAGGCTTTCGCCGACCATGTACCCATTGTTGAGGATGTTGTGATGGCTGAGGGTTGCGCCCTTGGGAAACCCAGTGGTGCCGGAGGTGTACTGGATATTCACCGGGTCATCATGATGCAGGCTGGCTTGGCGCTCGACCAGTTGCTCAGGCGAAACCGCAGCGCCAAGGGCTGCCAGTTGCGACCAGGGCAAAAAACCTGAGGGGGGTTGAGCATCCAGACTGATGACCCCGCGTAGCTCCGGCAGACCCGCGCTGTGTAACTGACCTATCGACTGCTGCGCCAGCTCAGGCGCAAGCGCTTGCACCATGGCGTGATAATCCGAGGTTTTGAACGCTGCGGCGCAGACCAGCCATTGGCAACCCGACTGCTTGAGCACGTATTCGAGTTCGGAACTGCGATACGCCGGGTTGATGTTGACCAGAATGACACCGATCTTCGCGCTGGCGAACTGGCTGATGCACCACTGAGCACAGTTGGGGGCCCACACGCCAAGACGGTCGCCGGCTTTCAAGCCCAGCGCCAATAGGGCTCGGGCGTGCAAGTCGACGGCTTCGGCCAGTTGCCGCCAGGTATAACGCAACGATTGGTGGCGAACCACCAACGCCTCGCCATCGGGATACCGGGCCACAGTCTGATCGAAGGCCTCGCCGATGGTGTGCGCCAGTAGAGTCTTGTCCTGAGAGCCGCGGGTGTAGCTGAGCTGCGATTGCGAACCGGGTTGATCCATGATGACCCCTCTTGTCTTTATTAGTGGGTGTATCGGTGAACCTGCTGACTCAAGCGCACTTACTGTGGCGCAAGTTGACGTTAACGTAAAGGGTGATTGACAGTCATTCGTCACAGGCTTACGTTAACGTAAAGGTGAGAACCAATCCCCCCCTCTCCACACCCGACAAAAAAGCCAAAAGGTGTCCCATGAGCTACCCATCCCTGAACTTTGCCCTCGGCGAAACCATCGACATGCTTCGTGATCAGGTGCAGGCCTTCGTCAAAGCTGAGCTAGCGCCACGGGCCGCCCAGATAGACATCGACAACCTGTTCCCTGCCGACATGTGGCGCAAATTCGGCGACATGGGCCTGCTGGGCATCACCGTCCCGGAAGAATATGGCGGCGCGGGTCTGGGCTATCTGGCCCACGTGGTGACAATGGAAGAAATCAGCCGCGGCTCGGCCTCGGTCGCGCTCTCCTACGGCGCCCACTCCAACCTCTGCGTCAACCAGATCAACCGCAACGGCAATCACGAACAGAAAACCAAGTACCTGCCCAAGCTGATCAGCGGCGAACACATCGGCGCGCTGGCCATGAGCGAACCCAACGCCGGCTCTGACGTGGTGTCGATGAAGCTGCGGGCCGACAAGCGCGGCGATCACTACGTGCTCAACGGCAGCAAGACCTGGATCACCAACGGTCCCGACGCCAACACCTACGTGATCTACGCCAAGACCGACCTGGAAAAAGGCCCCCACGGCATTACCGCCTTCATCGTCGAGCGCGACTGGAAGGGCTTCAGTCGCAGCAACAAATTCGACAAGCTCGGCATGCGCGGCTCCAACACCTGCGAGTTGTTTTTCGATGACGTCGAAGTCCCGGAAGAAAACATCCTCGGGGTGCTCAACGGCGGCGTGAAAGTGTTGATGAGCGGCCTCGATTACGAGCGTGTCGTGCTGTCGGGCGGCCCTACCGGGATCATGCAGGCCTGCATGGACCTGATCGTGCCGTACATCCACGACCGCAAGCAGTTCGGCCAGAGCATCGGCGAATTCCAGTTGATCCAGGGCAAAGTCGCGGACATGTACACCCAACTCAACGCCAGCCGCGCCTATCTCTATGCCGTGGCCCAAGCCTGCGAGCGCGGCGAAACCACCCGCAAGGACGCCGCCGGGGTCATCCTCTACAGCGCCGAACGCGCCACGCAGATGGCCCTCGACGCGATCCAGATTCTGGGGGGTAACGGCTACATCAATGAATTCCCGGCCGGTCGCCTGCTGCGTGACGCCAAGCTGTACGAAATCGGTGCCGGCACCAGTGAGATTCGTCGGATGTTGATCGGTCGTGAACTGTTCAACGAAACCCGCTAAACGGAGCTGTCCATGGCCACGCTGCATACCCAGCTCAATCCGCGCTCAGCGGAATTTATTGCCAACCGCGAGGCGATGCTCAAACAGGTCGACGCTTTGCACACCCTGCTCGCTCAGGTTCAACAAGGTGGTGGCCCCAAGGCGCAGGAACGCCACACCTCGCGGGGCAAACTGCTGCCCCGTGAGCGCATCAATCGCTTGCTCGATCCGGGTTCGCCGTTTCTCGAGATCAGCCAACTGGCAGCTTACGAGGTGTATGGCGAAGACGTGCCGGCCGCGGGCGTGATTGCCGGGATCGGCCGGGTGGAAGGCGTCGAGTGCATGATTGTCGCCAACGACGCGACGGTAAAAGGCGGTTCCTACTACCCGCTGACGGTGAAGAAACATCTGCGAGCCCAGACCATCGCCCAGCAAAATCGCCTGCCGTGCATTTATCTGGTGGATTCGGGCGGTGCCAACCTGCCGCGCCAGGACGAAGTGTTTCCCGACCGTGAACACTTCGGGCGAATCTTCTTCAATCAGGCGAACATGAGCGCCATGGGCATTCCACAGATTGCCGTGGTCATGGGTTCCTGCACCGCCGGTGGCGCCTACGTGCCGGCGATGGCCGACGAAGCGATCATGGTCCGCCAGCAGGCGACGATCTTTCTCGCCGGACCACCGTTGGTAAAAGCTGCCACCGGAGAGGTGGTCAGTGCTGAAGACCTGGGCGGTGCCGATGTGCACTGCAAGATCTCGGGCGTCGCCGACCACTACGCCGACAACGATGAACACGCCCTGGCCATTGCTCGGCGCAGCGTCGCCAACCTCAACTGGCGCAAGCTCGGCGAAGTGCAGCAACGCGCCCCCATCGCCCCGCTGTATTCAAGCGACGAGCTGTACGGCGTGGTTTCGGCGGACGCCAAGCAGCCGTTTGACGTGCGCGAAGTGATTGCGCGGCTGGTGGACGGTTCGGTGTTCGATGAGTTCAAGGCGCTGTTCGGGACGACGCTGGTATGCGGTTTTGCTCACTTGCACGGCTACCCGATCGCGATTCTCGCCAACAACGGCATCCTCTTCGCCGAAGCCGCACAGAAAGGCGCACACTTCATCGAGCTGGCCTCTCAGCGGGGTATCCCGCTGCTGTTCCTGCAAAACATCACGGGTTTCATGGTCGGGCAGAAATACGAAGCCGGCGGCATCGCCAAGCACGGCGCGAAGCTGGTGACGGCGGTGGCCTGCGCCAAGGTGCCGAAATTCACGGTCATCATCGGCGGTAGCTTTGGGGCCGGCAACTATGGCATGTGCGGCCGCGCCTACGACCCACGGTTCCTGTGGATGTGGCCGAATGCGCGGATTGGCGTGATGGGTGCCGAACAGGCCGCCGGCGTATTGGTGCAGGTCAAGCGCGAACAGGCCGAACGTAGTGGCCATCCGTTCAGCGCCGCCCAGGAAGCTGAAATCAAACAACCGATTCTCGATCAGTACGAAGAGCAGGGCCACCCCTACTATTCCAGCGCGAGGCTGTGGGACGACGGCGTCATCGACCCCGCCCAGACCCGCGATGTACTGGGCCTGGCCTTGTCCGCGTCGTTGAACGCGCCCATCGAACCGAGCCGCTTCGGCGTGTTCCGGATGTAAACGGGGAATGCACATGGATAACTTCAACACCCTCGAACTGCTCAGCGACCCCCGCGGCTTTGCCACCTTGTGGCTCAGCCGTGAACAGAAAAACAACGCGTTCAACGCCGAAATGATCCGCGAGCTGATCCTTGCCCTGGACCATGTCAGCAGTGATCCGAATCTGCGTTTTCTGCTGATCCGTGGTCGCGGTAAACACTTCAGCGCCGGTGCCGACCTGGCCTGGATGCAGCAGTCAGCCGAACTCGATTACCACACCAACCTGGACGACGCCCGGGAACTGGCGGAGCTGATGTACAACCTCGCCAAGTTGAAAATTCCTACCGTGGCGGTGGTCCAGGGCGCGGCGTTTGGCGGCGCGCTGGGGCTGATCAGCGCCTGCGACATGGCCATTGGCGCCGATCAAGCGCAGTTCTGTCTGTCGGAAGTACGCATCGGCCTGGCGCCGGCGGTGATCAGCCCCTTCGTGGTGCAAGCCATCGGAGAGCGGGCCGCGCGGCGTTACGCCCTGACCGCCGAACGCTTCGACGGACAGCGGGCGAAAGAGATCGGGTTGCTGTCGGAAAGTTACCCGGCCGAAACCCTGGAGCAGCAGGTCGAACAATGGGTCGACAACCTGTTGCTCAACAGTCCGGCGGCCATGCGCGCCAGCAAGGAATTGTTGCGTGAAGTCGGCAACGGCGCCCTGACACCGGCATTGCGGCGCTACACCGAAAACGCCATCGCCCGCATCCGCGTCAGTGCGCAAGGCCAGGAAGGTTTACGAGCGTTCCTGCAAAAGCGCTCGCCCAGTTGGCAAGCCGAATCGAACAACAAGGAGCCGCGTTGATGAGCGCCCCCATCCTCACCACCTTGCTGGTGGCTAACCGTGGTGAAATCGCTTGCCGCGTGATGCGCACCGCCAAGGCCATGGGGCTGACCACAGTGGCCGTCCACAGCGCCACCGATCGCGATGCCCGTCACAGCCGTGAAGCCGATATCCGTGTAGACCTGGGCGGTAGCAAGGCCGCTGACAGCTATTTGCAAATCGACAAACTGATCGACGCGGCCAAGACCAGCGGCGCCCAGGCTATCCATCCCGGGTATGGTTTTCTTTCGGAAAATGCCGGGTTCGCCCGCGCCATCGAAAACGCCGGCCTGATCTTCCTCGGCCCGCCCGCCTCGGCCATCGATGCCATGGGCAGCAAGTCCGCCGCCAAAGCCCTGATGGAAACCGCCGGCGTACCCCTGGTGCCCGGTTATCACGGCGAAGCCCAGGACCTGGAGACCTTCCGCGACGCCTGCGAACGCATCGGCTATCCGGTACTGCTCAAGGCCACTGCCGGTGGCGGTGGCAAGGGCATGAAAGTGGTCGAGGACGTCAGCCAACTGGCCGAAGCCCTGGCTTCAGCCCAGCGTGAAGCACAATCGTCGTTTGGCGATTCGCGGATGCTGGTGGAAAAATACCTGCTCAAGCCACGGCACGTGGAAATCCAGATTTTTGCCGATCAGCACGGCAACTGTCTGTACCTCAATGAACGTGATTGCTCGATCCAGCGGCGGCATCAGAAGGTCGTCGAAGAAGCACCCGCGCCGGGCCTGAGCCCGGAACTGCGGCGGGCCATGGGCGAAGCCGCCGTGCGTTCGGCTCAAGCCATCGGCTATGTCGGTGCCGGTACCGTGGAATTTCTGCTGGATGCGCGCGGTGAGTTCTTCTTCATGGAGATGAACACGCGCCTGCAAGTCGAACACCCGGTGACCGAAGCCATAACCGGCCTTGATCTGGTGGCATGGCAGATTCGCGTGGCACGTGGCGAGCGGCTTCCAATGACCCAGGAGCAAGTGCCACTGCGGGGCCACGCTATCGAAGTGCGCCTGTATGCCGAGGACCCGGCCAACGACTTCCTGCCGGCTACCGGGCGCCTGGCGTTGTATCGCGAATCGAGTGCGGCACCGGGTCGTCGGGTCGACAGCGGGGTGGAGGAAGGCGATGAGATTTCACCGTTCTACGACCCGATGCTCGGCAAGCTGATTGCCTGGGGCGAGGATCGTGAACAGGCGCGGTTGCGGCTTTTGAGCATGCTCGACGAGTTTGCCATCGGCGGGCTGAAAACCAACATCGGATTTCTACGACGCATCGTGGCCCACCCCGCCTTTGCGGCGGCGGAGTTGGACACTGGATTTATCCCACGTTACCAGACGCAACTATTGCCAGAGCCCGGCGAATTGGATGACGACTTCTGGCGCGCGGCGGCCCATGGCTTCGCCTTGAGCCTGACGCCGCGTGCACGGCCCGATGACGCCAACTCACCTTGGGCCAACACCGCAGGACTGCGTCTGGGGCTGCCAAGACAGACCACTGTGCACCTTAGCTGTGAGGGCCAGGATCGAGCGTTGACCCTGGACGTCACGGCCGGTCGTACAGAATTCCTGGGTGAGCAACTGGTGATCGAGCACGATGGCCTGCGTCGCAAGCATCGCGCCATTCGCCAGGGCGACAGTCTGTATCTGCAATGGGAAGGTGACCTGCACCGAGTCGACGTGTACGACCCGCTGGCCGCCGCCGAAGCCAGCCACAGCCACCAAGGCGGCCTGACCGCCCCCATGAACGGCAGTATTGTTCGGGTGCTGGTGAGTGCCGGCCAGACGGTGGAAGCCGGGGCGCAACTGGTGGTATTGGAGGCGATGAAAATGGAGCACAGCATTCGCGCGCCCCAGGCCGGTGTGATCAAGGCCCTGTATTGCCAGGAAGGCGAAATGGTCAGCGAGGGCTGCGCGTTGGTGGCGTTCGAAGAATAAGTATCGGCCCGCTCCCACGGGCCGATCCAGTCAGAACCTGATGGTGGCCTGCACGACCACACCGATGATGCGGCATTGCTCGGTGTACAGGGTTTTCGGGTAGGTGGGATTGAGCGGGACCAGGTAACGCTGCCCGCTCTCTTCGATCAATTTGCGAAAGGTGGCGTCACTGCTGTCAGGCAACTGGGCAACCACCAGTTTGCCGGGCACAGCGTCAATGGCCGGGTCCACCAGGATCGACATTCCCTCGGGAATGCTCAACCCGCTGGGTGACGTCATCGCATCTCCCACCACCACCAGCCAGAATGCGTCCCCCTGAGCGTGATAGTCCGTCAGCTCATAGCGCGCCTGGCTGCAGGACGGCAGATCGCCTTCGCGAATCTCGCCTACCTCGCTCCAATCACTTACCGGGTAGCGGAAGTACGGATTGTACTTCTGCGCCAGGGCCATGCCTTCCTCGGTGGAGGTGTCCGGCTCGCGGATCACCATTGCCACTTCAAGAAACTCCAGCCCCAGCTCCCGCAGGACCCGGTTCATGTCGTCGACACTGGGTTGCCGGCGCTTGGTCAGCCAATGGCCGACGCCGCCCTGGGACATCCCCAAACGTTCTGCGAGCACCACTTGCGTGATGCGCAGCTCCTTCATCTTGGCCTTGACCAACTCTATCCATTTATCCATGTGCGGCACGATACTTGGCTGGCTCCGACCATCAAAACACAAAATGTAGTATTTAAATTATCGTCACAATTACGATAGGTACTATTCTGGATTCAGGATTTCAGCCCCTACACGGAGAATCTAGACACCATGGACAGACTCAACAACGATGAGCCCACTCGCCCTTTCGACAGTACATTCACCTCGCTGCAGGACTGCCCGGCGGCCCAACGCGCTCTGGACTACTACTTGAAACCGGGTATGTCAGAAGCGCCTGCAGAACATCGCTTCTTCGACGTGAACCGCAACATCAGCGCAGAAGAGGCCTTGGTCCATGCTTGCGACCTGCTGCGCTGTGCGGCCGCCACCGCCCAGGAATCCGCCAGCCGACTACAAGGGTCGAGCCGCGACCTGGCTTTTTCAGTGGTGCATATGATTGATCTGGTCAAGGTGATGCTTGACCGGTCACTGGATGGCTACCCTACTCGTTAGGCGTAACACTTGGGAATGGCACCGCGAATGCGGGACCAGGAAAATATTTTCCAATAGGCAGGATAAAAACATTTGACTTGCAAATGATAATGATTATTATTGCATCAGCTGGTCGCGAGATCAGTCGATAGGCCAGAAGACCTTAGGTCGGACTTCTGGAATATCTCCTCATCAGGCTAATCACGGTTTTTGACCCGGCTTTTTGCCGGGTCTTTTTTTGCCGATTTTTCGGCTTATGGCTTCAGGCTAATGAAGTCTTTTGGGTGTCGCTCATTCAATGGCGGCGATGATAGCAAATGAATATCCCTTTTCAAGCACTCCACGCCGTACCGACGAAAACTATCGACAGGCAGCACTTGAGAATCAATCGCGGACTCACTAAGCTCCAATAGCGTCCAGGGAGGACGCCCCCTCTTTTCTGTCACGCAAATCGTCCCCGACATCCTCCTCCTTGCGTGTAAAGTAACGGTCATAAAATCCATCACAGGAACCGTGACCGTGGCTAAATCTTCCTTTGATATCAGCGCCAATTTCGACAGCGGCAACATCGAGATCGTCGACATCAGCAATCCTTTGCAATCACTGCTGAAGATCAGACCCGACACCCGTAGCGCCCACTTCCAGTGGTTCCACTTCAAGGCCAGTGGCTTGCATGTCGGCCAGGAATATTCCTTTCGTTTGCTCAATGCCAGTCAATCGTCCTACAACAAGGCATGGACGGGTTACCAGGCCGTCGCCTCTTATGATCACGTCAACTGGTTCCGTATTCCCACACAGTTCGAAGGCGACGCCCTGCGCTTTCACTTGGAAGCCGAACAGTCTCATGCCTGGTTTGCCTACTTCGAACCCTACAGCCGCGGTCGCCACGACTGGTTGATCGAGCAGGCACTGCACAAGGCCGGGACCGAACTGCTGGCCATTGGCAAAAGCGTGGAAGGCCGCGACATTCAACTACTGCGCAAGGGCAGCGGTGCCGAAGGTCGACGCAAGGTCTGGATCATCGCCCAGCAGCATCCCGGCGAACACATGGCCGAGTGGTTCATGGAGGGCGTGATCGAACGCCTGCAACATCAGGACGACACGCGCTTGAACCGACTGCTCGCCAAGGCCGATCTGTATCTGGTGCCCAACATGAATCCTGACGGTGCCTTCCACGGCCATCTGCGTACCAATGCCATGGGTCAGGATCTCAACCGCGCGTGGCAGAACGCCAGTCCGGAAATCAGTCCTGAGGTATTTTTCGTCCAGCAGCAAATGGAAAAATACGGCGTAGATTTGTTCCTGGACGTTCACGGCGACGAAGAAATCCCTCACGTCTTCACCGCCGGTTGCGAAGGCAACCCCGGCTACACGCCACGCATTGCCGAACTTGAAGAGCGCTTTCGCAGCGATCTCAAGCACCAGACCAAAGACTTTCAGACCGCTCACGGCTATACCCGCGACGCACCGGGCCTGGCCAACATGACCCTGGCCTGTAACGCAGTCGGCCAAAAATACGATTGCCTGTCCCTGACCCTAGAGATGCCGTTCAAGGATCATGACGACCACCCGGATCCGCGCACCGGCTGGTCCGGCAAGCGTTCGATGCAACTGGGCAAAGATGTATTGAGCACCATTGAGACCATGGTTGACGAATTGCGTTAATCCAACGACCTGATCAACCCTTGTCCAAGGTGGATACCCTGGGTGGGAGCTTTGCTCCCACAATCATCAGCCTTTGCCACGCAACATACTGTCCAACACCTCATCCCGACGCACCCAACCATGAAACAGTGCCGCCGCCAGATGCACCAGCACGGTCAGGAACAATAGATAAGCCAGGTAGCCGTGAGCCTTGCGCAACAGTGCGAAAGTCTGGGCATCCGCCGGTACGATGGAAGGCAATTGCAGGGAGCTACTGAGCATCACCGGGTCTCCCGCCGCTGAAATCATGCCCCAGCCCAACAATGGCAAAATCAACATCAAGGCATACAGCAGAGCATGGGAGGCCTTGGCCGCCAACGCCTGCCAGCCTGGCAGATCGGCCGGCAAGGGCGGTTGGCGCGTCGTAAAGCGCACCACCAGGCGCACGATCACCAGCAGCAAAATCGCGATGCCCAAGGGCTTGTGCAACTGAAGCAGCCATTCATGGCGCTCGGACACCGAGGCCACCATGCCCGCGCCGATAAAGAGCATGGCAATGACCATCAATGCCATCAACCAGTGCAGCAGTCGCGCCAGCGGTGCGAAGTGTCGAGGGGTGCTCATGGGCGGGACTCCTGGTTGGCGGGCAATTGACTGACTTCGCTGGTGCGCCGCAAGTACGAGCTGGCATACGCGGCAGAGCGCGCCGCCAAAAGCGGGTCTTCTGAACCTTCGATGCCGTTGGGCAAAATCAGCGGGTCATAGTTGATGTCGCGGCATTCGCCGTCGTCCTGCGACTGAGTGCGCTCCAGCACCAGCGTACCGGCGTTGAGCACCTTTCGATCTTCGGGCCAGGCTTTGCTGGCGTCATTCACCGGATCGCCCGGATTGGCCAAAGTGATATTCAGCTGCCAGCGCAACGGCCCCGCAGCCAGGCGCTTCACCAGATCCTGTTCCAGAAAGTCGGCGCCCTGGGGTGGCGTCACTTGCGTGCCATCCACGGCCACTGGCACTACGCCCCACCGCACCGCCTGGCGCTGTCCCGCAGGATTGACCAGATAGAACGCATTGATGCCGTTGTAGGTTTCGGTGGCATAGCTGGCCGATGGCTTCGCGGTCTTGATCCATTGCAGGAACGGTTTGGCTTCCGGGTGCGCGGCAAAGAAGGCGGGTACGGCCGCAGGGTTGGGTTTACCCGTGGCCGGATCCGGCGATTGGGCCTGTTGCAACTGATAGAACGCTTCGGGCGTGCCCACCGGAAACACCGGCATGCTGTTCATGCCGGTACGCCACTGCTGCCCGTTGGCCTGGGTGAAGCGCAGCGCCAGACTGCGGATCGGCACGCTGTTGTCCGGCGCGTAGGGGTTGCCGCTGGGCAAGGCAAAGCGCCCGACGACCGGCGTGCGCGGCTCCATGAAGACTTGGGCACTGGAATAGGGGCGAGCTTCACCGCTGCTTTGGAAATAGCCCGCAACGCAAACCCCTTTGGAGTGATTACGACGAAAGCCGGGGTGCACGCCGTTGTTCTTTTCCAGCACATTGACCAACGCATTCGGCGTCAGGCGTTGTGGGTCAAGGGTTCCATTGACGTAGGCAAATGTCCCGGCCAACGCGGCGACAATCACGGCGATGCCGGTCAGGCGCAGCGCCAGGCTGGTGGCACCTAACGGCGGCCGGCTCGGTTCAGAGGAAGGGTCAACCATGACGAAGCTCCAAGGCCCAAGGCCATTTCTACAAAGGACCCGTCAGACGAAAGCCTGAGGGTTTTATTCCCACGCTTCGTATTTATTTTTTCCAGGCTGGAATAATCTCGTGCGCGAGTCGTCTTTCCACTCCCGGCGCAGTGACTGCCAAAGAAGCACAGCCATGAACGAACTCGACGAACAGTTGCGCACGCTCATTCCCCGACTACGGCGGTTTGCCGTGTCGTTGACGCGCAACCCCAGCAACGCTGACGACCTGGTGCAAGCATGCCTGGAGCGGGCATTGTCAAAATGGAACGACAAGCGGGCCGACGGCGATCTTCGGGCCTGGCTGTTTTCGATTCTTTATCGACAGTTTCTCGATAGCCATCGTCGTTCCCGGCGCTATGCCCGCATGCTGGAATTTTTTACCGGCCGCGACGACGCTCACCCTTCGGCCGAGCGCAGCGTGATCGCCCAAACGTCCCTCGAGGCGTTCGATCAACTGTCGACCGAACAACGCGCGCTATTGCTGTGGGTGTCAGTGGAAGGCTTGAGCTACCAGCAAGTGGCCGACATCCTCGACGTACCGACCGGCACCGTAATGTCACGCATATCCCGCGCCCGCCAGGCCCTGCGCCAACTCAGCGACGGCGAAATCACCCGCCCTGCCCTGCGGATACTCAAATGATCAGCATGCCCCCCAGCGACAACGACCTGCACGCCTTCGTCGATCATCAACTGAGCGAAGCCGACCAGCGTCTGATGGAAAACTACCTGGCCCATCACCCGGAAGTCGCCGCCCGAGTCCAGGCCTGGCAACAGGACGCACAACACTTGCGCGCGGCCCTGAACGCAGGCCTGCAACACGCGCCCAATCCGGACCTCGACCCAATAGCGATCCGCCAACGCCTGAAACATCGGTTCCATCGTCATCTGGCCAGCGCGGCAGTGTTGCTGCTGGCCGTCAGTGTCGGCGGTTTGAGCGGCTGGAAGGCCCGGGAGATGACGCTCGTCAGCGCTATGCTGCCGATGACCGACGCCTTGCAGGCGTATCGACTGTTTGCCCAACAAGGCATCCTGCCGGCCGATTATCAAGGCAGCGACGAGAGCACCATGCAAGGCTGGCTCGACCGTTACTTCACCCGGGCCGACCGCCTGCCAGATCTGTCAGGGGCAGGATTCAAGCCGGTCAGCGGGCGATTGCTGAGCACCGAGCAAGGGGCGGCGGCGATGGTGGTTTATCAGGACCCGAGCGGCCAGAAGATCAGCTTCTATGTGCGTCCTCCGGGCCCGAAAAACTTCCTGCTACCGCGCGGCAGCCGTCGTGACGGCGAGTTGCAAGCCGAGTATTGGTCCGGGCCGGGATACAACTATGCGATGGTCATACCCAGTGATACGCCAGCGGCGCAAAAGCTCAAGCAGACCCTGAATTTCTGAGCACCGCAGATCCCCTGTGGGAGCGGGCTTGCTCGCGAAGGCGGTGTGTCAAACGACATTGATGTTGAATGTGCCAGCGCCTTCGCGAGCAAGCCCGCTCCCACAGGGGCTGGAGATGTCGTGAAATTTAACCCTGCCCAAACACCTGCGAAGGTCTGCGCAGCAGCGGGTCGAACGGGTTGATTCGCGGTCCGATCAGCGCCGCCTCGCGCTTGAGCATCTCCACCACGGTCGGCAGGCGGTCGGGCCCCAGTCGATCACTCACGGTCGCCACGCTCAACGCCGCCACGGCGCGGCCCTCCCGGTCCAGGATCGGCACGGCCACCCCGGCCATGCCTTGCAACACGCCAGTATTGCGTCCGGCGTAGCCCAGCGCGCGTACGCTCTCCACTTCCGTGCGCAGGAAGACTTCATCGTACAAATGAAAATCCTTGAGCCGTGGCAGGTTGTACTGGATCACCGTGTCGCGCTCTTCTTCCGGCAGGAACGCCAGGATCGCCAGGCTGCCCTGCCCCACGCCCAACGCCACGCGACCGCCGATGTCGCCGGTGAATGTGCGGATCGGGAAAGGACCTTCGCTGCGGTCCAGGCAGATCGCATCGAAACCACTGCGCGCCAGCAGAAATAACGAATCGCCCAGGGACGCCGACAGCCGTAGCATGGCGGGCCGCGTCAGCTCACGCAGGTTGCCGGTATTCCCGGCGCGCGCGGCCAAGGCAAAAAAGTCCAGGCTCAGGCGATAGCGTTTGCTGCGCGCGTCCTGCTCGACCATGCCTTCGTCCATCAGACTGCGCAGCATGCGGTGCGTGGTGGGTTGAGACAGGCCGATGCGCTGAGCCAATTGCGTAACCCGCTCCCCGCCCTCGATGGTTTCCCCCAGGCTGCGCAACACGGCAAACAGTCGGGAGACCGCGCCGACCCCAACTTCATTTTTTTCGTTATTCCGATCAATGGAATCTGACATTAGATTTCTCGGTAGCTAATTTACTCACCGAAGGAAACTGAAAATAGTCGTCGCTTCAGTGAAATAGTCCATTGAGCCCATCCTATTCTTCGTCCTACTCTGCGTCCATACAGGGGCGATTCGAACAACAGCGGCAGCCGACTTAACGCCGAGCGCCAACGCACCCCGCAGCATCTTTTCGTATCTGCCCATACAAAAAAGCGCGCCTTGTGGCGACGCATAACAATCTCAGGTGGAGCGCAATCATGGCTTTTGTGCAACTTGAAGGACTTGGCAAACGCTACGGCGACATCGATGCCGTGGTGGACACCCATCTCTCGGTGGAAAAAGGCGAATTCGTCTCGCTGCTGGGCCCCTCAGGCTGCGGCAAAACCACCACCTTGCAAATGATCGCCGGCTTCGTCGAAGTCAGCAGTGGGCGCATCCTGCTTGACGGTCGCGATATCACCCACGCCAAGCCCGCCAGTCGGGGCCTGGGCGTCGTGTTCCAAAGCTACGCGCTGTTCCCCCACATGACCGTCAAGGACAACGTCGCTTTCGGCCTGCGCATGCGAAAAGTGCCCGGCGCCGAGCTGCAACAACGGGTGAATCGGGTGCTCAAACTGGTGCGTCTGGACCAGCACGCCGAGCGCTACCCGCGGGAACTCTCGGGCGGCCAGCGCCAGCGTGTGGCACTGGCCCGGGCGCTGGTGATCGAGCCGCCAGTGCTGCTGCTCGACGAACCGCTGTCCAATCTCGACGCCAACCTGCGCGAGGAGATGCAGTACGAAATCCGCCGCATTCAGCGAGAAGTCGGCATCACTACATTGATGGTGACCCACGACCAATCCGAAGCACTGTCCATCAGTGACCGGGTCGTGGTGATGCAGGCCGGGCGAATCACTCAGATCGACGCGCCGTACACCCTCTACGAACACCCGCGCACCGAATTCATTTCGGGCTTCGTCGGCAAAGCCAACCTGCTGCCCGGCGAGCGCGACAGCCAGGGCAACGTTCAAGCTTGCCGCCAGGGCCACGGCCCACTGGTCTTGAGCCTGCGTCCAGAGAAAATCGATCTGTGCCAAGCCGGCTCGGGTCGGTTGCAAGGCGTCATCGTCAGCCGCTTCTTTCTCGGCAGCCAATGGCTGTACGGTGTTTCGACCAACCTGGGCGAACTCAGCGTGGTGCGCCGCAACGACGGCTGCGCGCCGCTGACCGAAGGCACGGCGGTGGGTCTTGACTGGGATCCGGCGCTGCTGCGGGTGCTGAGCGTGGACGAGGTGCCGGCATGAAACTGATCGATGCAATGCGCCGGGGAAGGCAAGGCTACCTGATGTCAGCCCCCGCCCTGGCCTGGTACCTGGGCCTGCTGGTCATTCCCTTGGGGCTGACGTTGGTGCTGTCGTTCAACGTCTTCGACTACGGCACCGGCATCGACGCGCACGCCTACACCCTCGACCACTACGCGAGCCTGCTGAGCGACCCGTACTATTACGAGATCTTTTTGCGCACATTCTGGATCAGCGCACTCACCACTATTTTGTGCGTGCTGATCGGTGTGCCCGAGGCCTATATCCTCAGCCGCATGGGCGCGCCTTGGCGCTCGATTTTCCTCATTCTGATTCTCACGCCGCTGCTGATTTCGGTGGTGGTGCGGGCCTTCGGCTGGAGTCTGCTGCTGGGTGCCGACGGGCTGGTCAACCAGACGTTGCAAGCCTTCGGTGGTTCACCGATGAAGCTGCTCTATACGCCGTTTGCCGTGGTCATCGCCCTGGTGCATGTGATGCTGCCGTTCATGATCATCCCGGTCTGGACCTCGCTGCAAAAACTTGACCCAGCCGCCGAACAGGCCGCGCTGTCCCTGGGCGCCAGCCAGTTCACAGTGATGCGCAAGGTCGTGCTGCCGCAGATCATGCCCGGCGTATTGTCCGGCACCCTCATCGTGTTCGGCCTCGCCGCCAGCTCCTTCGCCATTCCCGGCCTGCTCGGCGGGCGCCGCCTGAAAATGGTCGCCACGCTGATCTACGACCAGTACCTGTCGGAGCTGAACTGGCCGATGGGCGCGGCGATTGCCGTCGCGTTGCTGCTGCTCAACCTGCTGATCATGCTGTCGTGGAACCGGATGATCGAAGGCCGCTACAAGAAGTCATTGGGGTAACTCGTCATGTCCAGGAACGGTCCATTCGCCCTGTTGTTTCATGCCCTGGTGGTGGTGTTCATGATGGCGCCGCTGGTGGTGGTGTGTCTGGTTGCCTTCACCCCGGAAAACACCCTGAGCCTGCCCACCACGGCGTTTTCCCTGCGCTGGTTCCGTGCGGTGTTCGAACGCGCCGACTTTATCGATGCGTTCTACAACAGCCTGATCCTGGCGTTCAGCGCGGCGTCGTTGGCGACGCTGATCGCGGTGCCGGCAGCGCTGGCGATCACTCGGCTCGAATTCCCTGGCCGGGATTTTTTCAATGCTCTGTTCCTGTCGCCGATCATCATTCCGCACCTGGTGCTGGGTGTGGCGTTGCTGCGGCTGTTTGCGCTGATGGGCGTGAACGGCAGCTTCACCTGGCTGATCTTCGCCCACGTGCTGGTGATTACTCCGTATGTGCTGCGTCTGGTGCTGGCCTCGGCCATCGGTCTGGACCGCAGCGCCGAGCAGGCCGCGCAATCGCTAGGGGCCGGGCGCTTCACACTGTTTCGGCAAATCACCTTGCCGATGATTCTGCCCGGGGTAGCCGGGGGTTGGTTGCTGGCGTTCATCAACAGTTTCGACGAGGTCACCTTGTCGATCTTCGTCACGTCACCGGCCACGCAAACCCTGCCGGTGCGCATGTATGTCTACGCCACCGAATCCATCGACCCGATGATGGCGGCGGTTTCGGCGCTGGTCATCGCGCTTACGGCGCTGACCATGATTCTGCTCGACCGGGTCTATGGCCTGGATCGGGTTCTGGTGGGCAAACAATGAGGGCGCCATGGCTCTGCTGACACGACTGGCCGAGGGCGACCGCCCGGCACTGGACTTTACCCTCGACGGCAAACCGGCCATCGGTCTGCTGGGCGATACGCTGCTCACCGCTGTGCTGACCTGCAGCGACCATTTGCGCGGCAGCGACTTCAGCGCCGAGCCCCGGGCCGGTTTCTGCCTGATGGGCGCCTGCCAGGATTGCTGGGTCCGCCTGGGCGACGGCCGCCGCGTGCGCGCCTGCTCGACACTACTTGAAGCCGGCCAGCAAGTCATCCGTGAACCGGGGCGTCAGCTATGAACATTGCCGGCTGGGATGGCCTCATCGCGAGCAGGCTCGCTCCCACAAGGGATGTGCAGCAAGCATCACCATCGCGCCCCTGTGGGAGCGAGCCTGCTCGCGATGACGCCGGCGATAGCACCATCAATCCCACCGCATCGCCTGCGAGGTGGCTATGAAACCGGTAGCCATCATCGGGGCCGGCCCGGCGGGTATCCGCGCCGCCCAGACTCTGGTCGCCCACGGCGTATACCCCATTCTTCTGGACGAAGCCGCACGCGGTGGCGGACAGATCTATCGGCGACAACCGGCCAATTTCAAACGCTCGCCGGCCAAGCTGTATGGCTTTGAGGCGCACAAAGCCAGCGCCCTGCACCAAACCTTCGATGACCTGCGCGAACAGCTCGATTACCGCCCCGATACACTGGTGTGGAACGCCGAGGCCGGCCTGCTGGATACTTTGCATGAGGGCCGTGTCGCGCGCGTGGAGTACGCCAGCGTGATCGTCGCAACGGGCGCCACTGACCGAATCCTTCCCGCTCCGGGATGGACCCTGCCAGGTGTGTACAGCCTGGGCGCGGCGCAGATCGCCCTGAAGTTCCAGGGTTGTGCCATCGGCGAACGGGTGGTGTTCGCCGGCAGCGGCCCGTTGCTTTATCTGGTGGCTTATCAATACGCCAGAGCCGGCGCCAAGGTGCTCGCGGTACTCGATAGCTCGCCCTTGAGCGCCCAGGCCCGCGCCCTGCCCGGCCTGCTGGCTCAACCGGTCACACTGGCCAAGGGGCTCTACTATCGCGCCTGGCTGACCAGCCACGGCATTGCTGTGCATCAAGGTGCAAGCCTGTCGCGTATCGACGGAGAAAGGCGCGTCCAGTCCCTGAAATGGCGCAACGCCAAAGGCGAGCAAGCCCTCAATTGCGACGCGGTGGCCTTCGCCCATGGCTTGCGCAGCGAAACCCAACTGGCTGACCTGCTGGGCTGCGAATTTTCCTGGAGTCACCTGAACCGTGGCTGGCTGCCACAGCGCGACCCTGCCGGTCGCAGCAGCGTGCCAGGGGTCTACCTGGCAGGCGACGGCGCTGGAATCAAGGGTGCCGACGCTGCGGAGATAGCCGGCGAACGTGCAGCCCTGGCCTTGCTCGAAGACCTCGGCTACCTCGTCGACCCGCAGCGTTGCGCCCAACTGGAACAATCCCTGGAGCGCATCGGCCGTTTCCGACAGGGCTTGGAGCGCGCCTTTGTCTTTCCCACGGATTGGGCCGCCCACGCCGCTGACGACCTGATGATCTGCCGCTGCGAAGAGGTCAGCGCCGGCGAGATCCGCCAGGTAGTGGGCGAAGGCCATTGGGAAATCAACCGGGTCAAGGCCCATTGCCGGGTCGGCATGGGGCGTTGCCAAGGCAGAATGTGCGGCGCGGCAGCGGCGGAAATCATTGCCAGCGAGAGCGGGCGTCCGGTCGGCGAAATCGGCCGGATGCGGGCACAGGCACCGGTCAAACCCCTCCCCTTTGGCCTGGAGATCGAGCCTTGATCGAAGTGGACGTCGTGATCATTGGCGGCGGTATCGTCGGGGCCTCGGCCGCGCTGTTCCTGAGCAAAGCCGGACGCCGGGTGGCATTGCTGGAGCGAGACTTCTGCGGTTCGCACTCCAGCGGCGTGAACTACGGCGGCGTGCGGCGCCAGGGTCGACCGTTGTCACAACTGCCGCTGTCGCAACGGGCCCATGAAATCTGGAGCCAGTTGCCGCAGTTGATCGGCATCGACGGGGAGTACCAGCGCAGCGGTCACTTGAAATTGGCCCGCAGCCCCGACGACTTGCGGGCCCTGCACGACTATGCCGCCAACAGCCAGGGCTTCGGCCTTGATCTGCAACTGCTGGACCGTGACCAGTTGCGCGCCCGCTTCCCATGGGTCGGTGCAGTTGCAGTCGGAGCATCCCTCTGCCCGGACGACGGCCACGCCAACCCGCGACTGGTGTCCCCGGCATTTGCCCAAGCGGCCCGCAGGCATGGCGCACAGGTCTTGGAACAATGCGCAGTCAGTCATGTGGAACATGACGGCCAGCGCTTTGGTGTGCGTACCGAAACGGGGCTGGTGCTTCAGGCTCCCTGGCTGCTGAACTGCGCGGGCGCCTGGGCGAGTCATTTTGCCGGGCAATTCGGCGAAGCGGTGCCCATGCACGCCGGACATCCAGCGATGCTGGTCACTGAGCCTTTACCTTTGGTGATGAATGCCAGCACCGGCGTGGAGGGCGGCGGTATCTACGCCCGTCAGGTCGCCCGTGGCAATTGCGTACTGGGGGGCGGCCAGGGTTTCGCCCTGGACGATGCCCGCGCCCGACCCGGCCAGAACGCAGTGATCGACATCCTGCGCCAAGCCGTCGAGCTCTACCCTTTTTTGGAGGGTGCCCAGGCGATTCGCACCTGGAGCGGCACCGAAGGTTACCTGCCCGATCGCCAACCGGTGATCGGCCACAGCAGCACCCAACCCGGCCTGTTGCATGCGTTCGGCTTTGCCGGCGCAGGTTTTCAGATCGGTCCCGCGGTGGGCCAGGCGCTCACCGAAATCATCTGCTGCGGCGCGTCAAAAACGTCGCTGGATGCGTTTTCAATCACCCGGTTTCACTCCATCTCCGTTGCTTGATAGAGGAAGGTCGCGCCAATGAATAACGTCAAACGCAGTGCATTGTTCGGTTTCTGCTCGTTGGGTTTCTCCTGCCTGGGCGCCCTGCTCCCGGTCAGCCAGGCGCTGGCCGAGACGACGCTTTATCTGGGCATGAACGGTGGGACCATGGAGCGGCTTTATGCCGACAAAGTCTTGCCGGCCTTCGAAAAAGCCAACAACGTCAAAGTGGTGATCGTGCCCGGCACCTCCGCCGACATCCTGGCGAAAGTCCAGGCCAGTAAAGGCAACCCGCAAATGCACGTGATGTTCCTCGATGACGGCATCATGTACCGCGCCATCGCCATGGGGCTGTGCGACAAGCTCGAAGACAGCCCGCCCCTGGCGCAGATTCCGACCAAGGGCCGCATCAAGGATCAAGCCGTGGCCGTCAGCCTCGGTGTCACGGGACTGGCCTACAACACACGGTTGTTCAAGGAAAATGGCTGGAGCGCGCCCACCTCCTGGATGGACATGGCCGATCCGCGCTTCAAGGACAAACTGGTATTCCAGTCCCTGGCTTCCTCGACCTTCGGCCTGCACGGTTTCCTGATGTTCAACCGGATCCAGGGCGGCAGCGAAGCCGACGTCGAACCGGGCTTCAAGGCCTGGCCAAACACCGTCGGACGCAACGTGCTGGAATATATCCCGAGCTCCGCGAAGATCTCCGAAATGCTGCAAACCGACGAAGCCGCGCTATTCCCGTTGACGCCTACCCAAGTGACCGCGCTCAAACTCAAGGGTATGCCGGTCGAGTACGCGCAACCCAAGGAAGGCGCGGTGGTGCTTAACGTCGCTGAGTGCGCCATTGCCCAGAACACCCAGCCTGAACTGGCGCAAAAGCTCGCCGCCTTCCTGCTCACGCCCCAAGCCCAGGCCATTGCCCTGGAAGAAGGCGACCAGATCCCGTCCAACCCCACCACACCCACCACTGACAAAACCCGCGGCCAGGTAGAGGCGATGAAGCAGTACCTGGAAACGGCCATTGCGGTGGATTGGGACCAGGTCAACGAGCAACGCCCGGCCTGGAACGCGCGCTGGAACCGCAGCGTCGAACGCTAGACACGTTTGTGGGAGCAAGGCTTGCCCGCGATGAAAGCAACGCGGTCTGCGAGAAAGCGAGGTGCCTGCATCGCGGGCAAGCCTTGCTCCCACAGATAAATCCCTCGCCAAAGGGTTTTGTGTTGGGCTGATTATTGGTTAACTGTCTGGCCTCGGGCGCTACGCCCGCCCCTTGATCAGCAGCGAACCTCTCATGCACACCCTCGCTCAACTGCGCGCCGGCCAGCTATCGGGCATCAAACGGCTGGATCTGTCCTGCGGCCTGACGCAGTTCCCCCGGGAAATCTTCGACCTGGCCGACTCGCTCGAAGTCCTCAATCTCAGCGGCAACCAGTTGACTGCGCTGCCCGATGATCTGCATCGGCTGACCCACCTGCGGGTGTTGTTCTGCTCGGACAACCACTTCATTAAATTGCCCGAATGCCTGGGCCGCTGCGCGGCATTGACCATGGTCGGTTTCAAGGCCAACTGCATCGAACGTGTGCCCGGCGCTGCCCTGCCGCCACTATTGCGCTGGCTGATCCTAACGGACAACCGCATCAGTCAGCTACCGCAAGAGCTCGGCCAACGCCCGTTCTTGCAAAAGCTCATGCTCGCCGGCAACCGGTTGCAGCAGTTGCCCACGAGCCTGGGGCAGTGCCATCGTCTTGAACTGCTGCGCATCGCCGCCAACCAATTGACCGAACTGCCGCAATGGTTGCTGGAATTGCCAAGCCTGAGCTGGCTGGCCTATGCCGGCAACCCGCTGGAAACCCAGGCCAATGCCAACATCCTGGCTGGGACGACGGCCATCGACTGGTCGCAACTTTACGTGCACCAACAATTAGGCGAAGGCGCTTCGGGGGTGATTCATCAGGCGCTGTGGCAGCCCCCGGGCCAGCTAGCGCGGAACGTCGCGCTCAAGCTGTACAAAGGCCAGATGACCAGCGACGGTTCACCCTTGCATGAAATGCACGCCTGCATTACCGCAGGTCGTCATCCGAACCTGATCGACGTGCTGGGCCAGATCAACGGACACCCCGAGCAACAGGCCGGGCTGGTGATGGAGCTGATCGAGCCCAGCTACCGCAACCTGGCGGGGCTGCCGAGCCTGGCGTCCTGCACCCGCGACGTGTATGCCGACGCACTGCATCTAAGCGCTCCCGTGGCGTTGCGCATCGCCCTGGGCATCGCCTCGGTGGCGGCGCACCTGCATCGCCAGGGCATCACCCACGGCGATTTGTACGGGCACAATATTCTGTGCAATGACCAGGGCGACTGCCTGTTGGGCGACTTTGGCGCGGCGTCTTTCCACGCCACTGCCGACACGGTGCAAACCCGTGCGTTACAACGCATCGAAGTGCGGGCGTTCGGGATTCTATTGGGGGAGTTGCTGGCGCGGATCGAACCGGGGCTCAGTGCTGAGGGACTGGCAACGTTGCAGGAGCTGCAGGCGCGCTGCTGTCAGCCGCAAGTGCTGGGGCGGCCGGGGTTTGAGGAGATTGAAGGCTTACTGCGCGACTGTGGCGAGGGAGCTTGCTCCCGCTGGGCTGCACAGCAGCCCTAAACAGGCACCACGGTCTATCAGTAAAACCGCATCGCCCGGTTCACGACGGCTTCGCCGCCGAGCGGGAGCAAGCTCCCTCGCCACAAGGTCTTGTGATGCTTAACCGGCCAACCCGACAAACATGTCCTGCACGTCGTCGTGATTGTCCAGGCCCTCAAGGAACGCCTCGACTTCGGCCATCTGCTCGTCCGTCAGGCCGCTGACCGGGTTTTTCGGCTGGTAGCCGAGCTTGGCGGACAGTACGGTGAAACCTTGCTCCGGCAGCGCCTTCTGCACCGCATCGAGGTCGGAGGGATCCGTGAGGAACAGCGTCGCGCCGTCTTCGCCCGGTTCGAAATCCTGGGCACCGGCTTCGATAGCGGCCATTTCCGGATCGGCGTCCGGGCTGTCCGGAGAGGCCTCGATCATACCGACATGGTTGAAGTCCCACGCAACCGAACCCGAGGCACCCAATTGGCCCTTGCGAAACGCAACGCGAATCTCGGCGACGGTGCGGTTGATGTTATCGGTCACGCATTCGACGATCAGCGGCACCTGATGCGGTGCGAAGCCTTCGTAGGTCACACGATGGTATTGCACGGTTTCGCCGAGCTGGCCGGAGCCTTTCTTGATCGCGCGCTCCAGGGTCTCGCGGGGCATCGAGGCCTTTTTCGCCTGCTCGACCACCAGTCGCAGATGCGCATTGGTGGCAGTGTCAGCGCCGTTGCGCGCGGCAATGGTGATTTCCTTCACCAGCTTGCCGAAGATCTTGCCCTTGGCGTTGGCAGCCGCTTCTTTGTGTTTAACCTTCCACTGTGCGCCCATTACTCACTCTCTTGTCTGTCGCGCCGAGACATCTGCTGGCCGGCGCTGTGGCGCAAGTTTATACGGCCTAAACCGGCTGATCGACCAAAAAATCACCGCCGATGAATCAACATTTCCCCGACGTGCTGTAGGGAGTTTCTGAAATGGCGATTTGGCCCCCCCTTTCCTCCTACGGTTTCGTACTCTCGTGAACTTATCTCCCCAGCCAGTAAGAACCGCGATGCGCAACGAATCGGAAAGTCCTTTCAGCCTGACCCTCACGCAAAGCGATTTGCGCCTGCAAGTCCTGAGGTTTAACGGTCGCGAAGCGCTCAACCAGCCCTACCGTTTCGACCTTGAATTGATCGGGCTGTCGCCGCCGATCAATCCCGACACGTTGCTGGACCAGCCCGCCTTCCTGCGACTCGATGGCGAATCCGGCGTGCATGGCGTTGTGCACAGCGTCGGCGTGACGAGCCATGCCCCACACCGCATCGGCTATCGCTTGACGCTGGTGCCGTACCTCCAGCACCTGGAACAGGGTCCACGGCGACGGGTTTTCTACCGACTCAGCGCTGTGCAGATCCTGCATCGACTGCTGGAAGACAATGCTCTGCCGGCCCACAGCTACCGCTTTGAACTGCCCCATGGACAGTACCCGTGCCGCCCGTTCTGTATCCAGTACGAGGAGAGCGACCTGGAGTTGCTGCACCGGTTGTGTGAAGAAGAAGGCATTCATTACCACTTCGAACACACCGTTCATGGCCATGTCCTGGTGTTCGCCGAAGACCCGAAAAGTTTTCCCGCCCGTCCGGTCGAACTGAACCTGCGCCCCGATCCCGGCCAGCAACCAACCATCAGGCAGGTGTACCAGCGACACTGTACGATGACCCATGGCCTGCCGGTCGGCTTCAGTGATCGCGACACAAGCCAAGCCGGGGACAGCGCGGCCAATCACGCCTTCGAAGGTGAAAATCACGAGACGATACGCAGCAATCCGACGTTGGCTCATCGTTACCAGGCCGGCCGCCGCAGACTTGAGCGGCTGCGCTGTCGACAGCGGGAGATCCAAGGCCATAGCCACCAACCCTTCCTGCGCAGCGGCCATATCGTGCAGATCAGTGAACACCCGGAGTCCACCTTCAACGACCAGTGGCTGATCACCGATATCCAGCATCGCGGGCGGCAATTTTCCATCCTTGAAACCAACCTGTCGCCCACACCGGCGACCCGCGATTACCGCAACCGGTTTTCGGCCATCCCATGGTCCACCGTATTCAGGCCGGCCCTCAAGCATCCAAGACCCTGCATCCCCGGCTATCACCTGGCATACGTACTCGACCCTGGCGATCAGCCGACAAGCCCCGATCAACGCGGCCGTGTCACTGTCAGCCTGTGGACCCCGGATAACGAAGGCATCACGTTGCCGGTGTCACGCCTGACGCCGAACGCCGGCCCCGCCCTGAGGACCGGCAGCGTAGTGCTGGTGAGCTTTCTCGATGGTGACCCCGACCGACCGGTGCTGTGCCTGGGGGTAGGCGATGTTGGCGGTGCGCAGCCGGCTACGCAGGCGAAACCGGTGCAGGGCCAACGAGACACCAGGCTGCTATTGGACTGGCTCCTGAATCCCCCAGACCTGACACCCTGATACTGGCGAAAATGATCTGGCTCAAGCGACGCCAACAAAACGGGCTTACAGTAAGCGCGCAACGCCGCTCAAGACGGTGCTCTACCTGATGACTGGAGATACCTGCATGCCCTGGAAAAGCTCGGAAAACCGCTACAGTACCGTCACGGTGGCCCTGCATTGGCTGATGCTGATTCTACTGGCCGTGGTTTATGCCTGCATCGAACTGCGAGGGATATTCCCCAAGGGCAGTGATGGCCGGACGCTGATCAAAGAAGCTCACTTCATGCTCGGCCTGACCGTGTTTGTGCTGGTCTGGCTACGCCTGTTCGCCCGCAGCATGGGGAAGGCTCCAGCCATCTTTCCAGCCTCGCCTGCCTGGCAGACCTTCATTGCCCACCTGATGCACTGGGCGTTGTACCTGTTCATGATCGCCATGCCATTGCTGGGGTGGCTGATCACCAGTGCCGAAGGGCATCAGGTGATGTTCTATGGTTTCGACTTGCCGCTGCTGATCGATCAAGACAAAGACTTTGCCAAACAACTGGAGGGCTGGCATGAGTTGGGGGGCACCATTGGCTACTGGCTGATTGGCCTGCATGCCCTGGCGGGGCTGTACCATCACTACATCGTGCGCGATAACACCCTGCTGCGGATGATGCCCAAACGCGGTTGACGCTGGTTATTCAAACCCTCGGCGGCCTTGCAAGCCGCCGGTGTGAACGAAAATCAAGCGGGTGCCGCGGGCAAACTGTCCGGCCTCGACCCGGGCCTTGAGCAGCATCAACGCCTTGCCGGTATACAGCGGCTCCAGTTCGATAGCGTCAGTGGCGTGGATGAAGGCGACGAGTTCGGCGTCGATCCGGGCGAAGCCACCACGGCTGCCGTCGAACAACTCATAACGCGGGTTGCAAAGACCTGCTTGCCCCACGATGCTTTCGACCTGTTGCGCCACGCCGTGATTCGGAGGCACAGCCAACACGCCGTAGACCGGGCGCTCCCCCGCTTCAGCCAACACCAGCCCCGCCAGGGAGGTCCCGGTACCGCAGGCCAACCACCAGCCGTCATAATCCACCCAACGCAGCGCCGCCAATTGTTCACGGGCCCCGGCCACCCAATCCATGCAACCCTGCGCGCCGGACAATCCTGAACCGCCCTCGGGCACCGGATGCAGGTGCGGGTATTGCGCGTGCCAGGGTTGCCAGAAATCCGCAGCGTGCCGCCCTCGGTATCCGCCATAACCCAGCCAGTGCAGATCCATGCCGAACGCTTTGAGGTCAAGGACCGTCGGCGTGTCCTGGGGATGGCCGCGCAGCAGCCCGACCGTTGGGAACCCGAAGCGCTTGCCAGCCGCTGCCAGCGCATGCAGATGGTTGGAATAGACACCGCCCAGGCTCATGATCCCCTGGGCACCGGTCTCATGGGCAGCGCGCACATGGTGAACCAGCTTGAACCACTTGTTGCCGCTGATCAGGGGGTCAATCTGATCCAAACGCAGCACCGCCACTTCAACTCCGGCACGGGCGAGCCAGCCCAGATGAAGGCGTTCCAGGCGGGGTTGGGGGCGCCAGTCGAGGCAAGAAAGCAACATTGCAGCAGGCCGAGTCGGGACGAGCCGCAAGCTTAACAGCTAAGGTGCGGATGACCTCAGCGTCTGTGCTCATTGCAACCCCTTGTGGGAGCGAGCCTGCTCGCGATGGCGATGGGTCAGTAAACGCTCATGCAACTGACTAACCGCTATCGCGAGCAAGCCCGCTCCCACAGGGGGATTGTGGCTTCAATCTTGTGCCTTACAACTGCGCCGCCAATCGCGAACCCTGATTGATCGCCCGCTTGGCATCCAGCTCTGCCGCTACGTCGGCACCGCCAATGAGGTGGACGGTTTGCCCGGCATCCTCCAGACCTTGCTGCAGCTCGCGCAACGGATCCTGGCCGGCGCAGATCACGATGTTGTCCACGGCCAGCACCTGCGGCTCGCCGGTTTCACCGATGCGAATGTGCAAGCCTTGGTCATCGATTTTCAGATATTCGACGCTGTTGAGCATCTGCACCTGCTTGTTCTTCAAGCCCGTGCGGTGAATCCAGCCAGTGGTCTTGCCCAGGCCGTCGCCCACCTTGGACTTCTTGCGCTGCAACAGGAACACTTGTCGCGCCGGGGCATGGGGCTCGGCTTTGATACCCGCCACACCGCCGCGCGCCTGGAGCAGGGTATCGATCCCCCATTCTTTCCAGAACGCTTCACGGTCCTGGCTGGTGGCAACCCCTTGGTGGACCAGGAACTCCGACACGTCGAAGCCGATACCGCCGGCCCCGATCACCGCGACGCTGCGGCCCACTGGCTTGCGCTCCAGAATCACATCCAGGTAGCTGAGGACCTTGGCATGCTCCACCCCAGGAATCGCCGGCACCCGCGGCGCAATACCGGTGGCCAGGATGATCTCGTCAAAACCGCCCGCGACCAATTGCGCCACATCCACCCGCGTGTTGAGACACAGCTCGACATGGCTGGTCTGCAACTTGCGTTTGAAATAACGCAGGGTTTCGAAGAACTCCTCCTTGCCCGGCACCCGCTTGGCGATGTTGAACTGGCCGCCAATTTCGCTGGCCGAATCGAACAGCGTCACCTGATGCCCCCGTTCGGCCGCCACGGTAGCAGCGGACAAACCGGCCGGACCGGCGCCGACCACGGCGATTTTTTTCACCTGGGTGACCGGCAAGTAATTGAGTTCGGTTTCATGGCACGCCCGTGGGTTCACCAGGCAACTGGTGAGCTTGCCGCCAAAGGTATGGTCCAGACAGGCCTGGTTACAGCCGATGCAGGTGTTGATTTCATCCGCGCGCCCGGCGGCAGCCTTGTTGACGAACTCCGGATCGGCCAGGAACGGTCGCGCCATGGACACCATATCGGCGTCGCCTTCGGCCAGGATCTGCTCGGCCACTTCCGGGGTGTTGATGCGGTTGGTGGTGATCAGCGGAATACTCACTGAGCCGCGCAGTTTGGCTGTGACCTTGCTGAACGCCGCCCGAGGAACCTTGGTGGCGATGGTAGGAATCCGCGCCTCATGCCAGCCAATACCGGTGTTGATGATCGTCGCCCCGGCCTGCTCGATGGCTTTGGCCAACTGAACGATTTCATCCCAGCTGCTGCCACCTTCCACCAGGTCGAGCATCGACAAGCGAAAGATAATGATGAAATTGGGACCGACCGCCTCACGCACCCGACGCACGATTTCCACCGGCAGGCGCATGCGGTTTTCATAGCTGCCGCCCCAGCGATCGGTGCGGTGGTTGGTATGGGCCGCCAGGAACTGGTTAATGAAATAACCTTCAGAGCCCATGATCTCGACACCGTCATACTCGGCTTTCTGGGCCAGCACCGAACAGGTGACGAAATCGCTGATCTGTTTCTCGATCCCCTCCTCGTCCAGCTCCTTGGGCTTGAACGGGTTGATCGGTGCCTGGATCGCGCTCGGCGCTACCTGCTTGGGGCTGTAGGCATAGCGCCCGGCGTGAAGAATCTGCATGCAGATCTTGCCACCGGCCTCATGCACGGCACGAGTAACAATCTGGTGCTTGAGGGCTTCTTCCTCGGTGGTCAGCTTGGCCGCGCCGGAGTACACGCCGCCCTCGTCGTTCGGCCCGATTCCGCCGGTGACCATCAGCCCCACGCCGCCACGCGCGCGCTCGGCAAAATACGCCGCCATGCGCTCGAAACCACCGGGTTTTTCTTCAAGGCCCGTGTGCATTGACCCCATCAGGGTGCGGTTTCGCAACGTGGTAAAACCCAAGTCCAGCGGGGCCAGCAGGTGCGGGTAATGAGGGGCGGTCATCGATAACTCCACAACGGGCGATCACGGAAAAATGTGGAGGCTCTGTGGCTTCCATCGGTCATGCCAAACAGCCTAAGAGCCGGAAGCTGCGTGCTCAATGGCCGTAACTGACAACTTAATGATCCAAATGCGCAACGCCCCTTGGCAACACCCCATCGTGGGCCCTACCCTAGTCAGCGAATCCGCACACGGCCGCTGACTGTTCCCCATGCGCAAACTTCTGTACCTGCTGTTGTCACTGGCCTTGATTGCCGCCCTGATCACCTACGCACTGTGGACGGTGGATCGTCCGGCGGGTCATTACCTGTCAGACCTTCGCATCAACCTGGCGGTGAACCAGGGCACACCCGCCGATCAAGGCAACTTGCTGGGCATCCAGCCCGAACTGTTCCCCACCGACTACCAGAGCCCCAAACGCCTGCACCGCAAACTGGCGGCCTATCTGCAAACCGCTCGTGACCAAGGCTTGCTCAATGACAAAACCGTGGTGGTGTTGCCCGAGCACATTGGCACCTGGCTGATGATCGTCGGTGAAAAAGACGAGTTGTATCAGGCCGCGACGTTGAAGGAAGCGATGAACTGGCTGGCGGTCAGCAACCCGCTGGCGTTCATCCGGGCGCTGGTCGGCGCAAAAGGTGACAACCGGCTGGACGATGCTTACCTGCGCATGAAAGCCGACACCATGGCCCGTGACTACCAGGCACTGTTCGGAGGGCTCGCCAAGGAGTTCGGCGTGACGCTGGTGGCCGGCTCCATCGTGCTGCCCGAGCCCAGCGTCAGCGATGGCCAACTGAAAGTTGGCCGGGGCCCGTTGTACAACAGTAGCGTGGTGTTCGGCCGCGACGGTCGGCCGCTGGGCCAGCCACAGCGCCAACAGCATCCCTTGTTCGAACAACAAGGCGTGCTGGGGCCAGACCATCCCGACACAGTCGGTGTCGTCGACACCCCGGCCGGTCGCCTGGGCGTGCTGATCGGCAGCGACAGTTGGTACCCGGTTCATTATCGCCAGCTAAATGAACAGGGTGCGCAACTGGTGGCGGTGCCCGCCTTTGTCAACGGTCGCAATAGCTGGGAAAAACCCTGGAGTGGCTACAGAGGCCTGTCCACACCGAGCGAAGTCAGCCTCAAACCGGGGGAAGTGAGTGAAGGCCAGGCCTGGCATCGCCTGACACTGACCAGCCAGCCGCCCATCAGCCAAGCCAAGGGCGGCGTCAGTGTCTTCCTGCGAGGACAGTTCTGGGACAGCGGCAGCGCCGGGCAGAGTTTCGTCAGCCATAACGGCGAACATTTCGCCGACGGTGAAGCTCGTGGCGCCCGTCTGCTGAATCTGTGGCTGTAACACCATGAAACCGCAACCGATGCGACTGGGAGACTTGTCAGTCAGCTTCGTCCATAGCCTGGCCGACGCGGTTGCCAGCCATGGACACGATCCCCAGCCTTTGCTTGAACAATACGGGCTGGATGCGGCACGCCTGGCCGAGCCCGGGGCTCGTCTGTCGATCCCGCGCTACATGCGCCTGGGGCACGCCGCCATCCAACAGACCCAAGACCCTGCCTTGGGTTTGCGCATGGGCCAACTTAGCCGCTTGAGCCAGGCCGGGCTGGCAGGCGTGACAGCGGCCCAGGCACCGACGGTGCGCGAAGCCGCGCGGTGCTTGATCCGCTTTGAGCCGCTGTACGGCTCCAACTATCGCGGTCAGTCGAGTTTTCATGAAGATGCCCGAGGCGCATGGCTGCGGTTCTATTCCATCAGTCCCTATAACGCCTACAACCGCTTCGTCGTGGATTCGATCATCGCTGGCTGGCTGGCGCAGCTGTCCTGCGTGAGTGCTGTCGCGTTGCGGGCTGAACGTGTGGAAATCGAGTTCGAAGAACCGGCATACCTGGAGGCCTATCGCGCGCTCGGTGACTGCCCTATCCAGTTCGGTGCCGAACACAATCAGCTACGCCTGGGGCTCGACAGTCTCGCCCAACGCAACCCCCAACATTGCCCCGGCACCTGGCGACACCTGGTTCAGTTGTGTGAACGGGAGCTGGAGCAATTGACGCGCACCCGCAGCCTGCGCGAGCGCATCATCCAACTGCTGGGGCCGTTGCTCAATGGTGGCCGGGAACCCGACCTGGAAGAAGTGGCGACGCGTCTGAAGCTGCCCACCTGGACACTGCGGCGCAAACTGGCCGAAGAAGGCACGCAATTTCGCGCAATCCTCAACGACACTCGCCGCGACCTGGCCATGACCTACATTCGCGACACTGAACTGGCGTTCGGTGAAATCGCGTACCTGCTGGGGTTCGCCTCGGCCGAGGCATTTCAACGCGCCTTCAAGCGCTGGAACAACCAGACTCCGGGCGAGTTTCGGCGCAGTAGGAGAAGCAGTTAAGCTGCAAACTTGCCGCTTATAACGTGCAGCTTGTAGCGGATTTACAGCTCTGTTGCATCCTCGGCGGGTTCCAGGGGATCAAGCTCATACGCCTGATATTCCAGCAGCTCTTCCTGATAATCATCCATCTTGAATCCTTCCCATAACGTAACGTTGAAACCGATGCCTGATGGCGCTGGAATCAGCATAAAGCCGCTTTATGAACAAAACATGAAGCAAAAGCTTCATGAATTAAACGTAGCACAGCGCTGGGAAATTACTGCGTGCAGGTGTGGCAAGGGATTTCCACCCTTGCCACTGAGCATCAAGAGGCGGGAAGCGGCTGGATCGGCTCGGAAGGGGCCGGCAAGGCGCTGGAGGATGGCGGTGTAATGGCTGGCGTCGACGACTCTGGCTCGGATGATTCAGGCTCGCTGGGTGCGATAGGCGCGGGCTCTGCCGGCGGCGCGACCGGCTCCGAACTGGCCGGAGAAGTCTCGGCAGGCGCGGGCGTGGCTTCCTCCACCGGCGCAACTGGCGCTGGAGTCGGTTCGGGAGCCGGCACCGGCTCTGGAGCAAGAGCAGGTACAGGCATCGGTGCCGGCTCCGGAGTAGAAACCGGTGACAACGCCGCTGGCGCGACCTGGGCTTCCGGAACGCCAAGCTCGGCTTTGGGCGTTTCGGTTTCCTCTACGGGTTTCTTCGCCTCGGGAGGCAGGAACAACTCCACCAGGGCAAAGAAACGCTCATAGAACTTCGCCGACGACACGGTTTCGCTGGCGACCTTGACCATCGAATCATCGGACGAGCCGATCGGCATCGACACCGATCCCAGCACCCCCACGCCCAAGCTGGCGGAGTTGTTGGTTTTCTTCAGCGCATAACGGTCCTGCAAGGCGTTGGCAAACATGGTCGCACGGTGTCCGGGACCACTGTCTTCAGCACAGACCAGATTGAAGCTGATCTCCATATGGGTTTCGCCGGTCTGCTGAAAACTCTTATGACCGCTGACCAGCTTCGGATCGCTGCTGGTAATGATGTAGCCCTGGCTGAGCAATGCCCGGCGCCCGGCTTCGCAGGTCGCCGCATCATTCACTGAATAGGAACGCGAGAACGTACCAGAGTCATCGAAGTTTTCATGCTCGTAGATAGCGGTTTTCTTCGACGAGCAACCGGCTGCAGCGGCCAGCACCAGTGCCAGCCCGACGGTGCGCATAGGGAATGATTTGAACATTGAACATCCTGAGGAAAACGATCCGGGGCGTATTGTGCAACAGAACGCTGCCAGGCCGCGTGGCTAATCTTGTCTCAAACGGGTTACAAGTCTACTGGGGGTTATTTGCGGGAAAAAGACGCGAATTCGGTGGAACGACGAAGATACTGCCCGATGCAACAAGCAGACACAAAAAACCCGGCCTTTCGGCCGGGTCGTGGTGGGACAAACCATCAGAGCACTTAGAAGCGCTCGATGTCCGCCTCACTCTCCAACTGCTTGCGGTAGGCAGCGAAGTCCTGCTGACCGACGCGAGAAGCGAGATAACGGCGGTATTGCGCCTTCTCCTCATCGCTCGGCGCCGCTGCTTCGTTCACGCCGTTCAAACGCACGACGACCAGACTGCCGTCGGGCAACGTCACACTGCTGAACGTCGGCTTGTCTTTCGATTCGGGCTTAGGCATCCGGAACAATGCCTGCAGCACCGCCGGGTCGATACCTTCCTGGCTTCGGGTCGCCGCTTCGATGACTTTCCAGTTCTGACCGTCGACAGGTTTGTCCAAGGCCGTCTTGCCATCGCGCAAACCGGCGATCAACTCATCGGCCCGGGTCTTGGCCGCCGCACTGGCATGTTCCTTCGCCAGTTGAGCGCGAATGGCCCCGTCCACGCTTTCCAGTGGCATCTGCTCAGGTTTGCGGTGCTCCTTGGCACGCAACACCACCACGGTTTCCGGGTCCAGTTCAATGGCGGTGCTGTTTGCACCCTCATCCAGTACCTCCGGGCTGAACGCGGCGGTCACCACGGCGCGATTGGCCGCGATCCCTTCCCCACCCTCACGGCCGAACGGCGCCGAAGTGTGGACGGTCAGTTTCAGGTCCTGAGCCGGCTGTGCCAAGTCGGAGGCTTCGAAAGCGGCATCCTCCAGTTGCTTGGTCGCCTCCACGAAACGCTGCTCAACCTGCTGGGTTTTCAAATCGCGGACAAGCTTGTCCTTGAGGCTGGCAAACGTCGGCACTTCAGGCGCTTCGACGCCCAACAATTTGATCAGGTGAAAACCGAAATCGGTACGCACCGGAGCCGATACCTGATCCTTGCTCAACGCATACAGGGCTTTTTCGAACTCCGGATCGTAGACCCCCGGACCGGCATAACCGAGATCGCCGCCGTTGCTAGCAGAACCCGGGTCCTGGGAGAACTCCTTGGCCAACGCCTCAAACGATTCGCCCTTGGCCAAACGAGCCTGAATCTCTTCGATCTTCGCCTTGGCCTGGGCTTCGGTGACCTTGTCGTTCACTTCAATCAGGATGTGCGCAGCACGACGCTGTTCGGACAGATTCGCGATTTCTTTCTGATAGGCCGCTTGCAGGTCTTCATCCTTGACGCTGACCTGATCGAAGAAAGAAGCCTTCTTCAGCTCAAGGTAGTCGATGACCACCTGATCTGGCGTCATGAATTCCTTGGCATGCTTATCGTAGTAAGCCTTGACCTCATCATCGGTCAGTTTCACCGTCGACGAGTCGGCCTGGATATTCAAGGTGGCGAAATCCCGGGTCTGTTTTTCCAGACGGGCGAAGGCCAACACCTGAGCGTCAGTGACAAAACCACTTCCCGCCAGACCTGCGCGCAACTGGCCGATCAGCATCTCCTGAGCCAGCATCTGACGAAATTGCATGCGGCTGTAACCCAACTGGCGGATCACCTGATCGAAACGCTCGGCGCTGAATTTGCCATCGACCTGAAACTCAGGCGTTTGCAGGATCACTTGATCCAGCGCGGCTTCGGAGAAGGCGAATTTCGAATCTTGCGCGCCTTGCAGCAACAGCTTGCGATCGATCAGGCCTTTGAGCGCTGAGTCGCGCAGCATTTTTTCGTCCAGCAACGAAGCGTCGAAATCCTTGCCCAGCTGTTGCATGAGCTGGCGGCGTTGCATGTCGACCGCCTGGCTCAGCTCGTTCTGGCTGATCTCTTCGCCGTTGACCTTGGCTGCGTCATTACTGTTGGTGGTGGCTTGAAAAATGGCATCGAAACCGGTCAACGCCATCAATACGACGATGACCCCGATGATGGTTTTGGCAATCCAGCCTTGTGAATTGTCCCTGATATTCTGCAGCATGCGTCCCCCAGAAACGGTTGAACTTCAAATTTAGGCAACCGTGGAGCGTGGGTAGAATCCGGATAGAAGAAAGGCGCATCCGAGGATGCGCCTTCTCGTAACTGGCGGAGCGGACCGGACTCAAACCCGCGAGTCCTGGCGTGACACACCGGCTACAAACCGGCTGTATGACCGCTCCGCTGCCAAGCCAGGCATGACCCCGACCCGGATAAACTCGATGAAACCTTAGTCGTTAACAGCTTCTTTCAATGCCTTGCCAGCTTTGAAGCCAGGCTTTTTGGCAGCAGGGATTTCCAGCGTTTGGCCGGTCTGCGGGTTGCGGCCGGTACGCGCTGGGCGATCAGTCACGGAGAAGGTGCCGAAACCAACCAGAACTACGGAGTCGCCGGCCTTGAGAGCGCCAGTGACGGATTCGATTACAGCGTCCAGCGCACGGCCAGCAGCAGCTTTCGGGATATCAGCGGATGCAGCGATAGCATCAATCAGTTCCGACTTGTTCACTCTAAGTCCCCTTATATCTATTTGAGATGATTCTAAGTTTTTTTTGGTGAAAGCAAAAACGAGTGCTGAATGGCCTACAGACACTTAAGAGCCGCTTTATAACAAGGGCTCTAAAAAACTGTCAAGGAAGCCCCCCAGGCAAATGCGTATTAATGCGTGCTAATTCTTTCCTTAGAGTCAGACTCTCGCTTGTCGTCCTTCGCGACTATCTCCGGAGCCACATCCGGCAAGGGCTCCGGCGCGTATTGCAGCGCAATTTGCAGGACCTCGTCAATCCATTTAACCGGTTTGATCTGAAGATCCTGCTTAATGTTGTCAGGAATCTCCTTCAGATCGCGGACATTCTCTTCAGGAATGATCACGATCTTGATCCCGCCACGGTGAGCCGCCAGCAGTTTTTCCTTCAGGCCGCCAATGGCCAATACCTGGCCACGCAGAGTGATTTCACCGGTCATGGCGACGTCGGCGCGCACCGGAATGCCAGTCAGCGCTGACACCAGGGCCGTGCACATGCCTACGCCGGCGCTCGGGCCGTCCTTGGGCGTAGCTCCTTCAGGCATGTGGATATGGGTGTCGCGCTTCTCATGGAAGTCCAGGGGAATGCCCAGGCTCCGGGCGCGGCTGCGCACGACCGTCAGCGCCGCGGTGATCGATTCGACCATCACATCGCCCAGCGAACCGGTCTTGATCAGTTGACCCTTGCCTGGCACCACCGCCGCTTCAATAGTCAGCAACTCGCCACCGACCTGAGTCCATGCAAGGCCAGTCACCTGACCAATCTGATCCTGCTGTTCAGCGAGGCCGTAGCGGAATTTGCGCACCCCCAGGAAGTGCTCCAGCAGGTCCGCAGTGACCTTGACCGCGAAGCGTTTTTCCAGCGCATGCTCTTTGACCGCCTTGCGGCAGACCTTGGCAATTTGCCGCTCCAGACCACGCACACCCGCCTCGCGGGTGTAGTAGCGGATAATGTCGCGAATCGCTTCCTCGTCAAATTCCAGCTCGCCTTTTTTCAGGCCGTTGGCCTGGATCTGCTTGGGCGAAAGGTATTTGACGGCGATGTTGATCTTCTCGTCTTCGGTGTAGCCCGGCAGACGAATCACCTCCATCCGGTCCAGCAGCGCTGGCGGAATGTTCATGGAGTTGGAGGTGCAGAGGAACATCACGTCCGACAGGTCGTAGTCGACCTCCAGGTAGTGATCGTTGAAATTGTGATTCTGCTCCGGATCGAGCACTTCGAGCAGCGCGGAAGCGGGATCGCCGCGCATATCGCTGCCCATCTTGTCGATTTCATCCAAAAGGAACAGCGGATTGCGCACGCCGACCTTGGTCATCTTTTGAATCAATCTTCCTGGCATCGACCCGATATAAGTGCGGCGATGACCGCGAATTTCCGCTTCATCGCGCACGCCACCGAGGGCCATGCGCACGAATTTACGATTGGTCGCGTGGGCAATCGACTCTGCCAACGATGTTTTACCGACCCCAGGAGGTCCCACCAGGCAGAGTACCGGTCCGCGAATTTTCTTCACGCGCTTTTGCACGGCGAGGTATTCGAGGATACGTTCCTTGACCTCTTCCAGACCGTAATGGTCGGCGTCGAGAATATCCTCGGCGCGGGCCAGGTCCAGACGGACCTTGCTTTGCGCCTTCCAAGGCACCTGAACCAGCCAGTCGATATAGGAGCGCACCACAGTGGCTTCGGCAGACATAGGCGACATTTGCTTGAGCTTGTTCAGCTCGGCCTGGGCCTTGGCAAGTGCATCCTTGGGCAGGCCGGCGGCATCGATGCGCTTTTTCAGCTCTTCGATTTCGTTGTGCCCTTCGTCACCATCGCCAAGTTCCTTCTGAATGGCCTTCATCTGCTCATTCAGGTAGTACTCACGCTGGCTACGTTCCATCTGCTTCTTGACGCGACCACGAATGCGCTTCTCGACCTGCAGCAGGTCGATTTCGCCATCCAGCAATGCCAGCACGTGTTCGACACGGGCAGACAAATCGATGATTTCGAGAATTTCCTGCTTCTGCTCGATCTTGAGGGCCATGTGGGCCGCCATCGTATCGACCAGCCGCCCAGGTTCGTCGATGCTGTTAAGCGACGACAGGACCTCTGCAGGCACCTTCTTGCCCAACTGCACGTATTGTTCGAACTGCGACAAAAGACTGCGGACAAACACCTCAGACTCACGCTCGGGCGCGTCCACTTCGTCGATCAGCGACACTTCGGCCCGGCAATGGCCGTCCACTTCGCTGAAACGCTCGACCGTGCCCCGCTGCTCGCCTTCGACCAGGACCTTGACGGTGCCATCAGGCAGTTTGAGCAGCTGCAGAACGGTTGCAATTGTGCCTACGCGATACAGTGCGTCTTCGCCGGGATCATCATCAGCAGGGTTTCTCTGCGCCAACAGAAGAATCTGCTTGTCACCCGTCATCGCAGCCTCGAGGGCTTCGATAGACTTCTCGCGCCCCACGAACAGCGGGATAACCATGTGCGGATACACCACGACATCACGCAATGGCAGGAGAGGCAATTCGATGGTTGTCTTCATGATTTCGCCTCTACGGCGGCCACAAGGCCGGAAACAGATGGAAGTAAGCTTGAAACCAAGATGGGGGCAGCCTTAAAAAAAAACAAGCGCAAAGACACGTCTAAAACGCGCAAAAAGCAAAGGGGCCCGAAGGCCCCTTCTTTATTCCGGCACCGGGACGCTTAAGCGTCCGGCGCGGCCTTGGCAGCCGGCTCTTTGTTTTCGTAGATATACAAAGGCTTGGACTTACCTTCTATAACGCTTTCGTCGATCACGACTTTACTCACCTCAGACTGCGAGGGGATCTCATACATCGTGTCGAGCAATACGCCTTCCAGAATCGAGCGCAACCCACGGGCACCGGTTTTACGCTCCAGGGCTCGTTTGGCAACCGATTTCAGCGCGTCGGAACGGAACTCCAGGTCTACACCTTCCATTTCGAACAGCTTGGCATATTGCTTGGTCAGGGCATTCTTCGGCTCGGTCAGAATCTGCATCAGTGCAGCTTCATCCAACTCGTCCAGCGTCGCCAAGACCGGTAAGCGACCCACGAACTCCGGGATCAGACCGAACTTGACCAAGTCATCAGGTTCGACTTCACGCAGCGATTCACCGACCTTCTTACCCTCTTCCTTACTGCGCACTTCGGCGTTGAAACCAATGCCGCCACGGGTGGAACGGTTTTGAATAACCTTTTCCAGGCCGGAGAACGCGCCACCGCAGATGAACAGAATGTTACGCGTGTCGACCTGCAGGAACTCCTGCTGCGGATGCTTGCGACCACCCTGAGGCGGAACGGAAGCCACCGTACCTTCGATCAACTTGAGCAAGGCCTGCTGCACACCCTCGCCGGAAACATCCCGGGTGATGGACGGGTTGTCGGACTTGCGGGAAATCTTGTCGATTTCGTCGATGTAGACAATACCCATCTGGGCCTTTTCCACATCGTAATCGCACTTCTGCAACAGTTTCTGAATGATGTTCTCGACATCCTCACCCACATAACCCGCCTCGGTGAGGGTGGTTGCATCGGCGATGGTGAACGGAACGTTCAGCAAACGGGCCAGGGTTTCGGCAAGCAGGGTTTTACCCGAGCCTGTCGGGCCGATCAGCAGGATGTTGCTCTTGCCGAGTTCGACCTCGTCATTCTTTTTGTCACGTTGGTTCAGGCGCTTGTAGTGGTTGTACACCGCTACGGCCAGTACCTTTTTCGCGCGCTCCTGACCAATGACATATTGATCAAGGATGCCGCTGATTTCTTTAGGCGAAGGCAACTTATGCGCGCTGCTTTCGGCCTGGGCTTCCTGCACCTCCTCGCGGATGATGTCATTGCACAGGTCGACGCACTCGTCGCAAATGAAGACCGAGGGGCCGGCAATCAATTTGCGTACTTCATGCTGGCTTTTGCCACAGAAGGAGCAATAAAGCAGTTTGCCGTTGTCCTCGCCGTTGCGGGTGTCAGTCATTCGATCGATCCAAATCCGATAGGCTTGCAACACAAGATGAAGGCAATTGCGGGCTTTTTCAAGCCCGCAGGCGGCCGGTCATCCCAACCACCTGCATTTTGAGCGGCTTAGGCAGGCATTTGACGCTTGTTGATCACGGAGTCGATCAGGCCATATTCGGCCGCACGCTCAGCGCTCATGAAGTTGTCACGCTCGGTGTCACGCTCAATGGTTTCGAGGCTTTGGCCGGTATGGTGGGCCAGCAACGAGTTCAGGCGCGAACGAATGTGGAGGATTTCCTTGGCATGAATGTCGATATCCGACGCCTGCCCCTGGAAACCACCCAACGGCTGGTGAATCATCATGCGCGAATTAGGCAGGCAGTGACGCTTGCCCGCTGCGCCGCCGGCGAGCAGGAATGCGCCCATGCTGCAGGCCTGGCCGATGCAGATGGTGGAAACGTCAGGCTTGATGAACTGCATGGTGTCGTAGATCGACATGCCTGCTGTCACCGAGCCGCCAGGTGAGTTGATGTACAGATGGATATCCTTGTCCGGGTTTTCCGCTTCAAGGAACAGCAGTTGCGCCGCAACCAGGTTGGCCATGTAGTCTTCAACGGGGCCGATCAGGAAGATGACGCGCTCCTTGAGCAGACGCGAGTAGATGTCATAGGCACGTTCGCCACGGGCAGACTGCTCGATAACCATCGGGACCAGGCCGCCTGCGGCTTGGATGTCAGAGCTCTGCTGATAAAAAGAATTGCGGGACATGTCTCGCAGTCACTCCCAAATAGTTATGTCTTGAATACGCATAAGCCAGCGCGAAGGCTGGCTTATGGGTGTGTATTTCTTACCGCAGAACAATCAATCGGCTTGTGGAGCTTCCACCGGCTTGACCGCTTCTTCGTAAGAGACCGCTTTATCGGTCACGCTAGCTTTCTGCAGAACAGTATCCACAACTTGTTCTTCCAGCACAACCGAACGGACTTCGTTCAGTTGCTGGTCGTTCTTGTAGTACCAGGACACGACTTGCTCAGGCTCTTGGTAGGCCGAAGCCATTTCCTGGATCAGCTCGCGAACGCGGGCTTCGTCAGGCTTGAGCTCGAACTGCTTGACCACTTCAGCAACGATCAGGCCCAGCACAACGCGGCGCTTGGCTTGCTCTTCGAACAGCTCAGCTGGCAGCTGGTCCGGCTTGATGTTGCCGCCGAACTGCTGAACAGCCTGCACACGCAGACGGTTCACTTCGTTGTCCAGCAAAGCCTTTGGCACTTCGATCGGGTTGGAGGCCAGCAGACCGTCCATGACCTGGTTCTTGACCTTGGACTTGATGGCCTGACGCAGCTCACGCTCCATGTTCTTGCGAACTTCGGCGCGGAAACCTTCCAGACCGGTTTCCTTGATGCCGAACTGGGCGAAGAACTCTTCGTTCAGCTCTGGCAGTTTCGGCTCGGAAACGCTGTTGACGGTCACGGTGAACTCGGCGGTTTTACCAGCCAGGTCCAGGTTCTGATAGTCCTCAGGGAAGGTCAGGTTCAGAACGCGCTCTTCGCCGGCCTTGGCGCCAACCAGGCCATCTTCGAAGCCAGGGATCATGCGGCCAGAGCCCAGTACCAACTGAGTAGCCTTGGCGGAACCACCGGCGAACACTTCACCGTCGACCTTGCCGACGAAGTCGATGTTCAGTTGATCTTCGTTCTGGGCAGCACGATCGGCCACTTCGAAACGGGTGTTCTGCTTGCGCAGGATGTCCAGCATCTTGTCCAGGTCGGCATCAGAAACATCGGCACTCAGACGCTCGACGGAGATGGACTCGAAACCTGCAACCGTGAACTCAGGGAACACTTCGAACGTGGCGATGAACTCCAGGTCCTTGCCCTTTTCCAGCACTTTAGGCTCGACGGACGGAGCGCCGGCCGGGTTCAGTTTCTGCTCGACGACCGCTTCGTAGAACGAAGACTGGATCACATCGCCCACAGCTTCCTGACGTGCGTCAGCTTCATAACGCTGACGGATCACGCTCATTGGCACTTTGCCTGGGCGGAAACCTGGGATTTTGGCCTTTTGGGCAGTCTGCTGCAGACGCTTGTTGACCTGAGTCTCGATGCGCTCAGCCGGCACGGTGATGCTCATGCGGCGCTCAAGAGCAGAAGTATTTTCAACAGAAACTTGCATGGATATTCCTCGTTGCACAGACGTTGGCCGGGCGTTTCCGACCCCAGAATCAAGGGCATGCATTCTAGTAGGTCAAACTCAAGAAGTCACCCTACTGAAAAAGGGCTGGAAACAGGCGCCGAATTTAGGAGCGGACATACGGTCATGCCTCACCCGGATTGCAAATACAGTCGATCATCGCAAGGCTCTGGGTCAATGCTTCTATATATAGGAGCAGCAAACCCGCACGCCCGGCATCCGGTCTCGCGAGGAGACCAACGGGCATGCCGCGCATCATCAGGAAACACAATCGTGACGACCCGGGCACCCCGCCGCCCCGAACCAGGGCGGCAACACAACAAAAAAACCGCGAATACAAAAACGGCGCAGCCCTCTTCAGGTACTGCGCCGTTCTCTGCTATTTAAATAGCGACTTGTATGGTGCGGACGGAGAGACTCGAACTCTCACACCTTGCGGCGCTGGAACCTAAATCCAGTGTGTCTACCAATTCCACCACATCCGCGTATCAAGCTTTTAAAGCAAAGGCGCCAGATTGTTAATCTGGCGCCTTTCTAGAATATGGGGTGGACGATGGGGATCGAACCCACGACAACGGGAGTCACAATCCCGTGCTCTACCAACTGAGCTACGCCCACCATATTGCCTTGTTGCCTTACTTGTGCCAAAGCTGCCTAATTGGCGCACCCGGCAGGACTCGAACCTGCGACCATCCGCTTAGAAGGCGGATGCTCTATCCAGCTGAGCTACGGGCGCCTTTTTAATCTGTATTCTTGGACGATTACAAACTAAGTGCTTTCAGTGTTACCGAGTTAAAAACAACCAACTCCGCTTCACCTTCTTAACCAGTGCTAGGCTGTGCCCGACAAGTGCGACGAATGTTATAGACGGCCCGATAGGTCGTCAACTCTTTTTTAAAAAAAATTCATTTAATTAAAGGGGTTAGGGGAATTTGCAGACCAAGCGCCTTTGCCCTCACGCCTCGGCATGCGAGAATGCGTTCTCTTTTTTTCCCCTCTCGATGGTTAACCACGCGCAATGACTGCACAACTTATCGACGGCAAATCGATCGCCGCCAGCCTGCGCCAGCAGATCGCCCAACGAGTCACCGAGCGCCGCCAGCAAGGCCTGCGCACGCCCGGCCTTGCGGTGATCCTGGTCGGCAGCGATCCTGCCTCTCAGGTTTATGTCTCGCACAAGCGTAAAGACTGTGAAGAGGTCGGCTTCCTTTCCCAGGCCTACGACCTGCCTTCCGAAACCACTCAGCAAGCGTTGGCTGATCTGATTGATCGCCTGAACGACGACCCGAACATCGACGGCGTTCTGCTCCAACTGCCCCTGCCTGAACACCTCGACGCCTCCAAACTGCTGGAGCGTATCCGCCCGGACAAAGATGTCGACGGCTTCCATCCTTATAATGTCGGCCGCCTGGCCCAGCGTATCCCGCTGCTGCGCCCCTGCACCCCCAAAGGCATCATGACGCTGCTGGAAAGCACTGGCGTGGACCTTTACGGTCTCGATGCCGTGGTTGTAGGGGCGTCCAACATCGTTGGCCGTCCGATGGCCATGGAGTTGCTGCTGGCCGGCTGCACCGTCACCGTGACTCATCGCTTTACCAAGGACCTGGCTGGTCACGTCGGCCGCGCCGACCTGGTGGTCGTTGCCGCCGGCAAGCCTGGCCTGGTAAAGGGCGAGTGGATCAAGGAAGGCGCCATCGTCATCGACGTGGGCATCAACCGCCAGGACGATGGCAAGCTGGTCGGCGACGTGATCTACGAAACCGCCCTGCCCCGTGCAGGCTGGATCACTCCAGTCCCTGGCGGTGTAGGTCCGATGACCCGCGCCTGCCTGCTGGAAAACACCCTGTATGCGGCGGAAACGCTGCATAGCTGATACGCCTTTTCAGCCCAGCTCCAAACCCTGTGGGAGCGCGCCCGCTCGCGATAGCCTTGTATCAGCCTTCATCATTGCTGGCTGACACACCGCCATCGCGAGCAGGCTCGCTCCCACAGGCGTTTATGGGCCCTTCATTAAACTTTATTTAATCGCAAGCCCCGGCGGTACAGGCGTATAGCGCTGCCATCGCCCATACTCATAAAATGCAGCGCTTTTTAACAAGCCGTGCTGCACGGCACCTTCAACTCTATCGAGTCTACTCGCGTGAAAATCCGTCTTTCGATCCTCAGCCTGTTCATCGCTTTCACAGGTACCTTCATCACGCAAAATGTCGACGCGCAGGAAACCATCGCCACCCCCCGAGACACCTCAAAACTGCAAGTCGCCTCGGGCAGTGCGATTCTGCTGGACTTGCAGACAAATAAAGTCGTTTATGCGAGCAATCCCGACGTAGTGGTGCCCATCGCTTCGGTGACCAAATTGATGACCGGTCTGATCGTGCTGGATGCGAAGCAGGATCTGAATGAATACATCTCCATGACCATCGCCAATACCCCGGAGATGAAGGGAGTATTTTCCCGGGTCAAGCTCAACAGCGAACTGTCACGCCGGGACGTGTTACTGATCGCCCTGATGTCGTCGGAGAACCGCGCCGCCGCCAGCCTCGCCCACCACTACCCGGGCGGTTACGCAGCGTTCATCGCGGCCATGAACGCCAAGGCAAAGGCGCTGGGCATGAGCAGCACCCACTATGTCGAGCCCACAGGTCTGTCGATTCACAACGTTTCCACCGCCCGGGACCTGACCAAACTGCTGATTGCGGCCCGCAAATATCCACTGTTGAGCGAACTGAGTACCACCAAGGAAAAGACCGTAACCTTCCGCAAACCGGTTTATAGCCTGGGCTTTCGCAATACAGACCACTTGGTCCATAAGGCTGGCTGGGACATCCAGTTGACCAAGACCGGCTTCACCAATCAGGCCGGCCACTGCCTGGTACTGGTGACGAAAATGAGCAATCGACCGATGGCCCTGGTGGTGCTGGATGCGTTTGGCAAATACACCCACTTCGCCGACGCCAGCCGGATCCGTAGCTGGGTGGAAACCGGCAAAAGCGCCAGCGTCCCTGCCGCGGCCCTTCAATACAAGGCGGCCAAGAACCTCAAGAGCCGTCAAACCGGTGTAGTCGAGGCGTCGAATTAATTAACCTGGCAAACAAAGCCCCGATTCACCGGGGCTTTGTTTATTCAAGGTTTTAGATCACCCAGCGGGTCATACGCTCTGGAACCGGGCTCCTCCTGCTCATCCTCTTCGTCCAAAGGCGCCTTGGCGGGGCCTATCGGATCGACTTGAGGATCACCCAGATCCGGCGAGTCGGGGTCAAATCCCAAATCATCACCAGAAGAATGTTCGGAAGAATGTGGCCCCGTGGGTGTTTTCGACTGTGCCATGCTTCTCTCCTCGCAATCATGGGCCGGATATTCCAGCCCTGATGTTAGGAGCCCCTGGCAGGGTGGGTGGTGCCCGACAAGTGACGAACGGGGCGTGAGATCAGTGCGCGTTGCTCAGAGCTTGAGTCGCCCGGGCCGCAGCCTGTTCCTGCCCTGCCCCGGCCAGTTCGCCCGCAGCTTTCAGCCAGCGCTGAGAGTCTACCTTGGCCGGGAGCTGCGTAGGCCGCTGGACCAATACCGCCCAGCCGCCAGCATCTTTGAGAGCCGACGCAAACCCACTGAAGCTCATCAGCAGCCGCCGGTTCATCCCCGATCGCAGCAAGACCGTCTGCTTTTGGCGGTCATAACCGACGAGAATGCCGTACCTGGGCCCAGACCAGAAAGCCGCTCCGTCCGTGTAGCGCACCAGCACGGGATAACCCGCTGCAACCTGCTCCAACAGTGCCGGCAGTTCGCTGTCGAGGGGATACACCACCAGCCCATACTCTCGCGCCAAGGTCTGCAGGTTCTGCTGCAAATGAGCCTCGCCTTTGGGCAGATGCAGAGGTTTCTCCAGCAGCCCCGGTGTGATTACCGTGCCTTGCAGCGTCAAGAGGCTGGCCAGCGATTGAGGGCCACCCTGGTACATTTCGCCGCGAAAGAACGGCACGCTGTTGAGCTCCACCCGCTCGGGCAGGCGCTGAATCTGCGGCGACACACTGCCTGCGCAACCCGCCAGGGCCGCCAGGCAGGCCGTCACCAGCACCAGTGATCGAAAAGAGGAAATTACCGGAAACATTAGGACTCTCTTGTTAAGGCACCCGACATCGGGCCAGGCAAGGGCCGTCGATCATAAGGTGCAGACAGACGTGGGTATAGCCTTAAACAGCAGTCCCATCGCGGCGATAGAACGAAGCGGTCCGTCTGTCGTCAATACCGATCGATTCCCTGCAACACTTTAGCGACTAGACTGTCCATTGTAACGAGTGCGTCGCCCTGACTGGGGCAGAAGGAGGCACAGATGAGCCTGACCACAACAATCCTGATGCTGATATTCGGCTGGTTAAGCGTCGCCACAGCCATGCTGTGGGGCGTTTTGCGCATTGCACGCCGCCATCATCCTGCGCCGCCCCCAGCGCGGGCGGAAAAAGCACCAAAACCGGCCAGGCGCCACGCCGCCGCACACTGACCGTCCCGCCGCCCTTCAAAAATCCAAAAAAAAGCCGCCCGAGCATCGACCCGGGCGGCTTTTGACTGTCTGCAATCAGGCTTTTTCGGCCAAGGCCTTTTGCTGACGGCGACGCGACATCATGTTCAACACCTCGATCGCTGCCGAGAACGCCATGGCGGCGTAGATATAGCCCTTAGGCACATGAGCACCAAAGCCTTCGGCGATCAACGTCATGCCGATCATGATCAGGAAGCCCAGCGCCAGCATGACCACCGTGGGGTTGTCATTGATGAACTTGGCCAGCGGTTCGGCCGCCAGCAACATCACCAACACCGAGATCACGACGGCGATGATCATGATCGGCAGATGCTCGGTCATGCCCACCGCGGTAATGATGCTGTCGATGGAAAACACCAGGTCCAGCATCAGGATCTGACCGATCGCAGCGGCAAAGCCGAGGGTCACGCCGGAGGTGGCGGATTTGGGATCATTCGGCGCCGGGTCCATGCTGTGGTGGATCTCGGTGGTGGCTTTCCACAGCAGAAACAGGCCGCCGGCGATCAGGATCATGTCCTTCCAGGAGAACGCCTGGCCAAGAATTTCGATAACCGGCTCAGTCAACTGCACGATGAAAGCAATGGTACTCAACAAGCCCAGGCGCAGGATCAGCGCCATGCCAATGCCGATACGCCGTGCCTTGGCGCGGTGCTGTTCGGGCAATTTATTGGTCAGGATCGAAATGAAGATCAGGTTATCGATGCCCAGCACGATTTCCATGACGACCAGAGTCGCCAGCGCGATCCATGCAGTGGGGCTGGCAGCGAGTTGTAAAAGATAATCCATGGGTCAGTCCTGACTCGATATGACGGGGTTAGAGGGTTTGGGTGGAGGTTTCGGATTCTTCAGCTTCATCCGCCGGCTTCTTCTTGGGGCTGATCAACCCGCCAGTGGCCTCGCTGATAGCCTGTTCCGCGGCCTTATGGGTGTCATCGATTGCCTGCTTGGCCGTTTCAGCGGCTTGCCCCATCAACTGCTGGGCACTTTTTTCGGCCTGTTCGCAGCCAACGAGGGCGATTGAAGACACTGCCAACAAGGCCGCCACACCCAGGGTTTTGTACGTCATGGATAAATGCCTCTCAGGAATAAACAGAGCAACAAAGGTGGCTCACCGATGGCCCGGCATTCTAGAGAGATGAATACTTCAGAAAAATTCGTATTTTCAGCGGTTATACTTCGGTTTTTACGAATCGGCGTGCCTTATGCTCAATTACCGACAGTTGCATTACTTCTGGGTGGTGGCCAAGACCGGCAGCATCGTGCGGGCCTGCGAGCAACTGAACCTGACACCACAAACCATCAGCGGGCAGATTTCGCTGCTCGAGCAAACCTTTAACATCAAGTTGTTTCGCCGCGTCGGGCGACAGTTGGAACTGACCGAGGCTGGCCGCCAGACGCTGCCCTATGCCGAACACATGTTCCAGTTGGGTGGCGAACTGGAGCTGATGCTCCGGGCCCAACCCAATGAGCAGCAGACGCTGTTCCGGGTCGGGGTCGCGGATGTGGTGCCCAAGTCCATCGTCTATCGGCTGCTGGCGCCGACCATGGAGCTCAGTGAGCCGCTGCGCATCACCTGCCGCGAAGACAAACTCGAGCGGCTGTTGGCGGACCTGGCGATCCAGCGCCTGGACCTGGTGATCTCCGACAGCCCGATGCCGACCCACCTGGATATCAAGGGTTATAGCCAGAAGTTGGGAGAGTGCGGGATCAGCTTCTTTGCCACCGCTGCGCTGGCCGAGCGCTACGGGCAGGATTTTCCCCGCAGTCTGCAGGATGCCCCACTGCTGATTCCCGGTGCCGAAACCGTGGTACGCAGCCGCTTGCAACGCTGGTTCGCCGAGCAACAGATCCAGCCGCGCATCGTCGGCGAATTTGACGACAGTGCGCTGATGCAGGCCTTCGGGCAATCAGGCAGCGGAATTTTCATCGGCCCGAGCGTGATCGCCGAAGAAGTTCAGCGCCAGTACGGCGTTCAGGTGATCGGCCAGACCGATGCGGTCAGCGAGTCGTTCTATGCCATTTCCGTGGAGCGCAAGGTCAGTCATCCGGGCATCGTCGCCATCGCCGAAGGCGCGCGACGCGAGCTGTTCAGCGCTTAGCACTCTGCGCAGGCGGCACGGGGCTTGAAGGTCATCAGCAACAACGCCAGCAGGATCGATATGAGGATGAAGCCGGACGCGGCGAAACCAACGCTGCCCAGGCCCAGGGTATCGATGACGCGCCCACCGACCATCGCCCCCAGGCCAATTCCCAGATTGGCCCCGGCGATGTTCAGCGATGCGGCAAAGGCTGGAGCCTCAGGCGCGGCCTTCATCAGTCGTACATGACTGACCAGGAACAGGGCCGCCTGGGTCACTCCCCAGATGCCCATCGCTGCTGCCAGCCCGACGGTCGAATGAATGCTCGGCACCAACGCCACCATGCCGCCAATCAGGAACAGACAAAACACCATCGAGGCGATCAATGGATGCCGATCCACCGCGCGCCCGCCCAAGGAGTTGCCCACCAGCCCCACGGCCCCGAAACCCATCAGGCACCAGCCCACGAGTGTGCCGTCGAACCCGGCCAGGCGCTCGAGGATATCGGCCAGGTAGGTGTACGCGGTGAACATGCCGCTGAACACCAGGATCGACAGCAGCACATGGCCCTGCATCAACGGGCTGCGCAAGATCTTGAGTTGCGAACGCAAACTGACTTGACGCTGGTGCAGATTGGTTTTGGGCAGGTAGATAAACAGCAGCAAAGCCTTGGCGAACGCAATGAACGCCAGGATCGCAAAGGCGCTGCGCCAGCCGAACGCATCAGAAATCAGCGTGCCTACCGGAATACCGAACACCGTGGCACAGACAATGCCGAACCCGATCCGGGCGATGGCCCGCCCGGCAAACTGCGGCCCGACAATGTCCACTGCCGTTTCACTGGCCAATGCCCAGAACACCGGCAGCCCCAGGGCTGGGATCAAGCGGGCGATGGCCATTACGCCGATATTGGGCGCCAGAGCCGCCAGTGTGTTGGCCAGACCAAACATCACCAACACGCTGATAAACAGCTTGCGCCGCTCAAAGCGAGCGAACCAGGCGGTCAGAAACGGCCCGAATGCCGCCACGGTAAATGCAAACAGCGTCACCAGCAGCCCGGCCTGGGCAATCGTGACTTGCAGGTCGCGGGCAATGGATGGCAACAGGCCGACGATGATGAATTCGGTGGTCAGCACTGTAAAACCAGCCGCCGACAACAGAAAAACAGACAACATGCAGAACTCCAGCAAAACAACGACACCAGCGTCAGCCCAGAAGGGCCGCTGGCAGAGTAGAAAGGGGATTGCCCAAAAGCCTAACAGAATGTGCCCCTCAGACAAACGCGTGTGAACGCCCAAGCGACGGATCGTCACAGGTCCGTCAGATTTTTCAACCGGCTGTGATAAAGTCCGCGGCCTGCAAACGCCGTACTTTCTTTTCGGTCCCGCTCATGTGGCCTGCCCGCTTGTTGCCCTGAGGGGTCGACCGTTGCACACAAAAAAAATCAGAGATGCCGTTATGACTGCTTTGTCCCCTTCCGTTCTACACCGCCTCAAACGCACCGGCCTGGTGACGCAAATCGTCATCGGTCTGATCGCCGGCATCATCCTGGCGTGGCTGGCGCCGGACCTTGCCAAGTCCACGGCCTTCATCGGTAAGGTCTTTGTCTCAGCGCTCAAGGCCGTGGCACCGATCCTGGTGTTCGTGCTGGTCATGGCGTCGATCGCCAACCACAAGCACGGTCAGGAAACCCATATCCGACCGATTCTCTTCCTGTACCTGCTCGGCACTTTTGCAGCCGCAGTGGTCGCGGTGGTTGCCAGTACCCTGTTTCCGTCCAGCCTTGTCCTGGTCTCCCATGACGTCGCCGTCACCGCCCCCGGCGGCATTGGCGAAGTACTGCAGAGTTTGATGCTCAGTGTGGTGGACAATCCGGTCAGCGCCCTGATGAATGCCAACTTCATCGGCATTCTGGCCTGGGCCATCGGCATGGGCATTGCCATTCGCCATGCAGGCGAAACCACCCGTACCGTGCTCGGGGACCTGTCCAACGGCGTGACCGTGATCGTGCGCGTGGTCATCTGCTTCGCCCCGCTGGGGATCTTCGGCCTGGTGGCTTCTACCCTGGCAACCTCAGGTTTCAGCGCATTGCTGGGCTACCTTCACCTGTTGACCGTGCTGATTGGCTGCATGCTGTTCGTGGCGCTGGTGATGAACCCGCTCATCGTATTCTGGAAGCTGCGTCGCAACCCGTACCCACTGGTCTTCACCTGCCTGCGCGAGAGCGGCATTACCGCGTTCTTCACCCGCAGTTCGGCGGCGAATATCCCGGTCAACCTGGAACTGAGCAAACGCCTGGGCCTGCACGAAGACACCTATTCGGTATCGATCCCGCTGGGCGCGACCATCAACATGGCCGGCGCCGCCATTACCATCACCGTACTGACCCTGGCGGCGGTGCATACCCTGGGTATCGTGGTGGACGTGCCGACAGCCGTGCTGCTGAGCGTCGTCGCGGCCATTTGTGCCTGCGGCGCGTCCGGAGTGGCCGGGGGTTCGCTGTTGCTGATTCCCCTGGCATGCAGCCTGTTCGGCATTCCCAGCGACATCGCCATGCAGGTGGTCGCCGTGGGCTTCATTATCGGTGTCCTGCAGGATTCGGCGGAGACTGCGCTCAACTCCTCTACCGATGTGCTGTTCACCGCGGCGGCTTGCTTGGGTGAGGAAGAGAAACTCGCTCATAAGGCGTAACAAATGCGTTGGCTGTACGGACGTCATCGCGAGCAGGCTCGCTCCCACAGGTTTTGGGCACACACAAAGCCCATGTGGGAGCGAGCCTGCTCGCGATAGCGGTGGTACATCCGCCGCAGATCTGAAAAACAAACACCAAAAAGCCCGGGACGGCCCACACCGTCCCGGGCTTTTTCATGCTGGCGGGTTTAGAACGCGCCCATGTAGTCGCGTTTGCCCACTTCTACGCCATTGTGGCGCAGCAGCGCGTAGGTGGTGGTGACGTGGAAGAAGAACTGCGGCAGACCATAGGTCAGCAGATAGTTCTGGCCGGTGAAGCGTTTTTCCTTCGGCGTGCCCGGACGGGTGACGATCTCGATGCCTTCCTTGCCATCGATCTGCTCGGGGCTGATACCGTCGATGAACGCCAATACCTTGGCGATCAAGGCTTGCAGTTCGGCAAAGGTGGTTTCGCTGTCGTCATATTTCGGCACTTCAAGCTCGGCCAGGCGCGCAGATACGCCTTTGGCAAAATCCACCGCGATCTGCACCTGGCGTACCAGCGGGAACATGTCCGGGTACAGGCGGGCTTGCAGGAACGCGTTCGGGTCGATGTTTTTCGCAGTGGCGTGGGCTTCAGCCTTGTTCAGGACATCACTCAGGGCGTTGAGCATCTGCTTGAAAACCGGGATGGAAGCGGCGTACAGGGAAATAGTCATGGCGATCTCATGCAGGTGGCAGGAAAGGACAAATCAAACGGGTGCGATTATAGCCACGCCTTATTGCACAGCTTGTCTTTTATTGCGCAAGGATTAGGCTAGGCGGCTTCCACAGCAGAGGGAACGCGCGATGAGTATCGAAGAACAAAGCCCGGCCGAAGAACCGCGGCTCAACAGCACGGAAATCCGCATTCTCGGCGCGCTGGTCGAAAAGCAGGCCACCAACCCTGAGACCTACCCGCTGACGCTCAACGCCCTGGTGCTGGCCTGCAACCAGAAGACCAGCCGTGAGCCGGTCATGAACCTCAACCCGGGCCAGGTCGGCCAGAGCCTGCGTGCACTGGAAGGTCGCGGCTTTACCAAACTGGTGATGGGCAGCCGCGCCGACCGCTGGGAGCATCGGGTCGACAAGGCCCTGGAGCTGGTGCCGGCCCAAGTGATTCTGATGGGGTTGCTGTTCTTGCGCGGCCCGCAGACAGTCAATGAACTGCTGACCCGTAGCGGTCGGATGCACGATTTCGAAGACACTGAACAGGTGGTGCATCAGCTTGAACGGCTGATTGCCCGTGGCTTGGCGCTGTTGGTGCCGCGCCAGCCCGGCCAGCGGGAAGACCGCTACATACACGCCATGGGCGACCCGGCGGATATCGAAGCGATCCTCGCCGCCCGCCAGCATCCCGTGGAGCGTGGTGCCGGCAGCGGCGTGTCACTGGAGCGCATCGAAGAACTCGAAGCGCGGATCGCCGCACTGGAGGAGCGTCTGGCCAGGCTGGAATAGCCGTGTAGGAGCTGTCGAGTGCCACGAGGCTGCGATCTTGTTCCAGACAATTGAGTCGAGAGCGAAAGATCAAACTCCAAAGATCGCTACGCAGCCCGGGCGAACGCCACGGCCTTCTTGAATTGTTCCGCGCTGGGCCGCACGCCGGTGTACAGGACAAACTGCTCCAGGGCCTGGATCGCAATCACTTCGAGCCCGGTGATGACCCGTTTGCCCTCAGCTTGGGCGCGCACGATCAGCGGCGTTTGCGACGGGATCGCCACCACATCGAACACCGTCTCGGCGGCTGCGATGGTGTCGGGCTCGAACGCCAGTTGATCGGCTTCCGGGCCACCGGTCATGCCGATCGGCGTGACGTTGATCAGCATCTGCGGCCGTCGCTGCCCCAGTTCAGCCTGCCACTCGTAACCCAGGGAGCCGGCCAAGGCTCGCCCGGCGGTTTCGTTGCGGGCCACGATCAAACCGTTTTTATAGCCGCCGTCGCGCAAAGCGCTGGCCACCGCCTTGGCCATGCCGCCGCTGCCGCGCAGAGCAAAGGTTGAATCCTTGGGCACCGCATGGGTTTGCAGCAATTGGACGATCGCGATGTAGTCGGTGTTGTAAGCCTTTAAATGACCATTGGTGTTGACGATGGTGTTGATGGACTGGATCGCCGCCGCAGAGGGATCCAGCTCATCGACCAGGGCAATGCAGGCCTCCTTGAATGGCATCGACACCCCGCACCCGCGGATGCCCAAGGCCCGAATACCGCCGATGGCACCGGGCAGGTCCTGGCTGCTGAATGCCTTGTAGTAGAAATTCAGCCCCAGTTGCTCATACAAGTGATTGTGAAAGCGCAGGCCGAAATTCCCGGGGCGGCCCGATAGCGACATGCAAAGCTGGGTGTCTTTGTCGGGATTGATCTGCATGCGTGACTCCTTCTCGTAAATAAACCGCTACAGACCTTACACAATATTTACCCAACGGCGCGGCAAATTCTGGAAAAATCGCGGTCAGAGCAAGTATCCCCGCGGCCCTCATTCGGGTCTGTTGCAGACCACAGGCGCCGGGGCCAAAACGAGGAATCGTTATGAACCGTCAACTCCCCATCATCGCCCTGCTCGTGGGGGCACTCGCGGTCACCGGCCAGGCATCCGCCCATGGTCGAGGTGGTTGGGAGGGGCCCGCCGTGTTTGGTGCAATCGTTGGTTCGGCCATCGTCGGCTCAGCGATCATCAACCGTGATCGTCCGGTTTACGTGCAGCAACCGGTGTACGTCCAGCCACAGCCGGTTTATGTGCAGCAGCCGCCACCGGTCTACTACCAGCCACAGCCGGTCTACATCGAGCGCCCTGTCTACTATCGCCCGGCGCCGGTGTATTACGGGCCACCACGGGGCTATTACTACGGCCCACCGCGCGGTCATTACGGGCGCTGGTGATCAGTAAAAGAAAGGCCTGTGATCGAGGATCACAGGCCTTTCTTTCAAGAGACATAAAGCCGAGCAAGCGCCGTCACCACGGGTTTTATCGGCTAGACGTGCTCGCTGCTTTTCAGTCGTACCGGGCCATGCTCTACCGGTGCATGGGCTGCCTCCGCCACCACCGGAATCTCGTTGCCATCGCAGTCGTGCAGCTTGCCGTCACTGAAGTAGTCGCCTTCGCGCAGCGCCGCCAGGTCCTGATAACGCAACACCCGCTCGGTACCGGCGGCGAATACGGACTGCTGATCCGAGTTGCCCCGGGTGAAGTGATTGAAGGCCAGGTTCAGCACGATGGCCATGATCGCCGAAGAGCTGATGCCCGAATGGAAGATCGTCGCGAACCAGCTCGGGAAATGATCGTAGAAATTCGGCGCGGCGATGGGAATCATGCCGAAACCGATGGAGGTGGCGACGATGATCAGGTTGACGTTGTTGCGGTAGTCGACTTTTGACAGCGTCCGGATGCCGCTGGCCGCCACGGTGCCGAACAGCACGATACCGGCACCGCCCAGCACCGAGGTCGGCACCGCCGCGATCACTCGGCCCATGAACGGCAGCAGGCCGAGTACCACCAGAAAGACCCCGCCAGTTGCCACCACGAAACGGCTCTTGATCCCCGTCACCGCCACCAGCCCGACATTCTGGGCAAAGGCGCTCTGGGTGAAGGAGCCAAAGATCGGCGCGATCATGCTCGACAGCATGTCGGCCCGCAGGCCATTGCCCAGACGCCTGGAGTCGACTTTGGTGTCGATGATCTCGCCCACCGCGAGGATATCGGCGGACGTTTCCACCAAAGTCACCATGATCACGATGCACATCGACAGAATGGCCGCGACATGAAAAGTCGGCATGCCGAAGTGGAAGGGTGTGGGGAAGCCGAACATAGGGCCTTGGCTGACGGATGAAAAGTCCGCCATGCCCAGGAATACGGCGATGACCGTACCAATGACCATTGCCAGCAGAATCGACAGCCGCGAGATCGTCGCGCTGCCCATTTTGCTCAGCAGCAGCACCAGAACCAGGGTGACGGCGGCCAAACCGATATTGGCCATGCTGCCGAAATCGGCGGCGTGGCTATTGCCACCCATGGCCCAGCGCGCCGCGACCGGCATCAAGGTCAAGCCAATGGTGGTGATGACGATGCCGGTGACCAGCGGTGGAAAGAACCGGGTGATTCGCGAGAACACCGGGGTAATCAGCAAGCCAATCAAGGACGCGGCGATCACCGCTCCGAGGATGGCCTGGAATCCCCCTTCTCCGCCGCTGCCGACAATCGCCACCATGGTCGCAACGCCGGAAAACGAAACGCCCTGAACGAGGGGTAACTGACAGCCAAAAAACGGCAGGCCAAGGGTTTGCAACAATGTTGCCAGCCCCCCTGCAAACAATGACGCCGCGATCAACAGGCCGATGTCCGCCGGAGACAAGCCGGCGGCCTGACCGATGATCAATGGCACAGCGACGATGCCACCGTACATGGTCAACACATGTTGCAGGCCGTAAGCCATATTCGCGCCGACGCCAAGGTTTTCGTCCTCGGGCCGTGGGAGTGAAACATGGGGCGTTTTCATGGTTCGGGAGTTCCCTGTTTTTTGTTATGCGCACACTGTATTCAAAATTCAGGACAAATGTCCATAGAGTTGTATACAACTTGCTGCACAACACCCCTTCTCTCCCGTGAACCCTTCCGCCCCCCTGCTACCCCACTCCGTTACAGCAGCCCGACCAGGGCGGGCCGTAAAAGCTCACGTGGCGGTACACGCAGACCAAATTCGTTCTCCAGCAGGTCGATCAGTTCGTCGGCGTCGGTGATTGTCTGGCGCTCGCTCTGCTCGCCTATCCGGTGCAAGGCATAGCTGTTGCCGTTGAGGGTCTTGCGCAATCCATCGCCAGTGCGAGCCACCATCAACCGGCCCATGAACGGCGATTCGGGGTGGTTGCTGACATACCAATTGCCCACGGTGTAGTCGATGTCTTCCTGGCGCTGCAGATCGAACAGGTACATCGGCCGCCATTCGTCGGCCACGCAGGCACGGAGCAGATAACCGTCTGGGTGAGCCTCGATACGATAGGGTTCGTGGGGAGTGGCCTGGGTATCACGACTGTCCAGCAGCAGCGGCGCGGTCGGCACCATGCCGCCGAAGCCGACATCGGTGGTGTAACGCACCCCGTCAAGCGTCACCAGACTGAGGCGGTGGGTGCGGGCGGGCCAGGCACCCTCGGGGGCATTCATCACCACCCGCCCGGTGATGCCTCGGGCTTCGAAGCCCAGCTCCAGGAGTAGCGCCAGGAACAATTGATTAAGTTCATAGCAGTAGCCGCCGCGGCCTTGCTCGAAGACTTTTCGCTCCACTGATTCGAGGTCAATGGGCACGGGTTGGCCCAGCAGCGTCGAAAGGGTTTCAAAGGGGAACTCGGCGGTGTGGCGTCGTTGAAGCTGGCGCAAGGTGTCGAGGGTCGGGGCTGGCGGTGTGTCGAAGCCCAGGCGTTGCAGATAACGGCCCGAATCGTTCAGTCGGGTTTGGCTCATGAGGATGTCCTTTCCTGTCCAGTGCAGGGCTTACAAAAAGCACGCTGCTGGGATGCAGATATAAGGCATTCCCCTTTGCGAGACAATAACTGGCCAGGAGAACTCGCTCCCTCACCGACGTTTTCGCGAAGCGAGCCGGATCCAGGTGGGAGCATGGTCGCTGGGATGTGGTTGATTCCTGACCCATGCGTCCACGCCCGCCTCGCTCAGGTAAGGACTGGCCGCCGGGTTGAGCAGCAGGTGATCGATGCGCAGCCCGGAGTTCTTTTGCCAGTGCTGACGGAAATAATCCCAGAAGGTGTATACCCGCTCATCCGGGTACAGGTGGCGCAACGAATCGGTCCAACCCTGGTCGAGCAACCTTTGGTAGCACTCGCGGCTTTGCGGTTGCAGCAGTGCATCCTTGAGCCAGGAGCGCGGGTTGTAGATGTCCAGGTCGGTGGGCACCACGTTGTAATCACCCGCCAGCACCACCGGATGATCGCTGGCCTGCAGCCCTTGAGCATAGGCGATCAGCCGTTCGAACCAGGCCAGTTTGTAATCGAATTTGGGCCCTGGCTGCGGATTACCGTTAGGCAGATAAAGGCAACCCACCAGCACGCCATGCACCGCTGCCTCCAGGTAACGACTGTGGCTGTCATCGTCGCCGCCGGGTAAGCCACGGCGGCTCTCCAGCGGTTGCGCATCACGGGCCAGGATCGCAACGCCATTCCAGGACGCCTGGCCGTGCCAGAGCGATCCATATCCCACCGATTCCAGCTGCGCAGCGGGGAAATCCTTGTCCGCTGCCTTGAGTTCCTGCAAGCAGACAATGTCGGGTTTCTCCCGCTCCAGCCACTCCAGCAGATTGGGCAGTCGGGCCCGGATGCCATTGATATTGAAGGTCGCTATGCGCAGGTTTTTCATCGGGCCAGAGCTCCAGAACCAGGACACTAGCTGTGACCGATAAGCCACCGTGGTGGTTGCAACAAACGTTCACGAACCGGTTTTCGACAGCGGCCGGCCGCTCTCGAGCAAATGCGCAAACGCCTGCTTGTCGATCGGCCGACTGAGGAAATAGCCCTGCACTTCGTGGCATTGGTCCGAACCCAGCGAGCCCAGTTGCGCGAGGGTTTCCACACCTTCAGCCGTAACGGTCAAGCCCATGGCCTTGCCCAGGTTGATGATCGCCTGCACCACCGCGCGATCGTTGCTGCTGTTGCTCATGGACGCAATGAAGCGCTTGTCGATCTTGATGCCGTCGAAGGGGTAGGTACGCAGATAGCCAAGTGACGAATAGCCGGTACCGAAATCGTCCATGTTCAAGCGCACGCCCAACTCCTTCAGGGCATTCATGACCTGGAGGGCACCATCTACATCGTTGAGCATCACGTTTTCGGTGATCTCAAGCTCCAGGCGACTCGCCGGGAAACGGGTGTCGATCAGCACCTGACGCACATCTTGCACCACATCGCTGCGCTCAAATTGCGCCGGTGACAGGTTGACCGAAACCATCAGTTCCCCCGGCCAGGTCAACGCGGTTTCACAGGCCTCGCGCAACACCCACCGCGACAGCGGGACAATCAGTTCGGTCTGCTCGGCCAAGGGAATGAACGCGTCGGGGCCCAGCAAGCCCTGGGTCGGATGCTGCCAGCGAACCAGCGCCTCGACGGCCACGATCTCCCGGCCATCGACTTTGTAGCGCGGCTGGAAATGCAGGACGAATTCGTTGTTCTTCACGGCCTGACGCAAGTCGCTTTCCAGTTGCCGTCGATGCTGGATTTGATCGTTCATCTGCGAAGCAAAATAGCACCAGGTTTTCTTACCCTCGGACTTGGCCTGGTACAAGGCGATATCGGCGCAACGGATCAACTCACCCGGTACATAACCCTGGCGGCGGCTGACGGCAATGCCGATGCTGGCGCCAATGTGCAACGCATGGGTCTCGTAATGGATCGGTTGCTGCAGGCTTTCGATCAGTCGCTCACAGAACCGGTCGATCTCGGTGGTGTTTTCCATCCCGCCGAGCACCACCACGAACTCATCGCCCCCCAACCGCGCCACGAGGTCCTGCTCGCGTGTACTGTCGCGCAGACGCTGGGCCACTTCCAGCAGCACCGCGTCGCCGGCCGGGTGACCGAGTGAATCGTTGATCGGTTTGAAATTGTCCAGATCCACCATCAGCAGCGTCAACGGTGCCGAATGCTCCTTGGCCACCAGCGCATCATCCAGGTGCCGGGCCAGCTTGTTGCGGTTTGGCAGGCCAGTCAGCGCATCGTGCAGCGACAGATGCTGTACCTGGGCATGGGCGGCCACTTCGTCAGTGATGTCGCTGGCAGTGCCGCGATAGCCCACCACCTGCGCCTTGTTGTAGATCGGCCGCGCCGACACTCGACAGAAGCGTAATTGCCCGGAATGATCGCGGTAGGAACAGCGCAGGTTGCTGGCGTTCTGTTCTTCGGTCAGCTTGCCCAGCCACAAGGCGATCGGGGTCGTGTCGCAATACAACAGCTGTTCGATGTCCTGGCCCAGCCACTGCTGATCGGAGAACCCGGTGACCGTGTTGAAACGTCCCGACAGATAGGTGATGTGCTGCCGGTCGTCAATTTCCCAGATCCAGTCGGAAGCGGCCTCGGCCACCGCCCGAAAACGCTCTTCGCTGGCTTCAAGGGCCTGGGTCGACATCTCCAGGCTGTCGTAGCTGGCATCCACATGCCGCGCGGTGCGCATGGCGTATCGAAAAAAGTAAGCAGTCAACAACGCCAGAATCAACAGCGCGCCGCCCAGTGGCGGTATCAGCGACCAGAGCAATTGCTGGCCCGGCCGCTCCAGCCGGGACACCAGGCTGTAACCGGTACTGTCCAGCGGCACGGCTGGCTGACCGGCTTGCAGCGCCGTGTCTTGCTTGAGCGTCAGGTCGGTCAGTCCGTAACTTTTACCCAGTTTGCGGAGCTTGACCGGCGTCAGTTGGTCGACGAACAACAGGACCGATGTCCCTTTGGATTCGACCTGGGGGCGCTCGTCATTGGGCAGGATCACCGACGCGGTGACAATGGCGGGCCAGCCTTCGAACAGCGTGTAACGAACCGCAGACACGGTCAGATCGGGTTGCTCCTGAAGCTGCGCCACCAGATCGGCCAGGGGCAGATTCATGTAAGCCGCCGCATCCCCCCGGACATTCTGCCCTCGTACTACCGCGTACTTGGTGCGTTCCCGGTCAATGACAAAAACGCCCTCGTATTCATCGTTGGTGAAGAGCGTCTTGCCCATATTCTGTTCGGTGTAGGCCCATTGCACATCGACCTCATCGTTGAGGTGCTCATAGGCCGTGGTCCAGTAGGTATAACTGGCAATGTAGTTCTTCGAGGCAGTGATACGGTTCTGGAGGGCCCGCTCCGTATAGAAATGGGTCTTGCGCGCATCCTGCGCGTCCAGTTCATGGGCGATATTGAACAGCGCGGCAACGGCCACCAGCACACCCAGGACAAACAAGCCGGCGACGGCCACCACCAGACGACGGGTGATGGGGGTGTGACGCGTAGTATGTGCAGGGGTATCGGCAGCGGTATCCATTGACCTGCTCCTGTCCTATCGACGCTGGCTTCGACGTGTCAGAACAGGCAATCCCGGTGTTCCGTCACGTCCTTGACCTTAGCACCCACTGCCTGAACGGTTGGCAAGCCCCCAAGATTTGAGACGAGGCCTGCACATCATTGCCATTTCGCTGGCCAAGTGCCTGAACAATTGACCGTGACAAGCCGCCGATGATTCCACGATTTCAACGATCCGAGCGCGCCAGCGTATCAAACCCGTCTTCCATCGATAGCGCCGCCACTCGATTGCGTCCGCTGTGCTTGGCCTGATAAAGCGCCGCGTCGGCCCGCTGGAGGAACACTTCAATGCTGTCCAGACTGCTGGGCACGAACGCGTAGCAGCCCAGGCTCACCGTCAAGTAGCCGGTAGGAGAGCCGGCATGGGTGATGTGTTGGTCGATGACGCTGCGGCGGATCTGCTCGGCCAGGGCCAAGGCCCCTTGCAGGTTGGTATCGGGCAGCAGCACCGCGAACTCCTCGCCGCCATAGCGCACGGCAAGGTCAGCCTTGCGATGACAGCAACCCTTGAGCACCTTCGCCATTTCTGCCAGGCAATGATCCCCGGCCACGTGGCCATAGGTGTCGTTGTAACGCTTGAAGAAATCGATATCGAGCATGATCAGGCTCAAGGGGCTGCGCTGGCGGGCGCCCCGGCCGAACTCGATGTCCAGGGCCCGCTCGAACAGCCGACGGTTCGCAAGCCCGGTCAGGCTGTCATGGGTGGCAATCAGCTCCAACGCCTCCTGGGCCTTGCGCAGGTCCGCTTCGATCCGTTCGCTGTTGCGCAACTGGCGCACGAATACCCAGCCGAACAGGCAGATGCCCACCACCACCAACGCTACGATGAGACTGGATTTGAAGGCCCTGTCGTGCCACCCCGCCAGGATCGCCTGTTCGGACATCGCGGCGGTGACCACCAGCGGATAGGCCTCTAAATGCTGGTGGTCATAGAGCCTGAGGATGCCATCGGCAGCGGAACGGATGGTCGCGGTGCCGGCGCTGTCGCTGTACGGCTCATGCTGAAAGACGGGTTCCTCGGCCAGGGATCGACCGATTTTCGCCTCGTCGAAGGGTCGCCGGGCCAGCAAGGTCCCGTCTGACAAGGCCAGGACCATTTCGTCTTGGTCAGCGAGGCTGAAGCTTTCGAAGAATTGATCGAAGTACGACATCTTGATCCCGGCCAACAATACGCCCTGGAAGTTGCCGTCCTGATCATTCAAGCGCCGCGACACCGGGATGATCCAGTCACCATTTTGTCGACTGCGGATCGCCGGCCCGATATGAGCGGTCAGGGCGGTGTTCTGCTGATGGAAAGTAAAGTAGTCCCGATCTGCTACCCCTGGGCCCCTGTGCAGTTGTTCAAAGGACGTAATGACCCAATGACCGTGCTTGTCGAACAGAAACAGGCCATGCAATTGCTCCAGTGACTGCACGCGCCGGGCGAAGGTTTTCTGCAGACGTGGTTGCAGCGCCGGACCGAAACCGTCGCTTTCTATCCAGTCCGCCAGGCTGGTCAGGACCAAGTCTGTCTGCTGGAAGGTGTCCTGAGCCTGTTGGGCCATGGCCCGGGTGAGGTTCGCTGAGGCGGTGCGCGCCGACTCCAGGTCGTAGCGACGAGACTGTTCCAGTTGCAAAAAAAGCAGGCCACACAGGCACAGGCAGACCGCCGCGATAAACGCCACCGCTGCCTTGAGCAACGGCAGGCGCTTGAGGGCACCACCGGGGACATGGAACGGATCAAAATTGGGGATAGGCAAGCGAATTCCTGAGGGGGGCAAAGCATGAGCGAAACCCTCAAAGCCCCCAATATTCGTGAGCTTAGCCTACCGCTTGGGGGGGCGGCAATTTGCCGGTGTGGCGTAGCCGATGGGTGGCTCAATGGATCCAAAATCCTGCGCATCGCCCTGTCAAATTCGCCCATTCAGGCAGGGTAATTCGAGTCCAGGAATTAGCCACACAGGCCACTAAACGAGGCGTTTGCTCAGGTAGGTCGCCGAGGCCGGGCACAATGACTTGAATTGGGCTGTTTGGCTGATCGACATTGGCGCCAGCGCACGGTCACGCGCCTGATATCCCTGGGCGACAAAAAACGCGGCGGCGCTGTCAGTGAGCAAGTGAAAGCGTTCCGCGCCCTGGTTTTTCGCAAAGTCTTCCAGAGCGACCAGCATCGCTGCACCTATGCCGCGCCCCCGCAGTCCCTCAGGGACCACCAAAGAGCGTAACAATCGGTCCGCGCCCTCCCCCTCGATCCCGCCAAACGCCGCCTGAGCGTCTGCTTGCCTGAAGCTGAAAAAACGTCGGCCCTGCTGGTTCAGGTCGTCCACTGGCAGACCCGCCAGGATCAGCGCCTGGCGCAACGGCTCCAGCTCCTCATTACTCAGTTCGGTCATGTGCATGGCATTGCTCTGGCAGAGGTTCTGCACAGAAAACTACGCCGCCAGCACCCTCGTACGCAACTGCTCGCGGAGAACAAAATTGAACGGCCCGTGCTTTGCGCGAACTAACCAGGTTCATGCCCTGCCCAGGTTCTCACACCAAAGTCGGCAAGGGCCAAAACCTGAACAGCAATGGCACAGGTGACCGTTCACATGGACTCAAGCTCTCTCCAATTCCTTACCGACACCCAATTACTCGGCATTTCCATCGCCAACTGGCTCCTGGCCCTGGGCGTGATGGTGGTGAGTTTTATCATCGTCAGGGCCGGTATCGGCTTGCTGTTGAGAAAAGTGCAGGCCCGGGCACAGAAACCCGATGCGTATGTCAGCCACATCGCCGTCGAGGTACTGTCCAGCACCAGCAATACGCTGTTGTTACTGGCCTCCATCCTCATTGGTATCGGCGTCCTGGACCTGCCGGAGCGTTGGCTTGACCGGGTCAGCAGCCTCTGGTTCGTGGTCGCAGCCTTGCAGGTGGGGCTGTGGGCCAATCGGGCAATCGCCCTGGCGTTGCTGCATTACTTCGCCCGCCACAGCCACTCCGACATCCATCAGAAAAGTGCCTTGGCCACCCTGAGCCTGTGGGGCGCGAAGGTGTTTCTCTGGGCCGTGGTGCTCCTGGCGATGCTCTCCAATCTGGGCGTGAACATCACCGCCTTTATCGCCAGCCTCGGGGTCGGTGGTATCGCCGTGGCACTGGCGGTGCAGAACATCCTCGGTGATCTGTTCGCCTCGCTGTCCATCGCCGTGGACAAACCGTTCGAGGTCGGCGACTTCATTGTCGTGGGTTCCCTGGCCGGCACCGTGGAACATGTCGGCTTGAAAACCACGCGGATCCGCAGCCTGGGTGGCGAACAAATCGTGATGGCCAATGCCGGAATGATCAGCACCACCATTCAGAACTACAAACGACTTCAGGAGCGACGCATCGTCTTTGAATTCGCCCTGCCCCATGACTGCTCGACAGAACAGCTAAGGCAAGTGCCGGTGATCGTCGAAAACATTATCAAGGCTCAGGAAAAGACCCGCTTCGACCGCTCGCACTTTCGTGGTTTCGGCGAGAGCGCACTGGAATTCGAAACGGTGTACATCGTGCTGGACCCCAGCTACAACGTTTACATGGATGTCCAACAAGCGATCAATCTGGGCATGATGGAAGAATTCGCCAGAATCGGTGTGCGGTTTGCGATCCCGGCCCGTACCGTTCATGTCGCCTCGCTGCCCGATACGCAGGGGCAAACGTCCAAGGAAAATGCTCACAAGACCTCGCTGGAAGCCGCGCCTGAGTATCGATCGCAGCATTAATATCCAATCTCACAGTCAGCACTTGCCCTGTGGGAGCGAAGCTTGCTCGCGATGAGGGCGGACACGCAAATGGACGCCCACTCGTATCAAATAAACCTGACAGACCGCCGATTGAGCAGCGCATTGGAGCCGGTCTCAATCGCCGACGACCGGTTCTCCACTGGAGGTTTCCCCACGAGCAGGCTCAACGCGTTGTCGATCTCGTCGGCCGCCCCTTGTGCATACTGTGCGTTTGCCCAGCCCCAGTGGTGTTCAAACATCAACCCGCCCACCGCCTGAGCGCACAGTTCATCACTGCTTACACCCATCTTTCCCGCCGCAGCGATCACGGCCATAAGGGCTTGTTCCAACTGACAAATTCGCTCGGTAGACACACTGACCCACTCGATAGGTAACGAGTGCCTAGCCTACCAATATATCAATGTGCCACCAACCGGAGGCGCTCAACGGTCATTCCTCACATCGTTACAAGATTTCCATGCTTCGAGGAGCATCAGCTTCTGCTGCCGTAATACTGCGCCATGTAATCCACGAACACTCGAACCTTGGCCGGCAAATTCCGCGCATGCGGGTAAAGCGCATAGTAGTGCCGCTCCCCAAGCGTGTACTGCGGCAGAATCCGCACCAGTCTTCCCGTCAGCAGGTCATCCTGCACCGTCGCCAAGGTAAACGCGGCAATGCCCCCGCCCGCCAGAGCGCAGGCGTGCAAGGCGGTGATGGTGTCCGTATGAAAGCTGCTGGCGCAATCCACCGTGCTCGACTCCCCTGCTTCCCCCACCAGCACCCACTGCGTGGCCGAGGCATACGTCAGCAGCCGATGGTCGTTGAGTTCAGCAACCTCGCGAGGCAGCCCACGCTTGAAGACATAGGCCGGTGCCGCCACCAGCACCAGCGGCGAAACGCTGAGCAAGCGCGCAACAAGACTGCTGTCGGCCAGCGGCCCGCAAATCCGTAACGCTACATCGAACCCATCGGCCACCAGATCGACAAGCGGATCCGAGCAGGACAGATCGATCTGGATGTCCGGATAACGTGCCTCAAATGCCGGCAACCAACGGGCCAGCTCCAGCGTACCGATCACCAGCGGGGCACTGATGCGAAGCAGCCCCGAGGGCCGTTCCTGTTCCAGGGTCACCGCCTGGGACGCGGCATCGACGCGATCCAGAATATCCACGCAAGCAGCGTAATAGCGTTCGCCTGCTGCCGTAAGGCTCATGCGCCGGGTATTGCGATGGATCAGACGCACGCCCAGCGCGGACTCCAATTGCTGCAAGTTGCGCGACACCGACGAGTGAGTGGTGTCCAGCCGCTCGGCCGCGGCAGAAAACCCCTGAGCCTCCACGATGCAGCGAAACACGCGCATGGCGAGCATCTGATTCATATTTTCAGCGTACCGGCAGCTTGATGATTTGGGCGGTGGTCATCACATCACCGAAAGTATCCTCGACCTCGGCCAGTGCGGCCTTGTGCAAGGTGTCCTTGTCGATCGCTTCGCCACTGACCCGGGTGATCGCACGGGTAGCCGATGCATCGGAGGCGACCAACACATTGTAGCCAAGCGGCGCCGCATCACGGGCAGCACCGGCCACGCAGGCGTGGGTCATCAGACCGGAGATGATCAGGTTTTCGATACCCGCGCTCTTCAAACGCTTGTCCAGGTCGGTACTGCCGAAGACGCTTACAGTGGTCTTTTGCAAAACAACATCCTGAGCCCGGGGCTGCATGTCCGGGTGGAATTTCACCGTTTCGCCACCCTCGGCAAACACCGCCGAACCGGCCGGCGCAATGTGCTGGATATGGAACACCGGCATGTGGTGGTCATCGGCGAAGTCAATCAGTTCGCGGGTGTTGGCCAAGGCAGCGGCACCGTCAGGGATGGGCATTTTGCCGGTGAAATATTCGTTCTGAAAATCGATGACCAGTAACGCGGTTTTACCGGCCGGGAGTTGGCTGACCGGTGCCGCGCCGGCCATGGCGCGAATGGTGGGATGGGTATCAGCCAGTGCGCCGGCGCTGGCGACAATACCGGAGAACGCACAGGCGGCGAGCAAACGACGGGTGAAACGTTGCATAAGGGATTCCTTCATGGGTGGTTGAGTGAAGAAATCCTAGGGGGAGCGTTCAGGCGGGAACACAGTGCGGCCGGAACAGAACTTGTTTGTTTTTCGCACAAATCCACCGCTTCAGAGGGTGGGTCAGAAGGAAACGGCCGGCTCCTCCAACATCTGGCACTGCCGATGACACACAACCCGATTGCGTCCGCCGGTCTTGGCCTGGTAAAGCGCCTGGTCGGCGTCGTTGAGCCAGAAAGTCGCGTCGCCATAGGCCGGGTTGAAGGCCGCCAGGCCAATGCTCAGCGTGACTTTTAGCGCAGGGACCTGCTCGCACCCAAGCAGGGCGAATCGCTCACGCAGGCTCTCCATGGCGAGCACGGCATTGTGCAACGTCAGGTCCGGCAGAATCACGCCGAACTCGTCCCCCCCGTAACGCCCCACAACGTCGGCGGCCCGCAGGTTTTGCCTGAGCATCTTGCCGAGCTGACGCAACACCATGTCGCCGGCGCCATGGCCATAGGTGTCATTGATGGCTTTGAAGTGGTCGATGTCCAGCAGCGCAATCACGCCGTGACCTGTCCCATCGTGTGGCTGTCGCAGGCAGCGCTGGAATTCTTCATTGAGCCGGTCCTTCCAGGCCCCGTGATTAAGCAGACCGGTCAGGCTGTCGGTACGACTCAGGGCCAACAACTCGCGTTTTTGCCGGCCCAGGGCGTCAGTCTGGCGAAAACAGATCCAACCCAACGCCAGCGGATAGATGCACAACAGCGGCAAACTGGCGTAGAGCTGCGCCGAGCTGGTCATGGGCACACTGGTCAACGGGAAGATGGCGGTGCCCAGGGCGATGCCCGCTATTTTCACTGCCGCCCCGGCGAACATAAAACGCAAGCCGCCGATGGAGACGTTGTTCATCGCCATCATCGCCAGCGTAACGGCCGTGGGCAGTGGATTGAATTGCATCGCCGCGACCCAGAAACCGCCAAGAAAGGCGTCGATCAGCAAGTTGCGGCGTTCGGCCTGGAACGGCAGGGCCGCGCGACGGGCCCATTGATAGGCCACATGCGGCCATATCAGGCCGTTGAAAAGCATGGCTCCCCAGACCCAGGGTGCCGGGTCGAGGGGATAGACCGCGACACTCACCAGCAACAACCCCAGCGCCAAGCCCAGGATTCGTGAGGTGTAAAGCCTCCTGGCCAATGACAGTCCCTTTCGTCCCGTTTTGTGCATAGAGACCTCTATACCGAGGACTTCCCGGGTTGTGGGATAGGGTAGTTTGAAGTCTATCAGGGCAACATCAAATAGCCACCAACGATGAAGGGATATTTATTCCCCTTCAAATGCACGGCGCTGTTCGGATTTTGGCTATACATGACAAAGGGAATCGGCAACCCACCACCAGGAGGCCCATGCGCAGCTATCAGGCGTTGATCATCGGCAGTAGGCAAATCCGGTGGCTGTCACAGCTGGTATCAAAGCAAAAGCGGCCACGTCGTCGCGATGTTCCCCGGTTTCAGCTTCACTTATCACTATCTGACTCGTCGGCTGCGGTTGGCCGATCACATTCTGTCCTGACCCTGGAGGGCAAAGCATGTTGGTGTTGTGGGTAGTCCTCGCCGTGTTCATCGCCTGGAGCTGGCTGACGTATCCAGGCATCGGCCATGTGCTGTACGACATGGGCATGGCCCTGGAGGCGCGTCTGTACCGACTGCACAAGATCACGGTGCCCATCAGCGAGATGACCGTGTCGACCTGGCAAGGCGGGCCCTACGAAGCGTCCGGCAGCATATTGATGCTGCACGGCTACAGCGCCGACAAAAACCTCTGGCTGCGTTTTGCCCGGCATTTTGTCAGCGACTACCGGGTGGTGATTCCTGACCTGGCTGGTCATGGCGAAACCGGCTTCAAGGCCGGCGGCGGTTATGACATTCCGACCCAGGCCCGGCGGGTGATCGAACTGCTGGATGCCTGCGGCCTGGACAAGGTCCATGTGATCGGCAACTCCATGGGCGGTCATCTCGCCGCCTGGCTGGCGGCGACTTCCCCGGAACGGATACTCACCCTGGCCCTGATCGACCCGGCCGGCGTCACCGCGCCCGAACCCAGCGACATGGAGCGGCATCTGGCAGCCGGCCACAACCCGTTCCTGGTGCGCTCGCGGGACGACTTCGCTCCTTTCTACGCGATGACGATGGCATCGCCGCCGTGGGTCCCGAGTGTGGTGCTGGCGGCGCTGGCCGAGCGTTATGAGCAACGCCGGGATGAACTGGAAGAGATCTTCGTGGATTTTCGCGCCAGCCCGCCGATGGAGCCGCGCCTGCCCGACATCCGCGCGCCTTCGCTGCTGCTCTGGGGTCGCAAGGACCGGCTGATCGACGTCAGCAGCGTGCCCGTGTGGAGCAAGGGCATCGCCGACTTGCGTGTGGAAATCTGGGATGGGGTCGGCCACATGCCCATGGTCGAACGCCCCGGGAGAACCGCCGCGCTGTATCGCGATTTTCTCAAGGGCCTGGGCCAATGACCTTGATGCCGCTGAGCCACGGTGAAGTGGGCGGATCAGTCCCTGACAGAATGAAGTCCTGAAGATTCTTCGTTTGTCGACGCTGGTGAAGGCTGCGATCTTTCCTCCCACTTTCCCACAGCTTGCGCCAGGAATTCTCACAATGAGCTTCGTCAGTCCCGACCTGATCCGCCAACGCTTCTCCAAGGCGATGTCCGACATGTACCGCGACGAGGTGCCGCTGTACGGGGCACTGATGAATCTGGTGGAACAGACCAATGCCCAGGTGCTGGTCAACGACCCGCACTTGGCCGAACACCTGCGCAGTACCGGCGAACTCCAGCGCCTGGACCTGGAGCGCCACGGCGCGATCCGTGTCGGCACCGCCGCAGAACTGGCAACCCTGGGGCGTCTGTTCGCGGTCATGGGCATGCACCCGGTGGGCTACTACGACCTCACGCCCGCCGGGGTGCCTGTGCATTCCACGGCCTTTCGAGCCGTGCATGAAAGCGCCTTGCAGGTCAGCCCATTCCGGGTGTTTACCTCGTTGCTGCGTCTGGAGCTGATCGAAAACACCGAGCTGCGGGCCTTTGCCGAATCGGTACTGAACAAGCGCCAGATCTTCACCGCCACAGCGCTCCAGCTCATCGACCTCGCCGAACGCCAAGGTGGTCTGACCCAACCACAGGCTGATGACTTCGTCCTGCAGGCCCTGGAAACCTTTCGTTGGCACCACAGCGCCACCGTCACGGCCGAGCAATATCGGCAACTGAGCGCCCAGCATCGGCTGATCGCCGACGTGGTGGCTTTCAAGGGCCCGCACATCAATCACCTGACGCCACGCACCCTGGACATCGACATCGTTCAGGCCCAGATGCCCGTGCACGGCATCACCCCCAAGGCAGTCGTCGAAGGCCCGCCCCGTCGGCATTGCCCGATCCTGCTGCGCCAGACCAGCTTCAAAGCGCTCGACGAACCTGTAGCGTTCACCGACCAGCCCCAATCCCAAGGCAGCCACAGCGCCCGCTTCGGCGAAATCGAGCAACGGGGCGCCGCCCTGACCCCGAAAGGTCGTGCACTCTACGATCAGTTGCTGAACGCCGCTCGGGATGCGCTGGGGGAATTTCCCAACGAAGCCAACGCCGAACGCTATAACGCACTGATGACCGAACATTTTGCCCAGTTTCCTGACGACCACGATGAGCTGCGTCGGCAGGCACTGGCGTACTTTCGCTATTTCGTGACGCCAAAGGGCCTCGCTGCCAAAGGCACGATCAAGCAACCGGCCTCGCTGGAACACTTGCTGGAAGCGCAATACCTGCGCGCCGAACCCTTGGTGTACGAGGACTTCCTGCCAGTGAGCGCCGCTGGCATCTTCCAGTCGAACCTCGGCGATGCAGCCCAAATTCACTACGCCGGACAGTCCAATCGCCAGGCATTCGAGCAAGCGCTGGGACAACCGACCATCGATGAGCTGCAGCTGTATGCCGAAACGCAACAGCGCTCCATGGATGAGTGCATGTCCGCCTTGGGAATGTAGGAAAAAACCGAAAGCCGAATGCGTAAGAAATTGCGCGTCCGGCCTGCCAACTACGCAACTACTCGCGCGCATACCTCTGTACCCGGAGCGCTCATGGACCGGTTATTAATCCCAACTTATTGATATAAATAGTTTTTTTAGAAAATGGCATGGCTCTTGATAACCGTCAGGCCACCTGGGGACGATTCCTTTCCCAGGTCCCTTTAGTTATCCCGCAAGGAGAGCATCCATTGGCTACCCCCGCTTACATGTCCATCGAAGGCACCAAACAAGGTCTGATCACTGCCGGCGCGTTTACGGCCGACTCGGTGGGCAATACCTACCAGGAAGGTCATGAAGATCAAGTCATGGTGCAAGGCTTCGAACACCAGGTCATCATCCCCCGCGATCCTCAGTCGGGTCAGCCAACCGGCCAGCGCGTGCATAAACCCCTGGTCATCACCAAGGTGTTCGACAAGGCCTCGCCGCTGCTGCTGGCGGCCCTGACCTGTGGAGAACGCCTGACCAAAGTCGAGATCCAGTGGTACCGCACCTCGGCAGCCGGCACCCAGGAGCATTACTACACCACCACCCTGGAAGACGCGATCATCGTCGATATCAAGGACTACATGCTCAACTGTCAGGACCCGGCGAACGCGCACTTCACCCATCTGGAAGATGTGCACTTCACCTACCGCAAGATCACCTGGACCCACGAAGTCAGCGGCACGTCGGGCTCCGATGACTGGCGTTCACCAGTCGCCGGTTAATCGTCGATAGATATCGATTCAGGATGGTGTTCGCCCAGTGCGACGGCCTCGGCATTCCATGCACTGGTAAAGAGCCTGACACTGGGCGAACGGGCATAATAATAGTGGAACTTGCAAAATATGTGCGCGCGCTTGTTTAAATAATTATTTATCTTTAGTCGTAATTATTAATGCCCAATCAATCGCGTGACGAGCCAGCCCGTTCTCCTTAGGCCGCCCAGCAACCGCTGTTTTTTGGGTCGTTTGGCAGCCGGCACGAGCGGGCTCTCTTTCCACGAACTTCGCTAAACTCCAGTGCGCCTACAGAGCTATACAAACAGCTATACAAAATTCAACAGCAGTATAAAAAACATATCCGCTACGCCAAACAAGACCTGGCAAGTAAAAGCAGCATTAACAAGTGGGTCTTCAAGACCGCGCGATCTATCAATCCTCAGCCCTGTCGCGCGGTCTTTTGTGCATCCGTCTCCCCCGCTTCAGTATCGCCTTCCTGCTGTTTGCGTTTAGTCGGATCGTTGGGGCGCAGGGCGTCGTTGTCACGCTCCACCTCACCCGGCATCGCCGGCTCGTCTGGATTGTGCGACGTTTGATCACTGGGTTTCATGGCGAACTCCTTGATTTTTCGGGCCTGCGCGTCAGGCGTCAGGATCGGCGACTTCTTCAGCGACATTGGCGTCGGGGGAACGATGGTGCAGTTGCTCGGCCTTGGCCTTGAGTTCCTGCCACTGTGCCAGGTCGATAGCGCCCTGGCCGAACAGGTCATCGGCCACCCGCATCAGCTCGGTGAAATGGACGTCGGGCGACTGCTGCCAGTAGGTCTTGTCGTCGAACAAGCGCTGCCAGTCGGCCAACGAGGGAAGTGTGAGGTCATCGCTCATGACGGACTCCTCAGAGACATTCATAAGGTATGAGGGTCGACGTTCCCGGGGAGTTCCGGCGATTCTCAGTAGCCGGTCATTTCCAGGTAACCGTTGCCGCTGTGGCTGCCGCTCAGGTGCACCGGTCCTTCCCAATAGGGAATGCGCAGGTTCATCCAAGCGTTGGGGTTCAAGGCATCGGTGGTGATGTCGAGTCGCTTGCCGGGGATCCTGATCGTCCAGCGCACCGGCATCGAGCGCCCGGCAACCTCGGCGGTGTCCAGTGGTTCAAGGCTGATTTCATCGGCGTGCAAGGTCTGCGCCTGACCTTGGGCATCGATCCAGGTGCCCGTGAGGTATGGCGCCCCATCCTTGTGGCGCATGCGGTAGAGCATCACATGCTCGCCGCTGTCCAGGTGCAGGGAAAACCAGTCCCAGCCCGTCTGGTTGGCAGTCAGTGGCTGGCTGCTCCATTCGCGGTCGAGCCAGGCCGGGCCGCTGACCGTATAACGCTGGCCATCGATTTCCACATGGCCGCTGGCCTGGAAGAACGGTTGGCTGTAGTAGTACGACGCCTGGCCCTGTTCGGATTTCTGGCTGAACCCCTTATCGCCCTGCAGCACCAGCGGACGCGTCGACGTGAGGCGCAACTCATAACTGAAGTGTCGGTCACGGGCCTTGAGCTGCATGTCCGCCAATGGATCGGCCCCCAACGCTTGGGTAGCGAACCGCCAGTCATCGATCCAGGCGTCGAAAGGACTCGTCTGCACCCCCGCCTGGCCCACGCCGCCGCGGGCATAGCGCTCGGCGGCATGGTGGACGGCGCTGGAAGTGACCGCAGCATGAGCGAGCCAGATCGTCTGGTTGCGCCAGCCGCTGGCCTGGGGCACGGCGTTCAGGGCGCTGCGAAACAGTGTCCATTGCACACCGTAATCGCGGCCCTCGGCATCCTTGAGATTGGCAGTGACGTACCACCACTCGATGCGAAACCCCTCATGAACGCCATGATCGGCGGGAAAACTGAATACCCGCCCCGGCACCACGGGCATGAATGCGCCGACCTGCTCACCCAGACCGGCGAAGCCTTTTGGCGGCGGTTGCCGGTTGTCACAACCCCAGAGCAGCAGCGCCATCAGCATCAAGCCCAGTTTAATCTTCATGGGCAAAGGTCCTGAGCAAATCCGCCGGTTGCGTGCGGTACAACGCATACAGCGGCCAAGCCGACGCCAGCAGGGTGGCAAGCATCGCCAGACCCAGCAACTGCGCCAATTGCCACGGGAACACCCGCAACGGCAGGCGCCAGCCGAAGGCCTGCACATTGATCACCGCGTCCAGGCACCAGGCCAGGGCGATACCCAGTGGCAAGGCCAGCACCAGGGTCAATAGCGCCAACAGCCAGGTCTGGCCCAGATTGAGCAACATCAACTGCCGGCGCGTTACCCCCAGCGCCCACAGCGGCGCCAACTGACCGAGGCGGCTTTGGCTCTGGGTCAGCAGGCTGATGAACAGCGCCACCCCCGCCACCGCCAGCGTCAGGCTATTGAGGGCGGCGGTGGCGGCGAAGGTGCGTTCGAATACTTGCGTCGACCAGCCCTTGAGCCGGGCCTGATCGACAATTCGGCTGTCCTCCAGACGGAACCGGGCCTGCAAGGCCGTCAGCAGCGCCGGGATCGCGCTCGGTTCGATGCGCAGGTTGAAGCGGTTCGGCGTCAGTTGCGGCCAGTGCTTGAGCAAGTGGTCGGCATTGACCAGCACATGGCCCTTGGGGTTGCCGTAGTCGGCATAGATCCCGACAAGGCGCGGCGTCCAGGGCCCCTGGGGCGTCGCAATAGTCAATTGATCGCCAATGTTCACGTTGAGACGCCGGGCCAGCTGTTCGCTGAGCATCAACGTGTCACCCGCCGCCAGTTGCTCCCAAGGCTTGTCGGAAACCGATTCCAGCAACGGCCAATGCTGGCGATAGGCGCTGTGGTCGATGATGCCGTAGATGTCCGTCGACCAGCCTTGCAAAGGGATCGAGACCTGCCAGTTGGGCAATATCGTGGTGATCACCGGCTGCTCCTTGAGCCAGGTGTGCAGCTCACCCGCCTGGGCCGGGGTTTGCGGACTGATGTACAGCTCGGCGGTCAACCGTTGCTCGAGCCAGTCACTGAAAGTCTGGCGAAAACCGGCGGTCATGCTGCCGGCACCGATATTCGCCGCCAGTGCCAGTAGCAACGCCATCAGTGCCAGGCTCAGCGTCGGCAATTGCTGACGGCAGTCGGCGAGAAACCATTGCCCAAGTACCGAACGACTGCGGCGCAACAGCAACTTCAGCGCACCACTGAGCAACACCGGTAAGGCCAGGGCAGCGCCCAGCAACAACGCCGTCATCAAGACAAAACCGCTGCCCAGGCTGTCACCCCAGATCAACGCCGATACTGCGAGCAACCCCGCCAATGTCGCCACCCACCCCTGGCGCCGCAGCCAGCGGGCATGGGCCTGATGCCAGGCCTGGGGATTGGCCAGCGCCAACAACGGCAGACGCGCCGCCCGCAGCAAACTGTCGGCTCCGGCCAATAACGCACCGAGCAGGCTCAGGCCCACGCCGCTGAGCCACCACCACGGGCTGAGGTTCAGGTGGCCGGCCACTTCGGCGCCGTACAGGCCGCGCAGGCTCGCCGCGACATCGGGCAACAACAGGCTGGCCAGCCAGTAGCCGCTGAGCACCCCGGCGATTCCGCCGAGCAAGGCCAGCGCGCCCAGTTCAAGGGCCAGGCTGGCGACCAGCACCCGCGCACTGACGCCACAGGCCCGCAGGGTTCGCAGCAAGCTACGGCGTTGTTCCAGCGCCAGGCCAATGGCGGCGTGAACGATGAACAACCCCACCACGAAGGACAGCACCCCCAAGGCGGCGAGGTTCAGGTGAAAGCTTTCGGTCAGGCGTGACAGATTGTTTTCTTCATCGGCGTGCTTGAACTGCAGCCGGCCGTTGAACGCCGTCGGCAAGGGCGCGGTGAACGTGGCAGGCAATAGCAAACGCGACAGCTGGTCCGGCCGTCCAAGTACCTGCTGGGCGAAGCCGATGTCCATCAGCAGCACACCGGGCGCCATGTCCGCCTGGATAAGCAACGGCGGCAGGGATTGTCCATCGACCGTCCGGGGCCGATCACCCTCGCTCAGTCCCAAGGCCTGCAAGGTCTGCGCAGCGATCCAGGTGCGGCCAGGGTCAGTGAAAAACGCCACCACGTCTGCCATCTCCCGGACCTGCCCCGCCACTGCCGCTGCGGGGGGCAAAGACACCGGATCGATGCCCATTAACTGCAGGCGCTGATCCTCGTGCCCCTGCAGCGTCACCCGAGCCTGCAACACGGGGGACACCGGCCATCCCAGGCGACGCAGATCGACAAACCATCGTTGAGTGAAGGTGCCGCCGCCGGGCGCACTGAGGCTGGCCTGGGGTTCACCACCAATCAGCTGGCTGGCTCGAGCGTAACTGTCCCGAGCCTGACTGTTGAGCGCCTGCACACCGGTGAGCAGGCTGGTGGCGAGCCAGAGACCGGTCAGGACGCTGAAAAACTGCACAGGGTGCTGACGCCAATGGCTGAGCAAGGCCTTGAGCGTCTGGCGAAAAATCATCACCCTTGGGCCACCTGCGCCAGACGTCCGCCCTGCAATACCACCCGACGGCTCAGACGGGCTGCCACCCGGGGGCTGTGGGTCACCATCAGCAGGCTCGTCGGGCTGCCGTCCAGCAACTCCAGCAACAGTTGCAACACCTCGTCGCTGGTGGTTTCGTCGAGGCTACCGGTGGGCTCGTCAGCCAGCAACAAGGGCGGTCGCGAGGCCAGTGCCCGGCCCAATGCCACCCGTTGCTGCTGGCCGCCGGACAACTGTTCGGGATAGCGATGCAGCAGTTGCGAAAGGCCGAGCCGTTGCACCAGATGGGTCTGCCAGACAGGGTCATAGCGACCGCACAGACGCGCCTGGAACGCCAGATTATCCTCCACCGGCAAGCTACTGATGAGGTTGAACTGCTGGAACACCAGGCCGAGCTGTGTACGTCGCCAGCTCGCCAGTTGGCTTTCGCTCATGCCGTCGAGCCTGCGCTCGCCAAAGCGAATGCTGCCACGGTCGACCTTGTCCAAACCGGCAACCAGATGCAGCAAGGTGCTTTTCCCGCTGCCGGACTCCCCCATCAGCGCCAGGCTGTCGCCAGGGGCCAACGTCAGGTCGATACCTTGCAGCACCGGCAATGGCCCTTGCGGCGTGGGATAGCTCTTAAATACGTCGCGAACTTCAAGCATGAAAAGGCTCATGGGTAAACGTGAGGCTCAGGATAGCGGAGTTGGGTGACGGGGACAGATCAAGGATGCGCTCAGGCAACGGGCAAACACCGCTGGTCGTCTGCCTCGCCTTGTTTTGCCCGACGCCTTGCAAAGCATAAATTTCAAGCTATCAATCAATGACTAATACGTGCCGTTTACATGCAGTCGGCAAATTCGTCATAAACATGACGCACCTGGATTGCCTCCTATTCAAGGACGATCGCCGACATGCCTCAAACCCAATATCGCCTCGATATCGATGGGCTTCGCTGCATTGCAGTCCTGGCCGTACTCATCCATCACCTCAACGCCAACCTGCTGCCAGGCGGGTTCGTGGGGGTCGATATTTTTTTCGTCATCTCGGGTTACCTCATCACTTCCCAGGTGTTTTCCGAGATCAAGGGCAACGCCTTTTCGCTCAAACGCTTTTATCAGCGGCGCATCAATCGCATCGTGCCCGCACTCGCCATTGTGTTGTTGGCGAGCGTGATCGCAGGGGCCTTCATCCTTTCTCCAGCCGACCTGACGCGGCTCAACGTCAGTGCGCTGTTCTCCCTGCTGGGGGTCTCGAATATCTATATCTGGATGAAGTACGGAAACTATTTCGCCGCCGATGCCAGCGAGGCGCCGCTGCTGCATACCTGGTCCCTGGGGATTGAAGAGCAGTTCTACGTGATCTGGCCGCTGTTGATCCTGGTGCTCTATCGCTTTGCCCCGCGTTATATTCTGCCGGTATTGGGCGTCGGTATCGTGGCGGCAGTAGGGTTTTCCGCATATGCCACGAACGTCTTCGCCACGGCCTCCTATTACCTGCTGCCCACACGTTTTTTCGAACTCATGATGGGCGGAGCGCTGGGTATCTATCTTTATCAGCCACGTACACTCAGCAGGATAGAAGTGCTGGCTTATACAGCGGCGGGGTATGGACTGATTGTTTTTTCCTTGTTTGCCCTGAGCCGGGACACACCCTTCCCTGGTGTCAACGCTTTTATACCTTGCCTGGGGGCAGCGCTGCTGATTCTGGCCGGCAGCGGTGAGGCTCGCTCGCGCCTGCTGACCAACCGCCCCATGGTGTTCATAGGCCTGATTTCCTATTCGCTGTATTTATGGCACTGGCCGTTGATTGCCTACCTGAATTACCTGGGCATCGAGATAACCCTTTCTGTGGGCGTATCACTGGTGCTGGTGTCGATTCTGTTGTCCTGGTGGTCCTGGCGGTATGTCGAAATTCCCTTTCGGCGCTCTGGCGCGCAATTGCAGTTCCCTCGCGTACTGGTCCGGCGATTCATGGTCCCGGCCCTGGGGCTGGCCCTCCTGGCGACCTTGAGCCTGCAATGGAATGGCTTCCCACAGCGTTTTGCACCTGAAGTGTCGAGGCTCGAGGCCATGGCGCTGAGCAAACCGAACAGGCTTCGCAGCGGTTGCCATATGCCCAGTGCGCGGTACAGCGCCGAACCTGATCCGGCTTGCCGGCTCGGCGCACACAAAGAGCAACTGGACGGGATGCTGGTGGGTGACTCGTTCGCCAATCATTTCACGGGCATGGTCGATATCCTGGCCAAACCCAACGGCATCAGATTAATGGACTACACCCTGGACGCCTGCCCGCCGATTTTCGGCTATGTCACCGAGGTGTCCGAGGCGTATGGGGACCGTTGCATGGCGCGCAACGCCCGGGTGTTCGAGCTGATCAAGCAGAACCACTACCCATACGTCGTGCTGGCCGGCGCCTGGCCCAGGGATGCGTCGGCTGCGCAAATTATCGAAGCGAGCATCAAGCACGTGGCGAACAACACCGGTCAGGTCATCGTGATCCTGCGCAACCAGAACATCGACAATGCAGCGACCTGCCCCGTGCGCCGCTTGATGTTCGGCACCGATCGCCCATGCTCAGCCCCACTGGATATCACCGCGACGTATTGGGAAGGGATACGCGCCAGACTGCCCCAGGTGCGCTTTATCGACCCCAATCAAGTGATCTGCCCAGCGGGACTCTGCAGCCCGATCATTGACGGGCAGTTGTTGTACCGCGATGACGCACACTTGAACGATGTGGGCTCACGCTTCATCGGCCGCACATTGCGCGAGCTGGGATTCTCCCTGCTGCACGACCCGGCCCGACTCGGCCCAATCGCCGCAATCCAGTGAGCCCCTCGCAGGCTTGTGGGTATGCAAGATCTACGAACGACTCGCTTGCGCAGCGATTGCGCCTACCCCTGTGCTCTATCAAATGGCGGAAGGCAGCCGGAGTCGAACCTGCCCGGGAACGGATGCCGTCCCCAACCGGGTTTGAAGCCCGGCCGCGCCACCGGGCGCGATTGCCTTCCTTGAACTCAGTCTTCTTGTTGGGCCAGTGCATTGTCGAGCCGGATGTGGCGCCGGTCGCCAAAGCGTCGGGTCAGGCCGATTCGGTCGAAGTACTCCAGAATCTGAATACTGCGCTTGCGCCCCAGGCCCACGGCATCGCGAAACGCGGTGACCTGAATCACCGGATCATCGCTGGCCAGTTGCACCAGCATAGCCGCCAATCGGCGCACCAGGGTCTCGGTATAAAACAAGTCACGGACCACTTGATGCATCAACCCCAAACGCGCCATCTTGCGCAGCAACAGGCGTACGGTGGCCTCTTCATGGCTCGTCGCTTTAGCCAGATCACGCACCCACGGCGGATCGAAACCCGCCTGTTCGAACAACGGCTGTAATTGTTGCCACAGGGTTTCATCGTCTTCGCTCAATCGCACTTGGTGATCGGGCAAGTGCAGCCAAGGGCCGCTGGCGACGATCGCACCGCTGGCCAGTAATTCGTTGAGCAGGCTGATAAAGGTCGGCCGGTCCAGCGCGGTGCCGGCGAAGCGACGCAGGCGATCCCTGTCTGGTCCCATTTGATCCGGTTCGAGTTGATGAAAGCGTGCCAGGTGTTCCAGCAGTGGCGCTTTCAAGGCCTCCCAGCGGGCGGCGCTGAACAACAACGGCCCTTGCCGCGTATCGATCAAGCGCACGTCATCGGGCAACACCCAGCTATCGCGCGGACGATTGAACTGGCGTTCCAGACGCTGCGGATCGAGCCCGGTGTCGCTGTTGGCCAGCAGCGCCGGCAGTGCGTCTTCCAGGCTGGTCGTGGTGGCCAGCGTCTTTAGCTGCGCCAATCTTTCGGGGCTACGGTGGTGTCGGGCCGGGGCGAACGGGTCAAGCACCCGGCCACCGCCGAGAGTGCGTTGAGCGCTTTGGTCGCGCAGGATCAAACGATCGCCCTTCACCGCCAGCACCGGCGCGTTCACCCGCAATTGCGCGAACATCTGCTCACCCGGTGCCAGGCTGACGCCCTCCAGCAAGACCACTCGCCCGGTCACGTCCTGAGTGCCGAGATGCACGTGCACTGGCTGAAAGTGCTCGAAGCTTCGCGCCTCGCTGACCAACAAGGTCATCTCGATATCCAGACGCTGGGGCGGCGCATGCAGCCATTCGGCCAACAACCATTGGCCCCGGTGAACCTGCTCCAGGGCCAAACGGTCGGCACTCAGGTTCAGCGCGACTCGCTGCCCGGCCGTTGCGCTGTCAGCCGCCTGATTCTGCGCATGCAGGCCTCGCACCCGCACCGGTTTGCCCAGCGGACTCAACATCAGCGTATCGCCCACGGCCACTTGGCCAGACAACGCGGTGCCGGTCACCACGATCCCGGCACCGGCCACACTGAAAGCCCGATCAATCGCCAGGCGAAAACCGCCGCTGGCGCTGCGTTGAAGCACCTCATGTTGCGCATCCAGCAAGGCGTTACGCAGTGTCTCGACGCCTTCGCCGGTCACACTCGACAGCGCGACTTTCGGCGCGCCGGCATAAGGTCCGGGTGCGAGCAATGCGTCGATCTGTTCCTGGACGGCTTGCACACGAGCAGGGTCGACGCGGTCGCATTTGGTGATTGCAATCAGTGCCCGAGGGATGCCCAGCAACTCGACAATCGCCAAATGTTCGCGGGTCTGAGGCATGACACCGTCATCGGCCGCCACCACCAACAACACCAGATCAATGCCCTGAGCACCGGCGAGCATGTTGTGGGTGAAGCGCTCATGGCCGGGGACGTCGATAAAACCGGTCAGCGCCGCGCCCGGCTCCAGCGCCGCGTAGATGTAGCCGAGGTCGATGGTCATGCCGCGTTCGCGTTCTTCCCGGCGACGGTCGCCAGCCTGGCCGGTCAGTGCCTGGAGCAAGGAGGTTTTGCCGTGATCGATGTGCCCCGCTGTGCCGACAATCACCCGTCCTGACCCTCCTCCTGCAGTTGATTGAGTTGGGCCAACCACGCGGCTTCGTCGTCGAGTTGGCGCAGGTCCAGCCAAAGCGCATCGCCGTCGATGCGCCCGAGCACGGGAATCGGCAGCCGACGAAACGCGGCTTCCAGCCCCATCAATCGCCGCCCGCGCAGACGTTTGGATACGTTGGGCCGCAGGCATAACGCAGCACTCGGTAAGCGCGCCACCGGTTGGCTGCCGCTGCCGATCATGCCCAGCGCTGGTACCGCGCTGATGCTCCAGCCGTCACCCAATACCTGTGCCAGTGGCGGTTGCAGGCGTTCGGCCTGGGCGAAGATGTCGGTTTGGGGGCGGGTCAGCAGGCGCAGACTCGGCAGGCGCTCGACCAACCGCTCAGGATCGCGGTACAGCGCCAATACGGCTTCGAGGGCTGCCAGGGTTAGCTTGTCGACCCGCAGTGCGCGCTTGAGCGGATTCTTCTTGATCTTCGCGATCAGGTCTTTGCGGCCGACTATCAACCCGGCCTGGGGACCGCCGAGCAGTTTGTCGCCGCTGAAGGTAACGATATCCGCGCCATCGATCAGGGCCTGGCGCACCGTCGGTTCGGCGGGCAGGCCCCAGCGAGTCAGGTCCAGCAGACTGCCGCTGCCCAAGTCTTCGAGCAGCGGCAGTCCGTGGCGGTGAGCCAACTCCGCCAATTCAGCCGTCGGCACCCGGGCAGTGAAACCTTCGATTGAGTAATTGCTCGCATGTACGCGCATCACCAGGCCACTGCGCGGACCGATGGCCGCCTCGTAATCGCGGGCATGGGTGCGGTTGGTGGTACCCACTTCGTGCAGCCGCACTCCGGCGCGGGCCATGATGTCGGGAATGCGGAAGGCGCCGCCGATTTCGATCAGTTCACCACGGGAAATGATGCCTTCCTTGCGCGCGCCCAGGCTGTTGAGCGTCAGCAATACGGCGGCGGCGTTGTTGTTGACCACGGTCACCGCTTCGGCGCCGGTCAGCTCGCGGACCAGGCCTTCGATCAGGTCGTCCCGGTCGCCACGCTTGCCGCTGTGCAGATCAAATTCCAGATTGAGCGGATAGCGGGCGGCGAGCTGAACGGCTTCGATAGCCGACTCCGGCAGCAACGCGCGCCCAAGGTTGGTGTGCAGCACCGTGCCGGTGAGGTTGAACACCCGCCGGACCTGGCTGCGATGCTGGATCGCCAGACGCTCACCCACCCTGCCCGCCAATACGTCGGGAGCTATTTCAACGGCAGCGAGTTCAACCTTGAGCATCGGCTCGCGCAGGTCCTCGAGCAGTTCCCGCAGGCCGGCCAGCAGCGCGTCACGCCCATAACGCTCAGCCAACACCTGGCAGGCGGGATGGCGCAGCAAGCTGTCGATGGAGGGCAGCCGCAAAACTGGGCTGGCGGAGGTTGCAGACATCAGAGGCTCCCGGAAGCGAATGACCGTCGCGTCTGAGTGTAGCCGCTGGGCTCATCGGGATAGGCTTAGGAGGACAGGCTCAGTCGCCTCCCGGCGCCAGCATCAGATTCGGCGATGGGCGCTGGTAGCCCTCCTGCTCCAGGCGCATGTCCAGCATCAGGCTGGACAGGTCTGCCGAGAGCGCTTCGGCTTCGGCGTCGTTTTCCAGGTAGCTCAGTTTCAGATAGCTGTTGCAGCCGGGGCAGACTTCCGCCCGCAACGGCGCCTGATTGGCAGTATGACGGTCATCCTCGAAGCTGACGTATCGAAGTCCCTTGCTCTGTTCGCAATACACGCACTTGACCCGCACCGCATGCCATTCGCAAGCGCACAACGAGCACACCAGATAACGCAAACCGTTGTATTTGCCGCGATGGCGAATCACTCCGGCCATCGCCGGTGAACCGCAGGCCGGGCATTGACTAAGACTGTCGCCGCGCTTGAGTTCAAGGTTCGGTGAACTCAGCAGCCAATGGCTCCAGGCCGCTTGCAGCGCTGCACCGAGGAACGGCACCAGCTCTGCCGGCAGCATTGAATACTGTCCGCTGACCAAGGCAATCGCCCACGCCTTGAGCATCCCCGGGTTGGCACTACGCAAAGTCGCCACGGCGTTTTCTACCGCCGTTTGTGGCGGTGGCTGATAGCGCTGCAACAACGCTTCGAGATACGGCAACCAAACGTTTTCGCGCACCAGACTGTCGGCGGCGAACGGTGGCAAACCATGTTCCACGCACACCCGAAGACGTTCGGGATCGGGCATGGCGGCCACGGGCGGCTCGTCCATCAATTTCTGCTGAGCGTGGCACAGCCCCGCGATCAAGCGCAGATAGGCCGCCATGGGATGCCCGTCGGCCAGGTGCTCCAGACGCAGCGCGCGCAAGGTGAACAGGTTATTCGGTGGCAGGTACAGAAACGGCGGTGAGCTCGCCGCCGCTTCTATCTGCCCAGGCTCAAGGATCGTGGCCACGGGGTCATCCTTTTTTGCTGATCGGTCGCTCAGGCGTCTCGTCTCGGGTCACTTCCCGGTACCAGAGTTCATGGTGTTTTTTCGCCCAGGCGCGACTGACTCTGCCACGCACCATTGCATGGACCGAACCACGAATCCAGATACCCGCATAGATGTGAATGATGATGCTCAGCACCAGGATGAACCCTGCCAGCGCATGCAGCAGCATCGCCCAGCGAATACTGGTGATGCCGAAGTACGCGCTGAACCAGGCACGCCAGATCACCAGCCCGCTGAACAGCAGCACCAGCATGCAGATCAGCAAGACCCAGAACAGCACTTTCTGCGCCGGGTTGTATTTGCCGATTGGCGGTACGCCCTCCTCCTCGTTACGCATGACCGTCCCGACGCGCGTGAGCCACAACCGGTCGTTGGCGCTGAAGTAATTCGCCCGCCAAAAACTGAACACCAGACCGAGGAACAGCACAAACATCGCCACGCCCATGTACGGATGCAGAATGCGCGTCCACGAACCGCCGCCAAACAGGTTGCTGAGCCAGAACAATCCCGGATGGAACAAGGCCAGCCCCGACAGCGCGGCCATGAAAAACAGAATCGCCACCAGCCAGTGATTGGTGCGCTGGTTGGAGGTGTAGCGCAGGATCGTTTTGTCGTTCATGGCCTGTCCTCCCCGCCGGGTTTCGTCGGATCAAAGGTGTGCACCGACGGATCGAATTCATGCACCGCCGGGTCGAGGGTGACTGGATGTTCGTCTTCCTCGACCCGTTGTGGCCCGACGCGCACGTAATGGAAGAACCCGGCCAGCACCGCCGCGCCCATGGCAAGCAACGCCAGGGGTTTGCTCAGGCCTTTCCACAGGTCCACCAACGGACTGATCACCGGGTGATCCGGCAACCCGGCATACAACCTGGGTGTGTCGGCATGGTGCAGCACATACATGACGTGCGTGCCGCCGACGCCTTCGGGATCATACAAACCGGCGTTTTCGAAACCGCGACTCTTGAGGTCGACGATACGTTCGGCGGCGTGCTCCTTCATGTCTTCCTTGCTGCCGAAAACGATGGCGCCAGTCGGGCAGGTTTTCACGCAGGCCGGCTCCAGCCCCACCGCCACCCGATCCGAACACAGCGTGCATTTATAAGCCTTGTGGTCCTTTTGCGAGATGCGCGGAATGTTGAACGGGCAACCGGTGATGCAATACCCGCAACCGATGCAATGGTCCTGATCGAAATCGACGATGCCGTTGACGTGTTTGATGATCGCGCCGGGGCTCGGGCACGCCGCCAGGCAGCCGGGCTCGGCGCAGTGCATGCAGCCGTCCTTGCGGATCAACCATTCGAGGTTACCGGCGTCGGTTTCATGCTCGGTAAAGCGCATCAAGGTCCAGGTGTCTGCGCTGAGGTCTTGAGGGTTGTCATAAGTGCCTAGGTTGTGACCGACATCGTCGCGCAGCTCGTTCCATTCCGAGCAGGCGACCTGGCAGGCCTTGCAGCCGATGCACTTGGTGGTATCGATCAGCTTGGCCACTGCCTCTTGCGTGCGCACCGAGGGCGGCATGGTGGTGGTGGCCGAACGGGCGATGATGTCTTGGCTGGCCATTTAGACTTTCTCCACGTTGACCAGGAACGACTTGGATTCCGGGGTCTGTGTGTTGCCATCGCCGAGGAACGGCACCAGGGTGTTGGTCAGGTAACCGTGACGGGTGGCGCCGGTGAAACCCCAGTGCAACGGGATACCGATCTGGTGCACCACTTGATTGTTGACCTGCAGCGGACGAATCCGCTTGGTCACCACCGCCACCGCTTCGATGTGCCCGCGCTTGGAACTGACCCGCACCCTGTCACCAGCAGCAATGCCTTTCTCCTTGGCCAGGACTTCGCCGATTTCGACAAACTGTTCGGGCTGGGTAATAGCGTTGATCGGGCAATGCTTGGACCAGAAATGGAAGTGTTCGGTCAGCCGGTAGCTGGTCGCCGCATAAGGGAAATCCTTGGCCTGCCCGAGCGTGTCCCAGACTGAATCGAAGATCCGCCCGGCCGGATTGCTGGTCGCCTGCTTGTTGTTGGGGTGCATCGGGTTGATGCCAATGGGCGTCTCGAACGGTTCATAGTGTTCCGGGAATGGCCCTTCGTTCATCTTGTCGAGGGCGAAGAAACGCGCCACGCCTTCTGGGTTCATGATGAACGGGTTGATGCCCGCTTCCGGTGCGGCGTCGGCCTTGTAATCGGGCACGTCGGTGCCGGTCCAGACCTTGCCGTTCCACCACACCAGCCGTTTGTTCGGGTCCCATGGTTTGCCTTGAGGGTCGCAAGAGGCACGGTTATAGAGAATCCGCCGGTTCATCGGCCAGGCCCAGGCCCACCCCGGGTTCTGCTTCATGCCGAAAGGATCGCTGTTGTCTCGCCGGGCCATCAGGTTGCCCTGCTCGGTCCAGCTGCCGCAGAAAATCCAGCACCCGGACGCCGTGCTGCCATCGTCCTTGAGTTGGCCGAAACCGGACAGTTGCTGACCCGTCTTGATTACCGCGCCTGAAGCGTCGGAGACATCGGATACGGCGTAGCCGTTGAATTCCCGGGCCAACTCTTCCGGCGCCGGGTCATCCGGCACTTTGTAGGGCCAGTCGAGCTTGAGGATCGGCTCGGCCCCGGCACCACCATTGGCCTGGTAACGCTTGCGCAGGCGCAAGAACAGCTCGGCCATGATCTTCACGTCCGTGCGCGCCTGCCCCGGGCCATCGGCACCCTTCCAGTGCCATTGCAGCCAACGACCGCTGTTGACCAGCGAACCGTTTTCTTCGGCGAAACAGGTGGTGGGCAGACGGATGACTTCGGTCTGGATCTCGACCGTTTGCACATCGTTGTAAGGGCCGGCGTTGCGCCAGAACTCCGAGGTTTCGGTGGCCAGTGGGTCCATCACCACCAGCCACTTGAGTTTGGCCAGCGCCTTCATTACCCGGTTCTTGTCCGGCAAGGCTGCGATCGGGTTGAAGCCCTGGCACATGTAGCCATTGACCTCGCCCTTGCCCATCATGTCGAACATTTTCAGGATGTCGTAGCCGGGAATGTCCAGTTTGGGCAGCCAGTCATAGCCCCAGTTATTCTCGGCAGTGGCATTGGCGCCGTACCAGGCTTTCATCAGGCTGACGTGAAACTTGCCGTAGTTCTGCCAGTAAGACATCTGCCCGGGACGCAGCGGCTTGAGTGCGCGCTTGGCGATGTAGGCGTTGTAATCCTGTTCGGCCTCGGCCGGCAGGGTCAGGTAACCGGGCAGCAGGTTGGACAGCAAGCCCAAGTCGGTCAGGCCCTGGATGTTGGAGTGCCCGCGCAGCGCATTGACGCCCCCGCCCGGCATGCCGACGTTGCCCAGCAGCAGTTGCACCATGGCCGCGCTGCGGATCATCTGCGAGCCGGTCGAATGCTGGGTCCAGCCCAGCGCGTAGAGAATCGTCATGGTTTTGCCCGGTTGCGAGCAGGTGGCGATCTCTTCCCAGATTTTCTGCATCGCATCCACGGGCATGCCGCAGACCTGACTGGTCAGCTCCAGGGTGTAGCGGCTGTAATGCTGCTTCATTAATTGATAGACGCAGCGTGGGTCTTGCAAGGTCGGGTCGACTTTGGCGAAACCGTCCTCGCCGATTTCGTAGCCCCAGCCGGACTTGTCGGTATAGATGCGCTTGCTCGCGTCGTAGCCGCTGAACAGCCCATCCTCGAAGCCGTAGTTGGCCTTGACGATGAATGACAGGTCCGTATAGGCGCGTACGTATTCGTGCTGGATCTTGTCTTCGGTCAGCAGGTAATTGATCAGCCCGCCCATGAAGGCAATGTCGGTGCCGGTGCGGATCGGCGCGTAATAATCGGCCACCGAGGCCGTACGGGTGAAACGCGGGTCGACCACAATCAGCCGCGCCTTGTTGTGGGCTTTGGCTTCGGTCACCCATTTGAAACCGCAAGGGTGCGCTTCGGCGGCGTTGCCACCCATCACCAGAACCAGATTCGCGTTGGCGATATCGGTCCAGTGGTTGGTCATGGCACCACGGCCATACGTCGGGGCAAGACTTGCCACCGTCGGGCCATGTCAGACACGTGCCTGGTTATCAAACCCCAGCATGCCGAGACTGCGAATCACCTTGTGGGTGATGTACCCCGCTTCGTTGGACGATGCCGACGCCGCAAGGAAACCGGTGGTCAGCCAGCGATTCACCGTTTGCCCCTGGGCGTTGTTCTCGATGAAATTGGCGTCGCGGTCGGCCTTCATCAGGTCGGCGATGCGATCCAGCGCTTCATCCCAGGAGATTCGCGTCCATTGCGTGGTGCCGGGCTTGCGCACCTGCGGGTACTGGAGACGAGTGGGGCTATGAATGAAATCGAGCAGCCCTGCGCCTTTGGGGCAGAGGGTGCCACGATTGACGGGATGGTCGGCATCGCCTTCTATGTGGATGATGCTCTGGGCGACATTCTTCGCATTGTCACCCAGGCTGTACATGATCAAACCGCAACCGACCGAGCAGTACGGGCAGGTGTTGCGGGTTTCATGGGTATGGGCGAGCTTGAAATGACGCACTTGTTCGGCGAAAGCTGGCGTCGGGGCCATGCCCAGCGCGCCGAGGCTTGAGCCCGCAAGGCCGAGACCAGCGACCTTGAAGAACTGACGACGGTTGAGGTCCATCGTGCACTCCTGATCAGGTGGAAACCCGGTGCATTGGCCGGATTTTTCTGGACGATCACGGTGACGGCAACGGAACTACCGTCACTTCAAACTGTAGACAATGCTGTTTTTTGTGGTGGAAAAACCGACCGTCGGGTAATGCTGCCAGCCAGCCAGACACATAATTAACGAAGATCTACTGTGGGAGCGAACCGGCTCGCGATGACGGCGGCACATTCAACAGCGGTGCCGACTGCCCCGCCGCCATCTCGGCTTGAACCGGACCCGGTGTGACAATCTGCTTGAGATCGATATGTTTCCATTCAGGCGTCGCCCCCAGCCGCGCATTGAAGCGGTAGTTGAAGGTAAAGGCGTCTTCGGTCGGCTGGCTCAGGGATTTTCCATAAGTCGCTTCAACACCGGCCGGGTCGTACCCCATCAACTGCAACAGCGTCGGGAAGATGTTGTAGTGGCTGGAGCGGTCCTTGTTCTGTGCCCACGCCCGCTGCCAATCCAGGGTCTGCAACCGCGCGCCTTCTATGACCACCAGCGGCACAAGCCCTTCCTCCGCCACCGGGTCACCACCGCAGTGGGTATTGAGCCCGGGGTTGCCGCGCTCGTGAAGGTCCTGACCGTGGTCGGAGGTGTAGATCAGCACGGCGTTGCCTAAATCGGCCTGCTGGAAGATCCGCCTGAAGAACTCTCCGACATTCCACAGCAAAGTGTTCTGGTAAGCGTTGCGGTATAGCTCCCAGTCACGGGTCCGGCCATCAAAACCGTCACGCTGGCCGGTGTCGGCGACTTCGAGAAAGCGCCCACGCGGCAGTGCGGGACGATAGCTCATGAACTCATCCGGGTATTTGTCGTGCACCGGAAAATGCGCACCGAGCTTGTTCACCACCACCAGTTCGGCCCGGTCATTGCCCAGTCGCTCGATCAGTTGCGTGGCAACCGCCATGTCCCGCTCGAACACCGGGGTGCGGTCGAACTGCACGAAGTCGTCGATATCGTTTTTTTCGGTCTCGGTCATCAGGTTCTGAAGGTGACCACCGGTACGCTGGGCGTCGATATAGACCGTGCGCAACCCGGCGTTTTTAGCGTATTGCCAGATCGACGGCAACGTGCTGTTGATGCGCACGTAATCGGCTCGGGTGCCACCGTAACGCAAGGTGACGTTGGTGTCGGCGCTGCAGTTGGCAATGGAAGCGGCGTAACCGAAATTGAACACCTGCACCCCATCGGGCGGCGTCTTGAGGCCCGTGTGCACGCCGAACGGCGTATTGATATCCAGATAATTTCCAGCAACGCTTTCATCGATGATCAGCACAATATCATGCTCGATCGCCGAAGTTTGCCGCGCCAGGCGAATCGACTCCCGAGGGCCGACAGTGTTGTGCAGGGCTTCGTAAACGAACAGATTCAGATAGGCCAGTGGTGTGTACATCACCGGCAGCCCCCGCGCGCCCTCGCCCGCCCGGACGAACAGGACTCCACTGAGCAACAACACGCCCAACACAGGCGCGGCGATAGGCAAATAACCGGGCAATGACACCGACCGCCGAGGCTTGAGACCCAGTCCCAACAGCAGCAACAGGCCACCGGTGGCGGCGCTGACAATCACTTCGCGGTACTGCGAAGCCGCCTCCCCGATAAAACCACCCGAATACACCAGCGACACAAACTGGCTGTACGTCAGGTAGCTGTCGGTCACCCGCGTGTAAACCTCGAAGAACACCGCCGAACCAAACATTGCCAGTGCGAACAGGTGACGCACGAAGGTCTGGCGAATGTAAGCACTCATCCACAGCGCCACCACCAATACCACGAACATCGCACCGAACAGCAACGTGGCGAAACCCAAACCCAAGGCATTCAGACGGTCAAGGTAATAGTCATATCCCCTGATCAGGTAGAGCACCAGCAACAGTTCCTTGAGGTATCGGAGCATGTGTTTCTCGGCGATAGGGCGGCGTTGGAGAGAGGGTCGTTTTCTGCACGTTAGCAGCGGCTTTGCAAAGCGCAAGAAAAGGGATGAACGGCTAATGCGTCAAAAAAAAGTTAGCCCAAAAATGACACGCTTTAAGCCCGTCAAACGTAAAAATCTATGAATAAATACCGTTCATCGCCTAGTTAAACGCCGTTAAAGCCCTTTAAAAACGGCACTTTTCTAAACCAGTCAATGACTTGATATCAAAAGGCCAAGCTCCGTCGAGTTTGCCAACACTGACAACTGTCATTTTGCTGACACGCTTTTCTGAAGCTGCGCTATACCCCTCTAAACAGTTTCATCCGAGTTACATCAACCGTCTTGCGAGGCGCGCCAAAAATGGACGTGAGCGTATTTGGTACGGGGTATGTGGGATTGATTCAAGCGGCTGCGTTGGCTGACGTCGGCCACCGCGTTTTGTGCATCGACATTGACCCCAACAAGATTCGTCAGCTGCAGCAAGCGGTGCCACCGATCAGCGAGCCTGGGTTGTCCGAACTGCTCGAAGAGAACATCAAGAGTGGCCGGCTGCTGTTCAGTGATCAGGCCAGCGATGCGGTCAATCACGGCGAACTGATTTTCATCGCGGTAGGTACGCCAGCCGATGAAGACGGTTCGGCAGACCTGAGCCATGTACTGGCGGTCACCCGCCAGATCGCTGACTTCATGGACAGCGACCGCACCTTGATCATCAAGTCCACGGTACCGGTCGGCACCGCCGACAAGGTCGCCGAATGTGCCCGTCAGGCGTTGGCTCGCCGAGGTCTGAAACAGCTGAACGTGCGGGTGGTGTCCAACCCCGAGTTTCTCAAGGAAGGCAGCGCCCTGGCCGACTGCATGCGCCCGGACCGGATCATCATCGGCACCGCCGACCCGCTGGCCCGCGATCAGATGAGCGAGCTGTATGCGCCCTTTTGCCGTAACCGCGAAAAACTGATGTTCATGGACAACCGCAGCGCCGAACTGACCAAGTACGCGGCCAACGCCATGCTCGCCACCCGCATCAGCTTCATGAACGAACTGGCCAATCTCACCGAAAGGCTGGGCGCCGACATCGAAGCGGTACGCAAGGGTATCGGTTCGGACCCTCGCATCGGTTATCACTTCATCTACCCCGGATGCGGCTTCGGCGGTTCATGCTTTCCCAAGGACCTGCGCGCGCTGCTGCATACCGCCGAACAGAGCGGCATGCCCCTGCGCCTGCTGCGCAGTGTCACCGACGTCAACGACAGCCAGCGGCACATTCTCTTCGAGAAACTGACGCAACAGTTCTCCGGTGGCCTGGCCGGCAAGTCGATTGCGATTTGGGGCCTGGCTTTCAAACCCAATACCGATGACATGCGCGAAGCCCCCAGCCGCTACCTGATGGAGGCGCTGTGGCGCGAAGGCGCTCGGGTCCATGCCTACGACCCGGAGGCCATGTCCGAATGCCGCCGCCTCTATGGCTACCGCAAAGACCTGAACCTGTGCGCCACCCGCGACGACACCCTGGAGGATGCAGACGCCCTGGTGATCTGCACCGAGTGGAAGAACTTCCGGGTCGTGGATTTCGCTCTGTTGGCCAACAAGTTGCGCGCCCGGGTCATCATCGATGGCCGCAACCTGTACAACCCCGAACACCTGGCCGCCGCCGGCCTCCTGTATCGCGGCATCGGGTTGCGTCACACCGTGCCCAGCACTCTGCCCCAGGGGCCACGGGCGTGAACATTCTGGTGACCGGCGCAGCCGGTTTCATCGGCGCCCATTGCGTGCTGCGGCTGCTGCGCGACGGCCATCAGGTGTGGGGGTTGGACAACTTCAACGACTACTACGACCCGCAGCTCAAGCACGATCGCGTGGCATGGGTGAAGGACCAGGCTGGGGACTTTACGTTGGCACGGGTGGACCTGACCGACGCCTCGGCCATCGATGAGTTGTTCCAGTCACACCGCCCCGACGTGGTGATTCATCTCGCCGCCCAAGCCGGCGTGCGTTATTCCCTGGAGAATCCCCGGGCCTACGTCGACAGCAATCTCACCGGGTTCCTGAACATTCTGGAAAGCTGCCGTCGCCATCCGGTCAAGCACCTGATCTACGCCTCCTCAAGCTCGGTGTATGGCGCTAACCAGCGCACACCTTACTCAGTACAGGACGGCGTGGACCATCCGCTGTCGCTGTATGCGGCCAGCAAGAAAGCCAACGAGTTGATGGCCCACAGTTACAGCCATCTGTTTGGCATTCCGTGCACCGGCCTGCGGTTTTTCACGGTGTACGGCCCCTGGGGCCGGCCGGACATGTCGCCGATCCAGTTCGCCCGCGCCATCGCCGAAGGCCGCGTGTTGCAGTTGTTCAACCATGGCGAGCACCAGCGCGATTTCACCTACATCGACGACATCGTCGAAAGCATCGCCCGGCTGATCGAACGCCCGCCCCATGCCACGCCACAGTGGGATCGCGATCAACCGGACCCGGCCACCAGCGCGGCGCCCTGGCGGATCTACAACATCGGAGGGCAGCACCCGGTGGCGCTGCGCACCTATGTAGCGCTGCTGGAAAAGCACTTGGGGCAAACCGCCCGGATCGAACTGCTGCCCCTGCAGCCGGGGGACGTGTTGAACACCTGCGCCGATGCCAGCGACTTGGCACGGGCCACCGGTTTTCAGCCGCGCATCGAGCTGGACGAGGGCCTCGGCCGCTTCATCGACTGGTTCCTCGATTACTACGCCCTGCCTATCGCCGACACCGCTTGCAGCCAAACGCTTGCGACCAACCTTCAGCGGAGGAGTCTATGACCCGACATGAACAAAGCATCCCTATCACCGCCCGCGGGGGCGACAAGCGTGTCGATCCCGAGCACCGCCGACGCCTGGACGCGGCCATCCATCGTCAGGGTCGTGGCTGGCTGACCGGTCGCGACGGCGGTCGACCCTGGACGGTCTCACGCACCAATCGGGTGGTGGCCTGTCTCGGCGCGCTGTCGATCCTGGTGCTGCTCAGCCCGCTGCTGCTGGGCCTGGCACTGCTGATCAAGTTCTCAAGCCCCGGTCCCGTGCTGTTCGTGCAGAAACGCACCGGATACCGCGGCCGGGTCTTTGGCATGTACAAGTTTCGCACCATGGTGGCTGATGCCGAGGCGCTCAAGGAGTCACTGCGCCACCTCAACAAGCACGGCGCCGATGCCATCGACTTCAAGATCGACAACGACCCGCGCATCACCCCCGTCGGCCGGTTCCTGCGACGCAGCAGCCTCGACGAGTTACCCAACCTGATCAATGTGGTGACCGGCGACATGCGCCTGGTCGGCCCGCGGCCGACCTCGTTCAACGCCTACCGCTACAAGGACAACCATCTTGTCCGCCTGAGCATCTACCCCGGCCTGACCGGCCTGTGGCAGATCTCCGGGCGCAGCAATATCGACTTCGACCAGCGCGTGGAACTGGACCTCAGCTACATCGCTGAACAAAGCCTGTTGCTGGACTTGAAGATCCTGATGATCACCCCTTTCAAAGTTTTCAGCGGCCACGGAGCGAGTTAAATGGACGGTTCAACCAATATCCTGAGCATCGCAAGCCCGAGCGAGACCAACCTGACCTCAACCGTGCTTGACCCATCCATACGGATTCTGCTTCTGACGGCCGCCAACACCGGCACCGGAACCAGTACCAGTGCCATGGCCCTGGCCGCTCAACTGGCGCAGATGAGCAGCGGCCGCGTACTGCTGGTGGACGCCAGCCAGTCGCCGCGCAACCTCAGCCAGCAATTGTCGCTGCACAAGGAGCGCGGCTTCAGCGACCTGCTGTTCAACAGCCTCGCACCGCCCTTGTTGCAGGACTGCGTGGTGCAGACCTCCAGCCTGCCCTTCGACGTGCTGCCCAACGGTCGTCTGGGGCGCAATGCCGAGCGCCTGAACCCCGAGCAGCTTCGCCCGTTGTTCAAGCAACTGGCCGGGCAGTACCGCTTTGTGGTGATCGACGCTGACGCGGTGTACTCGGCCTCCGACACCCTGGTCATGAGCACCCAGGTGGACGGCGTGGTGCTGGTGGTACGCGGTGAAGACACCCGCTGGGAGGTGGCCCAGGCCGCTCGCCTGCGTCTGACCCAGGCCGGTGCCAAGGTGGTGGGCAGCGTGTTCAACCGCCGCAAGTACTACATGCCCAAGTGGCTCTACAACAACCTGTAAGCCTGCAAAAAGGATGACGAGATGAACGCCAGATTGCTTGTCCTGCTGCTGTTGCCGCTTGCCGGTTGCACCAGCCACACCGAAACCCGCTCCATGCCGGTGCAGATCCTCACGGCCGCACCGGCCAACGCCCAGGCCACTGACATGCCCCGGGTCGAACAGACCTTGCGTCCCCAGGATGTGCTGGATGTGATCTTTCACATCAGCACCAGCGGGTCGGATGCCTACCGGGTCCAGCCAGGTGACCAGGTGGCCTTGAACTTCACCGCCGCCAGCCAGCTCAACGGCGCACAACAGGTCATGCCCGACGGCACTATCGAACTGCCGGGGGCCAACACCTCGGTAAAAATCGCCGGCCTGACCACGGACGAGGCACGCCTGGAGGTACAGCGTGCCTATGACCGCAAAATGTTGTTCCAGCCCAACCGCAATCAATTGACGGTGCAGGTCACCAGCCCGTTGAGCAACGAGACAAAACTGCGCAACACCCTGACCCACCCGGGCACCGGCATGAGTCGGGAGATCACCGTGGGCACCGACGGCTACGCCAGTTTTCCGGAAATCGGCTCCGTGCCGCTGCAAGGCATGACCGTCAACCAGCTGGAAACCTTCCTCAATGAACGCTACGCCAAACTGCCAGGACGCATGTCCGTCAATGTGCTGCTCAAGTCCACCGCGGGTAACGAAATCTATGTTCTGGGCGAAGTCGCCCAACCCGGTTCCTATCCGATCCGTCGGCCAGTCTCGGTCCTTGAGGCGCTGACCATGGCCCGGGGCTCGAACATCAAGGCGCGGCTCGATTCGGTGGTGATCATGCGCCGCAACGGTAATCAGGTCGAAGCGCGCAGCTACGACGTGGAGAAGGCACTGGACGGTGACGCGTCGCAAATTGCCTACCTGCAACCGGACGACATGCTCTACGTGCCCAAGACCAAGCTGGCCAGCGCCGGCGAACTGGCCCGGCAATTGGCCGACGTGGTGCTGTTTCAGGGCGTGGGGTTCAGCTTCGGCTACCGCGTCGACAACAAAGGCAGCGACAACTGAAACTCAGGTGATTGATCATGAACCCCAAGGAAAACTATCTGCATGAGTTCTTCAGGATTTTCTTCGCCAACAAGCAATGGGTGAAGCGAGTCTTCCTGATCTTCGCCGTGATCGCCCTGGCGCTGCCGTTGATGCTCAAACAGAGCTTCGACATCACCGCCCAGGTCATCGTCCAGTCGAAAAAACTCTCCCAGGGCGACGCCACCACGTCGCTGAACCAGGAAGACGCCACCTTCATTCCACCGTCCCTGGCGGACATGGAAACCGAGAGCAATATCCTGCGCTCGCCGGCCCTGATCCGGCAGACCATCAGCACCCTGCGCGACCAGGGCGAGTACAGCCCCAGCCCCGGCATCCTCAACAAATGGGTGAGCGAGCCGCTCAAGCACTATGTCACCACGCCGCTGCGCGAGTATGTCGTCAACCCGCTGCGCGACGGCCTGGGACTGGAAGTCGATCCGGTGCGAGATACCACGCTCGACATGCTGACCGACGAAGCCATCGCCAACCTGAAAATCGAAACCCTGCCAGGCTCCAACGTCATCTCCATCGTCTACAGCTTCGGCGACCCGGCCCAGGGCACTCGGTTCGTGGCGCAACTGCTGGAGAACTACCTCTCCAGTCGCCAGGACCTGCAATCGATCGAGCTGCCGCAAGCCTTCTATGAGCAAAAGAAAACCCAGTACCAAACTCGCCTAGACGGACTGGAAGGCACCCGCCTGGCGCTGCTTGAAGACGTCAGCTCCTCAGATCCCAAGGAGGAGATCACCTTCCGACTGAACGCCATCAACACCGAAGAACAGGCCTTGAACCTGTACCGCGATCGTCTGCTGCAAAGCCAGCGCTGGCTCGATTACCTCAAGACCAGCCTGACGGCGGCGAACAGCTCGCGGTTCAACGACTACACCTTCCCCTTCACCTTCACCACCACTGTGGACAACATCGCTTTCGAAGACCGGGAGATCAAACAACTGGGTGAGCAACTGACCACCCAGGTCAGCCGCTACATGAATGACCTGGCGATCTTCCAGCCCGGCAGCGAACCGATGCTATTGACTCGGGAGCAGATCGCACGCACCCGCCAGCAGTTTCTCAAAGTGGTGAGCAACCGCATCCAGGAACGCACCAACGACCTGGCAATCGTCAGCTCGGTGATCGACCAGAAAACCGCGCGCATCGCCGCGTTCAAGGAGCGCATCCATCAGTTGCAGCAAACCCAGAGCAAGCTGCGGCAGATGGACACCGAGATCAATGCTCTGCATGCGGCATTTTCCACCTACGCTCAACGGTTCGCCGAGAGCAGCACCGCTCGGGCGCTGGACAACGACCTATCCAACGCTCGCGTCCTGAGCCCGCCGTTCGAACCGACCGCCGCGGCGTTTCCCAAGCCAATGCTGATTATTGCGTTCGGTCTGTTCAGCGGCTTGCTCCTGGCGATCGCCCTGGTCTATGTGCGTGAGTTCTTCGACCATCGCTTCAAGCACCCTGCCCAGATTACCCAGCAACTGGATGTACCGGTGCTGCTGGTGATCAACGAGCAGAACCCCGACCAGGTCAACCCGCACCGCAACTGGAGCCTGCCCAGCCTTGTCCATTGGGTGCGCAATTGAACGCGCCGGTGGGCCCGACTTGCCGCAGCAGCGCCCTGCCGATCATTCATTTGCTCGACAGCGGCGGCTTCTACGGGGCCGAACGGATGTTGCTCGATCATTGCCTGGCCACGCCGGGGCAGCACCAAGTGCTGTTCCTGGCGGCGCCGCCGACGTTGATCACGCGCTTTCGCCAAGCCGGAGTCGATTGCCGCCACTGCGCCAGTTGGGCCGAGCTGGTGCAGCACCTGCGCCAGCGACGGGAGGAGCAGCCGCTGATCAACACCCATAACTTCAAGGGTCTGCTGTTCGGCTGGGCCGCGGCCACGCTGCTGCGCTTGCCCCTGGTCATCACCCAGCACGGCTTCACCCCGCGCAGCACCAAGCAACGGTTCTACACCTGGCTGAGCCTGCAACTGTGCCGGACCGCCTCGGTCAAGCGCGTGGTCTGCGTGGCCGAAAGCATTGCCGTGCTGCACCGCCAGGCCAGCGTGCGCGCGGAAAAACTCGACGTGATTCCCAACGGCCTGCCGTCGGTCACAGCACCGCTGCCTCATCGTGACGACAGGCTGCGCTGGCGGGTCGGCTACGTCGGTCGCTTGAGCCACGAGAAAGGCCCGGACCTGTTCCTCGACGCCATGATCCCGCTGTGCCAGCGGCATGCATCGCTGCACGCGGTGATGCTCGGCGACGGCCCGGAACGTCAGGCCTTGCTCAAGCGCATTGCCGACGCAGGCCTGCCGACTCGCATCGAGCTGCCCGGTTATCAGACCGACATGAACCCCTGGTGGAGTCAGCTCGACGCGCTGGTGATCAGTTCGCGTACCGAAGGCACACCGATGATTCTGCTCGAAGCGATGCAGGCCGGAGTGCCGGTGGTGGCATTCGGCGTGGGGGGCATTCCCGATGTGCTGCAGGACCGTCACAACGGCCTGCTCGCGTCGCCGGCCGACAGCGCCGAACTGGCCCGGCAGATTGAAACACTGTTTGGCGAACCGCCCCTGGCGCGGATCCTGGCCGACAACGCGCGCCGCACCCAACGGGACCGCTATGACCTGCGCGCCCTGGCCGAACGCTGGTCGCAGCTCTATATCCGCACGGCACGGGAGGCTCGTCCATGATTGTCCCGCTCTCAATCGTCAGCCTGCTGGGCCTGGTTTGCCTGGTGTTGCTGGCCAGCCCCTATCCCTTCCTGGCGCCGGGGGCGGTGCTCGGCCTGGTGGGCGTCGCCGTGCTGTACCGCAAACCCGGCTGGGGCTTGCTGGGCATTGCCGCGCTGGTACCGTTCGAAGGTCTGTTCAAGGAGAATGCTTTTTCAGGCAGCAAATTCTTCGGCGTGGCGCTGATTCTGATCCTGATGCTGCAACTGGCCCTGCGCCAGATTCCCTCATCACGCTTGCGCAGCAATATCTGGCGGCCGCTGATCGCCTTCATGATGCTCTATGGCCTGAGCCTGTTGCTGTCGCAGAACCTGGGCCTGTCCATGACCCATTTGCGCGAACTGATGGTGGGGCTGATTCTGTTCGTGATCACCCTGCTGATCGGTCGCGAGCTGAACCTGGACCTGTTCTGCCGGCTGATGACCCTGAGCGTGAGCACCACCTGTGTGCTGGCCATGTTCTCGGCCAAATACCAGGACCAGGGCCGCGCGTCCGGCCTGTTGGAAGACCCGAACACCTTTGCCCTGCTGATCGCCTTTACCGTGCCGCTGGCATTGTTGCTGGTATTACGCAGCCCGAACCTGTTGCACCGGTTATTCTGGGGTGGCTGTTTCATCCTGCTGCTGGGCGGCATGACCAAGACCGAATCGCGCTCCGGGCTGGTGGTGCTGTTGCTGAGCCTGGTGATTGGCCTCTATCACTATCGTGCACAACTGCCGCGCATCCGCCCGCGACACCTGGGCTTCGCCATGTTCGGGCTGGCCATCCTGATTCCCTTGGGGATCGCGGTGATGCCGGCCGGCTACGTGGCGCGCATCCAGTCGCTGAGCATCCTCAGCGCTGGCGCCAGTGCCCACAAAGACGAATCCCTGGGCCGACGCGCCTCGTACATCGTGGTCGGCAGCCAAATGATCCGCGAGAACCCAGTGCTGGGCAGCGGTCCGGGCACCTTCCCGCTGCACTACGCGCCCACCGGCTACGCCAAGGCGTTCTCGGCCAATCGCAAGCTGGGGGATCTGTATCGCCGGGCCCATAACACCTATCTGGAAATCTTCAGCGAGATCGGCATCCCGGGCGGGCTGATGTTCGTCGGCATGCTCGGCCTGGGCCTGTACAACCTGCTGCGCGCCCGCCAGCTCTGGTTGCAGCGGCGGGACTGGACGCAGGCAGACTTGGTGACGCACCTGGGCATGAGCTTCCTGTCGCTGACGCTGTTTTTGATGTTCCTCAGCGCCCCCAACCATAAGTTGCTGTGGATCATGCTCGCCCTCACCAGCGTGTTGCGCTACGACGCCGAACAGGCAACACCGCAGGAGGTCCGGCCATGACCTGCATCAGCATTGTGATCCCGATGTTCAACGAGGCCCGACACATTGGCCGTACGTTGCAGACGGCGCAGGAAGCCGCCCGCCAGGCGCAGATGGACTGCGAGCTGATCGTGGTGGACAACGGCTCCGACGATCATGGGCCGCGCATCGCCAACGAACTGGGCGCGCGCGTGCTGATCGTGCCCGGCGTGCACATCGGCGCCCTGCGCAACTGCGGTGCGGCCGTCGCCCACGGGGAATGGCTGGCGTTCATCGACGCCGACATCGAGATGCCGGCCAACTGGCTCACGCTGTTACTGGAACTCCAAGGCCAGGGCGATGTGCTGGGCCTGGACTTGGACACCCCCGCTCAGGCGCCTTGGTTCGCTCAAGCCTGGCAACGCCGCAGCCAACGCCCAGGCTCGCGTCCATTGCACCGAGTGCAGTGGCTGCCCAGCGCCAACCTGTTGTTGCGTCGCCAGTGGTTTGAGCAGGTCAGGGGGTTCGACGAAACCCTGCGCACGGGCGAAGACAAGGATTTTTCCCTACGCCTGCGCGACGCCGGGGCGCAATTGCTGCTGGTCAATGAAAGCGTGGCCCTGCATTGGGGCTACGAAGGCAGTTGGCGGGAGTGGATGAGCAAGGAACTGTGGCGCCAGGGCAGCCATTTGCAATTGTTGCGCAGCCATGGTCCGAGCCTGCGTCTGTTGCGCTTTCCCGCACTGTCCATCGGTGCCTGGGGCCTGGATTTTCTGGCGTTGGTCGCCCTGTTCCAGGGCCAGCCGCGCATTGCCCTGATGCTGCTGTTGCTGACCTCCCTGCCCGCTTTGTTCCTCAGTCTGCGCCAAAGCGGGCGTGACGTGCGCCTGACGCTGCAACTGTGGGCCTTGCACGGGGTGCGCTTGCACCTGACCGGCGCCGCGCTGCTTCTCAACCTTTGTCATTGGAACGTCAGGAGACCTGCCCGTGGCTGAATTTCTTTACTGGTCGTGCCTGTTGCTGCCGGTGTACGCCTACCTCGGTTATCCGCTGATGCTGAGCCTGCTGGCGCCGCTGTTTCCGCTCCGGCGCTACGGGCCGGCGTTGCCGATGAACGTCAGCATTGTCATCGCCGCCCATAACGAGGCACGGCACATCGAAGAGAAGCTGCGCACCTTGCTGGCCCAGGACTACCCGGCGCGCTCGCTGCAAATCATCCTGGCCAGCGACGGTTCCACCGACGACACGGTGGCCTGCGCTCGGCAGGTCATCGACCCGCGCATCACCGTGCTCGACCTGCCGCGCCAGGGCAAGGCCGCTGCCCTGAATACCGGCGTGGCCCACAGCACCGGAGAGATTCTGGTGTTCACCGATGCCGACAACCAATGGGCCGACGATACCCTCGGGCACCTGCTGGCCCCGCTGGACGATCCGGAAGTCGGCGCCTGTGCCGGGCACATGGAAATCCCCGTGCCGGGCAAGGGCCTGAGCCTGGGCGATAGCTTGTATCGGCATTACGAAGGCTGGCTGCGTCAGGTGGAGAGCCGCACAGGCTGCATGGTCTCGGCCGATGGCGCCTTGCTGGCCTTGCGTCGCGAGCTGTTTGAACCCATACCGGCGCAGGTCAACGACGACTTCTTCCTGAGCACCTGTGCGCCGGCGGCGGGTAAATCCATCGTGTATGCGCCACTGGCCCGGGTCACCGACCAGGGTGTAGACGAAGCCGACAAACAGTTTCGCCGTCGCCAGCGGGTCACCGTGGGCGGCCTGCAAAGCCTGGCCCAGCGCCGGCAGTTGCTCAACCCCCTGCGTCACGGGCTCTACGCCATCGGCCTGATCAGCCACAAACTGATCCGTCGTCTGGCGCCAGTGTTGCTATTGCCGCTGCTGCTGAGCAACGCCTGGCTGTGGAATGAACATCTGTTCTATCGCCTGAGCCTGGTGGCGCAACTGCTCGGCTACGCCATCGCAATGATCGGCTTACTGGACGTAAGCCACCGCTTGCCCAAGCCCTTTCGCCTGGCCGCGTTCGTGCTGGTGACGCTGGCGGGCATGAGCATCGGGCTGTGGCAGTTTCTGCGAGGTCATCGTTATAGCCAATGGAACCCCGAGCAGAACCGCTAAGGAGACGGCCCATGTCCATCAAACAAGTCTTCAAGCGCACCGGCGGCTGGCTGTACCTGAACACCTCCCTGGGTCGTGGTCCGTTGCGTGGTGCCGGCGTGATTCTGATGCTGCACCGGGTCCTTAACAATGACCGCGCCGCCGAGCTGCCCCATCGCAACGAATTGTGCGTGGGGCCAGAAGCCTTCGAGCATTTGCTGATCTGGCTGCAACGCTATTTCGAATGCGTGCCCTTGATGAGCCTGCTGTTGGCGGACCCTGAAAGCGTCCCGAATCGCCCGCGAGTGGCGCTGACCTTCGACGACGGCTGGCGTGACAACGCGATGAATGCCTTTCCTTTGCTGCGCCAATACCAGGTGCCGGCGAGTATTTTCCTGTCCACCGATTTCATCGGCAGCCGCCAGCACTTCTGGTGGGAAAGCATTGGCGAAACCCTGTGGGGCAGCCATGGACAAGTGGCGCGACATTCATTGATCGAGCATTTGCAGCACGCCGGCCGACCGTTGCCGGTGATGCTCGACGACCTGGATGACCAGCGCCGCAGCCTGTCGCTGATGCACTATCTGCAGAGCCTCAAGAGCCTTGACCCGCAGGTTTTGAACGACCTCACCGACGCCTGCCCCACGGGCGCCCAACCCCAGGCCCTGGACTGGTTCCAGGTACGGATGCTGGAAGATTCCGGGCTCATCCGCTTCGGCCCCCATGGTGCCAGCCACGCGATTCTCACCGCGCTGGATGATCAGCGCCTGCACGAAGAGCTGAGCCGCAGTCGGGCGGCCCTGGAGAACGGTTGCGCCCAGCCGCTGCCGGTGTATTGCTACCCCAATGGCGATCACGATGAGCGCGTGCGTCAACAGGTGGCAGCCCACGGCTTTCCATTTGCCCTGGGCACCGAAACCGGCTTGTATCGCACCGACGGCGACCCGTTGAACCTGCCGCGCTTCGGCGTCAGCCAACGCAATGCCCAGCACCCTGAATTGCTGGCTTGGCGCATTCGCCGGGGGACACGCCCATGAGCCGCGGCCACTACCTCAAGCATCTGGCCCTGAGCATGGGCACACGCCTGGCGATGATTGGCCTGCGCCTGCTGCGCAATGTGCTGCTGGCGCGGATCCTTGGGCCCAGTGAACGCGGGCTGTTCGCACTGCTGAGTACCCTGCCGGACCTGATCAGCGCCGTCACCAGTGGCGGCTTGAATTCGGCCGTGGGCTATCAAGCGGCTCAACAACGTTCGATGGGCCTTTTGCTCAGCCAAGTGCTGGTCTTCGGCTGCCTGTTGGCCGGGTTGTTGACGGTACTGGTCGTGGCGCTGGTGCGCGAATTCGGCGGCGAACTGGACATCACCACGCAGTTGGGGCTGTTGGCGTGGCTGCTGCTGTTGGCGGTGCCGTTGACCGTGCTCAAGAGCGGCCTGCTGACCCTGCACAATGCCTCCGGCGGCGTTGGCGCCTTCAATGCCCTGCGACTGATGGAGTCCCTGGCACCGCTGTTACTGTTCCTGGCACTGTTCTGGATGTGGAAAGACACTGCCCTGGAAGCGGCGCTGATCAGTTGGTTGGCAGGTCTGAGCCTGGTGGTGTTGGCCGGTTGGGTCTGGCTGCGGCGGGACCACCCGTTCACCTTGCAATGGGATCGCTCCCACCAGAAGGAGCTGTTGCGCTACGGCGCCCGCAGCCACCCCGATTTGATGTTCCAGCAGGTGGTACTGCGCTCGGACTACCTGTTCATCGGCGCTCTGCTGGGCAGCACTGCCCTGGGCCATTACGCCATGGCCAGCGCCGCCGCGGAACTGCTGCTGATCGTGCCGGAGGCGGTTACCACACCGCTGATGAAGCGCCTGCTGCAGCAGGACTCCGACATGAAACGCCTGACGCCTCTGGCCCTGCGCCTGACCGCCACGGTCATGCTCGGCGCCTGCCTGGGCATGGCACTGATTGGTGAATGGCTGATCGTCACGCTGTTCGGCGCGGCCTACCAACCGGCGTATCCCGCCTTGCTGGCGCTGCTGCCGGGGCTGTTCGGGCTGTGTTACGCGAGCATTTTGCGCCTGGATCTGCTGGGCAAGAACCGCCCCGGTACGGTTTCGCTGCTGATGGGGGTTGGGGCGTTATTAAACCTGGCGTTGAACCTGATCCTGATTCCGCGTTACGGCATCGTCGGGGCCGCCGCGGCTTCTTCGATCGCCTATATGACCGTGACCATCGCGCTACTGGCGATGTACTGCCGCCTCAGTGGCGTGGCGTTGTGGCAGACGCTGATCATCCTGCCCAGTGACCTGCTGCCGATGCGGCAGATGCTGATGGGGAAATCCGCATGAACGCCGTCGTCAGGCAGACCGCCATCGCGAGCAGGCTCGCTCCCACAGGGCCCGGCGCCGGGCACAAAAACTGCGGTCGCTACACCTCCAATGTGGGAGCGAGCCTGCTCGCGATGGGGTCGGCCCGGAGCCTATGCAAACCCGTCAGATCGGGTTTCTCCTGCCCGCAGACACCCTGTTTTGCCATGGATTGGAGCACACCCCTTTTCTCCCAACATACCACCCGTCAGGAGGCACCATGAAGTCCCTGCAAAAATTGCGTGATCGCATCCAGAAGAAAGGCCTGCGCGCCGTGTTCAAACAGCTGTGCAGACACTACGTGTTTTTCCACTCCCAACTGATATGGATGGAGCGTGATCTGGTCAGTCCTGTGCGACCTTGCAAGCTTAAGCCTTATGCACCGGTACGCCGGGAAATCATCACGACCAGCAACGCCGACGCTTTCGCCACTCACTTCGGCGACCGTGTCGAGACCATGCGTGAGCTGGCAGCCGAAGGCCACACCGGCCTGATGTACCTGGACGACAAGGGCGATACCATCGGTTTCATCTGGGCCAGTCAACGCGACTATTTCGATCGCCACTTCTATGGTTGCTGGTTCCCAGTCAAGCCGGGCGAGTTCTTCGAGTTCGGCGGTGAAATGATCCGCGCCTATTGGGGCAGCCAGTTGTCCGTGGACGTACAGCTGGACCTCTGGAAGACCATGGCCGACAAAGGCAGCGACAAGGTAGTCGACGTCTGCGACCTGCAGAACATTCCAGCCGTCAAACTGCACCTGCGCATGGACTATCGGGAACGCGGCCAAATCACTCACGTGTATTGCCTGTTTGGCCGCTGGCGGTTTTTCCGCGACACGTTTTACACCGGCTCGGCACTGGGCGCTTTTCAAAAACCGGCCCCGCCGGTTGCATCGACTGCGGCGGCCTGATGTCCATGGCGATCCGGCTCCAATGGTGTCGCTCCTTGCCGCCTCAGCGGTGTGGCGCCGTGGCAGACACAGATCATCCTGCCCAGCGACTTACTGCCGATACGCCGCAGGCTGATGGGGACATCAGCATGAAGGCGCTCGTCAGCCACCCCCCCATCGCGAGCCAGCTCGCGATGGGGGGCACCAACCCGCCACCCGTCAGGAGGGGCCATGAATATTCTGCAAAAATTGCGTGATCGCATTCAGAAAAAAGGTCTGCGTGCCGTTCTAAAACAGCTGTGCAGACACTACGTATATTTCCACGAGCAACTGGTGTGGATGGAACGGGATCTGGTCAGCCCGATACAGCCTAACAAGCTCAGGCCCTATACGCCGTTGCGCCGGGAACCCATTACCACCTGCAATGCCGATGCTTTCGCCAGATATTTTGGTGACCGTGTCGAGACCATGCGCGAACTGGCTGCCGAAGGCCACACCGGACTGATGTACCTGGACAGCAAGGGTGACACCGTCGCTTTCATCTGGGGCAGTACACGGGACTATTTCGACCGCCATTTCTTTCGCTGCTGGTTCCCGGTCAAACCGGGTGAGTTCTTCGAGTTCGGCGGTGAACTGTACCGCGCCTACTGGGGGACCCAGCTATCGGTGGATATCCAGCTGGATCTGTGGAAAGCCATGGCCAAGCAGGGTTGCGACAGAGTAGTCGACGTCTTCGAGCGGCGGAACATTCCAGCCGCCAAGCTGCACCTGCGCATGGACTATCAGGAGCGCGGCCAGATCACCCATATGTATTGCTTGTTCGGCCGCTGGCGGTTCTTCCGTGACACGTTTTACACCGGCTCGGTCTTGGACTCTTTTCGTAAACCGGCCAAGCCGGTTACATCTACTGCGGCGGCCTGACGTCCATGGCGATCCGCTTTCAATGGTGTCGCTCTCTGGGCGCGGCGGACTTTCCTGTTTCAGCTTATGAACAGCTGCGAACCCAGGTGTCCGACGCAACACCGTTCAACACCCTGGCCTGGCTGCAAGCGGCGGAATTTGCCCTGTTGCCCGATCAGCAATTGCATGTGCTACTGGGCTGGCAGGACCAGGACCTGTCTCTATGCCTACCCCTGATTTCGGGACGTGAGCGTATCAGCGGACTGCGGTTCCGAGTATTGCATCACTTGGGTTACCCCTTGGCCGACCGCATCGCTCTGATGGCGCGCCTGGACGCCGAAGGCATGGGCCAGGCGCTGATGCAGATCCGTCAGCATGTGCCCCACGCGATGCTGCAACTCAATGAAGTGGTGGAACCGGTTGGCGAGCAAAGCGTCCTCAGCGCCTGGATGGCACTGAGTTCCACCGGAGAGCGGCGGCTCAGCTGCCGGGTTCCGGTGCACCTGATCAGCGACAGCGACCATCAGGAAGTTTCCGGCGATCCACGCTACAAATTGCGCCGGGCGCGCAAGCGGATCGCCGCTTGCGGCGCCGAAATCCGTCGAGTGACGCCGGACGCTATCAGCATGGGACAGCTGTTGCGGGCGCTTGCCGATGTCGAGGCCGCCAGCTGGAAAGGCGAGGAAGGTGTCGGGATCTTCGCCGACCCCAGGCGCCGTCAGTGGATGAATCACGCCTTCACCGCCCTCGCCGCCCAAGGCCTGGTGCGGATAGTGATGCTGGAACTGAACGGCGAGTGCATAAGCTATCGCCTCGGTCTGTTGGACCAGGGGCGACTGTATGACTACAACCTGGCGTTCCTGCCGCAGCATGCCGACCTGGGCAGCGGCCGTGTGTTGCTCGAAGAGTGGATCCGCTGGGGGCTGGACGAGAACTGGCGGTGGATCGATGCGTCACGGGTCAGTCTCGATAATTCCAGCCATCAATTGCACGAACGCATGACCGGACAACTGGAGCACTGGCGTTGGAGTTTTTATTCGTGGCAACCCGATGGACTGATCCTCGGGCTCGCCTTGCGGCTCTGGAAAAGTCTTAAACCCTGGCTTCGCAAACACCCTCCCCAAAAAACCACCGCAACAGACTCACCTTCTATCCCCAAGGAAAAGGAGATTTCCCATGCCCCACCAAGTGATCATCAACGCTGACGACTTCGGACTGTGTTTGAGTGAAAACACGATAATCGTTCGAGCGTTCGAAGCAGGCCTAATCAGTTCCGCGACCATAATGGCCAATATGCCGGGCTTCAAACAGGCGTGCGTGCAGTCCCGACAGCCCCGGCTCAAAGGGCGCATCGGCCTGCATTTCAATCTCAGCCATGGGCAGCCGTTGAGCCAGGCCATAAAGTCGCGCCCGGCATTTTGCGATGCACACGGCCAGTTCGACTTCAGTCTGTCACGCTCTTGCCTACGTCTGGGCTCAAAAGACATCGCGGCAATAGAGGACGAACTTCAGGCGCAATGGCAACGCTGCCTGGATCACGGATTGCGTCCAAGCCACCTGGACTCGCATCAGCACGTGCACAACATCTGGCCCATCGGAGAACAGGTCGCGCGCTTCGCTGCGCGCCAAGGTGTGCCCATTCGCCTGGCGCGTAACCTCGGAGCAAACCTGACTGTACCCAAGCGCATCTTCAAGGCCTTGCTCAACCGCCGCCTGCGTCGTTTATGCGGCGCGACGGCTGACTATGTCTGCACACCGGCCGACTTGCAGCACGCCGCAGCACCCGACCATGGTTTGCTGGAGGTGATTGTTCATCCGGTGCAACTGGATGGGGACTTCGGCGACGCCTACCTGGCTCCTGGCTGCTCGTTGACCCAGGTGCTGCATCAGCGCCTGGCGGGAGTGCCGAAGGTGGGGTATGGCAAGACTGAGCGGAGATTTGAGCCAGTTCCGCTTGAGAGTGCATAATTCCCCCGCTGCCATAAAGGCTTTATCTTGTGGGGGGATTTACTCCCTCCTCACAAGATCATCTCAGTCACCGAAGACCGTCGCACCAGCGAGGCACGCCGTCCGAAATCCCTGCGTACTCTGAGCAGAATCTGCTAAAAGGCAGCTTTCATCTTGAGCAGTGAATCGCATCGATGTCTTCGTCTCTTCTCTCCCGCCTTGGGCGACGCTGGCTGGCTTTGCTGTGCATGAGCGCGATGGTGGTCGGGCTGCCGGTGGGCTGTGGCGTGTTGCAGCACAAGGAGCGCGAGCTGGTGTTTCGCATCGAGCCGGGGACGGCGACCTGGTTCAGCGGCTTGCCGGGCGACGTCCAGGAGTTCGACCTCAAGCCCAAAAGCTTCAAGGCCGGGGAAAGTATCCACGGCTGGTGGTGGCCGGCCGAACGCAAGAACGCGCCGGCGATTCTGTATCTGCACGGGGTGCGCTGGAACCTGACCGGTCAGCTGTTTCGTATTCGGCAGTTAAGGGCCCTGGGCTTTTCGGTGCTGGCCATCGATTACCGTGGTTTCGGCAAAAGCCAGGGCGATCTGCCGTCGGAAGCCAGCGTCTATGAAGATGCGCGCATTGCCTGGGAGCGTCTTGAAGTGCTGCAACCGGATCCGGCCCTGCGGCTGATCTACGGCCACTCCCTGGGTGGCGCCGTCGCCGTCGACCTCGCTGCGGAACTGGGCCAGAAGGCGGCGAAAGACGGCAGCCTCGTGCCCGCCCGTGGTCTGGTCATCGAGTCCACGTTCACCTCCCTGGGCGATGTCGCCACCGCCATGGCCAACACGTCCCTGCCGGTGCGCTGGTTGCTGTCGCAGAAATTCGACTCCATCGACAAGATCCGCGAGATCAACATGCCGTTGCTGGTGGTGCACGGCGCCGCCGACCGCTACGTCCCGCCGCGTTTCAGTGAGCAATTGTTCAATGCCGCCCAGGAGCCAAAGCGCCCTGCTGCTGGTGCCAGGCGCGACGCACAACAACAGCATGAACCTGGCGGGCAGCACCTATCGGCAGGCATTGGAGGCCCTGATGAAAGCCGGGCCATCGCCAGTGGCCGGACAACCTCATACCAGAGCGGCCAAGGCTGGCTGATCACCTTTGCCGCCAATCCCCCTGTGGGAGCGAGCCTGCTCGCGATAGCGGTGGGTCAGTTTGCAGACAGGCTGGATGTGCTGCCGTCATCGCGAGCAGGCTCGCTCCCACAGGAAGTTGTGTGCACTTCAGACGCCCTCTGGAGCCGGGCACGAAAAAAAACGGCACCTTGCGGTGCCGTTTTTTCATTGCAGATCCAGCTTTATTTACGTGCCGCTTCCCATGATTTCAGCAGCTCGGCGTAGCTCACTGTCTCACCTTTAGGCTTCTCGTTGGCCAGTTTCGGCTTCGGTGCGCCCGGCTGGTCGAACCAGTATTGCGCGTCGCGCTCGGGGTTCATTTTCGGGGCGCAGGTGGCCTGGGCCTTGGAGCGCTCCAGACGGGTCATGATCGCGTCCTGATCCTTGGCCAAACCGTCAAGAGCCTGTTGCGGAGTCTTCTCGCCGCTGGCGGCTTCGGCGATGTGGCTCCACCACAGCTGCGCAAGGCGAGGATAATCCGGCACGTTGGTCCCGGTCGGGGACCATTGCACGCGAGCCGGGCTGCGGTAGAACTCCACCAGACCGCCGAGTTTAGGCGCCAGGTCGGTCATGGCTTGGGAATTGATGTCCGATTCACGAATCGGCGTCAAACCCACAATGGTTTTCTTCAGCGACACCGTCTTGGACGTCACGAATTGCGCGTAGAGCCAGGCGGCAAGCCGCTGTTTCTCAGGCGTGGATTTGAGGAACGTCCAGGACCCCACATCCTGATACCCCAACTTCATGCCCTCTTCCCAATACGGTCCGCGCGGCGACGGCGCCATGCGCCATTTCGGCGTGCCATCGGCGTTCATCACCGGCAGGCCCGGTTTAGTCATGTCGGCCGTAAAAGCGGTGTACCAGAAAATCTGCTGGGCGATGTTGCCTTGCGACGGCACCGGTCCGGATTCGGAGAAGGTCATGCCGGCCGCTTCCGGTGGCGCGTACTTCTTCATCCAGTCCACGTATTTGGTGGTCGCGTACACGGCCGCCGGGCCATTGGTATCGCCACCACGGGTCACGCTGGAGCCGACCGGATGGCAGTTCTCGACGCGAATCCCCCACTCGTCCACTGGCAAACCGTTAGGCAGGCCCTTGTCGCCGCCACCGGCCATGGAAAACCAGGCATCGGTGAAGCGCCAGCCCAGGGAGGGATCCTTTTTACCGTAGTCCATGTGACCGTAGACGCGCTTGCCGTCGATTTCCTTGACGTCTTCGGTGAAGAACTTGGCGATGTCCTCGTAGGCCGACCAGTTCACCGGTACACCCAACTCGTAGCCGTATTTCTCCTTGAACTTGGCCTTCAGGTCCGCACGCTCGAACCAGTCGGCACGGAACCAGTACAGGTTGGCGAATTGCTGGTCGGGCAGTTGATAGAGCTTGCCGTCCGGGCCGGTGGTGAACGATGTGCCGATGAAGTCCTTGAGGTCCAGGGTCGGCGAGGTGTAGGCCTTGCCTTCGTTGGCCATCATATCGGTGATCGATTCGGTCTTGCCGTAGCGAAAGTGCGTCCCGATCAGGTCCGAGTCGTTGACCCAACCGTCGTAGATGTTCTTGTCTGACTGCATCTGGGTCTGCAGCTTCTCCACCACGTCGCCTTCCTGCAACAGGTCGTGGGTCAGCTCGATCCCGGTGATGTCCCTGAAGGCCTTGGCCAGCACCTTGGATTCATATTCGTGAGTGGCGATGGTTTCCGACACCACGTTGATTTTCATGCCGCGAAACGGCTCGGACGCCTTGATGAACCACTTGAGCTCTTCGAGCTGCTGTTCGGCTGTCAGGGTAGACGGCTTGAATTCACTGCCAATCCATTTTTTCGCCGCGTCTTCATAGGCGTCGGCCCAGGCCGCAGCGCTCAACCCGCTGAGTGCCAGCACGGCTGCCAATGAAACGCTATGTCGCAGCTTATTGTTTTTATCGAACATAGAGACCTCCTGTTTGGGTTTAAGAGCCTGATCGTCGAACCTTCGACGTGGCCTGTACGGTTAACTCGATTGCACGAATTAGCCACACAGGCCACTTAGCCCCACCGCATCACTGCCAACAGCCACACCAAGGACAACGCGAACGCTATCCAGATGCTCCAGTCGGTGGCGCCAATCACCAGCAGATGCAGGTAGGCGCTACCGAGAAGACCGATAAACAACCGATCGCCACGGGTGGTGGCAATCGGCAGGAAACCGCGCCGAGGGATACTCGGCGAACGCAGTTCCCACGTGGTCATGCCTGCCAGCAGCAAGGCAATGACCCCAAAGAAGGCCGCCGTCGGGCCCGTCCAGTTCATCCATTCCATCATCGTCTCCTCAGACCCGGCCCAGGGCAAAGCCCTTGGCCACATGGTTGCGTACGAACCAGATCACCAGCATGCCTGGCAGGATAGTCAACACCCCCGCCGCCGCCAGCACGCCCCAATCGATACCCGATGCCGAGACTGTGCGGGTCATGACCGCCGCGATCGGCTTGGCATTCACCGAGGTGAGCGTGCGCGCCAGCAGCAGTTCGACCCAGGAAAACATGAAGCAGAAAAACGCCGTGACGCCAATGCCGGAGCCAATCAACGGGATGAAGATCTTCGCGAAGAACTTGGGGAAACTGTAGCCGTCAATGTAGGCGGTCTCGTCAATTTCTTTCGGCACCCCGGACATGAAACCTTCGAGGATCCACACCGCCAGCGGCACGTTGAACAGACAGTGGGCCAAGGCCACGGCGATATGGGTATCGAACAGCCCGATGGACGAATACAGCTGGAAGAACGGCAACAGGAACACCGCCGGCGGCGCCATACGGTTGGTCAACAGCCAGAAGAACAGGTGTTTGTCCCCCAGGAACCGGTAGCGGGAAAACGCATAGGCCGCCGGCAACGCCACAGCCAGGGAAATCACCGTGTTCAGGCTGACGTAGTACAGCGAGTTCAGGTAACCGGTGTACCAGCTCGGGTCGGTGAAAATCACCTTGTAGTTCTGGAAGGTGAAATCCTGGGGCCACAGCGTCAGGCTGCCGAGGATCTCGGTGTTGCTCTTGAACGACATGTTCAGCAGCCAGTAGATGGGCACCAGCAGGAACAGGATGTAGATCAGCAACGGAATCAGCTTTCTCTTGCTCATGGCGCGGGCCTCAACGGTTGGCGTCGGAGTGAGTCATGGCGGTATAAAACAGCCACGACACCAACAGAATGATCAGGAAGTACACCAAGGAAAACGCGGCCGCCGGGCCCAGGTCGAATTGACCGATGGCCATCTGAGTCAGGGTCTGGCTCAGGAACGTGGTGGCGTTACCCGGCCCGCCGCCGGTGAGCACGAATGGCTCGGTGTAGATCATGAAGCTGTCCATGAAGCGCAGCATCACCGCGATCAGCAGCACACTCTTCATCTTCGGCAACTGAATATGTCGGAACACCGCCCAGTTGGAAGCCCGGTCGATTCGCGCAGCCTGGTAATACACGTCCGGAATCGCCCGCAACCCGGAATAGCAGAGCAGCGCCACCAGGGACGTCCAATGCCAGACGTCCATCACCAATACCGTGACCCAGGCATCCATGGTGTTGGCCGCATAGTTGTAGTTGATGCCCATGGCGTTGAGCGTGGAGCCCATCAGGCCGATGTCGGCGCGGCCGAAAATCTGCCAGATGGTGCCCACCACGTTCCATGGAATCAGCAGCGGAATCGCCAGGATGATCAACACCAGGGATGACCATTTACCTTTGGTCGGCATGGTCAGGGCGATGGCGATGCCCAACGGAATCTCAATCAGCAGCACGCACGCCGAGTAGATGAACTGGCGCAGCAGCGAGTCGTGCAGCCGGGGATCGAGCAGCACCTGTTTGTACCAGTCGGCGCCGACGAAATAGCGACTGGACTGGTCGAAGATGTCCTGCACCGAATAGTTGACTACGGTCATCATCGGGATCACCGCACTGAACGCCACCAGCAGGAACACCGGCAACACCAGCCACCAGGCCTTGTTGTTCTGCACCTTGTTCATGGCTGCACCTCGCTCAACGGTTCCAGCAAGTATTCATCGGCATACACCATCAGCCATTGGCCCGGAAAACTGATGTACGCGGTGCCTTCGGGCACCGGTTTGTCTTCGGCCAGACGCACCTTGATCGGCGCGCCATCGAGGTTGAGGGTGAGGATCTTGTAGGTGCCCAGGTCTTCGACATGGACCACATCGGCCCGCATCGCATCGTCGTAAGGCCCGTCCCAGACATGGACAAATTCAGGACGAATACCCACCTTCAGGCTTTTGCCTTCGGCCTGGGCAATACCGCGTTGCAAGGTTTCGGACAGCGGAAAGTGGGTGGAGGCGAACCCGACGCCGCCGGGTTGCGCGGTGACCTCGATCAGGTTCATCCCCGGGCTGCCGATGAAATAGCCGACAAAGGTGTGGCTCGGACGCTCGAACAACTCCCGGGGCGTACCGAACTGCACGATCTGGCCGCCATACATCACCGCGATCTTGTCGGCGAAGGTGGACGCTTCCAACTGGTCGTGAGTGACGTAGACCATGGTGATGTTGAACTGCTCGTGGATCTGCTTGAGCTTGCGCCGCAGCTTCCACTTCAGGTGCGGGTCGATCACCGTCAGCGGTTCGTCGAACAGGATCGCCGACACATCGTCGCGCACCAGCCCGCGGCCCATAGAGACTTTCTGTTTTTCGTCGGCGGTAAGGTTGCGGGCCTTTTTGTCCAACAGGTTCTGCAGGTCCAGGACCTCGGCGATTTCCTGCACCTTGGTGTGGATTTTCGCTTCGGCCATGCCCTGGTTGCGCAGCGGGAAGGCCAGGTTGTCGAACACCGTCATGGTGTCGTACACCACCGGGAACTGGAACACCTGGGCAATGTTGCGATGCTCCGGGGTCAGCTCGTTGACGACTTTACTGTCGAACATCACCTGGCCTTCGGAAGGGCTCAGCAGTCCGGAAATGATATTGAGCAAGGTGGATTTGCCGCAGCCCGATGGCCCGAGCAACGCATAGGCGCCGCCCTGCTCCCAGATGTGGTTCATCTCGCGGATCGCGTAATCCTCTGGGCCCGCCGGGGTGCTGGTGTAGCTGTGGGCGAGGTTCTGCAAACGAATTTCAGCCATCAGGCAACCCTCGCAATTCGCTGGCCCGGGGCTTGGACCAGCTTGCCCTGGGCATCGAAGACAAACAGTTTGTGGGTCGGAATGTAGATGCGGATCGGCTCATCCACGTCGTATTCATGGACGCCGGACAAGTGCAGCACCAGCAGGAAATGCTCGTTGCGCACGTGCAGGAATGTCTCCGAACCGCTGATCTCGGCCACCTCGACGGTCACCGCCAACTCCAGGTCGTCGTCGTTGCTCGGCACCAGGGAGATATGGCTGGGCCGCACACCGAAGCGGAACTCACCCTCGCCCACCGGGCGCAGATCGACGTTCAGCGGAAAGTGTACGAAATTGGCAAAGCTCACTTCATTGCCGGCGATACGACCCGGCATGAGATTGATCGGTGGCTCGGAGAACAGCTCGGCGGCCAGTACGGTTTGCGGCTGGTGATACACCGAGGCCGACTTGCCGCTCTGGATCACCCGGCCCTCGTGCAGAATCGTCGTGGTGCCGCCCAAAGCCAGGGCTTCGTTAGGTTCGGTGGTGGCGTACACGGCGATAGTGTGACGGGCCTGGAACAGTTCGCGCATTTCCTGGCGAAGTTCCTCACGCAGCTTGTAGTCCAGGTTCACCAGGGGCTCATCGAACAGGATCAGTTCGGCGTCCTTGACCAGGGCTCGGGCCATGGCGGTGCGCTGCTGTTGACCACCGGACAATTCCAGCGGATGACGCTGCAGGAACTTCTCAATGCGCAGCATCTTCGCGGTTTCCAGCACCTTGCTCTGGATCACCTCGTTGGACACACCGGCCTGGCGCAGCGGCGAGGCGATGTTTTCGAACACGGTCATGGTCGGGTAGTTGATGAACTGCTGATAAACCATCGACACGTTGCGCAGGCGCACCGGGCGCTGGGTGACATCGACGCCGTTCATCAGGATGCGACCGCTATCGGGCTTGTCCAGACCGGCCATCAGGCGCATGAGGCTGGTCTTGCCGGACAGCGTGCGGCCCAGCAGAACATTGAACGATCCGGGTTCGAAACTCAGGTTGGCATCGTCGATCCAGGTCTGGCCTTCGACGGTGCGACAAATGTGCTCAAGCGTTAATGACATGGCTCGGCCTTTTTATTATTTGGAGTCAAGCGACCCGAGACTAAAAGCGAAAGCCGTGCCAGAAATCACAAACCATTGATCGGATTGGATTTTCCTCTATTCCTTCAAAAAAATGCGTTCATTGATGAACACAAATGAACAGCCCCTAATGAACAACTGAACAATTTGCCGGTTGACAATGAACAAATTTGAACAACACTGAATGAACGTTTTCGGCTAGGCCTGACGCGGACTTTGTGGGAGCGAGCCTGCTCGCGATAGCGGTGGATCAGCTGCATTGATGTGACTGACACAACGCTATCGCGAGCAGGCTCGCTCCCACAGGGTTTGTGTATCAAGTGACATTCAGGCATGCCCCAGCACAAGGAGGATGTGCGAGACTTATCACAACAATAAAAACAACATCTGCGAGAGTGCCCCATGGCCGCACCTGCTCCAGCCTTGTCCCACGAAGCCATCATCCAGGCCTCCTGGTCCCGCTGCCGCGCCTTTGGCCTGAATCACCAGAGTGTGCCTGCCTTCGATCAATTGCCCGCCGAAGGCATTGCCCAGTTGCTGGAAAGCCAGCATTCGCTGGTGCAGACCACCCACCAGGAAGTCCTGCCGTACTACGAGAACATCCTGAGCAACTCCAATTGCCTGATCATGCTGGCCGACAACCAGGGCCAAGTGCTGACCTCCTGGGGCACCCAGCGCTTTATCGAACCGAAACTGGCCCATGGCTTCAGCGCCGGGGCGAGCTGGATGGAACGCTGCAGTGGCACCAACGCCATCGGCACCGCCCTGGCCTGTGAACAGGCGGTGCACATCGAACACGATGAACACTTCCTCAAGGCCAACCGCTTCATGACCGGCTCCGCCGCGCCGATCTTCGACGCCGAGCGCAAGGTCATCGCCGTGCTGGACGTTTCCAGCGACAGCTACCTGCCGCCCTCCCACACCCTGGGCATGGTCAAGATGATGAGCCAGACCGTGGAAAACCGGCTGATCCTCAACCTGTTTCGCGGTGAACATTTCCAGCTGACCTTCAACACCGGATTAAACAACCTCGACAGCCAATGGGCCGGGCTGCTGATTTTCGATGAAACCGGCCAGGTGCTTTCCGCCAACCGCCGCGCCGACAATCTACTGGGCCTGCGCCTGTCACGGGTGAGTATCGAAAGCCTGTTCAAGGTTTCGCTGCTGGAGCTGCTGAACCAGCCCGATGGCTTGCCGTTCGCCCTGCAAGCGTCGGGGAGCAATCGCTTCCAGTGTTTGCTCAGACGCCCGCAACAGGTGACGGTCAAGGCCCGGGTCTTCAGCGAGTCAACGCCCTCGTCCGCCCCCGTCGCGAACGTGATCAGCATCAATACCTTGCACTTGGGCGACAGCCGCGTGGAAAAAGCCGTACGCCAGGCCGAACGCTTGCTGGAGAAAGACATTCCACTGCTGATCCACGGCGAAACCGGCGTCGGCAAGGAAGTGTTCGTCAAAGCCCTGCACCAGGCCAGCTCCCGCAGCAAGCAGCCATTCATTGCGGTCAACTGCGCGGCGATCCCCGCCGAGCTGGTGGAATCGGAACTGTTCGGTTACGAAAAAGGCGCTTTCACCGGCGCCAATCAAAAAGGCAGTATCGGCCTGATCCGCAAGGCCGACCGCGGCACCCTGTTCCTCGATGAGATCGGTGACATGCCCCTCCCGACTCAGGCCCGGTTGCTGCGGGTATTGCAGGAACGCTGCGTGCAGCCGGTGGGCAGCGCCGAGCTGTTCCCAGTGGACATTCGCATCATCTCCGCCACCAACCGCTTGTTACGCGAACAAGTGCAGTTGGGTCGGTTCCGCGAAGACCTCTACTACCGCATCGGCGGCCTGACCCTGGAACTGCCGCCCCTGCGTGAACGCAGTGACAAACAGGCCCTGTTCAAACGCCTTTGGGAACAGCACCGCGAACCCACGCAATGGGCCGGCCTGAGCCGCGAAGTGCTGGATCTGTTCGAACGCCATCCATGGCCAGGCAACCTGCGCCAGGTCAGCAGCGTGCTGCAAGTGGCCCTGGCGATGGCCGAGGAGCAGCCGATCCGCCCGGAACATCTGCCGGACGACTTCTTCATTGATCTTGAAATGGAACCGGTGGAAACACCAGAGCCGCTGACGGTGGACCTGAACGATATCGAGGACCTGAACCGCCAGTTGCAGGCGGTGGGCGGGAACATTTCGCACCTGGCGCGACGGCTGGGGGTCAGCCGCAACACCCTGTACAAACGCCTGCGGCAACTTGAAAGCTGATGCACAACTTGTGGGAGCAAGCCCGCTCCCACAGGCGTTTCGCTTAACTGATTGGCATCACTGCGAATGAGGCTGCTATTGATTCCATTGACGCTTTAGTCGAACGCACCGTTGAGCACTTCATAAATGATGCCTGTGGCGATTGCCACCAGAATCAGGTCCGTGCCCACCTGCTGCCATTCATAACCGTCATAGTGCGGCAAGCGCCCCAGTAGCCGGCCATCCAGCTTCTTGGCGATGCCCGGTGGCAGCGGTTTGCCTCGGGCAAGGTTTTTCTGGATACCCGGCGGCAAGGGTGGGCCGGGGCTCCAATAATCACGGTGGCCGCTCACTAGGCCGAGAATGCCGCCGCGGTCGATGCTGGGGCCGTTGTGCCAATCGCCACCGCCACCCGATGGGTTGCCCTTGCCGCCCTGGTTACCTTTGCCGCCCTGACTGTTTCCAGGGTTGTTTCCTGGGCTGCCTTGACCGCCCTTGTTGCCCTGCCCGCCTTTGCCTCCTTGTCCCTGACCCTGACCTTGATCGAATTTGGCGTTCCCCTTGTCGTTACCCGGGTTCGCCACAACAGCGGTAGAACCTGCCACGAGGGCGAAGCAGGTAACCGCAACAATCAACGAGCGCGATTTGAACATGGTGGTTCTCACTGAAAAGGGAACATCCCTGTGAATATAGAGGCTAGCGGTGATATTAGTTCCATATCATGCTGCGCGCTGACAGCGAAGCCCAGTACCGTACAACGACGTTTTCAAGGAGCCCCATGCGCAAGGATTACCTGGCCTTTTTCATTTCAATGTTCCTCTCACGACTAGCCGACCAGATACTGCTGTTCATCGTCCCGCTGATTGTTTTCCAGACCACCCACAGCGTCTCCTGGGCGGGCTTGGCTTTCTTTGTCGAGTCCCTGCCGCGTTTTCTGTCGTTCCCGATCTGCGGCGCACTGTGCGACAAGTTCCCGCCCATTCGAATCCTGCACATCAGCCAGGTTTATCGCGCCGTGATGTGCATCGCCGCCGTAGTGCTCTTCATGATGTTTGGCGGCATCTATTGGATCGTCGCCCTCTCGGCGGTCTGCGGTGTATTGACCACCCAGGGCATCATGGCCCGCGAAGTGGTGATGCCTTACATCTTCAAGCACTACACCTACACCAAGACCTTGTCGTACTCACAGATCGCCGACCAGACCGGGCTGGTGCTGGGCCCGCTGATCGCTGCGCTGATGCTGGAAGTATGGGCCTGGCACTGGGTGGTGCTGGCGATTGCCGTACTGTTCCTGCTGGCGGACCTGGCGATGCTGTTCTGGCAGCGTACCAGCGCGGTCACACTGCAAACTTTCGAGCAACATCACGACGTCTGGCTGAACCCGCTGCGCATTGCCTTCGGCCACATCCGCAACCTGGCCGAGCTGAGAAAAATCATCGGCCTGGCCGTGGGGGTCAACCTGATCATCGGCGTCACCCTCGCCACCTCGGCGGCCATGATGATTGGCGAGTACGCCGCAGGGAAGGACTCTTACGCCGGACTACAGGCAGCCGGGGCGGTCACCACCATCATCATCCTGTTCTTTCTGGCGCGGGTGAGCTTGCCCTTGAACGTCCTCGGAGCGGTGTCCTATACATTGATTACCGCAGGAGCCTTCATCACCGCACTCAGTCCGAACATCGGGGGTTATGTCATTGGTTTCCTGCTGATCGTCGGGTTCGACAAGATGTTCAACGTCTACTTCCGCACGTTGCGCCAACAAGTCATTCCACCCAAGGATTTCGGCAAGACGGTCGGTGTCATTACGCTACTCAACAACCTCTCGCAACCGCTGGCGGGCTTGCTGGTCGCGGTGCTTGCTGCGCCTGTTGGAACGCATCGGGTGATTCTACTGCTGGCGTTCGCCACCAGCGTGATCGGCATTTCAGTGGTGGTGGTCTTCAGCAAGACGGCAGGCCTGCCGGACGGCTACGGCGCCGATACGGACGCTTGAGAAGTCGCCCGCGTCTTTAAATATTCATCTGTGGGCGGTTAGAGTTTCCCAGTGCGAACCATTCGTCGCTAATGGAAGGTGACGCGCATTTCGCCGCCACGTCTGGCTCAGGGTTTGCACCGACTTGTCATGGCAGCCCTGGGGCGACGTAACCCTGACGCGGCGGCCGTCTTATCACTGCAGGTCAGTCACCGGAGATGTACCGTGTCAACTCTCAATGAAATCGCAGCGAACCACGCGAGAATGGCAAAGGCAAAGGAAGAAGAGTCGATACGGCTGCGTGCACTTCACGGTCAAATAGTCGGTGGTTTTGACATTGCGCCGGTCGAGGCGAAACAGAAGATGCCACTGCACTTCATGACCGGCGTTCAGGACCACTCGTTTGGGGAGGCATTGGCCCTGAACTTCTGACCTGTGTTGATTGCAATTGATCGCCCGCTTGTGAGCGGGCGACATGGTTTCAGAACTGCCTGACTAAAGCGGCTGCAAGTATCCCGGCCGCAATTGCCGGCAGCGGTTTCTTCACTATCACCATGATGATTGCGGTGGTCAGCAAAGCCAGGCGCGCGCCGTTGTCACCCTCGATCGCCAACGGGGCAAGCACGGCCACCAATACCGAGCCGGACATTGCCGTGATGAATTGCTGTACCCGATAGTTGATCGGCACGAACGACATCACGAAAACACCGCCCCAGCGGGTCGCCAACGTCACGATGGCCATGATCACTATGACAATCAACGTGCCGTAACCCGCCGTGTCGATATTCATTGTTGTTTCTCCATCCACAGCGCGCCCAGAATGCCCCCCGCCAAAGCGCCTACCACGACATGACTGTTGGCCGGCAAGTACCAGTAGGCCAATAGCGATGAGCAGGCCGCCACGGTCCAGATAATGAACATGCGCAGGTTCTTCTTCCCGCCCACGACCATCGCCAGCAAGAAACACCCCATCACCATGTCGAGCCCGAAACTGACGGGGTCTTCAATGGCGCTGCCAAAGTGCAGCCCCAGCCAACTGCCCAGGATCCAGGCGACCCAGAGCGCGATGCCACCGCCAAATAAAAGCCCCAGCCCAGGTTTTCCACGGCTGAACGCTTGCATCGCCATGGCCCAGTTGGCGTCCGACACCACCAGCATTACACCGTAGCGCTTGGCAACCGGCAGCTCCCGTAACCAAGGGTAAAGCGTGGCCCCCATCAACAGATGCCGGGCGTTGATGGCGAAAACGGTGATCATCAGCGGAACGACCGGGACCTGTTGGCCCCATAAATCCAGCGCGGCAAATTGAGAAGCGCCGGCGAATACCAGCGTACTCATGAGCACGGCCGACGTATTACTTAAGCCTGTTTGCGCAGCGGCCAAGCCGAAGGCCACACCGAATACGATGACGAAAAGAGCGAGAGGAATTAGCTGTTTGAAGCCATCGTAGATGTGCGTCAGCTTTAGCTCGTGCAGGTGGGGCTCTACGTTCGACAAGAGATGACCTCTTTTGAATATTGCTGCGTGGCTTGAACAACCGAGGTCACAGGACAGGACCTATTACCAAAGAAGTAATGGGTGAGCCCTACGATTCAAGGTAGGGCTTCCTTTAGCGATTCTCGCCAGTTGTACTGCAACTGCGCTGAACTGCCGGGTTATTCGACGGCGGACCGGCTGTTGCGCCAGAACAGATACGCCAGCCCCACCGGTGCTACGAAAATCGCCAACGACCAGCACATGGCCATGGTGAAAACCTTCACGATCAACATGAACAGTGCATTCACGAAGAACACATTGTTGCCCATGATGTAGCCAACAACACTTTCGTAGACGAACCGAGAATACGGATAGAGCAATGTGTTGATGACCGCCAACACAATCAGCCCAGGCTTCGCGCCGATTCCCCCAGGGCCATTGGCCGCCAGGGAGATGATCATCGCAGCGAACACCAACCCGAACAGGAACTGGCGGATGTAATAGCTGGTAGTAAGACCCCCAAAGGTCTTGGCGAAAAATGAGTGCATAGAAGATCCCTCTAGAACGCTGATTTAAACGAGGCGCCACCATACCAGCATCATTTATTCGTGCAAGATCAAGCGGGTCCCCGGATTGATGTCCCCGCAAGCGGTAGACGATCGGACCGAGTCCTTGCTTTTAGAAACTGAGACCTACAAAAAAACGGGCGACTCATAAGTCGCCCGCTTTTGACATAAATCAGCAAGGACAAAAGCTAAGCGTCGGGATGTTCACTGGCCACCGAATCGGCGGCATCCACATCAGACATATCCTCCTCGATAGGAGCCTCATCATCCGCCGGCAACGGAACCTCGGGGCCGTCCTTCTTGGGATCGTGACCTGCTTCGTTATCCGTGCCGCGCGTTACGTCCTGCTGAGATTTGTTCCCAGGAGCATTCTCGTCGATTTCCATGCTGGCTCTCCGTTCTGACGTGAGGAATTTGCACGCTTAAACATGAGAGAGGCCGGGGCACTGCAAGTGCCGAGCAATGGATGAACGGCCTGGAATTCAACGCTGCGCTTCAATGAAGAACCCTGTGGCTCTCCCCGATTCTGATGCGATCGAGCGCGCAGTTTAGCGCGTCCAAGGCACGTAAAAGCGCTTTTGCTTCAGCTTCACGACCATCGCCCCAGAGGCGTTCAGCCATTTTGTTCAGGGCCTGGATGGAACGCTCAATGTCAGCAGCAGTCGCTGCTTTGTTTTCCTGGTATTCCTTTGGCATCTATTAACCCTTCCTCAGGGCGTGCTTCATCAACTTCAGTGCGGATACTTCGTCCACCGGAACACTTGAAACTGGGGACTGGTCCCCGCACAGTTCGGGTCAGTGGCAGTGGCGTGTTCCAGCTTTCTTGTCGTTATGACAGCCCTGCTTGTCGGTACGGCCACCATGAGCGATTGCGGATACAGAGGTGACTGCAAGAACTGCTGCCAATACCAGGGTGATGATTTTCATGGTCCACTTCCTGTGATGGTGAGTTTCTGTACTTTGCCGATTTGGCTGACCGATGCGAGTAGATCGTTATACCCCATATCTTCCCCACCCCGTCAGGTGATCCCCATATCGTGATCCCCCCTCTTCCCAACGAGAGAGCCCGAACGAAACTCAATCGGAGGCCTTATCAACAGCCCAACCAACCAGCACAAACGGCAACAGGGCGATCACGAACACCGTCATTCCGACAGCCCCGTAGGCATCGTGGACCTTATCGGCCAGGCCTCGTTTCGGCGCAGGGGAAAGAATGTCCTCGGACAGGCTCAGGACATAACGATAGGCTTCGGGGTGATCATACTGCCGGGCTCCGCACTCCGTAGCGTTCACGCCGACATAACGATCACCCGGCACAAGCGTACGACTTTCCGGCCCTAGCCCGCGCGTCGCGATGTCGTGACGGGCGAGGTGCTGCTTCAATTGGGCAACCTGTACCTCAAATTCCGCCTCACATTCAGACTGACTGGCGAAAGCACGACTCGTCTTGCGGATTACATCCGGGCGGATCTTACTATCGAGGAAGACCTCATAGGCGTCGCCTTGGTCATCGACGCGCTTGTAGACCTTGGAGCCCGTACCCGACTCGCCTCCGGTAGCGGAAAGCGCCATGAACTCATTACTGGAAAGCGGCTGATTCAAGGTATAGCCATAGACTTGGGGGACTTTGAGCGGTTCCTTCACAGGTTTTGCAGCGCATCCAGTGGAGGATGACGCGATAATCGAAAGGCTCAGCGCGGTACAGAACATCCGGTTCATGATTCATCCTTGAGTTGCATGGGTCACCCTGTCAGCAGTGGGGTGAGCATTGTAAAACGATTGTGTTGCTAGTGGCTGGTGGCGACAAGTTTTCACGGAGTGCTGATATCCAGCGAGGGGGGACCGGGGACAGACCACGATTTGAGTTCACTTGTAATAGGACCGTCTCATAATCGTAGTCTGTCCCCGTTTTCCTCTTATGAAACGGGCGACTTATAAGTCGCCCGTTCCATTATTCCGCCGCCTGCGCCCGCAATCGTCTTCCAATCACATCCATGACATCACATCCATCGCGCAGCGAGGTCGTCAGCAATTTACAAAAGTCAGTCAGCACCACCGTGTCTGAGGTGATGTCCGAGCGGAACGCGATATTTTCCAAGACTTGGGTCACAGTGCGGATGCGGTAATCGGCGGTTTCGAACAGGACGTCTAGAGGGGCTTCGGTGTCGATGAGCAGGGTTGCGGGGGTGAAGTCGATGCCGGTGATGGGCATGTATCGGGGCATGGGTAGTACCTCAATTCGTTGAAAAGGAGTACTTCATTCAATCGAGTCGCCAAACCCGAATCGCCATTGGGCGACAGAAGGACAATAAGCCTCACTCATCGGCGCTGCAATGCGCCGGTTTCCGAGGTTTGCGTAGGTATTTTCCTCGATGCCGCTGGCGCGCCGACGTTACTCACTGGACAGGAATCGTTCGATGATCATCGAGACCGCTTGCACCGCAGAGGTCAAGGCTGTGTCTATGCAAAACGGAGCTTCATCCCACGGCTCATACTCATGATCCAGTACCGACTGCCAGGTGGGTGGAGTCAGCCCTGGAATATCAACCGCCCTTGTTTCGACCCGGCGCCGATGTTCATCTTTATCGGAGCAAATCACTTGGATGTTTGCCAATCGACTACCCGCCAGTGAGGCGATTTCGCTCCACGCGATTCGGCTTTCGAGGACGGGATTGACACCATCAACGATAACCGTGCGGCCCAAACGAAGATTACTCAGCGCAAGCTCATTAGCAACCATGTAACCACTGCGTCCCACATCTTGCGCAAGCGCGCCCGAGTTTCGAATCGCCTGCTCAATCGTATCGATCCGCAGGTACACGGCGCCTGTTGTAGCGGCGAGATCATAGGCGATAGTCGTTTTTCCGGTGCCGGGAAGGCCGCTGAAGACGATGAGCATTGCATGTCCTTTGATTAGTGTGAAACTGGGACAGACACGATTGCTTCGTCCCTTGGAATCGGCGCGTTTATATAGTGGTCTGCCCCACTCTCCTTAACGCTTCAATGAAGAACCCTGCGACTCTCTCCAATCCTGATCCGATCGAGCGCCCTGTTTAACGCATCCAAGGCATCAAGTAAGGCTTTCGCCTCAGCTTCCCTACCGTCGCCCCAGAGGCGTTCAGCCATTTGGTTCAGTGCCTGGATAGAACGCTCGATGTCAGCAGCACTCGCTGCTTTGCTTTCCTGATATTTCTTTGGCACTAATCACCCCCGACCCTCAATTCCCAGAAAACTGGCGACGATCTCTGTCAGCTCACAGGCCTGTTCTCCCCCCGCGCTCCGAAAGTTTCACGGCAGCGCGTATCAGATCGACGCCCGCCCCGGTCGCCACCACTGGTTAGCCAGGATCGCATTACTTGGTTTTTGCACCCTTGATGTCACTTATGATTTTCTGGGAAACAGCCTGAACCTGCTCTTGGGTCAGAGCCGACATGACACCCCCAAGCAGATCAAAACAGCAACAGCGCAGGATAGCGCAATCCAAAGCTTGGATTTGTTCATTGAATTTCCATATCCATAAAATCGGTAGAAACAGGGTTGAATATCCCGCCGAGCCAGATGACCGTACGCGCAGGATGCGCGAATTTAGCACCATTATTTCGCCACTACGAATATGAGGCGAGGATGGCCGAGCGCAACAACGCCGCGTTTCCTCATGGTGAGAAGGCAGCCAGGAAAATACGCCAGCGACACCCACAAGACGGGCTGATCGATGAGCCTTGGTGAGACCGGACTTGGTAGGGAAATCCTGAGCAGTTGTCACTCTAGAATAAAAAGACCAGAATAAAGACCTATTTAGGAGTCATATCCATGCAAAATATTCTGGCCGATGTGGCCGTCAGCGTATCTGAACTCAAGAAGAACCCATCTTCCGTCTTGAGCGGCGCCAACGGCTTGCCCGTGGCTGTGCTGAACCACAACCGCGTTATGGGCTACATGGTCCCGGCGAACGTCTATGAGGCCATGGTCGAGCGCCTGGACGAACTGGAGCTCTTACACTTGGTCAAGGCACGGCTCGATGCCAACGAAACACCTGTTCGAGTCTCTCTCGACGATCTGATTGGCGAGGCCCAGGCAGATATCGCCAATGGCCGTTGAGTACGGAGTCGAGTGGGATCCGAAAGCGTTGAAAGAACTGCGAAAGCTGGACGGTGCAATCCGTCTTCAGTTTCTCAAAAAGCTTCTGCAAAAAGGGGACAGATTTATTTTCTAGCCGACGGCTAATTGATCCAAGCGAATTTACCCGATGGAAGCACTCAGCGCAGCGAACCAAAAAACAAATCTGCCCTTTCCCTAGTTGGCCCTATTTTCCGCCGAGCCTACGGTTAGCGCATCATGACCTGCACTTCGTAACCTTTCCCAGTTGGCCACTCCTCTCGCACGACCTCTACGACACCCTTGCCAACCCTGGCAGATCCATGCTCGCCGCGCTTGATGAGTGTAATAACAGATTCAGGCAGGCTTGCACCCAGCGCTCCCTGAGATAGCCTCTTTGAGGCTGCGAGGAGTGCCTTTGTAGCGCTATTGGATTGAGAAGGTTGGTTGTAGTTGAGTACCAACTTCACCTCCATTACGTACTGACTTACCCCGGTTACGTAGTAAGCCAAATTATTCGCGAGCCCGTCCCCGGCACCGATGTCCTTATAGTCACTGGAGCAGCCTGAGGACCCATCGCCGTAATCATCGACCCATTTCCGCCCCTTCAGACCCAAGTCTGAAAGTAGCGAGCAAACCTTTGAGGGGGTGGAATCAATGATTTCCGCCGATGCTGAAGTTGCAAAGGTCGCAGCGACGACAAGTAAAAGTAGTTTTTTCAAATACATCTCCCTGTCCGGCTCCATGCCGGACACCCGTAATACCCCAACCCAAATCAAACCGCCACTACCCCATGCTGCGCATCCGGCCGACGGAGGGTGGCGTCTGGCCGGAAATCACCGGTGCTGAATTGGCTGCTTTTGCCAAACACCATTCGACTCTGCCTACGCCCCGACAAATCAGAACGCGTGCAGCCTCGGTGCATCGCGAATCAGAGAGCTACTTAGATTCTGCGGGTCTAGGCGTTATGACTTTCACTACGTCATCAATCACTGCTTTGCTCATTTCCATTAAATAATGAGCGGCCCAGGCATGACGGTCCGTTCCCCTTTCAAAGGTCGCATCCTCTGCAAGCCGGTAGGCAAGATGCAATAGGTCTGACGCTTGTTGCAATGCTTCATTTAACGGGACACCGCCGTTAACGCGGAACAGAGGACGATCGGAGCAATAATGGAATGGGGTGTAGCCGATAGTTTTTGCTTCCACTTGTTCGGTCATTTGCTATCTCCATTGACTGAGATGCAACGGGACCGCGATACAGAACTGCGGAGCAGGTGAGGTCGTTTTCTTGATCTTTTGATATGCATTGTTCAGCTCCCTTGATTCGAAGAGCTGCCGCATCCGTTACCAAGCGAATGGGTGGCAGCTATGCGCAGGTTGGTAAACCGGGGAATCAAGGAAACCGGCACGTCAAAAGACGTCCCACGCACAGCTGCCATAAAACAAAATCGCAGTCAAAAAGCCTGCAATCCTGTCTGTGCACTGTTACGCCTTATTCCTCCGGGTTACCAAGCCCGGTCGCTGTGTGCAGCGACATTCAGAGCGTAACGTGACAGAAAACTTCCGACGAGAGGCTTAGGGCCAGAATAGTGCTTTTGATGGGATTTTCAGAAATTTTCTACACAAGGACTGAATAGTCATGAGAGATGGCATCGGAGCGCTCAGCATTGCCTTGACTCTATCCTTGCCTTGGCTGTTTCTATCATCCTTAAACTGTTTGGACATCCAGCATGGACAAAAATCCAGTATCGAGTAGTTCTAACAAGTAGTAGCGTTGAGCCTCTATTGGCCCATTCGGGAAAATGGCTACGGAGCTAGGAAATGGAATTTATAGAACGCTTGAACGCAATGTCGGCGAAGGTGAATCAGTTAGCATCAACAATCCAAACTGAGGAAGCAACTAAAACCGCTTTTGTAATGCCATTCATTCATACAGTGCTTGGCTATGACGTTTTCGACCCATCCGAAGTCGTACCCGAATATATATGTGACATTGGTACAAAAAAAGGTGAAAAAATTGATTACGCGATCCTAAAAAATGGCCAAATCCAGATTCTTATTGAAACTAAAAAAATTGGCGAGTCACTAAATATAAATCACGCAAGTCAGTTATTCAGATACTTCCATGTTACTACCGCCAGAATATCAATCTTAACGAACGGAAGATTCTATAGATTCTTCACCGACTTAGATGCCCCCAACAAAATGGATGAAAAACCATTTTTGGAGATAGACCTGTTAGATATCGACGAACACGTGATACCAGAGTTGCAAAAGCTCACAAAATCAGCGTTTGATGTTGAATCAATTATTAACGCAGCAGGTGAATTAAAGTACGTAGGGCAGATAAAAAGGGAAATGGCCTCCCAGTTCACCCAGCCCGACGACGACTTTGTGCGTTTCTTTGCCTCTCGAATCTATGAAGGTGTGATCACTCAAAAAGTAAGAGAGCAGTTCGCGCTCCTAACCAAAAAAGCAGCCTCTCAGTTCCTAAACGATCAAATTAACGATCGCTTGAAGTCCGCAATCAGCGGCGTTCCATTACAGACTCCAGCTGAACGGGTTGTATCCGAGAGCCAGCCCGAAACAAATGATACGCCTGAGGATAGAGTCCTTACTACGATGGAAGAGCTGGAGGGCTTCCATATCATAAAGGCGATAGTGCGCACAGTAATTGACTCGAAGCGAATCGTGCACAGAGACACTCAGAGCTACTTTGGAATTTTATTGGACGACAATAATCGAAAGCCTATTGCAAGACTTCACTTTAATAGAACCCAAAAATACCTGGGTGTTTTTGATAAAGAAAAAAACGAAACTCGACATCCTATCAATTCGCTCGATGAGATTTATGAATTCTCAGACTCGCTAAAAGAGACAATCACCTTCTATCAGGGACAAATTTAAAATAATGGATTCCGGTCCTTTCCTATAAAAAGGACTGGAATAAACGGAGAAACCTGGGGGCAGACCTAGACATTCCATTTCTCCCCCCCTCGTACTGTGATCCGTACCGTTTTCACCCGAATGGAGCAGCAGACTTGATCGAAGATTTCACCACAACTATCAAAGCCCAGCTTTACGAGCGCGTAAGCAGCCCCCTCTTGAGTTCATTCATTATCTCTTGGTGCGGTTGGAACTACAAATTTTTACTTATACTTATATCCAGCCTACACACCCCCGAAAAAATAATATATATCGATTTAAATATATTCCCAAACATTCAAAGCATAATAATCCACGGCATTGCACTCCCACTGATAACGAGTCTCCTCTTGATATTTGCATACCCCATACCAGCAGAGTATATTTATAGACATGTAAAAACAACACAGCGCCGTCTAAAAGAAATACAACAATCTATCGATGATGAAAGCCCAATTTCCAAAGTGCAAGCTCGTAAAATCAGAAGAGAGTCTCTTGAAAGCCAACTAAAATATGAATCCGAAAATGATTCAAAAACCCTAGAAAACACAAGACTAAGAGAGATAATTTCAGAGCTACAACTTTCAAAAGACAACAATCCTATCACCACAACATCACTCGACCACCCAAACGATGACTTAGGTGAGAGCCCCACCAATGTTGATTCAAAAATCTCCGCAGCCGAAATAATAGCAGATGTAGCAAGCAACAATACAAAACTCGAACAACACGTAAAAAAAGAAACACCTAATAAAATAGAAACTCCACACAAACAACCTAACGACACCCTGAGCGCGTCCCCAAATCATGATACAACCCCTCTTGATAGCTTCATCAAAGAAAGCATTCTTGAATACATTGCCGAACTCTTCCCACTTCTCAGCTCAGAACTTAACGTAACAGCAAGAAATGGCAAATTAAATATAGACATTGCAAACAATACAGGCACGATGACAACCTATATTACTGCCCACTACACTTTCGAAACAGCAATTGAGGTTCTTGAATCATGTAAATCGGCTCTTGCTGCGGATCAGATAAAAAGTCGAAAAAATCGGGATAATCCACCAAAGAACTAGGGACAGACCACAACCTGCGGGAAAGCGGACAGATTTATTTCTAGCCGACAGCTAGTTGATCCAAGCAAATTCATTCGATGAAAGCTTGTAGCGCAGCGAAGGAGAAATAAATTTTTCCCCTTTTTTTCGAACTAGCCAAAACGGCTTCAGCCCAGCGAAATAAATCTGTTCCCTTTTCCCTACAGCTCAGGAGTATGTTGCATTAGATTCAACGCGATTATCAGCGAATAAAGTCTTCGCGAAACTTCTGAATGTCGTGATGTACAAGCCAGTCATGTATTTTATAAGGAACATAAAGCCTCTGCTTGGCTCGGGAGATAGCGATGTAGACGGCACAGATCCGCTGATCGAATTCATAGGCGTCCTTGAACATCGACGTTGTGAGTAACCCCGGGGTCAGGAGCACATAATCGAACTCCATGCCTCCGGCCTCTTCTGCTCTCATCAACATGCAGCTTTTGCCAGGCTGACCTACTAGGATGCTCATTTGAGTGACGTCTGCCACCCTAAAACCTTTTTCCAGCTCGGCCTCTACCCATAGAAACGAGTCGTCGTACTGGTTCGCTTCTCGCACCTGCTGCCAATGCGTCCACTCGTTGAAAAACCGATGTGCTGCGTCCTCATTCTGTTGGTGAAAGCGCGGATTGAACAAACCGATAGCAGTGGTCATGAAACGCCAAAGGCTGTTCTGCTCATGACTAGAGTAGAAGCTAAATGCGCATTTCAGGTCGCGCAATTGGATAGCCCACTTCATGGTGTCCCACAAAGAAGCCGTGAGTACAACGCATTCCTCTGGCGGTACGAACGCCTCCGGATACTCCTCAATGCCGACGTCGGCATGGCGAGCACCTTCGAAAGGCTCCTTGGTCTTTCTTGAGTGCCGGGAAATTAACGGATTGACCAGATGCTCGATGTTACGCCCAGAGCGCACCGAGAAGCCGATGGTGCTCTGTCGAACCGATTGCCTACGGGCGACGACGTCGCTTCCTGCATGCTGGTACTCGTCCCCCAAGGTAACCAGCACCTGACGTCCGCGTTCTAGAATCTGAAGCAACGAGGCTGGAACATCTTGGCTTTCGTCGATAAGCACATGCGAATAGCGAGGCGACACCACGCAACCTTCCAGACTGGCGCACTTGATCATCATTAACACTTCGAAGCCAGTGCGGCGTCCCCATTCCGGATTTGCTTGAATGTAAGTCCACAGCCGGCTCGAATACTCCAGCAGCACCATGGAATCGGTTTTGGATAGGAACTTGTGTAGCTCAGGCATGTGTTTAGCCGACAAGGTGTAGTCCCGCGACCGGCAATAGAGCTCCAACATTCTCAAGCAGATATCCATCGTCGCCAGTGTATCGTACGATCCCAACCCGACGATGTTCAGCTGTTGGGCGAGCATTTGCTTGCTTGGCCCTACTCCTGCATTTACAGGACGAACGATTCGGCGGTGAAGCAGTACCAATGCGAACTTGCGAAAAGTGCTGCAGGTCAATTCACGGCTGCTGTTTTTCATTCGCTTGCGCAGGGTTGCAAGCTTTTCCTCAGTGTGCGCCAGTACTAGTGTCGTCTTCGGCTGCAAGCATTCGACCAACGCCCCCATCAGGTGGCTTTTACCAATTCCCGCGTAGCCTTGCACGTGCAAGTGCTCGTCCAGATTGGCTCTAAAAGTCCTAACAAGATGATCCTGCGCACCGCTCAACCAGCGCTCATCGTGACCGATAGTAACCATCTGCCTATGGAAGGGATGATGATGGCGGACATGACGATACTTATATTCGACGTCCCACCTGCCGCTGGGCAATAGGTATTTCTGAGCAGTGACTTCATCGGCGAGCAGGAAGCGTAGCTTAGATTTCTTGATTGTTTCGATGCCAAAATAGAGTTTGCTGCGGTCGAACAAGCGTTTTGCCTCTGGCAGCAACTTTGATGTTGTCAGGCTAGGTGCGTCCACCGCCCAATCCAACAGTTTGACAAGAATTCGCTCGACAGCTGTCGGGACAAGATCCTTTTCCGTGACCTGTGCAAGGTTTTGGATGACCAGCATTGCGGCCAGCTCCGGATCTGTCAGCATGTCGAGAGCCTCTTGGGAGCCTTCGAGCAAACCTGTGCAGGTTTCTTCTGTGATGGGAAGGAAAAGAGGCGTGGATAGATCAAAGTGTTCCGGTTGCATACAACCTCATTACCAAGGCGGGTCGCATTGTAGGACTAGCCCTCATCAAATTCTTCGTCGCATTCAGAGTAATCGACCTCTCGGCCGCTTGAAAATCTGTGCAATAGCTCTGCACGCTTGACCTCGTTCGGGCTGGGCTGAGTATCGCGAACGTCTCTTAACCACCCCAATTCGATGAGCCTAGCCCGAACCACTGCAGAAGGCACCCCAAGAATGATACCCAGCTCAGCCAAAACCATGCTCGCGGCGAGAATGTTGTGCTCTTGATGATCGACATAAACGTGTCCATGGCCACGCCATTTCAGGTCGTAGAGCTCTAGAAGCGGCTTCAAATGGTGTGCCAGTACGTTCTCTCGCGCCCATCGAGCATCCACTGCTTCGTCGCACAGGTCATCAGACTCGCCCATACCCGTTCCTCCTAGAGCCAATTGCGAATTGTTCGGAGAATATCTTAAGCGACGCAAGGTTCCTTTAGCTCCCATTAACACACATCTTAACCACGCCTCCAGCATAGTCGAGACTGCTAAGCGAACATTGAGTAGTAGCAAACGTCATGACCGCCAGCATCAGGACGGAAGACATCAAGCATCTGCATGAAACCGACCCGAAGTTTTGGCTTCACAGTGGAAAAGGGGACCGGGAAAAGGAGACAGATTTATTTCTAGCCAACATCCACTTCAACCGCTTCGGCCAAACATTCGGAGATTGCTTGCTGATACCGTTCGAGCAACGGGATCTGGCACGACCGCTTAACCACATTCAAGCGCGCCTTTAATGCCTCACCGTCTGGATGACCGCACGCCAGAAGTCTCCCTACCCGCCCCATCGCACGATGATATTTCGGCTCGAGGACAGCCCAGCCTGGCGTCGACTCGCTCATTACCTCTAACTCCTTGACTGCTGACCGTATACGCTTTCGCTCCAGCTTGGTTAGACTTGGAGCGCCATTGAAGACACTCAATCCTGTAACCGTAAGCGGCGTGAAGGTAGCGTCATCACCTTTGATGCCCTGGCCACGGACGCGCATATGGAGTTTTGTGCGCTTCTGATGACAACCTTTAGCAGCCAACATCCCGGTGACAGTCGAAACTATGCCGGAAAGCTCCTCCGACGTAGGCTCGCGACTACAGGAGATAGTGATATCGTCAGCGAATCGAGAATACTGGAAGCCTTGGGCCAAGAAGTCCTGCACTATCTTCGGTTCAACATTCCAGAAAATCAGGTTGGCGATGTAGCCACTCGTACTAGCCCCTTGTGGCGCACACCCGTCGCGGGTACAAATTAAAGACAGCAAGGCCGACACACTCGCTCCAAAGCCGAACAACCCGCGAAATAAGTCGTCCACTTGACTCTTCAATATGGACGGGTAGAAATTACGAATATCTTGAAGGATTACGTACCTTGCCCCCGCATGCACAGACGCATTGCTATGAATGCTCCGTGGGGACTTACGGTCCCTTATGCCTCCGTGAAGATACGCGGGGAAAATAGCTTTGGATAACACCCGGTCAACGAGCTTTCGCTGAACCCTCTTGAGTGGCTCGTGAGCATCATAAGTATCCCGCCTCTTACCTTTTTTTTCTTGAGGCACGTGGCGGTACATTCGGTCAGCACGGATCGCAAGGCGCTCTAGCAGACGCTCGCTTTCGTCAAGCGCCAAGGCTAATGCCTGGATACTGTGAATAGGCTTGAAAGGGTATGTAGGAGCGTCCATATTCCGATCCCTAAAACGAAGAAAGGCCGATACCCAGATCGGCCTTTCAGAATTCGAATGATGTGGTTTGTTGCGTCATGAGAAAACAACCTCAAGGAGTTTGCCTACGACTTCGCAGGCTCCATCCCAGTATTCCTGCTTACGCTCCCAAATTTCCAAAAGAGCTTGGCGAATCAGAAGCCCCTCGACCGCATAGCGGATTCGTGTCAACCGACTGCTTCTACCTTTGTCTCTATGAGAACGCTCACTTTCAACTGTAACGCGGGTGTCTTGGATATCGTGCTTTTTCAGAATAGTCCGAGAATCGATCGTATTCTTTTTACGCATGGTTGTAGCTCCTTCGTCGGCGAAATTGCCGCCGCCAAAGCATTCCGGGCCGAATGGAACTTCCAAGACACCACTACAAACCACAGTTCTGCTTATTGATATTGATTTATCAATATCGATAAGCCGTCGCCGCCGTAAACTTCGTCACCGAGGAATTCATCCGTCAACACATGCCAATAGCGCTAACCGTAAAGCTTTACGCAAACGAGGAACACTTCGCCAGCGCATAAGGCGAGCGCTAACGCGGAACGTCTCGATTACGCGCGGATCAAGCATAGGACACACACACAGGATGACCTAGGGGACTGAGTCGTTGCGGAGAGGTAGCTTTGAAGAACACCAAAGCCGGTCAGTTACCCGACCACCAACTGCAAGCCCAGAGAATTTCACCATGTTTAAAGAGCACCTGGACGGTACGCCCAGCGAATTCTTTATACCCCTAGCAAAGTCGGCTGGCAATCAAATATGCCTATGTGCCATTAAGTACTTATGAAAGCACGGGAGTACTTTGCCCCCCATCCCTGCTCCCAGACACAACATCGTCACGCCCACACCAAGGACTGTATGAATATACAGGCATGATCTCCAGAGCACTCGCTCGAGTCAGGTATAGGTAAAGATTTCACCCAAGAAATAATGCTCACAGCGTTCACATTGCCCAGTGTGAACGGACCCGAAATTTTGTGAACGTTCTACAGAAAACCCCAGACGCAAAAAAGGGCCAACCTTTCGGTTGACCCTTCTAGACCGCCCAGCAGAGCGGATTTTGTTTGGTAGGCGCGATTGGACTCGAACCAACGACCCCCACCATGTCAAGGTGGTGCTCTAACCAACTGAGCTACGTGCCTGCTGTGAGGCGGCATTCTACGGAATTCCAAAGGGGTGTCAATACCTTTTTTTCACCTAACCCTATGAATATGCAAAATATTTAATTTCATCAAAGCGACGAAGATTCGGCGGTGGCTGGCGGCTGATTTTTATCTCGGGTAGGATCGGCGCATTCGTAAAAAATATAAAACAGAGGTTGCAGAATGGCGAACACACCGTATCCAGAGTCTTATTACGCCGCGTCGGCCAATCCGGTTCCAGCTCGCCCTGCCCTGCAGGATGATGTCGAAACGGATGTTTGCGTGATCGGCGCTGGTTACACCGGCCTGTCCTCTGCGCTGTTTCTGCTGGAGAACGGCTTCAAGGTCACGGTGCTTGAGGCGGCAAAGGTCGGCTTTGGGGCTTCGGGTCGCAACGGTGGGCAGATCGTTAACAGTTACAGCCGCGACATCGATGTGATCGAGCGCAGTGTCGGGCCTCAGCAGGCGCAGTTGCTGGGCAATATGGCGTTCGAGGGTGGTCGGATCATTCGCGAGCGGGTGGCGAAGTATCAGATTCAGTGTGATTTGAAGGATGGCGGAGTGTTCGCTGCCCTTACCGCCAAGCAAATGGGCCACCTGGAGTCGCAGAAGCGTTTGTGGGAGCGTTTCGGTCATACCCAGCTTGAGTTGCTCGATCAGCGGCGTATTCGCGAGGTGGTGGCCTGCGAGGAGTATGTAGGCGGGATGCTGGATATGAGCGGTGGGCATATTCATCCGCTGAACCTGGCCTTGGGCGAAGCGGCGGCGGTGGAGTCCCTGGGCGGGGTGATTTATGAACAATCGCCAGCGGTGCGCATCGAGCGTGGCGCCAGCCCGGTGGTGCATACACCGCAGGGCAAGGTCAGGGCCAAGTTCATCATCGTGGCGGGCAATGCTTACCTGGGCAATCTGGTGCCGGAGCTGGCGGCCAAGTCCATGCCTTGCGGCACGCAGGTGATTGCTACGGAACCGTTGGGCGATGAGCTGGCACACAGCCTGCTGCCTCAGGACTATTGCGTCGAAGACTGCAACTACCTGCTCGATTACTACCGGCTGACGGGCGACAAGCGTCTGATCTTCGGTGGCGGCGTGGTGTATGGCGCGAGGGATCCGGCGAATATTGAAGCGATCATTCGTCCGAAGATGCTCAAGGCATTCCCGCAGCTCAAGGACGTGAAGATTGATTACGCCTGGACCGGAAATTTCCTGCTGACGTTATCGCGGCTTCCGCAGGTCGGACGCCTGGGAGACAACATCTATTATTCCCAGGGCTGCAGCGGCCATGGCGTGACGTATACGCACCTGGCGGGCAAGGTCCTGGCGGAGGCGCTGCGTGGCCAGGCCGAGCGTTTTGATGCGTTTGCGGACCTGCCGCACTACCCTTTCCCCGGCGGTCAGTTATTGCGCACGCCGTTTGCGGCGATGGGGGCTTGGTATTACGGGTTGCGGGATAAATTGGGGTTCTGAAGCCGCCAACAATAAGGGCTGCTTCGCAGCCCTGCGGGGATAAATCCCCTCGCCACAGCAAGCTCTCTCGCCACGGGCCTGTTCCACTATCGTTATCCAAAAACAAAAAACCCCGGTCTTTCGACCAGGGTTTTTGCTATCGACTAGAAGCTGGCTTTTCAACCTTCTTCTTAGCTTCAAGGCGTTCAGTGGGCCTCGAAGCAGATATGGCGCAGCGGACGGGACTCGAACCCGCGACCCCCGGCGTGACAGGCCGGTATTCTAACCGACTGAACTACCGCTGCGTGTCGCTGTGGACTTGGGTGCGGTTAACTCGTCTGACCCAAACCCTGGGGCTTGAATCTCGAACCAGGTAAACCTGCTTCGGAAAATATGGCGCAGCGGACGGGACTCGAACCCGCGACCCCCGGCGTGACAGGCCGGTATTCTAACCGACTGAACTACCGCTGCGCGTCGGTGGAGGCTTTTGACAGCTTCCGTCTTGCTTTCGCAAAACTCTCGTAAAACATGGTGGGTGATGACGGGATCGAACCGCCGACATTCTGCTTGTAAGGCAGACGCTCTCCCAGCTGAGCTAATCACCCTTTGCTTCGTTGAGGCCGCGAAATTTACGCAGGTACCGAAGCTAAGTCAATAGCAGGGTTGAGTTTTTTTCAAAAACAGCTTTGTGCGGCAAGCTTCAAGCTGCAAGTTAAAAGCGCCAACACCGCATAATCGCTTGAAGCTTGTCGCTCGCCCCTTGCAGCTGCTCCTCATTCATAAATCATTTTCTTGGTCATGCCGCCATCCACCACGAACTCCTGGCCCGTGACAAACCCGGCGTTGCGCGACAACAGCCACGCCACCATGGCCGCGACGTCCTCCACCGTGCCGACCCTGCCCGCCGGATGCTGGGCATGGTCGGCATCGGTGAGCGGCTGCGCGCGACGCTGGGACGGGTCCCGTGCGTCGATCCAGCCGGGGCTGACAGCGTTGACCCGGATTTCCGGGCCAAGACTGATCGCCAAGGCATGGGTCAGGGCGAGCAAGCCGCCCTTGCTCGCCGCATAGGCTTCGGTGTCGGGTTCTGATTGTGCGGCACGGGTCGAGGCCAGGTTGACGATGGCGCCATTGTGAGCGCGCAGGTAAGGCGCACAATGCTTGGCCAGCAGCATGGGACCACCCAGGTTCACCGCCAGGACCCGATTCCAATAGGCCAGATCCAGGCTTTCCAGGGTGATGTTATGGGGATCGGCGATGGCCGCGTTGCACACCAGCGCATCAAGCCGCCCAAACTGACCCAACACCTCGGCGATTCCCGTGGCGACTTGCGTCTCGTCCGCCACGTCCATGGTGATGAACCAGGCGTTCTCCCCCAGCGTCTTGGCGACCTTGGAGCCGCGCTCACGATCCAGGTCAGTCAGCACCACCTGCCAGCCTTCACAGATCAGCCAAGTGGCAATCCCCAGGCCGATGCCGCGCGCGGCGCCTGTCACCAGCGCTACCCGGCCATGGGTGCCGCCGTGCGGCGTTGCCAGCTCAATCACAAGGCCGCCAACCCACGGGCCAGATCGGCTTGCAGGTCAGCCACGTCCTCCAGACCAACCGCGACGCGGATCAGGCTGTCGCGGATGCCCGCAGCTTCACGCTCCTGCGGCGAAAGGCGGCCGTGGGAGGTGGTGCTCGGGTGAGTGATGGTGGTTTTGCTGTCACCCAGGTTGGCGGTGATGGAAATCAACCGGGTGGCGTCGATGAAGCGCCAGGCGCCCTCCTTGCCACCCTTGACCTCGAAGCTCACCACTGCACCGAAACCGCGCTGCTGACGCGCAGCCAGGTCATGTTGCGGATGGCTCTTGAGGCCGGCGTAGTGCACTTTCTCGATGCCGTCCTGCTGCTCCAGCCACTCAGCCAGCAATTGGGCGTTGGCGCAATGGGCTTTCATACGCAGGCCGAGGGTTTCCAGTCCCTTGAGGAAGATCCAGGCGTTGAACGGACTCAAGGTCGGCCCGGCGGTGCGCAGGAAGCCCACCACTTCTTTCATCTGCTCGCCACGACCAGCCACCACGCCGCCCATGCAACGACCCTGGCCGTCGATGAACTTGGTCGCCGAATGCACCACCACGTCGGCCCCCAGCTTCAGCGGCTGTTGCAACGCCGGCGTGCAGAAGCAGTTATCGACCACCAGCATGGCGCCCTTGGCGTGGGCGATTTCCGCCAGCGCGGCGATATCCACCAGCTCGGCCAGGGGATTGGACGGCGACTCGACAAACAGCAGCTTGGTGTTGGCCTTGATTGCCGCATCCCAACCGGATAAGTCCGCCAGGGGCACGTAATCGACTTCCACGCCGAAACGCTTGAAGTACTTTTCGAACAGGCTGATGGTCGAGCCGAAGACACTGCGCGACACCAGCACGTGGTCGCCAGCACTGCAAAAGCTCATGACCACGGCCATGATCGCCGCCATGCCAGTGGCGGTGGCCACGGCCTGCTCGGCACCTTCCAGCGCGGCGATGCGCTCTTCGAAAGCCCGCACGGTGGGGTTGGTGTAGCGCGAGTAGACGTTGCCTGGCACTTCGCCGGCAAACCGTGCCGCCGCATCGGCAGCGGTACGGAACACGTAGCTGGACGTGAAGAACATCGGATCGCCATGCTCGGCTTCCGGCGTGCGGTGCTGACCGGCGCGGACCGCCAGGGTATCGAACGCTACACCCTCAAGGTCGCTGTCCAGCCGACCGGCATCCCAATCCTGACTCATGCTGTCGCTCCTGTAGTCATTAAACGCAAACCGGCCCCTCAGGGCCGGCTTGTCACTCAGTTGTTGTACAGATCGATGATCGCGCTGACCGCCTGGGTCTTGGCCTTGGACGCATCGTTACGAGCGTTCTCGATCTTGTTCAGGTAGGCCTCATCGACGTCGCCGGTGACGTACTTGCCGTCAAACACCGCGCAGTCGAATTGCTCGATCTTGATCTTGCCACCACCCACCGCTTCTATCAGGTCTGGCAGGTCCTGATAGATCAGCCAGTCGGCGCCGATCAGGTCGGCCACTTCCTGGGTAGTGCGATTGTGGGCGATCAGCTCGTGAGCGCTCGGCATGTCGATGCCGTAGACGTTCGGATAACGCACGGCCGGCGCCGCCGAGCAGAAGTACACGTTCTTGGCACCGGCTTCACGGGCCATCTGGATGATCTGCTTGCACGTGGTTCCGCGCACGATGGAGTCGTCCACCAGCATCACGTTCTTGCCGCGAAATTCCAGTTCGATGGCGTTGAGCTTCTGGCGTACGGATTTTTTCCGCGCGGCCTGGCCGGGCATGATGAAAGTACGGCCAATGTAACGGTTCTTCACGAAGCCTTCGCGGAACTTGACACCCAGGTGATTCGCCAGCTCCAGGGCCGCGGTGCGGCTGGTGTCCGGGATCGGGATGACCACGTCGATGTCGTGGTCCGGCCGCTCGCGCAAGATCTTGTCGGCCAGTTTCTCGCCCATGCGCAGGCGCGCCTTATAGACCGAGATACCGTCGATGATCGAGTCCGGGCGCGCCAGGTAAACGTGCTCGAAGATGCACGGGGTCAGGCTCGGATTGGTCGCACACTGGCGGGTGAACAACTTGCCGTCTTCGGTGATGTAGACCGCTTCGCCCGGGGCCAGGTCGCGAATCAGGGTGAAACCCAGCACGTCCAGGGACACGCTTTCGGAGGCGATCATGTACTCGACGCCTTCGTCGGTGTGACGCTGGCCGAACACGATCGGACGAATGCCATGGGGATCGCGGAAACCGACGATGCCGTAGCCGGTGATCATCGCCACGACCGAGTAGCCTCCGACGCAACGGTTATGCACGTCAGTCACGGCGGCGAACACGTCTTCTTCGGTCGGCTGCAGCTTGCCGCGCTGGGCCAGCTCATGGGCGAAGACGTTGAGCATCACTTCCGAGTCGGAGTTGGTATTGACGTGGCGCAGGTCCGATTCGTAGATCTCCTTGGCCAACTGCTCGACGTTGGTCAGGTTGCCGTTGTGCGCCAACGTGATGCCATACGGCGAGTTGACGTAGAACGGCTGGGCTTCGGCCGAGGTAGAGCTGCCCGCTGTTGGGTAGCGCACATGGCCAATGCCCATGTGGCCGACCAGGCGCTGCATGTGACGCTGATGAAACACGTCACGCACCAGCCCGTTGTCCTTGCGCAGGAATAACCGGCCGTCATGGCTGGTCACGATACCGGCAGCGTCCTGGCCGCGGTGCTGGAGCACGGTTAGCGCGTCATACAGCGCCTGATTGACGTTCGACTTACCGACGATACCGACGATGCCACACATGCGACACAACCCCTACTTAATGGATCTGAACTGAACAACACTCACTGCGGCGTTTTGGCCATCGGCAAGAGTTGTTCCTTGAACGGTATTTCAGCGGGTACGCTGATACCGCTGGCAAGCCACTGACTGCTCCAACCCAGGATCAGGTTCTTGGACCAGTCTGCGACCAATAGAAATTGTGGCACGAGCCGGGACTCCTGCCACCACGTATCCTGCTGTACCGGCCCCAGGCTCAATAGCCCGACGGCCACGACCACCAGCAACGCGCCACGCGCCGCGCCGAAGGCCATGCCCAGGAACCGGTCTGTCCCGGAAAGCCCGGTGACGCGAATCAGTTCGCCGATCAGGTAGTTGATCATTGCGCCGACCAGCAAGGTGGCGATAAACAAGATGGCACAGCCCGCGATCACGCGGGCCGACGGGGTTTCAATGTATCCGGCGAGGTACTGGGACAACGAACCACCAAACATCCAGGCTACGACCCCCGCGATGATCCAGGTCAGCAGCGAGAGGGCTTCCTTGACGAAGCCGCGGCTCAGACTGATCAATGCGGAGATGGCGACGATTGCAACGATCGCCCAGTCAACCCAGGTAAATGGCACGGTGCAGCCTACAGACGGATAAGGCGGCGCATTTTAGCAGAGGCCAGAGCTGTCGGTAAGCTGCGATTGTCAGTGTGATTCAAATCAGGCAAATCGCTGTTAGCCGCGCTCAGGCTGAAAACGCACGACAAACCCCTTGAGGTTCTGCTGCCGACTGAGCAGGTCCCGCAGCCGGTCGGCCTCGGCACGCTCGATCAGCGGTCCCACAAATACGCGATTCTTGCCATCGGCGGTGCGGATATAAGCGTTGTAACCCTGGCTGCGCAGGGTTTTCTGCAGCTTTTCAGCACTCTCACGATTGCTCAGGCTGGCCAACTGAACGGACCAACTGACCGACAGACCGTTGGCGTCCACGCGGCTTTGCGTGGTATCCGGCTTGGCCGGGGCTGCGGTAATCGGCTGGGTCGGCGCCGGCTTGGCCACCGGTGCTGTCGGGGTTGGAGCGACTGCCGGCTTGCTCGGAGCCGGTGCTGGCGTGGCGGGAGCCGCCGGCGCAGGCTCGATCGGCAGGGAAGGCGCAGGTTGCTCGGCCAGCTCCTCGTCGCTCGGAACGGGTTCCTGGGGTAGCGCTTCAGGTTCAGGCACCACCACCGGCTCGACCTGCACGGGCGCAATAGACGGCGCCTGAGGGGCAGCCGGAGCGTCGACCGTAACCTGGCGCTGCTCATCCTGACGAGAAAACAGCATCGGCAGGAAGATCACCGCCAAGGCCACCAATACCAGGGCCCCCACCATACGCTGCTTGTACGCCTTATCCAGCAATGCCATCTGCAGCTTCCTCCGTGGAGCGCCGGGCCAGCCATTGAAGGGCCTCGGCAACACAAAAAAATGATCCGAACAGCAGGATCTCATCGTCGACCGTCGCCAGGGCGCACTGCCCTTCCAGAGCCGCGGCCACGCTGTCATAAGTCTCTACGCAAGCCCCACGACGCTGCAAGGCTTCCTGTAGCTCGGCAGCCGGGCGCGAGCGCGGTGAATCCAGCGGTGCTACCGCCCAATGCTGGACACTAGCACCCAACGCATCGACAACGCCATCCAGATCCTTGTCGCCGAGCAGCCCAAACACCGCCAGGCGGCGCCCGGCTACCGGCCGCCGCGCCAGGCGCTCGGCCAGATACTGCGCCGCATGAGGATTGTGGCCGACATCAAGCAGCAGATTCAGGCGCTTGCCGTGCCAATCGAACTGGCGGCGATCAAGACGACCGACGACGCGAGTCGCTTGCAGCGCTTCGATAATTTGTCCGGCATGCCATGGCAAGTCCAGTAACCGGTAAGCCTGGAGCGCCAGCGCGGCGTTCTCCATCGGCAGCTCCAGCAGCGGCAAATCGCGCAACTCCACCGGATTGCCCCGGGCGTCACTGCCCCGCCATTGCCAATGCTGCTCAGTCATTGCCAGGTCAAAATCCCGCCCGCGCAAAAAGAACGGGCAGCCCAACTCACGGACTTTGTCCAGCAACGGCTGAGGGGGATTGAGGTCACCACAGAGCGCAGGCGCGCCCGGACGGAAGATGCCGGCCTTCTCGAAGGCGACGGACTCACGGGTGTCACCCAGATAATCGGTATGGTCCACACCGATGCTGGTGACCAGCGCAACGTCCGCATCCACCAGGTTGACAGCGTCGAGCCGGCCACCCAGGCCGACTTCAAGCACCACGGCATCAAGACCGGCACGCGCGAACAGCCAGAACGCCGCCAGCGTGCCCATCTCGAAATAGGTCAGGGAAATCTCGCCCCGCCCGGCTTCCACCGCAGCGAAGGCTTCGCACAGCTCGGCGTCAGAGGCTTCGACGCCGTTGACCTGCACCCGCTCGTTGTAACGCAACAGGTGCGGCGAACTGTAGACGCCAACGTTCAACCCCTGGGCCCGTAACAGCGAGGCCACGAAGGCGCAGGTCGACCCCTTGCCATTGGTGCCGGTAACGGTGATGACCCGGGGCGCCGGTTTGGCCAGTCCCATGCGGGACATTACCGCTTGCGAGCGCTCCAGCCCCATGTCGATGGCTGACGGATGCAACTGCTCAAGGTAGGCAAGCCAATCGCCCAGGGTACGTTGGGTCATATGTTCGCTGGCACCGGCGGAACCACGATCGGCTCGATGGGGGCGGCGACGAATTTCGGCGTCGGCAGGCCCATCAGTTGCGCCAGCAGGTTGCCCAGACGCGGACGCAATTCCTGGCGGTGGATGATCATGTCGATGGCGCCGTGCTCCAGCAGGAACTCACTGCGCTGGAAACCTTCCGGCAGTTTTTCGCGCACGGTCTGCTCGATAACGCGCGGGCCGGCAAAACCGATCAGCGCCTTCGGCTCGCCAACAATTACATCGCCCAGCATCGCCAGACTGGCGGAAACGCCGCCGTAGACCGGATCGGTCAGCACCGAGATGAACGGAATGCCTTCTTCACGCAGACGCGCCAGCACCGCGGAGGTCTTGGCCATTTGCATCAGGGAGATCAGCGCTTCCTGCATACGTGCACCGCCGGAAGCGGCAAAGCAGATCATCGGGCAACGGTTTTCCAGGGCATGGTTGGCGGCACGCACGAAGCGCTCACCGACGATGGCTCCCATGGAACCGCCCATGAAGGAGAATTCGAACGCCGAAACCACCACTGGCATGCCCAGCAGGGTGCCGCTCATGGACACCAGGGCGTCTTTTTCGCCGGTCTGCTTCTGGGCCGCGGTCAGGCGATCCTTGTACTTCTTGCCGTCGCGGAATTTCAGGCGGTCCACCGGCTCCAGGTCGGCACCCAGCTCAATACGGCCTTCGGCGTCCAGGAAGATGTCGATACGGGCACGCGCGCCGATGCGCATGTGGTGGTTGCACTTGGGGCAAACGTCCAGGGTCTTTTCCAGCTCAGGACGGTACAGCACCGCTTCGCAGGATGGACATTTGTGCCACAGACCTTCAGGCACCGAGCTTTTTTTCACCTCGGAACGCATGATCGAAGGGATCAGTTTGTCTACCAACCAGTTGCTCATGCTTTCTTTCTCCAGTACCGGTGACCCGAACACTCTGGTTCGCGGTCCCGCGTATGCCCTTGAGCTAAATTCATTGTGCGGCGAGGTTCGAGGGACCACCACGATCAGCGCGAAACATGACCTGCGTGCAGCCCAACTTCCTCAGCCATCCCGGCCACCGCGATACTGCGGTGGCCACTACGCTATCGGCCCACCCGGAGGCGGTGCCTGCCTGCTTTGTACAGTGCTGGTATGGACGGCGGCAGTCTGCCAGCCGTCACATTGACTACTGGCTGCTGCGTACAGCGGCCATGAACGCACGAATCCGGGCCGGATCCTTGATGCCCTTGCTTTGCTCTACCCCACCGCTGACATCTACCGCGTAAGGGCGAACCTGACGGATGGCTTCGGCCACGTTTTGCGCCGTCAGCCCACCGGCGAGAATAATCGGTTTGCTCAGGCCCTGGGGCACCAGCGACCAATCGAATGCTTCACCGGTCCCACCGGGAACGCCTTCCACATAGGTGTCCAGCAGTATGCCACTGGCACCGGCAAAGGCATCGCAACTGGCCGCAATGTCATCACCGGCCTTGACCCGCAACGCCTTGATGTACGGACGATGCCAGCCCTCGCAATCGGCCGGAGCCTCATCTCCGTGAAACTGCAACAGGGCCAACGGCACCGCATCGAGTATCTCGCCCAGCTCACAACGACTGGCGTTGACGAACAGGCCGACGGGGGTCACGAACGGCGGCAAGGCCCGGATGATCGCCCTCGCCTGCTGCACCGTCACCGCGCGCGGGCTCTTGGCATAAAACACCAGCCCGATGGCATCGGCACCCGCCTCCACCGCCGCCAGCGCGTCCTCGACGCGGGTGATCCCGCAAATCTTGCTGCGAACGGCCGGCATGTCGTCAAAACCTCAGGCAAATCCGTGAAAGTCCCGGATGGTAGCAAATGCTGCGCAGGGCGTCAGCCGTCGAGTTCCGAGAAGCCCGTGAGGAAATGTGGCCCGATGTAACGCTGCGGCAGCTCGAATTCATCGTGGTATTCGACCTGCACCAGGTACAGGCCAAACGGGTGCGCGGTCACCCCACCGGAACGCCGGATGCGGCTTTCGAGCACTTCCTTGATCCACTCCACCGGCCGCTCACCGGCACCGATGGTCATCAGTACGCCCGCGATGTTGCGCACCATGTGATGCAGGAAGGCGCTGGCGCGGATATCGAGCACGATCATTTTGCCGTGGCGGGTCACCCGCAGGTGATGCAGCTCCTTGATCGGCGACTTGGCCTGGCACTGGCCGGCGCGAAAGGCGCTGAAATCATGAACACCGACCAGGTACTGCGCGGCTTCAGCCATGCGCTCGACGTCCAGCGGACGGTGGTTCCAAGTGATTTCTTCGTTCAGATGTGCGGGGCGGATCTGGTCGTTGTAGATCACATAGCGATAACGCCGGGCGATGGCCTTGAAGCGCGCATGAAAATGCGCCGGCATTGCCTTGGCCCAACTGACACTGACGTCGTGAGGCAAGTTGATGTTGGCCCCCATGACCCAGGCCTTCATCGAACGCTCGACCTGGGTGTCGAAATGCACCACCTGGCCGCAGGCGTGCACGCCGGCATCGGTACGGCCGGCGCAATGCAGCGACACGGGCGAATCAGCGACTTTGGACAGCGCGTTTTCGAGGGTTTCCTGCACCGTCGCCACCCCGGAGGCCTGGCGCTGCCAGCCACGATAGCGCGAGCCCTTGTATTCAACGCCCAGGGCGATCCGGAAAAAGCCGTCGGCCGCCATTTCGGCGGCCGGGTTGTCTATGTTTGCCAAGGAATTACAGCCTGCTGAAGTACGCAAAGGCGGGCATTATAAGGCGCACGGGAGGGGATGCCAGCCCAACCGGTAGTCATGTGTTGAATGCACTGGCGCAATCGCGAGCAGGCTCGCTCCCACAGAGGTTTTCGGGTATTCACAAATCCTGTGTCCAAGCACAAATCCCTGTGGGAGCTGAGCTTGCTCGCGATAGCG